>JAPPNN010000063.1 GCA_028873815.1 Gemmatimonadota bacterium | reverse complement strand
TGGCTCCTCCACAAACCGCAGAAACCAGCGCCCCCGTGGCGCGCCCGCCCGAAAGTCGGCCGGGGCACCAACTCAGTCAGTCTGGACGACGCGCCCCGTCGTCGCGAGGTTTCAATCGCGCAGATCGTGCAGTCCATCGAACGAGAGGAATCGAACGATGGCACGCACGAGAAGAAGCCGCCGGAGCTACGGCGCCGGCGAGTGGGGCCGGAACCGGGTCAGGGTGTTCCCAGACCCGAAAACCGGCCTGTTCCAGGTGGAGTGGCGCGAGAACGGGCGAAGGCTCACCCGGTCGCTCGGACACCGCGACTGGGCGAGGGCGAAGCGGCAGGCGGACGAATTCGCCGCCGGGTTCGCCGCCCCGGACCTGAACGGCAAGGCGGAAGCCGAGCCCGAGCCGCTCGACTTGGGCACGCTGTTTGACAGCTACGGTGAGGAGGTGACGCCGACCAAGGGCGAACGGTCCCGGCGACACGACAGGTCTTCAACGGAGATGTTCCTCCGGTTCTTCGGACGGGACCGCGAAGCGGCGACGCTCTCCCAGCGGGACTGGGACCGGTTCATCGTGGCGCGGCGCGCGGGCAGGATCGGTATCTCGGGCAGGCCCGTGTCGAACCGGACGATCCAATACGACTTGGCGTTCCTGATGGCGGTGCTCAACTGGGCCGCGAGATCGAAGGACGAGCGGGGCCGCCCGATGCTGGACAGGAATCCGCTCCAGGGTCTCAGGAAGCCCATTGAGAAGAACCCCACCCGGGTCGTGCTCACCGAAAAGGAGTACCGCGCGCTCTTGAGGGTGTCCACGGAGGTGGGCTGGCAGTTCCGCACCGCCCTCGTGCTCGCGCACGAAACGGGACACCGGATCGGTGCCATCCGCCAGCTTCGGTGGAGCGACATCGACTTCGAGGGCAAAGCGGTGCGGTGGCGCGCGAAGCACGAGAAGACGGGCTACGAGCACACCACGCCCGTGACCGCCGAGGCGTTGGCTGCCTTGGAGGAGGCGCGAGCGTTGAGCGCCGGAACCGGCGACGGGCCGGTGCTCCCCGCACCGAGGGATCCCTCGCAGTGCGCGGGCCGGACGCTCGTGGGGTACTGGTGGAGGAAGGCCCAGACGCTGGCCGGACTCGAACCCACGCGCGGTCGCGGCTGGCACTCGCTGAGGCGGAAGTTCGCGTCCGACCTCATGAACGTCCCGCTCAAGGTGCTCTGCGATCTCGGCGGCTGGAAGGAGGCACAGACCATTCTCCGCTGCTACCAGCAGGCCGACGAAGTACAACTCAGGACGGCTCTGGACAGCCGCCGCCGCGAGGTTGACGCCCGATAATCCAAACGGCGGGAACCAAACAGCGGTAACAGGATCTCCGAATTCCGTAAGTCACACGGTCACAGTAGGATGCACGACCGTTTGCAAATGCCTCGGCAACGTCCCTCTCTCCCTGGGCCTCGAATGCCGCTGCGGTCGCGAGCAGCACCGCGGCCGAGTCCGCCGGCGTGACCTGCCCCGCAAGCGACGAGGATGGGCCCGCGGAAGCGGCCAGGACGAAGGCAAAAAGGAGCGGCCGGATGAGAGTGGGGAATCGCATGTTCGGAAGATACACCAAAGCGGCCAGAAGTTGCCCTGGCGCCGGGCAATGCAAACGCGCTAACCCACCACGCCCACGATTCCGCCCTCCAGGTTCCGCACGTCCTCGTATCCCTCGTCGACGAGCGCTTCGGCAACCTTCAGGCTCCGCACACCGGTGTGGCAGTACACGACCACCGGGCGGTCCCGCGGAATCTCCTCCAGCCGTTCGCCGACTTCGCCCATCGGCACGAGCACCGCTCCCAGTTCCGCCAGGTTCATCATCTGCCACTCCATGGGCTCGCGGACATCCAGGAGGAACGGACGCGGATCGCCCGCCATCACCCCTGCCAACTCGTCCGCCTCAACGCTGCCCACCGCGGACTCGTCCGCCGGCACCTCCGGCGCAACCCCGCAGAAGACCTCGTAGTCGATCAGCCCCGTCTGGGTCGGCTGGTCCCCGCACACGGGACAGTCCGGATCGCGGCGGATCTCCAGCTCCCGCCAGCTGTAGCTGAGCGCATCGAAGATCTGGAGGCGTCCGACCAGCGGCTGGCCGACGCCGAGGAGAAGCTTCACGGTCTCCATGGACTGGGCGGCCCCGATGACCCCCGGAAGTGCCCCGAAGACCCCGGCCTCGGCACAGTTGGGGATCAGACCCGGAGGGGGCGGCTCACGGAAGAGGCACCGGTAGCACGGGCCTCCATCGGCCGCGAACACCGACAACTGGCCTTCCCACCGGTACACCGAACCGTAGACGTTCGGCTTGCCGGTCAGCACGCACGCGTCGTTGACCAGGTACCGGGTGGGGAAGTTGTCGCTCCCGTCGACCACAACGTCGAAACCCGCAACGATCTCCAGGGCGTTCGCGGACGAGAGGCGCAGGGCTCCGGTCTGCAGCTGCACATGCGGATTGACGTCGGTCAGACGCGCGCGAGCCGAATCCACCTTGGGGGCGCCCAGGCCGCCGGTTCCGTGGAGGATCTGCCGCTGCAGGTTGGTGACGTCGACCACGTCCGGATCGACAATGCCCAGCGTCCCCACCCCCGCAGCGGCCAGGTACAGCGCCGCAGGCGAACCCAGTCCCCCGGCCCCGACCAGGAGTACACGCGCGTGCTTGAGACGCTCCTGACCGGCTTTTCCGACCTCCGGGAGGACGAGATGGCGAGCGTAGCGGGCCAGTTCCTCGCGGGTCAGGGAAGGACCGGTGTCACCACCCTCCACGACGCCCCCGTCCGCCGACCGCGAACTGCAGTCCCAGGTTCAGGATCGGCCAGTAGTTCTTCAGGTCGCCGGCGTCTTCCAGCGTGCTGCGTTCTTCGGCCCGCAGATCCTCGCGGAATCTCTGGGAGTCGAGCACCGCGCGATCCCCGGTGGCGCTCATCCGGAGATCCGATTGCTCGAGAAACGCGACGCCCACGTCCAGGAAGATCCCCACGCCCCTGGTCGCGTGCTGACCAAAGCCGAGCAGCACATACGGAGCCCACGGTTCGGAGACCAGGGTCGTCGTTAGCTGGGTGACTTCGGGCTCCGTGTAGGTGTTGGCGCCGATGTCGATCTCCGCACCGCTCCCCAGAGTGATCGCATAGGTCGGGTCGTGCTTCTTGTACAGCATCCCGCCGCCGATCCGGAAGTTCCCGACTGCGATATCCGCACCGAAGGTGTACACGGACTTCGGCACCCCCAGTGTGCCGGTGCGGTTGTCCTCCAGCCCGGACACGGACGTGATGTCCGCATCGAATCCGAGCAGGCTGGCCCCGCCTCGCAGGGAGACCCAGTCGTTGGCGATCAGCACCACCTCGGCACCGAGTCCCAGGGTTCCGGCGCGACCGGCGATTGCCAGGTCCTGGATGGCGGACGCCGGGCGGGGAGAGATTCCGCCAGCCATCGTGACGAACCCCAGAAAAGCCGCCAGGATCGCGCGTCCGTGCATCGGGAACCTCCACTTCGGTCGACGGCCAGGCCGTGTCGGCGGGCGAGCAACGGCGCATGGGTGCTCTGCGGCGCGCCGTGTCACCGGAAACCGGTTTCTTGTGATCTCTTCTACAGAGTGCAATGAAAACCTGGTTGCCGCCACCCTCGTACGGTGTAAGCGAGCTGAGCACAATCTTCGTCCCACGATGGGCGTATCCGGTCCCAGGGGCCTCTTCAACGCAACCCGCATCGGCGTGAATGTTGTCACCTGGAGTGAGAATGGAGTGAGAAATGGCAAAGTTTGTCATTCACGGGGAGTTCGCAGTGATACAGCGTCTTCAGGCTGGTCTGCTTCTCATCGCCGTGGCCCTGTCCGCCGCGTGTTCCGCCGACACCGGACAACCGGAGGCAGGAGCCGACACCGCCATGCCGCGCCCCTGGGCCAGGGACGCCGCGGGCACCGCCACCCTCGAGGCCACGTCGGACGACAACGTCTTCCTCTCCTACGTGTGGCACGCCGCCACGGATTCCCGGGGCAACGTCTACGTCGTCGACGGGGGCGAGGCGGCTATCATCGCGCTCAATCCCGACTTGACCCACAATCGCCTGATCGGGAGAGAAGGCGAGGGTCCGGGGGAGTTCGGCAGATCGGTTCAGGTCCAGATCCTCCCCGGAGACAGCCTCCTCGTCTGGGATTCGCAATTGCAGCGCATCACGGTGTTCCCTCCCGCAGGCGATGAGCCCGCGTACGTTCAGCCCCTGGGCACGCAGCAAAGGGGCCTCAACGTGTGGAAGCTCACCGGAACCGCCGGATACATCGCCCGGTCCTCGACCCCCTACATGGCCGACGCGTCCGACGAAGGCTCCACGAGGACGGCGGTGCTGCGGCACGTCCACGAACTGGGCGGACGTGCGGCAGATGAAGTGCTGTTCGAATACCCCGCTGGCGAGGCCCTGGTGCAACGGGGCGACGGATTCGTGAGCATGGCCGGCTACCCATTCGCACGTGGCTCGTTTCTCGGCATCCTCGCGGGAAACCGCGTCGCCCACACCTCTTCCGACACCCTGGAAGTGCGAATCCTGGGTCTCGGCGGGCAGATGGAGACCGCATTCTCGTACAAGACCACGCCGATTCCCGTCACGCGGGGCGAGCTGGAGGAGGCGGCGGACGGGCTCAGCGACGCGTTCGGCCAGTTGCTGCGGGACGGCGCGCCCTATGTCTGGCCCGCACTCACAGGGCTGGTCGTGGACGACCGGGATCGCATCTGGGTGGGCATTCGCAAGGCGGACCGGTCGACCACCGAGTGGGCAGCATTCGAGGCGGACGGCACCCACCAGATGTCGGTCGATCTTCCCGTGGAAGTCGAGTTGTATGCGGTCCGCGGAGACCGCATGGTGGGTGTCGTCCGCGACGAGCTGGATGTGGCCAGAGTAGTGGTGTACGGGTTGCCGTGACCGGGTGGAGGATCCTCGTGGTCGCAGCGGTCAGCGCCGGCCTTGTCGCCTGTGGCACCGACACGGGATCCGGGATCCCCGGTCCCGATGTGCTGGTCGCGACGTATGGCGACACAACCGTCATGCGCACCATCTCGGGAAGCGCCTGGGGAACGGAGGCCACACTGGTTCCCGAGGTTTCAATCGGTGAGTTGGACGGCCCGGAAAAGTACCTCTTCGGCAGCATCTATGCGATCACATTGGACGACGCGGGACGGGTTTACGTCCTGGACGGCCAGGCCAGGAACATCCGTGTCTTCGACTCCGACGGAGCATACATCGAGACGGCGGCGAGGCGGGGCGAGGGCCCGGGAGAGCTCCGCAACGCTTTCTCGGTCGCGGTGCTTCCCGACGGTCGCATCATCGCTCACGAACCGGCGGACATGCTCGTCAAGGTACTGGGACCGGAACCCCGAGACCGCGAGCACTGGACGTACCCTCCGGGTGCCGTCGTCCTCCCGGTCAAGCCGCTGCGGATAGACCGGAACGGCCATGTGCTCGTCACAGCGGCAAGCAGCTCCCCGGCCGGGAAAGTCAGCCAATACGTCCTGGTCATTGATTCGGACGGACAACTTCTGGACTCGCTAGCGCCTCCCGGCGGCGGCTTTGAGCCTCCGTCCCTTCAGTTCCGCCTTCCCTTCCCGATCAGGGGCCGGTCCACGACCTCGGTTGCCGTTCCCCTCACGGCTCGACACCACTGGACCATGGACTCGAACGGCGATTTCCTGACCGGCGTCTCCACCGGTTACCGCATCGACCTGTGGCGCGACGACGGCGTCCTGCGCATTGAACGCGATCACGAGCCTGTCGCCACGTCGGGGGCTGAGCGCGTCTACCATCGTGAACGCACAGTTCGGAACATTCGCCGCACGCAACCGGACTGGAATTGGACCGGACCTGCAATCCCCGACACCAAGCCTCCGTTTACCGGTCTTGTCGCCGGCCGGGACGGGCGCATCTGGGTGCAGCTGTCGACGGAGGCACAACCCGTCGTTAACGATGCCCACGATCCGGACAATCCGCGTTCCAAACCGGTAACGTGGGAATCGCCTGTGCGCTACGACACGTTCGAGCCCGACGGTACCTACCTGGGGACATTGGGCACGCCGCGGGGATTCCTGGTCGGCCCGGCGGAGCCCATCTTCGACGGCGACCATGTGTGGTCGGTAACGCGGGACGAACTGGGGGTCCAGCGAGTGGTTCGCTATCGCATCGCCGTGGGCTGAAGCTGAGCCCGCCTTCCCCGCGACCGGAAGCCACCCCCGGGGTCGGAAACCGCCCGCGCCCCCTCCCACCTCACCGCCGCAGCGGCTGCCTCTTCATATACGACAGCGAGCGCCACACCCACTCGAGCGGCCCGAAGCGGTATCGCGCCAGCCACCAGGGCGACCATAGCAGCTGCAGCACCCAGATGCCGACCACGATCCCGAGCCTCCCCGGCGCGCCCACGCGCTCGAACAGCCCCAGCCCGTGCCCGTAGAAGATCAGTGTGCAGATCACGCTCTGTGCGATGTAGTTCGTGAGCGCCATCCGTCCCGTCGCGGCCAGCCGCCGCTGCAGGCCCGCAAGCCAGCCCGACTGCACCGCCAGCATGACCAGCGCGAGATAGCCGAGGCAGACGCCCACCGAGCCGACGTAGTTGAACAGCGTGCCCTGGAACATCGTCCTTTCGAAGGCGAAGCCGTGGTGTAGCTTGTAGGCGACCCCCGCGGCGGCGAGCGGAAGACCGGTGGCCAGGCCGATGACCGCCATGCGGCGGTAGAAAGCGGCTGAGCGCGACGCCGCCAGGACGCCCAGCCGATACAGGGCCATCCCCACCAGCATGAGTCCGCCGGCGCGCCACAGGAAGAAGCCCAGGAACGCGGTCGTCTGAAGCGTCAGCGCGATCGGTGCACGGGCCTGGATCTGCCCGGCCCACGGACCGCGGAAGGCCGCGATTTCCGCGTCCACCGCCTCCTGCGGCGGAGTCCACTCCACGGCGGCCAGCGCCAGATCCTCCGGCGGCCAATACGGCATGGACATGCCGATCAGACCCCATAGCGGCACAACCAACGCGACCGCACACCCGCCGATCCAAAGCAGCCGGCGCGTTCCCAGATTGCGCAGCGGGTAGAGCAGGAAGCCGCAGAGCGCGTACGCCACGAGGATATCGCCGTGCCAGATCAGGTACGCGTGCACCAGTCCGATCAGCAGCAGCCAGAACTGGCGGCGGTAGTGCAGACCCGTCCCGGACGTGCCCCGCGCGGCCATGCGGTCGCTCATCATCGCCACGCCCGCCCCGAAGAGCATCGAGAAGATGGAGATGAACTTGGTGTCGGCGAAGAGGTAGACGAAGGACCACAGCCACACCTCGGCGCCCTCGAACCCACCGGCGGAGACGGGATTCACGTAGGCTGTGGAGATCCTCGCGAACCCCTGCATGTTCACGATCAGGATGCCGAGGACCGCGAAGCCGCGCAGCACGTCGATCGACGCAATGCGCTCGGTAGTAGGGCCGGCGGCTGCGGGGCGGCGGCCCCCGTTGGCATTTGAACTCATCGTCGCTCCGTCTCATCGCGCATGGTCCAGGTCGTCACGTATTATGATGAGAGATCAGGGCTCGTGCGCATTCATCGCAAGTGCCGCCAGAACCGCAGCAGGGGGAATGGTATGAAGACGTTGCAGATGTTGGCTCTGGCGGGGGTGGGTGCGCTGGCCGCCTGCGAGGCCCAGACCGTGCCGGGGCTCACCGCGTTCACGAGCGTGTCCGTGCTCCCGATGACATCGGACGCCGTAGTTTCCGGGCAGACCGTGGTCGTCCAGGATGGCGTGATCACGGCGGTCGGGCCCACCGGCGAAGTGGAGGTGCCCCGCGGCGCCACCGAGATCGACGGAACCGGCCGTTTCCTGATGCCGGGCCTCGCGGAGATGCACGCGCACGTCCCGCCCGGCGACAATCCTCCCCGCGAGGAGGTCGAGGAAATCCTCTTCCTGTACGTCGCCAACGGGATCACGTCGATCCGGGGCATGCTCGGGTCCGCGTACCAGATCCCTCTCGCCGACGAAATCGAACGCGGCGAGGTGCTGGGCCCGAACTTCTACGTCGGCGCACCGTCTATCAACGGCGGATCCGCACCTGCGCCAGCCGATGCGGAGGCTCTGATCCGCGCGCACGTGGAGGCCGGGTACGACCTGCAGAAGATCCACCCCGGCGTGTCGCGGGAGACGTGGGACCACATGGTTGCCGTGGCACAACCGATCGGATTCACCTACAGCGGCCACGTTCCGGCCGACGTGGGGCTGGTGCACGCGATCGAGACCGGGATGTCGACCGTCGATCACCTCGACGGCTACGTCCAGGCCATCGCATCCGACGACGTGCAGGCGCAGGTGAACGCCGGCGTAATCAGTCTCGGCGGGCTGGCCCGGGGGGTGGACGAGGCCAAGCTCGACGACATCGTCCGCATGACGATCGAGCATGACGTCTATGTGGTTCCGACCCAGTACCTGTGGCGGAATCTCTACGGTGCGACCAACGCCGACGAGATGCTGCGGCAGCCGGAGATGCGCTACGTGTCGTCCGAGACCCGGGAGGGATGGCGCAGGCGGGCGAGCGCGGGCCGCGGGCCGCCGGAGGAGGTCGCGGTCTACCTGGACCTTCGCGACCGGATCCTGAAGGCGCTATCCGACGCCGGAGCCGGAATCCTGATGGGAACCGACTCGCCGCAACTGTTCAACGTGCCCGGGTTCGCGCTCCACCGGGAACTGCAGGTGATGGCCGAGACCGGGATGTCGAACTACGAGATCCTGAAGAGCGGCACGGTCACGGTGGGCGAATACGTCGCCTCTCACCTGGGGCTCGACGGCAACTTCGGGACCATCGCGCCGGGGCAGCGGGCGGACCTGGTGCTGCTGGGTTCGAACCCGCTCGACGACTTGGCGAACCTGTTCGATCGCGCCGGGGTGATGGTGCGGGGGCGGTGGGTGTCCGGGGAAGAGATCGACGCCGGGCTGGAGGCGCTGGCCGCGAAGCACGCGGGCTGAATCACACGGCAGCCGCCCGAAGGTTGCCGTCGGGGCCAGCGGCGGTGTCTGGAGAGACACTCACGCTTGCGACCGGCGTACCGGAAATGCTCCAGGCGGTCGCTCGCCAATGGCCCCTCCTGACCTTGGCATAGCGTTTGGCCGTCCTGGTCAATTCGCCCATGATCTTGCTCATGTCCTGCGTCTCCACGAGCCGGACGTGCTCCTCCGAGTCCCAGTGACTCAGGCGCTGCACCCGGATCTCCAGTATCATGTGCCTGCTCCGGGCGGCCGACAGGCGCCACCGATGCCCAGCCACTCATCTTCCGAACCGGGCGGTGGGCCCGTCGTCGCTTCGGACTTCGTCGGCAGCGGTTTGCGCAGCACCTTGGCCGCAGCGGCTCCAGCCGCGATCCCGAGCGTCAGTAGTGTGACGAACCCGCCGTACCTACCCGGCACCGTGGTCGATTTGCCAGCCTGCATCATTCTGTGACCTCCTAGCTAGTTTCGCGCTTCCTTTCGCGACAACTGAAATCTCGGAGGCACAATTCGGCGCCTGTAGAGGGAAAACCCTGTAGTTCGTGAGGGAAAACCCTGTAGTTCGTAAGGGAAAACCCTGTAGTTCGGGGGAAGGCCCTGCGGCAAGGTGGGGATGATTCCGCCCCGGCTGCGCTGCGGCTCGCCTTGCGCCCGGATGACCCGAGGTGTTAGCCCCCGCGCCCCGGGAACGGCACCGGCGGCAGATCCAGGCTGAATGCGCCGGGGAAATCCTCGGGCACTTCCTTCTGCTTGCCGCTCCAGGCTTCTACATCGATTCGGTAGACGGCCGTCCGCTTCAGTTCGTCGTCCGTGGTCGCCCGGTAGTCGATACCCGGCCGGAGATGCGGTGCGTACTTGTCGAGCAGCATCTGCAGGGCCGTGCGGGCCTCGTCCTCGTCCTCCACCACCCGCCCCGTCCCGAAAGCCACCACGCCCGCGTATTCCACCGAAAACTCCAGCGCCTCGGGAGCCGGCAGAAGACGGCCCATGGCCACCGTGCTGAATGCGACCTTCTCGGCCGACTCCAGGTTGTCACGCGTGCGGCCGGTCCTGTGCGTGTGAAGGTAGATGCGCCGGGCTCCGCCGGTGTCGTCGAATACGAAGAGATTCGAGTTGAGAAAGGGCTGGCCCCCGTTTCCCACGGTGGCGAGGAAGCCGTAGGCCGCCCGCTTCATGAAGGCGGCGACCCACGTGTCGTCCTTGCCGCGGTCACGGCGGCGGAGCGCGCTGCGCGGGTCGTCCTTGCCGGCGTTGGTGGCGCCGACCTTGTTCTGTCGTGTCATGAACCGGCTGGTGGAGGCTCGGTGGACCACTGCCCGCCGCCGTCAACGACGTGTCCCCTGACACACCCGACGGCAACCCGGGACCGGCTTCAATGTATCACACCTGTGTACGAAGGATTTCGTCACACCCTATCAGGAGCCCGAGTCGATGCCCACCAACCACTCCCGCGCCGCCGCCATGGCGTCGGTCAGCCTCGGCGCGCTCGCGTTGGCCGGGACACCGACGCCCAGTCTGTTCGCCCAACCCACGGTGGAGGCTCGCGACTCGATTGTGCTGGAGGAATCGGACGACGACTACCTCGTCCAACCCGGGTCGGTCGTCCCTGACGGTGCCGGAGGCTACCTGGTCACCGACTACCGGCAGCCCCGCGTGTTTCAATACTCTGCAGAGGGACGCTTGATCATGCGGTACGGCGCAGGAGGCGAGGGACCCGGCGAATGGGAGGAGGCGCAGATCGCACTGCCCCACGGCGCCGATCACATACTGGTGCTTTCATGGAATCCCTTCGCGGCTCAGCGCTTCGAACGGAACGGCGGCCGGTTCGTGGAGCGATTCCCCCTGCCGGGATTTGTCGAATCGGCGGCCGTCGACACCGACGGTCTCTGGATCAGCGGCGCTCATTACTCACCCCGCAGCGCTGTCCGCCGGCTGACGCTGGGTGAGGACGAGGCCGAACCCGTTGTGGACCTGCCGGAGCCGTACCGGGAGGGAGGACCGGTCGGCGGCATGTTCAATTCCCTGCCCTTCACGAAGTGGGCCGACACGCTGCTTGTGGCGTTCATGCCGCTTCCGTACCTGGTCATGGCAGACGAGTCCGGCCGGGAGCTCGACCGCTTCGAGGTGCCTGCAGTCCACCGGCGCGAGACCCCCGCCGATCCCCAGCCCGTGATCATGGACCACCGGCAAGCCGGCGCCTACTTCAGCATCTTCAGTCTGTTCCCGTCGACCGTTGGCCTCCACCGGCGCCCGGACGGCTCCTTTCTGCTCGTGCACGCCGATCTCGCGGGAGAGGATCCCCCGCTGCACACCGGGACGCTGTGGGTTTCGGTCATCGACGCGGACCGCACGCGAGCCTGTCCGGACGGACGCGTGCCCCTCGCACCGGAGTCCCGTCCTGTCGTCGGGTTCGAGGGTGACAGGCTGCTGGTTCTGGAACAGGTGTTGGGCAGAGGCGACGCCGTGACCGTGCTCCGCCGCATCGCCGTTGACGCCGACGACTGCGACTGGATGCCACTGCGTCGATAGTCCACCTGCCGCAGTCTTGCACGCAGTTGCTACGAAGGTCATCGTTGACACCGGAACACATTTGCCATTAAGGTGTCTCAATGACTATGTACGAAACATTTCGTGAGTGGTGGCGTCAGCGGGGCGCCTATTGTAAATCAAACATTACACTACGTAAAGTAAAGTTTACATTCTGCACGGCATTGGCAGTGCTTGCGGGGTGCGGCCCCGCCCCTGCCCCGCCCGACGGCCGCCTCCTCATCGACGGCGGCACGGTCGTCGTCATGGACGAGCCCGGCACGATCCTCGACGGGGGCGGCGTTCTCGTAGATGGCGACCGCATCGCCGCGCTCCTCGCACCGGGCGATCCCCGCCCCACCGGCGTCCACGTCGTCGATGCCACCGGCCATCTCGTGATCCCGGGAATGGTCAACACGCACGGCCACGCCGCGATGTCGCTGCTGCGCGGTCTCGCCGACGACCTGCCACTCCTGACCTGGCTCGAGGACTACATCTTCCCGGCCGAGGCCGCACTCGTGGCTCCCGACTTCGTCTACTGGGGAACGCTGCTGTCCTCGGTCGAGATGCTGAAGAGCGGGACCACGACCTTCGCCGACATGTACTACTTCCGCGACGACATGGCGCGCGCGACGGTCGACGCGGGCATCCGGGCGGTCACCGGGCCCCACGTCATCGGCTTCCCCGCCCCCGACTTCGCGTCGCCCGAGGAGACCCTCGCGAACGCGGCCGAGTTCATGGAACGCTACCTGGGCCATCCCACCGTGGTCCCGGCGGTCGCGGCGCACGCGCTCTACACGACCCCGCTGCACGCGGTCGAGGCCGCTGTCCGCCTGGCCGACGAGTACGACGCGGTCTTCCAGATCCACGCCGCCGAGGACGCGAGCGAGGACGCATCCGCCCGGGAGTCGACCGGGATGGGGGTCATCGAGGCCCTGGAGTCGATCGGCGCCCTGAGGCCCGGGACGGTGTTGGCGCACGCCATCTACCTGTCGGATGACGACATCGCGAGGATCGCCGCATCGGGAGCCGGAATCGCTCACAACCCGCAAAGCAACATGAAGCTGGGGATCGCGAGGGCCGCGCCGGTCACCGCCGCGCTGGCCGCTGACATCTCCGTGGGACTGGGCACCGACGGACCCGTTAGCAACAACGACCTGGACATGTTCGACGAGATGGACGCCGCCGCCAAGCTGCACAAGCTCATGCTGGGCGACCCGGCCGCGCTCCCGGCGGAAACCGTGTTCAGGATGGCGACGATGGGTGGCGCGCGCGTGCTCAACCTGCAGAGCGAGATCGGGTCACTGGAGCCGGGCAAGCGTGCCGACATCGTGCTGGTGGACACGCGCCGGCCGGGCCTCACGCCGCTGTATGCGGTCTATTCGCACCTGGTGTACGCGGTGCGCGGGAGTGACGTGACCACGGTGCTGGTCAACGGCCGGGTCGTGGTCGAGGACAGACAGGTGCTGACCGTCAATGAGGAGGAAGTCATGGAGATGGCCAGGGGTTTCGGCGCCCGCGTGCGCGAGGCAATGGCCGAGGTGGCTGCCGCGCGCGGTGGCGCAGCCGAGGGCACCCGAGGCACGGGGAGGGACGGCTCATGACCGGCAGGCCGCGCGACGGTGGTCGCAAGGGGTTCACGGACCGCGAACTCGACATCATGAGCGTGTTGTGGCGCGAGGGATCGGGGACGGTCGCGGAGGTGCGCGACGCCCTGGGTGGGGACGTCGGCTACACGACAGTCCTGAAGATGCTCCAGATCCTCGAGGAAAAGGGGGCGGTCGGCCACGAGCAGGAGGGGCGGGCGTACCGCTACGTGCCCCTGGTTGCATCGGCAAACGCGGGCGGACGGGCACTTCGCCGGATCGTCAACAAGATCTTTCACGGATCCGCCGAGATGCTGCTGGCGACGCTGGTGGAGGACCGGGATTTCAGCGACGAGGAGATTCAGCGGATGCGCTCGGTCCTGGACCGGGCGGAACGCAGGAGGGAAGAGAAATGATCGCGTGGATGCTGTACGCGGCGCTGATCGGAGGGGTCGTCGCCATAGCCGGATGGGCGGCCGAAAGGTTGGCCGTCTCGGCCGGATGGCCGCGACGGTTCGTGTGGCTCGCGGCCCTGACGCTGGCGGTCGCGATTCCGGTTGCCGGAACCATTGCCGCTGCACGGGCGCCAGAATCCCCGTCGACAATCGGCTCGCCGGCCCCCCTGCCCGCCGAAGCCGTCACAGAATCGTCCGGGGGCATGTGGAACCCGGCCATACTGGTGTCGCTTCCGACCGGGCCGGAGTCCGTGCGCGCCGCGCTCGCGCTGTGGGGAGCGGGATCTCTGGCGTCGCTCACCGTCATCTGCACGCTCCTGATCCTCGTGGCCCGCGCCCGCCGCCGTTGGCCGCGCCAGTGGATTCAGGACACGGATGTCTACGTGTCCCGCAGCTTCGGCCCCGCGCTGGTCGGGATCGTGAACCCGAAAGTCGTTGTCCCGGCCTGGGTCCTGCGGCTGGAACGGCGGGCGAGGGCGGTGATCATCCGGCATGAAGTCGAGCACGCTCGGACGGGCGACCATCTGTCACTCCTGTGCGCCGGCCTGATCGTGGCGACCCTGCCCTGGAGTCCCGCGGCGTGGTGGATGGCCCGCCGACTGCGCAGCGCCGTGGAAATGGATTGCGACCAGCGGATCCTCGGGTCCGGCGTCGCGGCCGCAGACTACGGTGACGTCCTGCTGGAAGCAGGCACCAGGTCCTGGAGCCGCTGGGCACTGGTACCCGCGATGACCCAACCGAAAAGTCTACTCGAACGGAGATTGAGAACCATGAACGAGAAGAGAGCAAAGCTGAATTCGGCCCAGGCGCTGCTGCTGGCGACATTGGCCGTCGGTGCGCTCGTCGTCGCGTGCGACACCCCGGTCCCGACCCAGGTCCAGGACGCCCTCATCGAGGCGATGGACGAGGAGGCGATCGTGAGAACCGAAGCCGAAATGGAGCGGCGGGCGGAGGAACTCCTGCGCGCGCGGGCGTCAGGCATGGACGACGCCCCGCTCATATACATCGACGGGGTTCGCATCAACGGGATCAATGACCTGGCGGATCTGGAACTCCCCAGCATCAGCAAGCTCGATCCCGACGACATCGACCGCATCGAGGTGATCAAGGGCCCGGCCGCCGAGAGGCTCTACGGCGAGGAAGGCGCGAACGGCGTCATTCAGATCTTCATGAAGTTGGAGGGGGACGAGGACATCGTGTTCCGTGTCCAGGGCGAAGTTCCGGTCATCCCGCTCGAAGCGTCCAAGACAATGGTCCCCACCAGAGCGAACAACTGACGCGCCGGTAGCGGCGGCCGTCTCTCAGTTCGTCCGCCGCGCCTCCGTCCCGCCCTGGTAGACCGCCAGGAAGTCGGTGGACATCGTGCCGTAGCGATCCGCGGCCTCCGCGTCGCCTTCCGCCGCCGCGATCACCGCGAGCTTCGCCGTCATGATGTAGAACTGCAGCGGAATGTTGCGGGTCGACATGTCCGGGAGGATCGGGCGGGTGCGGATATCGCGATAGGTGTAGACCTCGTCGACGAGTCGTGCGGTCCGCGGATAGTCGAACCAGTCGCCCCCAAGCTCCTCGCGCACCTTCCGGTACGAGGGCGGCTGCGGTCCCTCCAGATCGCGAGCGTGCAGCCGCACGGCGAGACCCTCGCGCACGCCCCAGCCGCTCAGCCCCATGCGGGCCATCTCACCGGTCGCACCCGCGAAATAGACGGGGCGGTCGCCGGCCACCGACCGGATCATCGAAAGCGCGATCCGGTGTCCGCGCCGCAGCGTCATGCCTGCGGGATACTGCACCACCACGTCGCCGAGCCGAACGTTGAGCGTATCCGGCAACCTTCCGTCGCCGATCCGCGCAAGCTGATCGTCGGTTATGCCGACCGCGGAGCGGGCGGGCGGCTCCCGGTCGGCGAACGGCAGTCCATCCACCGCGACGTACGGCCGCTGCCGGTCCGGCGAGGTAAGTTCGCGGATCTGCTTCGGATACCAGTCGGTGAACAGATACTGCACCACGATCACGGTCACGTCCTGGCGGATCCCCTCGACCTCCTGCAGATACCACAACGGAAAGGTGTCGTTGTCGCCGTTGGTGAACAGCAGCGCATACGGCTCGACGCTGTTCAGCAGGTTGTAGGCCCAGTCGCGGGCCGCATGGTCGCCCGCCCGGTTGGCCCAGTTCACGTTCAGAACGAACGGGATGGCCGCCACCGCGAGCACGGGCGCAACCTTGACGGCGCTCCCCGCGCGGCCGGCCAGCCACAGCCAGCACCGGGACAGCCCCAGGCCCGACATCACTCCCCACAGCGCGAATCCGAGCAGGAAGAAGTAGTCGCGCTCCCTGACCTCGTGCAGGTCCGGATCGGTGATTTCCGGCGCGAGCGAGAACCCGTAGCGGAAGTTCAGGTAGAGCACGAGGCCGAACGAGAGCGTGGCCATGAGGACGCCCATGTACACGCCGCTCTCGCGATCCGCTCGCCACACTACGTAGAACCCCGCCAGTCCGAGCACGAGGAAAAGCAGCGTGAACGGACTCCGCGCCGGGCTCACGGGCTCGTCGGCGTCCATGCCACGCGACCATTGCCAGTCGAAGTACTGGTAGAAGTTGTGGATCTGGTGCCCGACCGGAGACATGCGAGTGGTGACCGGCGGCTTTGCGTACTGCTCGCGCTGCAGCGACGACGCCAGCGCCGGACACCCCGCATAGCCGTTCGTGTAGATCGCCGCGGCCGTCTCCACGAACCCATCGCACAGCGGATCCCCCTCGTTGATCACAGGGCGCTCGGCAGCGCGAATCGGAAGGAAGAAGTTGAACGACAGGCCCACCACCACCGCCAGCAGACACCGGGACACGAAGCGCGGACGCACCAGCACGCCCGGCCTCGCAAGTACGACGAGCAGGAACACCGCCCCGGCCGGCAGCACCGACATCAGGTGGTTGGTCGACCCCAGCGTCATCAGATAGACCGCGGCGACAAGCATCCGCTTCCCCCGGGGATCGCCCGCCGGCAGGTCCCGCCAGCGCAGAACGAGCCAGCTGACCGCGGCCACGATGAGCAGCGACACCGTGTACACCTTCTCGTTCGCGTTGCTCTGGCTCCACACGGTGAACGCCGTCGCGCCGACCAGAACGGAAACGCCCGCCCCAACCAGCGCCTCCCGGCCCCGGGCACCCACCTGCACCAGCGTCCTGTGCGCGATCAGGAAGAAGAAGTAGAACGCCCCCGCCGACGTCGCCGCCGCCAGCAGGTTGATCCGGACCGCCGGCGACAGCCCCAGCGGCGCCAGCAGAAGCGACCACACACGGGCAAGCGTCACGAACAGCGGGTTCCCCGGCGGATGCGGGATGCCCAGGGTGTAGCCGGTGGCTATGTACTCGCTGGTGTCCCACCATGCCGTTGTCGGCGCGAGCGTCAGGACATACAGCAAGAACACGCCTGCGCTAGCGCACGCGGCTGCCTTCCAGGGAGGTGTCGGTGCGTTGTCGGTCATGGCTCCACTCTCGTCGCGCCGGGGGATTCTGTCCACGGCCCGCTAGATTGGCAAGGCGGCCGCAAAGTGCCCGCGCGGGTTGCCGTGCCACCTCATTGCTGTGGCGGCCGCGGCGCGCGGCGCGGCCGCCTTCCACCATCACCGGAGCCCCGCCGTGGCCAATCCCACCTTGGATGCCCTGCGCTTCACCAGGGGTTGGACGCGGTCCGCGTCGCAGGTGCTCCTCCCGGGGGTCGCCACCGAGAGCGTGACGCTCCAGGACGATGCCGGCATCCTGAACGCCACCCGGTACCGGCCCTCATCAGGGAGCCGTCCGCGTCCCGGGTGGGTGCTCCTCCACGGTGCCACGCGTCCGGGCCACGAACACACCGCGATCGTGCGGTTTGCGGCCGCGCTGGCCAGCACAGGTGGCGACGTGATCGTCCCCGAGGTCCGGGCCTGGCGCCGGTTGGAGCTGGATCCGGCACCCGCGTTGCACGCGCTCCAGGTCGCCGCCGAGCACATGTGCGCCGACCCGGACGTCCAACCCGGGGGGGTCGTGCTCGTGGGGCTGTCCTTCGGGTGCCCGCAGGCACTGATCGCGGGGGCGGACCTGGCCGCGCGGGGGCTGGTGCGGGGTGTGCTGGGCTACGGTGGCTATCACGACCTGCTCGCCACCGTTCGCTTCGGCCTGACGGGGCAGTTCCGGTGGAAGGGCCTCACCGGGTACCTGCGGCCCGATCCATACGGGCGCTGGGTGGTGGCGGCGAACTACCTCTACCGGATTCCCGGCTACGAGGGAACGGAGGATGTCTCCCGCGCGCTCGGCCGGCTCGCGGCGATGGCCGGTGACCACGGTTTCATGTCATGGGAGCCGAGCAGCGATCCGTTCAAGGACGACGTGATCGAGTCGGTGTCCGTGGAGAACCGGGAGCTGTTCCGCCTGTTCGCGCCGCCAGCGGCCCAGGATCCCGAGCCGGGCCGGGCCAGGGAGATGGCATTCCTTCTTACCGAGGCCGCCCGCACGACGCATCCGCAACTGGAGCTTGCCGGCGCCCTGGATGGTCGCTCTCTGTCCCCCGTCCGCCTTATCCACGGTCGCCAGGATCACCTGATTCCGTTCACCGAGACCCTCGCGCTGGAACGGTTCCTGCGGCGCCGGGCCGATGTGTCCGCGACCGTGACCGACCTCTTCGCCCATTCCGGGGAGGCGGGGCGGAGTGCGACGCGGATCGTGGAAGCAGGGCGGTTTCTGGCGGCGATCCGGGGAGCGATGGCGCTGCACCGGCGGTAGCGGCGTGTGTCGACGGCAGCCACGCCCCTGAGCCGGCAGGGCCCTCTATCCGAGGCCGTAACGCAAGCCGATGCTGACGACCGGCCAGGCGTTCACGAAGAATGACGCGTCGCCCTCGGCCTGCAGCCGTTCGGCCTCCAGGTCGGCGCGGAATCCGGGCGAACTCATGACCGCGGGATCGCCGGTGGCGGTCATGTCGAACCTGGGGGCGACATTCAACACCGCGCCGAGGTCCAGCACGAGACCGAGACCACGCGCCGAATTCGATCCGAGTCCGACAAGCACGTAGGGCGCGGCGTTCCCGGAGATCAACGTGGTCGTCACCGTGAGGACCTCCGGATAGCGGTAGCCGCCCCCGCCGATGTTGATCGAAGCGCCGCTCTCGTAGGTGATGACGTGCACGGGGTCGTTGGAGCGCATCACCATGCCGCCGCCCGCGCGCAGCCGGCCCGACGCAAACGAGAACTCGACCCCCAGGGACAGCAGCCCGGTCGGCAGCGAGAGCTCTGCGGTGCGGTTGCCGGCGAGCCCGAACCTCCCGGTGAGATCGAGATCGAACCCGAGGAATCCGGCCCCGGCCCGGACGGCGACGCGTTCATCGAGCGCCGTGACGACCTCGGCGCCAAATCCGAGGGTGCCCGCGCGGATGCCCAGCGAGAGGTTGCCCTGCATGGCCTGGGCGGGTGGAACCCAGGCGGTTGGCAAAAGGGCGAGGGCCAGGGTGACGGCGAGGTGTCTCCCCATTGATGAACAGCTACGCCGGGTCGACATCGGTCCGGGAAAAATCGTTGCCCTTGAACAGCAGCGGCTCACCAGTCGTCCTTGCCAGCGCGTAGGCAAAGCAGTCGCCGAAGTTCAACGCGGCCGGGTGATTGCCCTTCCCGAACCGGCGCCACGCCCGGCGCGCTTCCTCCAGATGTTCCACCGTCACGGGCACCAACTCGATCTCCGCTCGCTGCAGAAGAGTGTCGAGGTCCTGAGCCGCGGGCTCGCCCCCTCGCCGCTCTAGCGCTATGGAAGCCTCGAGTACGTTGGCGACTGACATTCGGCACGGGTGGGCACCCATGATTGCGGCGGCATGACGCCTCGCATCCGGCTCGTCAAACAGGATTGCAAGCACCGCAGAGCTATCGACAATCACTTGGGCAAGCCCGAATCGTCGTAGAGCAGGTCGCCATGCTCGATGGCGGAGGGCCCGGGATCCAGGGACTCGGCACAGCGCTGACCGATGGCGAGCAGTTCTTCGATACGGACATCCAGGTCGCGCCGTCGCTGCTCGCGCGCGAGTCGTTCGCGCAACGCGACGGTGATGGCTCCTGTCATGGTCTCGCCGGTCAGGCGGGCCAGGTCACGCGCCAGGGTACAGGTCTCGTCGTTTTTGATGTTGAGGCCCATGGCATCCCCTGGGTAGAAAGTAGAACTCCATATCTACCCTAGCCCCGAATCGGTGCCGGGCGCAACGACCGGCCAGCGGCACACCGAGAGGGCGTCGCTGTGCCGGGGCGGCAACCACACGCGCCGTACGCCTACCTCCCGTCGATCCTCCTCAACTCCACGATCTCCTCGTCGAGTTCGGTGCGCCGTATCACCGCGGCCAGGTCGCCCGCCACGTCGACGAGTACGACGTTGTCCGGCGAGGAAAGGGTCGCGATCTGGCCCACGCCCGGCTGAAGCACGAACCATTCCGGGCCATCCATGCCGCCGTCCTCGCGGGGCAGCCCACCGTAGCGAAGCGCCCACACGAGCCCGTCCGCCGTCGTCATCGGGCTGTGATGCGGGCTCACCAGCGACAACCAGCCGCAGGGAGGCAGGTGCTCGGGGGGCCCCATCGCCGCCAGGCTCTGCTCCACTTCACCGCGACCCGAGCCCAGTTCCGCGTCCCATGAATCAAGCACGACTTGCTGGAAGAGATCCGCCCGGGATCGGGTCAAGGGTGTCGGTTCCCGCACGACCGCAGGACGCAGCGTGTCCCGGACGACCCCATCCGGCCCGTATACCGGGATGTCGTACGAGTCGTTCTCCAGCACCACGAACAGGGAATCGACGACCGCCGCGTGAGTGACTCGGCCGAAGAAGCGCATCATCTGCCTCATCCCGGTGGTGCCCACTGGTTCGTACCAGATCTCAGGACCCGCCATCTCAAGCAGCCGCTGTTCGAACCCGCCCTGTTCGTCGAAGAGAAGAAGCGCCGCAGGCGCGCGCGCGATTTCCGGCTCCGTCGCCCAATGCAGATACCACTTGTCGGCCAGCAGCGAACCGTCCGGGAACACTCCCAATGCCGAGAGTCCCGGCAGGTACTCCTCGGGCGGAGAGAGCGCGACCGTACCAAGCAATCGCCCGTCCAGGCTGTATCTCGAGACCTCACGACCGTAGACATCAAAGGCGAAGAGATGGTCGCCGACGCGCCGCATCCAGTCGAGGCCGCCGTACTCACCGGGGCCCCCGCCCCTCCCTCCGATCGTTTTTTCGAGGGTGCCCGTCCGGTCGTAGAAGCGAAGCGTGCCCTCGCTCTCCTGCGCGATCACGACGTGGCTGTCCGTGATCGCGATTCCGGTGACCTCGTAGAGCGGGTCCGCCTCGGTGTCGCCGACACTCATCAGAGGCACCGGGTCCAGGCGCCAGGCGACGGGACCTTCTTGCCCATCGAATCGGCCGCCCGGGCCCGCAGAACGGTCAGTGTACACGTATAGCGCGAGTAGGACTACAAACGCACATCCCAATGCGATCAGGGAGGAGCGCCGCCGGGTTCGCTGCACGATCCCTACCTCCCCACGATCCGCCTAAGCTCGACAATCTCCTCGTCGAGGTCCGTGCGCCGCAGCACTGCGGCCAGGTCACCCGCCACGTCCAGGAGGATGACATCGTCCGGCGAGGAAAGGGTGGCGACCTGGCCCACACCGACCTCGAAAACGAACCACTCCGGCCCATCGGGTTCGGCACCCTCCCGCAGCATTCCTCCGTAGCGGAGCGCCCACACCAGCCCGTCAGCCGCTGTGGCCGGCGGGCGATTCGGGTACCCCAGCGACAGCCAGCCGTAGGGGGGCAGGTACTCCGGCAGTCCCATTGCGTCGAGCAAACCCTCCACTGCGCCCCGGCGGTCGCCCAGGTTCCAGGAGTCGAGGAGAGTTTCCCGAATGAACGCCACCTGATCGCTCGGCAACGGCGTCGGTTCCGGCACAACTGCTGGGCGCAACGTGTCCCGAACAACTCCGTCACGCCCGTACACCGGGATGTCGTACGAGTCGTTTTCCAAAACCACGACCAGGGAGTCGATGACCAGGGCTTCAGATGCCCGGCCGAAGAACCGGAACATCTGCCTTCTTCCGGCGTTGCCGAAGGGCTCGTACCAGGTCTCCGGGCCGGCCATTTCAAGGAGCCGTCCAACGAAAGTACCCTCCTCGTCGGAGAGAATCAGGGGAAGGGGAATCCGCTGCACCGCAGGTTCCGTCGGCGTGTACAGATCGTAGGCGTAGCTCAGCGCCCACCCGTCCGAGAACACGTCCAACGTCAGGATTCCGGGGTAGTCCTCCGGGCGAGCCAGCATGATCGAACTCTGCAGGACGCCATCCAGGCCAAACTTCGAAATCCTGTGACCGTTCGAATCGTAGACGAAGAGACGCGCACCGGCCCGCTTCATCCACTCAAGGTCGGCGAACTCACCGGGACCCTCACCCAGACCCCCGGCCACCGTGTCCAGCACACCGGCGTGCGTGTAGAAGCGCAGTGTGCCCGTGCTCTCCTGGGTGATGACGACGTGACGCTCCGTGATCACGACTCCCGCCACTTCGAAGAGCGGATCCGTGTCGGTGTGGCCGACGCTCATCAGAGGCGCCGGGTCCAGCCGCCATGCCTCCGGCGGGGCCGAGCGGCCATCAGCTCCCCCGGGTCTCCCCGGGTCGCCACCGCATCCATGCGCCACGATCAGCACGCTGGCCGCGAGCCTCGACAACGTCCCTCGGTTGATACGAACCTCCGCGCCGCCGATGTTCAGGAGCCCGGATCCCCACTCGTCTTCCCACCCCCAAGATACCAATGACCCAGCACAACCGTTCCCGCGCCTGGCTTCTCGTCGCGTGCCTGACCACCGGCGCCTCCTCTCTGCAGGCCCAGGTCACCACGGCCCAGCTCGACGGCCTCCGCCCGCGCAACATCGGCCCCGCCGTCATGAGCGGACGCATCGTCGACCTGGCCGTCGCCGAATCGGACGTGATCAAGTACTACGTCGCGTCGGCCACCGGCGGCGTCTACAAGACCAGCGACAATGGGATCACCCTCGATCCCGTCTTCGAGAACGAGGGCACGCATTCGGTCGGGGCGATCGCCCTCCACCAGGCGGACACGTCCATCGTCTGGGTCGGCACCGGCGAGCGCGCCAACCGGCAGAGCTCGTCATGGGGCGACGGCGTCTACAAGAGCACCGACGGCGGAGAGACGTGGACGAACATGGGGCTCCGCGACAGCAAGCACATCGGGCGCATCGCGCTGCACCCGGAAGACACGGACCTCGTCTACGTCGCCGCGATGGGCCACCTGTGGGGCCCGAACGAGGAGCGCGGCCTGTACCGCAGCGCCGACGGCGGCGTGACCTGGCAACCCATCCTGCAAGTCGACGAGAACACCGGCGCCGTGGACGTCGCACTCGATCCCGACCAGCCCAACATCGTCTACGCCGCCACCTACCAGCGCCAGCGGCGCCCGTGGGGCTTCCACGGCGGCGGCCCCGGCAGCGCGCTCCATCGCAGCATGGACGGCGGCGACACCTGGGAGCGGCTGACCGGCCCAGGCATCACCCGCGGCCTCCCCGAGGACGTGATCGGGCGCATGGGCATCTCCATCTACCGCAGCGACCCGCGCATCGTCTACGTGAGCGTCGAGCAGGGGTACCGCTACAACGCGTCCACCGCCTACACCGAGCGGCGCGCGGGCATCTACCGCTCCGAGGACCGCGGCGACACCTGGGAACTGATGAGCGACTGGAACCCGCGCCCCATGTACGCCAGCCAGATCACCGTCGATCCGAGCGACGATCAGCGCATCTACATGGTCAACAGCTACTCCTTCTCGGACGACGGCGGCCGAACCTTCACCGTCCCGCCCCAGAGCCTCCACGGCGACGACCGCCTCGTCTGGGTCAACCCCTCCGACTCCCGCCACGTCATGAAGGCCGACGACGGCGGCCTGGGGATCTCCTACGACCGCGGGCTCAACTGGCTCTACATCTCGGACCTGCCGGTCAGCCAGTACTACCGCGTCAGCGTCGACATGGCCCGTCCCTACAACGTCTACGGCGGACTCCAGGACAACGGCTCGTGGATGGGGCCCAGCGAGACATGGCGCCAGAACGGCATCGTCAACAGCGACTGGACACGTCTGGGCGGCGGCGACGGGTTCATCAACCTCGCGGACACGACCAACAACACCGTCATCTACACCGAATCGCAGTACCTCAACCTGTCGCGCTTCGACACGCGCACGGGTGAGCGCACCGCCATCCGCCCCGGCGACCCCGTCGGACACATCGCCGGACGGCGCAACTGGGAGACCTGGCGCGAGGTCGGCACCTTCGAGGAGCAGCGCCTCGGCAACGCGATGGCCCCCGCCAACTGGGACGGCCCCTTCATCATCTCGCCGCACGACGCGTCGACCCTGTACGCCGGCACCAACATCATGTGGAAGACCACGGACCGGGGGGACTCGTGGCAGGCCCTGGGCGACCTCACCACGGGCACCGACCGGCGCTCCGTCCCGATCATGGGACAGATGCCCGACGACTACCTGCCCTCGCTGGACGACGGCATCCCCTACTGGCCCACCATCTCGGCGGTCTCCGAGAGCCCGCTCCGCCGCGGCCTCATCTACGCCGGCACCGACGACGGCCGCCTTCACGTCTCGCACGACGGCGGCGAGCGCTGGATCGACCTCTCCGCCCGCGACATCTCCGACTCCGACCGGCCCGCCGCCCACGCCGACTTCCCCGGCCTTCCCAACGGCGCCTGGGTCAGCGGCATCGAGCCCTCCCGCCACGACGAGGCCCGCGTCTACGCCGTCTGGAACAACTACCGCAACGACGACTACGCCAATTACCTCTACCGCTCCGACGACTACGGCCAGACCTGGGTCTCGATCACCGGCGACCTGCCCGCCGACCGCGTGCTCCGGACCCTCCGCGAAGACCTGCGCAACCCGTCGGTCCTCTTCCTCGGCGCCGAAATCGGCGTCTTCTACACCATGGACGGCGGCACGCACTGGACCGAACTACGGGGCGGCATGCCCACGCTGCCCTTCAACGACCTCGTCATCCATCCGCGCGAGAACGACCTCGTGCTGGGGACGCACGGCCGCGGCATCTGGATCCTCGATCAGATCAATGCGCTCCAGGAACTGTCGGAGGATGTGGTTGACAAGAGCGCCCACCTCTTCACGATCGAGCCGGCCGTGCAGATCCGCCGGGCGGGTCGCCAGGCCCACACGGGAGATGTGCACTACCAGGGCGAAAACCCCCCTCTGGGCGCAATCATCGACTACTGGCTCGGGGAGGGCGCCGAGGACGGCACGGTTGAGGTTGCAATCCAGGACTCGGATGATGCCCGCGTGGCCACGGTGACCGGCACCACGCGGCAGGGCATGAACCGCGTGGTGTGGGACATGCGCCACGACCTCGGCGGCGGCGGCGACATCGCGCCGGGACCGTTCCAGCGCGGCCCGCTCGTCGTTCCGGGAACGTACACGGCGCGGCTGGAGGTGGCGGGCCAGGCCGGCATGGCGGCGGACCTCGCACAGCAGTTCACCGTCCGCGAAGACCCCCGCATCAACGCGTCACCGGGCGTGCGCGCCGCCTGGACCGCCACGCTGCTGGAACTCGCCGACGCCCTGACCCGGGCCGCCGACGAACGCGCCCTCATCCAGGACGCGCTCGATGAGGTCGACGACGACGACACCGGCCCCCGCGCCACCAAGCTGCGCGACCTGTCCCGCGAGTTCGGCGAACTGATCAGCCGCATCGGCCGCCTGTCGGGCGACGTCGAGGGTGTGGTCGCGCCGCTCACACAGGACCAGCGGTCACGCCGGGACTTCTACATGGAGATGCTGGACGTGCTGACGGCGGAGGCAGCGGAGGTGCAGTGACGGATCACCTGTCGTAGACCCCGGAGCCCGTAACGGGGACCAGCCGATCCGATGGCCAGGGTGTGCCCGGCATGAAGCTCACGATCATCGTTCCCGCATTCAACGAAGCAGCGTACCTCGGGCCGACCCTGCGCTCGATCCGTTCCGCCGCGGAGGAGTTGCGCGGGCAGGCCGACGTCAGCGTGGACGTCATCGTCGTCGACAATGCCAGCGAGGACGGGACCGCGGCACTCGCCCGCGATCTTGGCGCGGCGGTCGTCCACGAACCGGTGCAAGGAATCGCACGGGCCCGCAACGCTGGTGCGCGCCGCGCCGCGGGCGACGTGCTCGTCTTCTTCGATGCAGATGTGATCGTGCCGCGCGCGCTCCTCGTCGCGATTTGCCGGGCGATGCGGGACCGGGCATGCATCGGCGGCGGCGTGGATGTCGACTACCGCCCGCAACTTCTGTCCGTCAGGCTCTACCTTCGCGCCTGGCGGCTCCTCGCCCGCGTCACCGGAATGGTGCAAGGCGCGGCGCAGTTCTGTCGCAAGGACGCTTTCGAAGAGGTCGGCGGCTACGACGAGAGCGTGTGGATCGGCGAGGACGTCGACTTCTTCTGGAGCCTCCGTAAACTGGCTCGACGAACCGGCCGCAACGTCCGGTTCCTGCGAGAACCGCGCGTGACTCCTTCCTGTCGGCGATTCGACAAGTGGCCCGTGTGGAAGACCCTGGTCTGGACCAATCCCGTCTTTATCGGCTTGTTCCGCCGCTGGAAGCCCGTCTGGAAGGGTTGGCACTCGAACGCGGTGAGGTGAGTTTCGCGCACTGGTGGTTGCAGCATGATCAGATCATGTGCAAATTCCATGTGACTGTTCATTATAGATACACATTACCGGAAGCAGTCCATGCCACGAATCCATCTGGTCGTCTCCGAACCCGACCGCACCCGCTACGCCGCCGCCGCCCACCGCGAGGGCCTGACCCTGAGCGCGTGGCTGCGCGCAGCCGCCGCCGACCGTCTTAACCGTCGTGCAGGCAGTGAACCGTTTCGCACGGAAGGTGACGTGTGGCAGTTCTTCGCCGACCGCGACGCCGAGGCGGGCTGCGGCACCGAGCCCGACTGGGAGCAGCATCTGGCGGTCATGCGCGCGTCCCGGAGACGGGGTGAGTCCGGAACCTGACGCTGCGAGCCATGGTCTTCGTCGACACCAATGTCCTGATGTACGCGGTCGGAAGGGAGCACCCCCTCCGCGAGCCGGCCCGTCGCTTCTTTGCCGACGCGATAACGAATCAACGGCCGCTCGCCACGTCGTCCGAAGTACTCCAGGAACTGGTCCACGCGTACCTGCCCGTAGACCGCACCCGGGCGCTCGCCGCGGCGCTGCGGATCGTCGAACGGACCCGGATGGAGGTGTGGCCACTGGAGCGCGACGACGTGATCCTCGGCATCGAGCTCGCCGCGCGGCACCCGACGCTCGAAGCTCGCGACCTGTGTCACCTCGCCAGCTGTCAGCGCCGCGGCGTCACGCGCATCCAGACGTTCGACCGAGGGTTGAAGGCCTACGGCTCTTCCGGCTGACTGCCTGCCCAGGCCCTCCACGCCTCTACATTGGTCCCGAAGTCCTCGCCGCTCACCGCTCGCAGGAACGCGATGGCCGGCTCCCGAGTCCGTTCGTGCTCGGCGCCGGCGTGCGCAAGAAGCAGGTCGGGGGCCTCTCGGACCAACTGTCGCGCGAACTCCGGTGCGATGTCCGTGGCGACCAGAACCTCCAGCATGTCCCCGGTCGCGAACGGATTTGTTCCGTCGAAGAGCGCCAGCAGGTGGCTACGGGCCGCCGACCAGTCGACGGGCTCCAGCGTACCCGTCTCCAGCCCTCTGAACACGTTGCTGGCCATCCTGACGACGCGCGGCTCGGGATCGATCAGCGAACCCGCCAGCGCGTGCCATGACGTGTCGTCCTCGAGGAAGTTGCCCAGCACAAGAGTGGCCACCGCACGCGACGCCGCGGACGAATCCCGGGCGAGCACCTCCTGGGCGAGACGGCGATCCTCCTCGGCCGTCGCGTTGTCGACGAGCTCCCGAATCTGCCTGAGGGTTTCGCGGGCGACTCCCATCGTTCCGAGGAGCAACCGTCTCATGATCCTGTCGAAGAGTCCGCGGCGCGAGCGGATCGTCCGCGCTGCCTCGTCCAGCGAGCGCAGATTGCGGTTGTCTGTTGCAAGCACCCTCAGCGCCTCCCAAGTCTCGGGCAGCGCGACCGTCTCGGCACCGACCGCCCGGTACCGTACCCGTGCACTGTCTTCCACCCCGACCACGACCGTGTAGGAGTCGCCCGGTGTCCGATAGACGAACGCGGCCGCCTCGGCGAATCCGAGTTGCTGCTTCATGACGGCGGCGCACGCGTGGAAGGGCTGGCCGGGAGCCACGTCCTGGATGGCTTCGAACAGCTCGCCGGCACTCCACTGGTCCAACCCGATGAATTCGACGGGGCCGTCAGGGCCGGGGAGAACCTGGCCGGTGGCCGGGAGCGTGACAGCCGCGAGGAGCGTGGCCAGCGTGGCGAGGGTGCGAAGTGGGCTTGTTTTCATGGGACTGGGCGGGGTCGTTGAGTCGGCTCATTGGCAACGCGTGTTGTCTCCTGGGCATCATAGCTACTGTACTTGAACGGGTGCTTGCAACCGTGCGGAACAGTGCGGGTCTGCCTGTTCCCTTCCGCCAACGGAGAATCGACATGAGTGCTGGGTGGTTGGTCCGAAGGGCCGCGACGACAGTCGCATTCGGGCTCCTCGCGGCGACCTCCGTCCCGACGGCGGCGCAGACTCCCGTCGGACTGTCCCAGGACTCGCTTTCGGCGGTAGCCGGTGATATTCCGGAGGTTCCCTTCGGCCCCGGCGAGGAACTCGGGTACCAGGTCAAGTACGGGGTTTTCGGGATCGGCAGCGCCCGTATGAGTGTCCCCAGGATCGACACGATTCACGGCAGGCCCGTTTACGTCACCGAACTGGAGATCAAGGGAAGCGTCCTGGGGTACGGTCTCGATCAGCGATTCTACAGCTGGATCGACACGGAGAAGCTTGTTTCCCGGCGTTTCGGGAAGGACGAAAAGGACCGGCCGCGGGAGTACGAGTTCTTCCCCGAGGAGCGTCGTGTGCACCAGATCCAGAACCGCGACACCACCTGGACGATGCCGACGTCGGAACCCCTGGACGACCTCTCCTTCGTCCACTTTGCGCGCACCCTGCCCTTGGAGGTCGGAGAGACCTACGAGTTCAACAGGTACTTCAAGGAAGACGGCAATCCGGTCATCCTCAAGGTCCTGCGCAAGGACGAACGGGAGACAAAGGCGGGTGTGTTCAGCACGATCGTGGTGCAGCCCATCATCCCGAACAGCAGCCTCTATTCCGAGGGCGGGAATGCCGAGATCCACTTCTCCGACGATGAACGGCGACTGGTGGTCTACATGAAGGTGGACGGACCGATCCTGCCCTTCAACATCACCATGCACCTGGAAGAGATCCGGTAGGCGACGCGCCCTACAGCCCCACCACCTGTCCCACTCCCGCTGCCTCGGCCCGGCGCAGTACTTCCGCCCCAATGGCCACGTCCTGCACCGCCGTGCCCACCGACTTGAAGAAGGTCAGTTCACGGCCCGCATTCCCCTCGGCGGCGTCGCCGTTGACGATCTCGCCCAGGTCCGCGTCGATCACGTCGGCGGTCAGCAGGCCCTGCTCGATCGGGATGATCAGGTCGCCCGCCTCTTCCAGCGCGGCTTCGCGCTCCTCGACAACGACTCGCGCCCGGGTCACCACCTCGTCGCCCACCTCGCGCGTGTGCGGCTGGAAGCTGCCGCTGCCGCTGACATGAGTGCCCGCAGGGAGTCCGGAGCCGTCGAACACGGGTGCGGCTGCCGTTGTTACGGCCACGATGATGTCTGCGCCGTCGATCGCCTCGGCCGCGTCGGACAGCGCCCGCGCCTCGACCCCCTCCAGCGAGGCCGCCAGCCTGCGCGCCGACTCGCCGCCCTTCGAAACCACCCGCACCTCCCCGATCGGCCGCACGGCCCGGATCGCCTCGATCTGCCACGGAGCCTGCGCCCCCGCGCCGAAGATCGTCAGCACCCGGCAGTCGGGACGGCTTAGCAGCTTCGCCGCGAGCCCGGCCGCAGCCGCCGTCCGGATCGCCGTCAGCTCGCCGGCGTCCATGATCGCGGCGGGAAGTCCGGTTTCGTCGTCGATCATCAGGATCACGCCGTTGATCGTCGCCAGCCCCTTGTCGCGGTTCCCGGGGAAAAGCGACGCGATCTTGGCGCCCCGGCCGCCGGTCGCCCCCAAGCGGGCGGGCATGAAGAGGGAGAATCCGTCACCGGACGAC
Organism: Gemmatimonadota bacterium; assembly: GCA_028873815.1. Classification (GTDB taxonomy): domain Bacteria; phylum Gemmatimonadota; class Gemmatimonadetes; order Longimicrobiales; family Gaopeijiaceae; genus Bin94. The sequence continues at coordinate 111,508 of JAPPNN010000063.1, read as the reverse complement.
AGGACCACCCGGACGGGCATCTCCACCTGGCCCGCCGACAGTTGCGAAAAACCGCGCGCCATCGCGTCGATGGCGTCGTGCATGGTGATCAGCGAGAGGATTTCGGCTCGGGAGATTACGCGGAAGTTCATGGGAGCCTCCTCGGCAACCGTGCGAGAAACACCTTCTGCAGCCCCGCGTCGTCCTCGCGCACCCCGACGATCGTGTCGCCCCGGATGTCGAACACATCCGCGCGCGCACCCAGGTCAAGTTCGCCGAGGTAGTCCCCGTCGAGTGAGAAGACGTCCCAGATCCGGTCCCCGAATCCGGCGGCCTTGAACGTGTAGATCACGCGCAGATCCATCGCCGTCACCGGCCGAACCCTCTGCACGAACACGAGATCCCGAGCCACCTCGATGTCCGCCATGGCGGGCAGGTGCTCTGGCACACGCAGCTGAGCGCGAAACTCGTCCGGCATGCTGGCGGCGGCCATCCCCATCCCGGACGCCACGATCCCGAGGACCGCTTCCTGTTCTGCCGTTGTGAGGCGCGCGGCCTCGTGGTCCCAAGAGACCGTTCTGACCACCTCCCCACCCCGATGGACGGTGAACTGCGGCGTGAACATCCATCCCGACACGACCAGATCCGGCTCGTCGAAAGACCAGACCAGGTGATCCTGCCACAACGGCTGCCGTCCGTCCGAAGCCTCCAGATCGGGAGCGCGCGCGGCAACCGCGAGTGTGTCTGTCAGGCCGCCTTCCGGTCCAGAAAGCGAGTAATGCGCTACCACTTCGGCGCCAGGTGTCGACACCCGCACCACCGGGCGCCGGTCGTCCGTCGTGCGCCATTCCGGGATGTAGAGCTGCTGAATATCGAATCGCGCCGTGTGTACGACTTCACCGTCGAGCGAGAACACGTTCAGGGCCCAGGTCATGACGTCCGGGAGCAGAATGTCACGCGGCGCCACCGCGACCAGCGCCAGTGTACCCTCGCCGCTGATTTCGCCGGGCCCCTCTCCGCGACGCCCGATCCGGCGTAAGAACGATCCATCCGGCGCAAACGTGCGGACCTCGGCGGCCAGACCGTCAAGCACCGCGATCGTCCCATCGGACATGACATCGATCCCCGCGACACTCCCGAACGAGTACTCGGGCGCGCCACCCTCCTGACCGACAGCGAGGAGATGTTCCACGGCAAACGCGGGGTGCCCATAGTCCGCGAGCCCACCGTGTCGAACCGCTTCGATACCCGCTGCCATCTCGCGTTTCGGCCTGACTCCCTCTTCGCTTCCCGAGTCGCAGCCGCCGACAACACCCGCTGCCAGAAGCGCCGTCGCAAGACACCCTCCGCGGCCCGCCGAGGGCCTCGCCCTAACCATTCAAATACCGTTCCGCCAACACTCCCCGGTGGTGCCGCGAGTGGCCGGCGATGATCCACGCCAGGCTTCGCACCGTGAACTCGTAGCCGCTGGCGACGCCGCGCCGGTCCCAGGCCCCGTCCTCGAAGCTCCTCAGCAGAAGCAGGGTCGCGGTCCGCACAGCCGCAAACTCCTCGGCCAGGTCGGCGAGCGCGCGACGGTCGGCTCCGGAGGCCGCTGCGTAGGCGTTTTCATCGAATGAGGGGAAGTGCGACCGGTCCCCCCGGGCGAACGCCATCGTACGCACGCTGAACATCCGCTCGGCGTCGATGACATGGGCCACCACCTCGCGCACCGACCATTTGCCGTCCGCATAGCGGTATCCTTCCCGGTCCGGCGGCACGGCCGCGAGCAAGGCGCGCCAGGACTCCGCGTCGCGCTCCAGACCGGTCAGCAGGGGTTCCTCGACGGCCGCGATGTACGGCCCGTAGAAGTCGGCGTATTCGTCCTTCCCGGGCCTTCCGGGCGAGTCGGGCATGTCCATGTGCTCCTGTTTGCGGGTCAGCATGCCGGAAGGTAGCGCTTTGCCAAGCCTTGAAACGAGCGAACCTCGTCTTCCACCCAGCTCTCGCCGTGTCCGAGTTCCGCCGCCATGATCCGGGCCACTCCAGGAGCGGCCGCCACTGCCGCGCTCGCATTGAGGAACAGCGTCCGCGTCCGCCGCGCGAGCACGTCCTCGACGCGCATCGCCATCTCGTGGCGGGCGGCCCACGCAGCCTGGCTCAGCCGGTACGGCAGGCTCGGGTGCATCAGCGCGGCAAGGCTCTCGTCCGCGGACTCCAAGGCGCGCACAGCGCCGGCCTCCGATCCATACACCTTCCACGGAGCGCGCACGGCCCTCCGCCGACTGTACCCGTGCACGCGAAGGCGCGCCGTCACCGATGGCGCGGGCGACAGGCCCGCCACCTCCGCCGCAACATCGACCGCGTCCTGTCCGACCTTCCTGCAAGTGGTCCACTTGCCGCCGACGACGGTGACGAGTCCCCTCCTGGAAACGCTCACCGCATGGTCGCGCGACAACGTGGCCGTGTCCCCCGCCCCCGCGTCCACCGCCGCCAGCGAACGCAGCCCGGCCCAGGCGGAGAGGATGTCCGACCGGGCCAGAGGCCGCGTCAGATACCGGCTGGCGTGGTCGATCAGGTAGTCGATTTCGGTATCGCTGGCCACCGGGTCGCCATCGGGCTCGGCCACGGGCACGTCGGTCGTCCCGATCAGCACATGCCCGTGCCAGGGGATGGCAAAGAGCACCCTGCCGTCGTCCGTCGACGGGACCAGTACGGCGGTATCGCCGGGGAGGAACGCGCTGCTCACCACGATGTGCGCGCCCCGGCTGAGGACGACCCCGGACCCGTCGCGCGCGTCGTCGAGCCCGCGCAGAGCATCGGCGGAGGGCCCCGTGGCGTTGATCACGACCGCGCCCAGCGCAACCCACTCGCCACCGCCGATCCGGTCACGCACGTGCAACCCCTTGACCCTTCCCCGGGACGCCCGCAGCGCAGCCGCTTCCGCGTAGTTGACCACCACGGCGCCGAAGTTGGCCGCGGTGCGCAGCAGCGTCCACCCGAGCCGGGCATCGTCGAACTGACCGTCGTGGTAGAGCACACCGCCGCGCAAACGGCGGCGCTCGAGCGTCGAGATGCGCCTGCCGCACTCGCGCCTGCCGACGACCCTCGAACGTCCCAGGCCCCGGCGGCCTGCCAAGGCATCGTAGACCATCAGTCCCACGCCGTAGTAAGGGCGCTCCCACCACCGGTACGCTGGTACTACGAGCGGGAGGCTGTCCACAAGATGAGGCGCGTTCCGCCATAGCCGGTGCCGTTCCCTGAGCGCGCCGTAAACCATTTGCACACGGCCCTGGCGGAGGTAGCGGACGCCGCCGTGTATCAGCTTGGTGCTGCGGCTGGAGGTCCCGCCGGTGAAGTCCCCGCGCTCCACCAGCAAGGTGCGGTACCCTCGGCCGGCGGCATCGAGGGCCGCCGCGATACCGGTGCAGCCGCCCCCGACGACGATCACGTCCCAGGGACGCATCTGCATCGCTCTTTCCAGCATGCGGTCCCGCGACATGAAGCCGCTTTCGGTGCGCACGCGAGGTCTCGCCAGAGGCCCCCTTCGCGACCCGCCCCGGGACAAGCCCCGGCCGGTCCTGCGACCGTCGGCTGTCGAGCCTGGCTTGCTTCCGGGCGCAGACATCGACCGTTACACGTCAGTCCGCCGCAACCCGTCCCACAAAGGCCCGGACCCGGTCGTGGCTCTTGAGCACGATCACCGTCCTGGGCGCCTCGCGCGCGACCCGCTCCGGGATCGTCCCGAACAGGATGCGGCTCGAGAAGCTGTCTCCCGACGCGCCGATCATCACTGCATCGTAGTCGGGTGCCGCGGCGACGATCGACTCGGCCACGCCGGTCCCGGAGACCACCCGGGTGGTGACCACCGCATCCTCCGGCAACTCGGTGCGTTCCCGGGCAAGCCGCTCCTCCTCGTCCGCCCGGCGCCCGTCCGGAGCGTTCGCCAGCACCACCGACGCAAGCGTCAGCTCACCGCCGTTCGCGTCCGTCATGCCGAGCGCGTATCCCTTCGCCTTCCGTGCGTGGATACCTCCGGCGCTGGGCAGCAGGATGCGGCGCGGCACCGCGGGCTCGCCACCGAACTTGACCAGCATGATGTCCGACCTGGCGAGCCGGACGACATCGTCGGTGACCTCGCCGAGGATCTTGCGCGCGGTCGTGGTGAAGCCCTTCCACCCGAGCACGATCAGGTGCGACCGGTCCTCGCGCGCCGACTCGAGGATGGCGCGCCCCACGTTCCGTCCCACCCGCACCTCTGTCGTGACCGGCACGCCGACGTCCCCCTCCAGCGCCTGGAGGCTCTCGAGCATCCGCTCTTCCCCCTTGATCGAGGCCCGCGCAAGTTCCGCCGGCAACTGGTCGGGCACCTGAACCACCCTGAGCAGGATGATCTCGCCGCCGCGGCGCCTGGCAATCGTCGCGGCCAGGCGCAGAAGCGGTTTCGCGGTGTGCGGGTTGTGCACGGGCACCAGGATCCGGAAGCCGGCCGTGCGCGGCGAGGCTCGCAGCGCGACCACCTTCGAGCCGGGACCGGCGGGATCGGGCACGTCGAAACGTGTGCCCCGCCACGCCGCGTACGCGAACAGCCCGAGCGCGAGCGCCAGAATCGCCAGCACCACCGGCTGGATGTGTCCCTGTACCGGGATCTGCAGGATCAGGTAGATGTTGGCCCCGATCCCGAGCGCCGGGAGGAGCGGTACCAGCGGGACCCGAAAGGGCCGTTCCATGTCGGGGAAGCGCCGCCGGTGCACGATCAGCGCCGCGTTCACGAAGCACAGCGCGAGGAGCAAAACGAGGTTGGCAAAGTGGGCCAGCGATTCCAGCGGCAGCAGCAGAGCGAAGACACCGATTGCGCCGCCCACGGCGACCAGTGCGTAGATCGGGGTTTGCGAGCGCGCGTTGATCCGGCCGAAAACGCCGGGAAGGTGCCGCAGATGGCTCATGGAAAGCGCCACGCGCGAGCCCGCCAGAATCGAGGCGTTCGAGGCGGAGATCATCGAGAAGAGCGCGCCCCCCACGATCACCATGCCGCCGATCGGTCCCAGGAAGGCCCTCGCGGCGACACCCATCGCCGCTTCCGTGTACTCGGTCAGGTCCGCGATGACCACGACCAGCACGACCAGCGCGTAGAGCACCGTCACCACGATCATCGAGATGAAGATGGCGCGCGGAATCGTCTTCGTGGGATTGATGACCTCGCCCGCCGAGGCCGCGATCGCCGAAAACCCGAAGAAGGTGATGAAGACGAGCGCGGCCGTGGACGCGATGAGCGGGATGTCGCCGATGAAGCGGTCCGCGATCACCCCCGTGTCGAGCCCGCCGAGCCCCCCGACGATGAACCAGACGAGCAGCACGATCTTGGCCGCCGTGACCACGATCTGGAAGGTGCCGCTCTCCTTGGTGCCCTTGACGTTGAGAAGGGTGAGCGCGGCCAGGAAGATGATCCCGGGCAGCGCCGAGATCGCGAAGTGCCAGATGAACTCGTTGAAGTAGCTGGACAGACTGGCGATGTAGAACGCGCAGGACGAGGTGTACCCGAGCAGAAGGCACCAGCCGACCAGGTACGCGAGCAGCGGGGGGAAGGTCTTGCGCGCGTAGAGATAGCCCTCGCCAGAGAAGGGGTAGATGGAGGCGAACTCGCAGTACGACAGCGCCGTGAAGGCCGCGACGAGCGCGGCGAGGAGGAAGCTGACGATCGCCGCGCTGCCGACGTAGCCCACGGCCAGCCCCGACAGCGTGAAGATCCCCGCCGCAATCATCGTGCCCGTCCCGATGGCGAGCGCCGAGATCAGTCCGAGGTCGCGGCTCAGTCCCGCGACCACCTTGGGGCCGTGCCCGCCCCTGTCCCCGGCGGGAGCGTCGGCGGTGTGCGAGGCCCCCCGCTGTTGCTCAGACTTCACAGGTGGGCCGCCGCGCCGCGTCAGGGCTGCGCGGCCGCGGCGGCGTCCAGCAGTTCGCGCACATCCTCCTGCACGTCTTCTTCCATCGGGTGGAAGGGACCCATCCACTTCCTCACGACGGTCCCCTCCCGGTCCACGAGGAACGTCCCCGGCAATCCCAACAGCGAATAGGAGTCGACGATCTCCCAGGAGGGATCGTGATAAATCGGGAAGTCGACCCCGATTTCGGCGATGAACGCCTCGATCGTGGGGAGCGAGCCCCGGTCGTCGACACTCACGCCCACCACCTGAAACCCGCGCTCGGCGTAGGTGTCGTGCAGTTCCTGCAGCTCGGGCATCTCCTCGCGGCACGGAGCGCACCAGGTGGCCCAGATGTTGAGCATGAACGGATCGCCGGTGAGATCCTCGATGCCCACTTCGGTCCCGTCCAGCGTGGTTGCGGCGAAGGCGGGCGCTGGATCCCCCACCTCCAGGAGCTTGTATTCGGGCACTTCACAGGCAGCGAATCCCAGCACCATGACCACTGCGCACGCGCTCTTCTTCACAGGACCCTCCCGGTGGACTTCTTCGCCGTGGCGACTCAAGCTACCGAAGCGGCCTGGACGAGCCAATGGCTGCCGGCAACCCGGCCCCGCACGCGAATCATCGGAACAGGGAAGGCCCGTGGCACGTACGGAAGGTCAAACCCGGCGGTTGGCGACACCCGCCGCCGGATGACATCATGGGCGCTCAGGCGCGCGTCCCTTCAATCGGAAAACTGGAATCCTGGTCATGGCCCAAGCTCGGCAACACTCGACGACCCGGCGCAAGCTGGTCTTTCTCGGCGGCTTCGCGGTCTACTTCGCCGCCGTCTGGTTTCTGTGGGACACACCCGTCGTCTACCCCCTCAAGATCTTCGTGGTCATGCTGCACGAGATCAGCCACGGCATCGCGTCGGTGGCGACCGGCGGCACGATCGAGCGAATCGTTCTCGACCCGGCCGAGGGCGGTGCCTGCTACTGCGGCGGCGGCAACGCGTTCATCACGCTGTCCGCCGGATACCTCGGCAGCCTGCTCTGGGGAGTGATCCTGCTCTCGGCCGCGGGCGCGAGCCGGATTCCGAATCGTCTCCTGATCCTTGCCGTGGGCGTGATGGTCGTGGCCCTGACCGCCCTCTACGTCCGCAACGGCTTCGGGCTCCTCTTCGGCCTGGGCTTCGGCACGGCCCTCGTGATCGCCGGACGCAAGCTCGGTCCCGGCGCCAGCCGCGTGGTCCTCACCGCGCTGGGCCTCACCAGCTGCCTGTACGCGATCCTCGACATCAAGAGCGACGTCATCGACCGGCCCCACTTGCGGTCCGACGCGGCAATGCTGGCCGAGATGACCGGGATCCCCACGGTGACCTGGGGGGTCGTGTGGATCGGGATCGCGGTATTGGTGAGTGCTCTGGTGTTCCGGAGGGCGTACAAGGCGGCGTGAGGGCGGGTGCCGACGCGCGTGCGACGGTCGCTCGACTACTTCCTTCCCCGCAGCGCCGCAGCGTCGGGCAGGCCGCGGCTGAAGGAGGCGACGGCGCCTGTAGCCAGTCGCTCACGAGCATCCGATCCCTCAAGGGCGTCCGCACCCCGCAGAATCGCCCGGATGCGCCCGGTTTCCGGATCGCTGATCACCGCCATGGGCTGATCCGTCCCGGCGTCGAGGACGTCCGAGCCAGCCGGGCCCGAGAGGATGATTCGTGCCAGTGAACCAGCCCAGGCCGGATCCACGGGAAGCGTGAAGACGAAGTGTCCCTGACCGGTCTCGGCCTCGACGGCGGGGACGAACGCAAGCGAAAAGTGCTGTTGGCCATCCGGTCCGCGGCCCTCGATCCGGTAGGGTCCGGGAGACTCGGGCAGCGACGCCGCCCCATGCAGGACGACCGCGGGATCCAGTTGCACGCGGTCGGGGCCGGCACGGCCCCAAAGCAGGAGGGTCCTTTGGCGTTGCGGGGATGGCGATGCCTGAGCCGCTGGTTCGCCATTGTCCCCGACCTCCCGCTCGAACACCACCTCCCCGTTGAACACGGTCATCTCGCAGGTCATGTCGCGCAGGTCGTCGGTGGGGACCGCAAGGGGGTTTCGGTCCCACACCGCCAGATCCGCGTACTTGCCGGGCTCGATGGTCCCCACCTCGTCCTCCAGGAACATCTGGTGCGCGGCCCAGGTCGTGAAAGAGCGCAGCGCGGTCTCGGCGTCGACGGACTCGGCCGTGCCGTAGGGCTGCGGACCATACACGCCAAGCAGCGGCCGGCGGGCGACCGAGGCCCACACGCCGTACCGCGCCGGAAAGGGCGTGACGAAGTAGTCCGACCCGCTTGCCCAGATCATTCCGCGCTCCTGGTACGACCGGAACGGGTTCAGGCGCAGGGCGCGCTCGGGACCGAAGTTGCCCGCGTAGGTGTCGCCGATCCACCACGTGAAGGAGGGGGACGGCTCGGGATAGGCCGCCTCCCAGTCCCGCTGGAGTTCGGCCATGAGGTCCAGTGCGCGGTCGGTGGGGATGTTCGAGTGGATAATGCCGTGCCGGAGCCCGCGAGTGGGCGTCGCTTCAACCGCCTCCACGAAGCTGTCGACGGTCCAGTCGATTCCCCGGTCGCCGATGGAATGGATGCTGACGTGGAGCCCGGCGTCGTGATACGCGCGGAAGCGGCGCCGCAGTTCGTCCGGGTCCATCGTGGGATAGCCGCGGTTGCCGGTGTCGGTGTGGGTGTGCTCGCGGTTCCAGTCTTCGTAAAGCCATGCCGTGCGGGCACCGCCGCTGCCGTCGATGTAGAGCTTCACGCCGCCGGAGATCAGGCGGTCGTCGCCGGTCGACTCGTACGGCCGTGTGAAGGTCGCGAGGCTGTCCGCATACGCGCGGACCTCGTCGATCGTGCCGTCACGCCCCCGCCACAGGGCGAAGATCCGCACGCTGAGATCGCCGTCGGCGAGGACGTCGCGGTAGGCATCCCAGGTGCCGCGCCCAATCCCCGGATCCTTCCCTCCCGTCATGCACTCGGCGTTGAAGGCGTCGGCGAGTGAGCGGATCCCTTCACGCTGTTGATCCGGGCCGAGACCAGGAATGAGACGCGACACCAGCCCCTGGGCGGACTCCTTGAGGACTCCGGTCGGGTTGCCGTCGGCGTCGCGGTCGATCGTCCCGCCGGGCGGGTCGGGCGTGTCGGCCGTGATCCCCGCCAGCTCAAGAGCGAGCGAGTTGGCAACGCCGTAGTGCCCCATCGTGTGCGACAGCCAGACCGGGTGCTCGGCGGCGACGGCGTCCAGGTCGGACGCGTAGATGTAGCGCAACTCCGCCAGCTTGCCCTCGTCCCAGCCACCGCCCCGCACCCAATCACCCTCGCCCACGCGCCCCGCCTGCTCGGCCACCAGGCGCTGCACATCGCCGATGTTCTCGACGTTCGGGTAGCTCAGGTCGAGACGATAGAGCCGGCTCGCCCCGCCACTCGCGAAGTGGACGTGCGCATCCATCAGCCCCGGGGTGACGGCGCGCCCCGCGAGGTCCACGCGCGCCGTGCCCGGGCCAGCCAACGCCTCGATCTCCGCGATTGTCCCCACCGCGGCCACGCGCTCACCGCGAACCGCTACCGCCTCGGCGACCCGGCTCTCGCTGTCCAGCGTGATCACCGGACCACCCGCCAGGATCAGATCGGCGGGGCCGGCCTGGCTGGGCCCCGAGCATGCGGCCGCGATGGCGGCGATACCGGCAGTGGCGCGGGCTCGGCGGAAAAAGCTTCGGTTCACGTGGATGGTCTCCCGGCTTGATTCACGGATACAGCCGAGTATACATTACAGGCGGCTCACAAGGCCATTGCCGTGTCGTCGAAAAGCGGCGGCCCGGTTTCGAGCTGGATGTGGAATCCCGCCCGATGTCGAACCCGAAAAAAGGAGGTGATCTCTTGTCTAGTCCAAGTACCCAGCCCAACCCGGCAAGGGCAAGCGGTCGCCGCTTCGGCAACTAAGCCGAATCACGATCCAACTGTTCGCGCCGTAGGCGGTGTTCGCGCCGGGTTGCGGCCGGTTTTAGAGCCCCCGGGATGTTCCGGATAGCACCGGACCTCCCGGGGGCTTTCGCTTTGTCAGCTTGGTTCAGCGGAACGTGAATCCATGAAGAGCACCTGCACGGCGGCCGTGGCGGCCGCGGGCCTCGTCGCCTCCCTGGTGCCTGGGCCGTCCCGGGCGCAGGACCCCGGAGAGCAGGAACGGGGAGAGGGTGCGCGCATCTTCGCGGACGAATGTGCCAGCTGCCATACCTCGGCCGGAGATGAGCGCACGCCGGGCACCGGACTGCTCAACCAGCTGTCTCCACGCGCCATCGTGGCGTCCCTGGAAGACGGCGTCATGCGCGCGGAGGGGGCGGCGCTGTCCGCCGAGCAGCGGATCCGGGTCGCGGAGTACCTGGCTCGCCGGGCCTACGTGGAAGAAAGCTTCCCCGAGTCTGCGTTCTGCGCGGCCGCGGGACGGTTCCCCCTCGATGTCGGGGCCGTCTCCTGGATGGGGTTTGCAGGCAACCTGGCGGGTACGGGCTTCCAGTCCCCGGACAGGGCGGGACTCGCCGCCGCGGACGTACCGGCGTTGCAGCTGCGCTGGGCCTTCGCGTTTCCGGACGCGGGGGAGGTTCGCACATCGCCCGCCGTCGCGGGTGGACACGTGGTCGTGGGCGGGCCGTTCGGCAACGTCCTGGCCCTGGACGCGGGGACCGGGTGCATCCGCTGGAAATTCAGGGCGGATGCCGGCGTGCGCGGAGCGGTCCTGTTGGGTGAGGGACCCGAGGGGGGACCGGCCGCCTGGTTCATGGACTCGCGCACGAACGTCTACGCGCTGGACGTGGAAAGCGGCACCCTGCTGTGGAAGTCCCGCGTGGGCTGGCACCCGGCGTCCTACGGAACCGGCACCCCCGCGCTGCACGACGGACGGCTCTTCGTCCCCATCTCCTCCCTGGAAGTCGTCCTGGCCGGCGATCCCGGCTACGAGTGCTGCACATCGTCGGGAGCGGTCGCCGCCGTGGACGCCCTCACCGGCGAGACGCTCTGGTATCACCGGATCATCCCAGGCTACCCGGAGGCGATCGAGGCCAACGCCGTGGGCACGCCACGGTGGGCGCCCTCGGGTGCGGCGGTCTGGTCGAGTCCGACCGTGGATCCCCGCCGCGGCCTCGTCTACGCGGGAACGGGCGAGAACCTCAACCGCCCAACCACCGGGAACAGCGACGCGGTCGTCGCGCTCGACATCGAGACCGGCGAACTCGCATGGTCCTTCCAGGCGACTTCCGACGACGCCTTCAACATGGCGTGCACGCAGATGCGGTTCCGCGAGAACTGCCCGGATCCCATCGGGCCGGACCTCGACTTCGGCATGGCCCCCATGCTGGTCACGCGCCTGGACGGCCGGGAGATTCTCGTGGCCGGGCAGAAATCCGGGACCGTGTGGGCGCTGGACCCCGACGCGGAAGGCGCCGTGCTCTGGTCGACCCAGGTAGGAAAGGGCAGCATGCTGGGCGGGATTCACTGGGGCATGGCCAGCGACGGCCGCCTTGCGTATGCGCCGAACGCCGACAGGAACGCCGTGATCACGGACGTGAACCCCGAGCACGAGCGCGCCCCGGGGCTGTACGCGCTCGATCTGATGACCGGCGACGTGGTATGGAGCGCGCCGGCGCCCGAGAACGGCTGCGAGGGCAAGGAGCGATGCTACGCGGCCATCTCGGCGGCGGTTACCGCGATCGAGGGCATCGTGTTCGCGGGCGGCCTCGACGGCATCATTCGCGCCCATTCAACATTGGACGGGACGGTGGTCTGGGAATTCGACACCACCGAGGTGCTGGAGTCTTCCAACGGAGTGCCCGCCCGCGGAGGGGCGATCGACGGTCCGGGCCCGGTGGTCGCCGACGGGATGCTCTTCGTAAACAGCGGATACGGGACGTTCAACCAGATGCCGGGGAACCTGCTGCTGGCATTCGGGGTCCGGTAACGGCACCGGGGCCTCCGGTAGCTGGACCGGGGCCTCCGGTAACTGGACCGGGTCCGAGTGAACCCGCAGATTGAGAGCGTGATGAGACGACCGAGAACCCTGATGCTGGCGGCGCTGGCGACCCTGTCTGCCCTCGCCGTACCGGGCGTGGCCTGCGCGCAGGACGCCGCCATTCCCCGCACCGCGTCCGGCAAACCCGACATGAACGGGCTCTGGCAGACGCTTGGCAACGCGCACTGGGATATCGAGCCGCACACGGCGCGCCCCGCGCTTGCGATGCAGCCGGGTCCGGTGATCCCCGTGCCCGCCGACGAGGTGCTCGCCCTGGGTGCGGTCGGCTCCGTCCCATCCGGCTATGGCGTGGTCGTGGGCGGAGAAATCCCCTACCTGCCCGACGCGCTCGCCCGCCGCGACGAAAACCGCGAACTGTGGCTGGAACGCGACCCCGAGATCAGGTGCTACCTGCCGGGGGTGCCGCGGGCGACCTACATGCCGTTCCCGCTGCGGATCTTCCAGAGCGAGTCCAGGTTCTTCATCGCCTACGAGTACGCGGGCGCCATGCGCGACATCTACCTGGAGGACCCGGGTCCGCCCCAGGTCGATTCGTGGATGGGCCAGTCGGTTGGCCACTGGGAGGGCGACACCTTCGTCGTCGAAGTCAACGGCTTCAACGGCCAGACCTGGCTCGACCGCGCGGGCAACCACCACAGCGCCCGGCTCAACGTCACCGAGCGCTATACGATGCTCGGTCCCGACCATATCATGTACGAAGCCGAGCTCGATGACCCCGAGACGTTCGCGCGCCCGTGGACGATCCGGATGCCGCTCTATCGCAATATCGACCCGAACGCGCGCCTTGGTCAGTTCAAGTGCGTCGAGTTCGTGGAGGAGCTGATGTATGGCCATTTGCGCAAGAACCCGATTCGCCGCTAGCTCGGTGGGACCCCGCCCGGCGATGCCTGCGAAATGCGGCGCCCGCCGTACTGCACCTCTTGTGAGCATGGCTGCGGCCGTCGCACCAGCCGTGCGCACGGCCGCAGCCCTCGCGCTGGCCGCCGTCGCGATCGCCTCCCTGGCCCCGCCTCCCGTCGCGGCTGCCTCTCACGCCCCGCCGGCGACCGCAGCTGCCGCCCTCCACGCCCCGCCGGCGACCGCAGCTGCCGCCCTCCACGCCCCACCGGCCGCCGCCCAGGAGCAGGAGGCACGCGAGTGGGTCGTCCCGCGCACGCCCACGGGGCACCCGGACCTGCAGGGCAACTGGTCCAACGCCACGATCACGACCATTCAGCGCCGGGATGACCTGGGGCCGGTCTACACCTGGGAAGAGGTCGCCGAGATCGAGGGATGGGTCTACGACTCCCGCGTGGAGGCCTACGCCGACAGCGATCCCAACCGCGAGGCTCCGCCGGTTGGTGGCGTATTCACCGGGAACCCGCTCTTCGACGCCGCATCGGGGGGCACCGGGGGCTACAACTCCTTCTTCATCGATGCCGGCGAGCGCGTCGCGGTCTTCAACGGCGAGCCCAGGACGTCGCTCGTCGTCGACCCAGAGAACGGACGCGTGCCGGAACTGAACGAAGAAGGTCGGAGGCGGATGGGCGAGCGGCGTCGCTTACGTGCTCAGTTCGGCGCCTACGACAACCCCGAGAACCGTCCCCTGGCCGAGCGCTGCATCATGTCGTTCGGGTCGAACGCGGGCCCGCCGATGCTGCCCAACTACTTCTACAACAACAACTACACAATCGTGCAGACCCCGGACCATGTAATGATCATGACCGAGATGGTCCACGATGTCCGGATCATTCGTCTCGGTGAACCGAACCGCCTGCCGCCGCACATCCGTCCGTGGATGGGCGACTCCTGGGGACGCTGGGCCGGCGACACGCTGGTCGTGGAGACCACCAACCTCCACCCCAACCAGACGCTTCAGGGGTTTGCGCCGACGGAGGAATTCAAGGTGACCGAGCGCTTCACGCGCGCCGACGAGCATACCATCAACTACGAATTCACCGTCGAGGACCCGCTGATGTTCACGCGGCCGTGGAGCGGCGAGGTGCCGTTCACGCGGCTCGACGGGCTCGTCTACGAATACGCCTGCCACGAAGCGAACTACGCGCTCGAAAACGTGCTGCGCGGGGCGCGGGCCGAAGAGCGAAGGAATCAGGGGAATTAGGGAAATGCGTAAAATACGTAAAATGCGTAAAACCTGGACGATGGTGGCCGGCGGCCTGGCCCTTTCGGCGGGGATCGCGGTGCCCCTGGTGGCGCATCATGCTTTCGGTGCCGAGTTCGACCGCAATGCGCCGGTGCGCCTGCAGGGTCAGATCGTCAGGCTGGAATGGGTGAACCCGCACACGTGGATCCACCTCGAGATCGAGAACGAGGACGGAACGACCGAGGTGTGGGCCGTCGAGGGAGGGACGCCGAACGTCCTGCTGCGGCGCGGGCTCAGGCGCGACTGCCTTCAGCCCGGCACCGAGATCATCGTCGACGGGTACCAGGCCAAGGATCACTCCCTGAAACGGGCGAACGGCCGCGACGTGACCTTCACGGACGGGAGCAAGATCTTCCTGGGGTCGTCGGGGACGGGCGCTCCCTACGACGAGGAGCTGCTGAGGGCGCGGCGGGAGCGGGGACGGTGCTAGGGGCGTGACGGTCGCTTCGGCCCGGCTGCGTCCGCGCTTGACGCCCCCTCAGACGGCGGTCCAAGCGTCGGGCAAGTAGGGGCTCGGCCCTCCCCCAGCTGAACACGTATAGCGCCCCGCGGGCCCGGGTTGCCGCCACGTACAGCAGCGACCTCTCGATCATCTGCTGCCATCGCGCTCACGGGCAATCAGTCCTGTCCGCCCATTCCAACGCCCCTCGTTCGGGCGCACCATACCGGCTCGCCACCGTCTGGCCGCGATCGCTGCCGAGGTGTTCACATGCAAGGCGGCTGGAGAGCTGCTTGAATGGGCACGCGGGGATCTGACGACGGAGTGATGGCCGGCGGGACCACAGGCTACGAAAACCCGATCCACCGCCCCGCGGCCGCCACGGTGAACCACAGCGCGAGCGACACCGCACCAACGACCTTTCCACGGACGCCGGGCTCCAGCCCCTCCGCGCGCGCCACCCGCTCGCGCACCGCGAAGGTAAAGAGGAGCGCGATGGGCAGGGTGATCATTTTCACCCAGAACGAGGTGTTGTAGTAAGCCTTGATCGCTTCCGAAAGGAAGAGCGGGATCCCGGTGGCGACCATGATCGCAAGAGCGGTGATCAGCCACCGCCGCGCGTTGCGCGCGAGTTGGGCAATCGGCTGGCCGGTGAGTCCGGTGCCCAGCAGCCTCAGGTCGACGACCAGCAGCGCCCCGCCCAGCATGCAAAGTCCCAGCAGGTGGATCGCCTCCAGGATCGGGAACGCCCAGACGGACTCGGCGACGGCCCTGCCGATCAGCGTGGACTCGCACCAGCGGAAGAAGGGCTCGAGCATTGGGCTACGCCGCGACGGCCAGGGACACGATCCCTACTCCGATCCGGCCGCACAGCCCGCCGCCCAGTTCACCCAGTCGGGCTGAGGCTGCAGGTCGCAGTCGAACCAGTTGTAGGCGATGAGCCGACCCGTCACAACGACCACCGTCCAGGCGGCCAGCGAAACCGCCCCCGCCGCACGTGCCGCCCGGGACGGCATGGCGTCGTCTGCCCATTCCGCTGCCTGGCGCTGCGCCCCCCGGTGGAAGATGAAGGCGTTGATGCCGGCCGCGATCAGCACCAGCACCTTCACGCGGAAGAAGACGTTGTGGTAGTAGCGCAGTGGCTGGGAGTAGAAGAGGAGGAGCCCGGTGACGGCCATGACCGCGAAGCCGATGTGCGTCCACGGCAGGAGGCGACCGGTGAATGCCTGGACGGGCACCCTGCGGAAGGCGATGCCCACCAGGCGGAGGTCCATCATGACGGTCGTGCCGACGAACAGGCCCAGTGCGAGGACGTGCGTCGATTCCACCAGCGGCCACACGTACAGCGATTCCAGAAGCGCGACGCTCCACGGGGTTTCGCCGAGCCAGCCCAGAAAGCGTTCGATCATGGGCGGCGTGGATCCGGGGTCCGCGGGTCGCCAGCCGGCAACGCGTTCGGACGCAGCGTTTCGGTGGCGTAGACCGCGTGGCATCCTGTGCACACGAAGTAGACTTCCGCGCCCATGTCGAACACGGCCTGCGGGTCCTTCGAGGCGGCCGCGTCCACCGCACGTCGCCCAACCTCGATCATCGAGCGTGACATGGCGATCCAGTGTCCCCTGCCCTGCGCGCGGTCTTCCAGCAACAGCAGGTTACCCGACTCGGCCAGAACCCAGGCCGCGTTCTCGACGGCCGCCCACTCCTCCGGGGTACGCGGCTCGATCTCGTGCGTGCCCTCTTCGTCCATGATTACGCCGACGGCGTCCCAGTAGGCTTCGGCGGCGGGCTCGATCACGGAGACCATGAGCTGGCGCGAGTCGGCAGCCGCGACGAAGGCGGGCGGTTCCCGGGTGTCCGCACAGGCGGCCAGCGGTAGCAACAGGCAGGCGAGCAGCCGCACATCGTTCAGTCTCATGAGGGTCAAAGATACCGGTGATTCGCAGAATCCAGCTACCCGACGCATCTTGTTCCGCGCCGGGCTCGGACCCGGGCACAATCTTGAGTCAATCGACCACTCCCACCCAGTCAACCGGGATCCTCATGAAGCCGACACCCCTGGCCCCAACGCTTCTCTTCGCCCGAACCGCCCGTGCAATGCCCACCCTGTTTGCGGTCGCGGGCATGCTGGCGGCATTCGCAGGCACCGGTGGCTCGTTGGCGGCCGGACAGCAGACCACCACCGGCCGCGCCGTCTCGCAGTGGCCCATGCACGGGCGCGACGCGGCCGAGACACGCTACAGTCCGCTCGACCAGATCAACACGGACAACGTCGGCGGACTCGAACTCGCGTGGCGCTGGGAAATCCCGAAGACCGGCGCCCGCCTTGAGACGACGCCGCTGGTCGTGGACGGTGTCATGTACGCCACCGGCGCCCTCAGTTTCGTGTTCGCGCTGGACGCGGCCACCGGCGAGGAGATCTGGCGCTGGGATCCGGGGATTCCCGACGCCGAGAACGGCGGGCCCCGCGCATGCTGCGGCGATGTCAACCGCGGCGTCGCGGTGGATGGCGACATCGTCTACGCGGCGTTGCTCGACGGCCGCCTGGTGGCACTCGACCGCCACGACGGATCGGTCAGGTGGACCACGCAGACGACCCCGCCCGGCTCGGACTACACCATCACCGGGGCGCCCCGTGTGACGGGCAGCGCGGTCATCATCGGCAACGGCGGCGCCGAGTACGGCGTGCGCGGCTACGTCTCAGCGTACGACGCCGGGACCGGGGAGCAGCTGTGGCGTACCTACACGGTGCCCGGGAATCCCGCGCTCGGATTCGAAAGTGAAGCGATGCGCGCGGCAGCCGAGACCTGGACCGGTGAGTGGTGGATCGCAGGCGGCGGCGGAACGGTCTGGGATGCCATGGTCCACGACGAGTCCGCGGGGCTGTTCTACATCGGCACCGGGAACGGATCGCCCTGGAACCGCGACCATCGCAGTCCCGGTGGCGGGGACAACCTCTACCTCTCGGCCATCGTGGCGCTGGACGTCGCTGACGGCTCGATCGTCTGGCACTACCAGACCACCCCGGGCGATGACTGGGACTACACGGCCACGCAGCCTCTCATGCTGCTGGACCTCGAGATCGGCGGCCGCGAGCGACAGGTCATCGTGCAGGCGCCGAAAAACGGCTTCTTCTACGTCGTCGACCGGATTACGGGAGAGCTGATATCCGCGGAAGCCTTCGCCGACGACCTGACTTGGGCGTCCGGCGTGGACCCCGCGACCGGGCGCCCGGTCGAGACGCCGGAAGCGCGGTATGGCATGACCGGACGGGGCGTCTACCTGGCCCCCGGGCCGAGTGGTGCCCACAACTGGCACACCATGTCGTTCAACCCGGGAACCGGACTCGTCTACCTGCCGGCGACCAACAACAACTCCTACTACGAGATGACCGGCACTTACGAGTACGAGCAAGGCAGGTGGAACACCGGGACAGTTCGGAGCGACGAGGGCAACCGGCCGGAGCGGCCGGCGTTGAAGGGGCCTCGGAATCTGTTGTTGGGCTGGGACCCCGCAGAGAACCGTGAGGTATGGCGGGTCCCGGCCGAGGGAGACCACGGCGGCACGATGACCACTGGCGGCAACCTCGTGTTCTGGGCTACCGATTCCAATCTGGCCGCCCTCGACGCACGCACGGGACAGGAACTCTGGTCCGCAGATGTCGGCGGCGGCGCGGGATCTCCCGTCACCTATTCGATCGACGGCCGACAGTACGTATCGATCGCGGCCGGGCTCGTGTCCAGGGTTGGAGCCCCCTACATATGGACCTTCGCGCTCGACGCCGATCCCGGGCCGGCCGGCCAAGCGGTCCGGACGACCGCCGCTCCGGAGGATGTGGGCCTGTCCAGCGAGGTTCTGGCCCGAATCGGTCCGACGATGCAGCAGTTCATCGACGCCGGCCGCACCGCCGGGATCATGACCATGGTGGCGCGGCGCGGCGAGGTCGTGCACTGGGAGGCGCACGGTTGGCGCGTGCTCGACCAGGACCCGCTGGAACCCGATGACATCTTTCGCATCTACTCGATGACCAAGCCCGTGACGAGTGTGGCCGCCATGATGCTCGTCGAGGAAGGGATGCTGTCTCTCGACGACGAGCTTGCGAGCGTTATCCCCGAGTTTGCCGACGCCGCGGTGTACGATGGCGGCGCCACCCGTCCCCCCGACCGCCCCATCCTGATCCGCGACCTCCTGACGCACACCTCGGGGCTCACCTACGGGATCTTCGGTGACAGTCCGGTGGACTCGATGTACAATCGCGCGCTATACGCCGGCTCCACCGGATCACGGCAGGATCTCGAAGAGCGCGTCGACGTCATCGCCGCGCTCCCGCTCGTCGACGACCCCGGTGACCGTTGGGTGTACAGCATGTCCACCGATGTCCTCGGGCGCGTCGTGGAAGTCGTGTCGGGCCAATCGCTGGACGACTTCTTCCGCGAGCGCATCTTCGATCCCCTGGGCATGGACGATACCGGGTTCCATGTGCCCGCAGGGAAGCACGACCGGTTCACGCGGATGTACCGGATGTCCAGGCGAGGGCTGCAACCCGCCGGCCGGGCGGGCGACGACGCATTCACCCGGCCCGCCACCTGGTTTTCCGGCGGCGGAGGCCTCACGTCTACTGCGACTGACTACCTCCGTTTCTCGCAGATGCTGCTCCGCGATGGAGAATTGGACGGGGTCCGGTTGCTGCAGCCACAAACCGTACGGCGAATGACGCGCAACCACCTGTCGAGCGACCTGATCCCGATTCTGCCCGGGCTCGGCGATACCGGATTCGGACTCGGTTTCGCGGTGCCCGCCGACGAGGAGGACGGCGCGTACTGGTGGTCAGGTGTCGCCAACACCTATTTCTGGATCGATCCGGCGGAGGATCTCGTCGCCTTCGCATGGACCCAGCTCCAGCCGTTCGGCGGGGCACCCGTGGACCGCTTGCTGCGGCCGATCGTCTACGAGTCGATCTTGAAGGGAAATTGACGCGGGCGCCGGTTCGGTGAGCCGGACAACAGGCGGACGGGCCGAAGGGCGAGGCTACTTGCCCCCATCAGCCAACTGCCGGGGCAAGGTGGCCAACTCAACGACCCGGAACCGCCGCTGGCCCGCGGGCAGTTCGATCGTGACCTCATCGCCTTCGCGGGAACCGGTCAGCCCCCTCCCGATCGGCGAGTCCAGGGAGACGTGCCCTGCCTCCAGGTCGATGTAGTCACCCGCCACGATCGTAAAGGTGACCTCGCGGTCGAGCGCAAGATCCTGCACCGTGAGCCTGGACCCGAAACCCGCCCGGTCCAACGGCATGTCCGCGACGTTGATCTTCGAGATTTCGGCCATGCGACCGGCCAGGTGCCCGATCCTCGCCTGAACGAACTGCTGGCGCTCCAGCGCGGACTTGTACTCCGCGTTCTCGCGCAGGTCACCCAGTTCGACCGCCTTCTGGATCCTGTCCGGCAGTTCGACGTTGAGTTCGTGAGTGAGCGTCTCGACCTCCTCGGAGATCTTCGCCTTGATTTCGTCCAGCATGTACCGGCTCTTCGTGAAAGGGGGAGAGGTAAACTAATGACGGGTCGGCGGCGGCGGGAGATTCCCGTTCCGGCCGCTGCGCGTGAACAGTCCCCCGACGAAGACGACGAAGCAGGCCAGACCCAGGACATCCCCGACCCTCGTGAACAGCGTCGTGGTGGCCCTGTGGCCGACACCCGCCACTGCAATGCCCTCCGCACCCGGCTCCAGAAGGGATTCGGGGCCGGTACCGGCGGGCGTGACCGCGAATGTGTACCCCGTGGATGCGACCTGGACGAGACCGATCCTGTTCTCGATGGCCCGCAGCCGGCCGTGGGTGGCATGCTGCCAGTAGGCCCATGTCACGCGCAAGGGCAGATCGGGGTCCAGCCAGTCGTCGTTCGACAGGACGGCGAGCCACTCCGCACCAGCACGGACAAGCGCCCGGGCGGTCTCCCCGTACGCCGAGTCATAGCAGACCATGGCGCCGACGCTGTTGCCCCCGGCAGTCAGCGGCAGCGCTTCGCGACCTGCGGCATAGCCCCGGTTCCGGGCCCCGAACGGATCTCCGACCAGGCCCGCCGCCTCCAGCCCCGGGACCAGGCGGCGCTTGCGGTAGGCGCGGGAAGGCGTCCCGTCCGGGCTCAACGCGAAGGCGGCGTTGTACCAGAGCGTGTCCGCGCCCGCATCCGTGACCTGGCCGTCGAGCGCGCCCACAATCAGCGGCACGCCAAGTGCGGTGGCAAGTCCTGCCGCTTCCCGGCCCGTCGCCGACACCGTGCTACCGGCCGGGTCTCGGAGCGTCGCGGCCACATGCCGCTCGGGAAACACCGCGATGTCGAAGTGCTCGGTCTGGCGCAGAGCGCGCAGCGGTTCGATCCATTGCGCCACGCCTTCCGCCGCCTCTGGCCGGTTTCCGCTCTCGTCGCCCGCGACCACGCGGCCATGGCCGGCCTGTACCATCGCCACCCGCAACAAGGGGTCTTCCACGGTGGGCCCCGTGAAGCCCTGCTGGCGAGCGCTGCCGAGCGTCAATGGAATTCCCACCAGCCCTGCCAGCAAAAGCGCCCGCCCCGGTGTCCCCCGCAACCATTCCCCCCGGCCGCCATTCGTGGTCGAGCCGCCCTTGTCGGCCCACCTACCCTTCGCGGCGCCCGCGACCACCGCCCCGCAGGCGACCGTCCAGACCGTGAGCAGCCGTACACCCAGGAGCTCGGCCCCGGCGGCGGCCGGGGGATACCACGCAAGCGATCCACCGGCATTCAGCCAGGCGTAGGAGACGCCGGGTACGTGGGCCGCAGTCCATTCAAGGCCTGTCCAGCACATCGCCAGCGAAAGCGGGAGCGGCCAGCGTCTCGCTCGATGGAGGTTGACCGCGCCGGTGGTGGCGGCCCCGGCGACAATGCCGATCATCACGAGTACGAGCAGGTACACGGGCACGGCAAGCGCCGTTCTCCAGGACAGCGCGGGGATCATCCAGTACAGGCCAATCCCGTGGGCGAGCGCCGCGGTCACGAAACCCGGTGCGAAGGGCTGCGAGTTGGAGCGGAGGGCAAACGCGAGCGGAGCGAAGGCAAGAAAGGGCAGGACCGGACCTCCATGCGGCGAGAAGGTCGCGCCCACGAGGACACCGGACGCCGCCGCCAGCAGGATCGGGCGCAGCGTCACGTTACCCGCGACCCGCATCAGCGCAAGGAGACTTCCCGGCCCTCCCGCGCCGACTCGTACGCCCCCTCGATGAGACCCATCAGGACGGCTTGCTCGGCAGGCGGTTCGGGGCGGCCTCCCCGGCCGTCACGCGTACGAAGTGATCCAGCAGACGGCGATACCCGCTCGTGTAGACATCTTCGCCGCCGCGCGGAATGGGCAGCCGCGGAGTCACGTTTACGGCCCGCCCGTCCTTCTCCGTGAAGATCGACAGCGGCGAGAGCCGGGCCGAGCCCTCGGCGCCGAGGACCTGCAGCGAGTGCCGGTCCTCGGTTCCGTGGTAGCGCCAGCTTGCCGCGAGCACAATGCCGACTCCGTCCTCAGTCACCGCATGGAGGTGGGCTTCTTCCTCCACATCGAACCCGTCCCCCGGCGTGAGCGCGGAGACACGGACAACCCTGGGATAGCCGAGGACCCACAGCGCGAGGTCCAGCGCTGGCACACCCAGATCCATCAGCGCTCCGCCGCCTGATTCGAGCGCGCGCCGCCGCCATCCCGTGCGGGGCCGCCGGACGGCCTGGTTTAGCCAGTCGATCCGGGCGGTGCTCACCTCTCCGAGCCCACCGTCGGCGATTACTGCGCGGAGCGCGCTGACGTCCGGCTGGTACCGGTGCGACATCCCCAGCACGACGCCGCGTCCCGTGCCCTGCGCCTGTTCGAGCACCCAGCGCACGCCGCCCGACGACAGTGCCAGGGGCCGCTCGACCAGCACGTGCTTCCCCGCCTTGAGACAGTTCGCCACGAGCCCCTCGTGAAGAAAGTTCGGTGCGCTGATCACGACCCCGTCGATCCCGTCGTCCGCGACCAGGGCGTCGTCGTCCAGGATTCGCGGCACGCCGAAGCGCCCGGCGACGGCGCGCGCCTTCAGATCGTCCAGATCCGATATGGCCGCGACCTCGACGTCGGCGCGCTCGGACAGAATCGGCAGGTGCATGAGCTGGCTGACGGCACCCGTCCCTATGACACCCACTTGCACACGGCGCTTTGCGCTAGGCATTCAACAGCACCCTTCCGGTAAGGTCGTAGTCGTCGGCGTCCACGATCTCCACCTCCACGATGTCACCCGGGCGCGCCCGCCCCAACTCCTTCAACCAGGTCCTGCCATCGACCTCGGGGGCCTGGCCCCGGCTGCGCCCCACGGCCTGGCATCCCTCTTCCTCGGTTGTAAGCGAGTCCACGAGTACGCTCTCGCGGCACCCGATCTTCGCACGGTTCGACTCGTACGAAATCTCCCTTTGTCGCTCCATCACGAGTTCCAGCCGCTCCGCCTTGACTTCGTCGGGCACCTGGTCGGGCATTGCGGCGGCCGCGGTTCCCTCCTCGATGGAATACGCGAAGGCGCCGACCCGGTCGAACCGGATCTCTTCGAGGAAGTCCATCATCTCGCGCACGTCGTCGTCGGTCTCCCCGGGAAAGCCGACAATCACGGTCGTACGCAGGGTGAGGTCGTCGATACTGTCCCTGAGCCAACGGACCCGCTCGCGAATCGTGGACTGCCGCTCCGGGCGCCGCATCCGCGTCAGGATCCGGTCGCTCCCGTGTTGCAGCGGCATGTCCAGATACGGCAGCAGGCGGGGCTCGCGAGCGAGCAGCGACACGAGGTCGGGCGTGATCCCGGACGGATACATGTACAAGAGCCGGTACCAGTCCACCCCCGTGCCCTCCAGCAGCGCCTCCAGCAGGTCCTGAAGGAGGGGCGCCGAGCGATCGTGGCGCCACAGATCCCGCCCGTACCACGTCGTATCCTGCGAGACCAGGCTCAGCTCGCGGACGCCCTGCTCGCCCAGCGCACGCGCCTCCGCGACCAGACTCTCGAGATCCGCGGAACGGTGCAGGCCGCGCATGTGGGGAATGGCGCAGAAGGCGCAGCGGTGGTCGCAGCCCTCACTCACCTTGAGGAAGGAGACGTGACGCGTTTCGGTGGCCAGGATGCGCAGCGGACGCTCCATCGTCGGGATGAAGTCGTCGCCGATGTACCCGCGTGTGCGCAGCTCCGGGACCAGCCGCGACATCTCCGCAATCCCCAGGAAAAGGTCGACCTCAGGGATTTCGCGTTCCATCTCCTCCCGATAGCGCTGCACCATGCACCCCACCGCGGCCACCGCCTTGACCTGCCCCTGCTCCTTCAGGGCGCAGGCGTTGAGGATCGTGTCGATGGACTGCTCCTTGGCGGCATCGATGAACCCGCATGTATTGACGACCACGACTTCGGCGCTCTCGACATCGCTGGTGACCCTGGCGCCGGCGGACACCAGCGCGGCCATCATGTGTTCCGAGTCGACCGTGTTCTTGTCGCAGCCGAGGGTGACGACGCCCAGGCGCGGCCCGTCTTCGGGACCGAGCTCGAAGGACCGGGGGTCGACCGCGCGCACGCCCGGGTCCACATTCGGTCTGACCGGTCCGGAGGCGACGGGGAACACGGGCAGTTCCCGAGTGCGCAACCTCATGGGTTTCCAGGCGTTGCCGGCGAACCGGGAGGGCCCAGGACGCGCGCGCCCGCTGGCGGCTGGAACGTGAAGAGCGCCGGATCGATCACGGGAGCGAGATCCTCGTTGTGCAGCGTTACGGTGCGGATGTTCCCGCTCTCCTCGTGCAACTCCAACCGCCGAACGAGGTGCGACCGTGCGTCGACCCACAACCTGGCCCGGCGGTAGGACGCCGCGGCCGTGGGAGTCAGGCTCACCACGCGACACTCGTGACCGGCGACGGACTCCGTGCCGCTGTCGCTGGCCGCATACTTGGCGGCCGGATCCTCCAGGAACTCGCGAAAAAAGTCGTGGCGGCCGGGAGAATCGGCCACGGGATAGCGCATGACCTGCTCATCGTCCATGCTGGGGTAGTACGCCCAGAAGAACCGCCCGTCGGAGACGACAAGATCACCCTGCGGCTCGGTGAAACGCATCGAGAAGAGGTTGGGCCGCTGCTGACAGATGCGGCCCGCGCTCTCGATGGTCCTTCCCAGCAGCCGGACCTCGATCACCTGCTCGAAGTCGGCGCACATTGCACGAACCTCACGGTAGTGCCGCGCCGCGTCCTCCATCGCGCCGAGCGCACCGTCCTCCTGCGCGACGGCTGGACGCGCCTTGGCCAGCAGGAGGAGCGTCGCGGCGGCAGCCGGGAACACGAGCGTGGCGGCCGCGCGAAAGGTCCGCGGGAACATCAGCTGGGACATATCTCGTCCAGTCCGGCCTGGCCCACCAGCACCTCGCGTGGCTTCGAGCCGTCCGGGGGACCCAGGACACCCGCGTCGTGAAGCTGGTCGACGATCCGGGCCGCCCTTCCGTACCCGATCCGCAGGCGCCGTTGCAACAGTGAGGTCGATCCGGCGCCCTGCTGAATGCACGCACCCGCCGCCTCCCGGAAGAGCGGGTCCCAATCGCCGCGAATGGCCCCGTCGCCGCCGGCGTCGTCCTCGCTCTCCGCGGCCCTGACGGCGTCCAGGATGTCGGCCTCGTCGCTCCTCACGCGGGCCTTCAGCGCTTCCAGTGTGTCGGCCTGTTCGCGGTACCACCCCATCAGGGCCTCGGTCTCGCCGGTGGAGATGAACGCTCCCTGCATCCGGACAGGCTCGCTCTTGGCCGGGGGCAGGAACAGCATGTCGCCCGACCCCAGGAGCGAGTCCGCGCCGTTCTGGTCGAGTATCGTTCTGGAATCCGTCTTGGAGGCGACCCGGAAAGCGACCCGACACGGAAAGTTGGCCTTGATCAGGCCGGTAATCACGTTCACGCTGGGGCGCTGGGTGGCCACGAGGAGATGGATGCCGATCGCCCGGGCCTTCTGCGCGAGCTGCGTCAGGGGCTTCTCGACCTCGGCCTGGACGGTCATCATGAGGTCCGCCAGCTCGTCCACGACCACGACGATCCAGGGGAGCGGCCCGCCGTCGTAGACCCAGCTGTCCTCTTCCTCTTCCGGGCCGTCCGGAACCGCAAGCTTCATCTCTGCGCCTCCCTCCAGACGCTCGTTGAACTCCTGCAGCGACCGGACCCCATTGGCGCTGAGCAGGCCGTAGCGGCGGTCCATCTCGAGCACAGCCCACTTCAGCGCGCCCGCGGCCTCGCGCGGGTCCGTCACGACAGGATGGCGGAGGTGGGGAAGATCGGCGTACGCAGAGAGTTCCACCATCTTCGGATCGATGAGGAGGAATCGCAGCCGGTCGGGGCCGTGCCGGTAGACGAGACTGGTGATGATCGTGTTGAGGCAGACGGACTTGCCCGAACCCGTGGCGCCGGCAATGAGCGCGTGGGGCATGCCCGCCAGGTCCGCGACGAACGGGTCGCCCGTAAGGTCCTTGCCGAGCGCGAGCGGCAGCAGGCCGCGCGACCGTGCGAACACCGGCGCGTCCAGGATCTCGCGCAGACGAACCATCTCGGGCTGAGGGTTGGGGATCTCGACGCCGACCGCGCCCTTCCCCGGTATGGGGGCAACGATCCGCACGCTCCGGGCCTTCATCGCCAGAGCCAGGTCCGCGTCCAGATTGGCGATCCGGTTCACCTTGATCCCCGGCGCCGGAACCACCTCGTACTGGGTCACCGCCGGACCCGTCGTGCGCCCCGCGATTCTGCTCTTGATGTTAAAGGTCTCCAGGGTCCGGGTCAGCACTTCGGCCAGACCGTCGAGTTCGCGCTCCATGCCGAGACGGCTCTCGTGGCGCGGTGCGGTGAGAAGCTCCAGGCCCGGCAGCGGGTAGTCCACGGACGGCAACTCGTCGTCCCGGAGGAGATCGGGTCCGGCGGGCTGCGCCGTCGAGACCCCGGGCTCGGGATTCTCGGGCTCCGACTCCGGCTCGGACACGGTCCCCGCCACGGCGTCCGCCCCTTCATCGGCCGATGTGCCGGGCAATCCGGCGGTCTCCTGCGCGGCCCGCTCCGCACGCTTGGCGCGGCGTCGTTCCCGGTTGCGGCTCCGCCATCTGCCTCCGGCCGCCGCAAGCGCGCGAACGCCGCGGTTCGTGCCCCGGTAGGTGCTGGCCACGGCCGCCGCCGGCGGAGCCAACGGATTGAACCGGAAGGCTGCGAGCGAGGTCGCAACGACCGCCGCGCCCACCAGAGCCCAGGCGCCCAGCGGGCCGATCGCGTCATAGAGCGCCCCCCCGATCGCAGTCCCGATGAATCCCGTCGCCACGCCGTCTGCGCCGGCAAGGAAGGCTGACACGGGGACCAGAACCAGCACCGCAACGGTGACGACCCACAGGCTCTTGCGCCGGGGCGCCGACCACCAGTTGCCGGTCGAAGCCGCCGCCGCCAGGAGGGCGAGCGGCACTGCCCCGGCTCCCAGGCCAAGCGCGGCCACGAGCTGCTCGTCAATGAAGCTCCCGACCTCGCCTACCGGGTTCCCCGAGCGAAATATCCCGGCGGCACGCTCGCCCAGCAGCCTCAGCGGGAAGATCGCCGCGGCGACCAGAAAAGCCAGGACGGCCGTGATCGCCGCCACGGCACGGCGCTGCCGCATTCGTTCGGCGGCGGTGGCCTTTCGCCGCGGCGGCCGCTTCCTTCCGGCGGATCGCTTTCGCGTGGCCGCGCGCTTCGCCGTCCTCCCTGCCCCGCGGGATCTGGCCACGCCGCTCAGCCGCGCGGGGCCTTAATCACGCCATCGTACATCATGGGTACAATCTGATGCCTGTCGGCCCTTGCGCACAGTGCCAGGTCGGAGCCGAGACCCACGTCCACGAGCGCCCGCCCCGCCGCCGTCCCCGCCAGCATGTCCCCCGTCACCGGGTGCGTGCCGGCCAAATCGGCTGCCGCCACCGCCCCGTCGTTCAAGCTTGCCGGCTCACGCACGCGGTCGCGCAACCCGCGAACGACGATCCCCGCG
Source organism: Gemmatimonadota bacterium (assembly GCA_028873815.1). Classification (GTDB taxonomy): domain Bacteria; phylum Gemmatimonadota; class Gemmatimonadetes; order Longimicrobiales; family Gaopeijiaceae; genus Bin94. The sequence goes on along the minus strand of JAPPNN010000063.1, from coordinate 84,001 downwards.
CACACGGTATCGTCCAGCGAAAACCGCCCCTCCTTGCCCGCGCAAACCACCACGACCGACCCGTCGCTGGGCAGTGCGGCCACGACCGCGCTCTGGTTATGGAACGACGCCGTGAAGACGTGGTCTGCGGCGGCTGCGGCGGCGAATGCGCGGGTGCCGTTGGTGGTGGTCATCACCATCCGCTTCCCGGACACGGCTGCCCGGGAGAACTCGGCGGGTGAGTTGCCCAAATCGAAGCCGTCAATCCGGAGTCCCCTGCGCTCGCCGCACAGCAGGGTGTCCGCTCCCAGCGAGGCGCGTAGCCTGAACGCCTCATCGACCGACACCACTGGATGGACGGCCCGAGCGCCGTTGGCGACCGCTTCAACAATGCACGAAGTCGCTCGAACGACATCGATGACGACCGCCGCCGCTCCGGGAAGTCGGCTCCGCTCGACCTCTTCGGGGGAAAAATAGACGCTGATCCGCATGCGGCTGCTCAGGGCGTGGCGTTGCCGCCCATGAATCGCTCCACGAAGCCCGTGTCGGCGCCGCCGGCCCGAAACGTCTCGTCGCGCGTGATCCGCGAAAGGTATCCGATCGTCGTCGGAATGCCCTCGATGATGAACGACTCCAGCGCCTCCCGGCCCCGCACGACGGCCTCGTCACGTGTATTCCCCGACACGATCAGCTTGGCGATCAGGGAGTCGTAGAACGGCGGCACGCGGTAGCCCGAGTAGACATGCGTGTCGATGCGCACGCCCGGTCCACCCGGCTGGTGGAAGGTGGTGATGGTGCCGGGAGCGGGGGCGAATCCGCGGTCGGGATCTTCGGCGTTGATCCGGAACTCGATGGCGTGGCAGCGTTGCGGGATCTCCCCTTCGGGGAAGGACAGGGGTTCGCCGGCCGCGACCCTGATCTGCTCCTTGACGAGATCCAGCCCCGTGGTGACCTCGGTGACCGTGTGCTCCACCTGGATGCGCGTATTCATCTCAATGAAGAAGAACTCACCGGACGGGTCCAGGAGGAATTCCACGGTTCCAGAGCCGACGTACTCGATGGCGCGCGCCGCCGCCACCGCAGCTTCGCCCATGCGGTGCCGAAGCTCCGGGGTCAGTCCGGGCGAGGGCGCTTCCTCGACCAGCTTCTGGTGGCGGCGCTGGATCGAGCAGTCGCGGTCACCGACGTGCACCACCCGTCCGTGCCGGTCCCCGAACACCTGGAACTCGATGTGCCGCGGCCGCACGATGCAACGCTCGAGATAGACGCCGTCCTCGCCAAAGGCCGCCGCGGCCTCGGCCTGCGCCGCGTTGAAGTGCCGCCGAAAGCCCGCCTCGTCACTCGCGACACGCATGCCCTTCCCACCGCCGCCCGCCGCCGCCTTGATCATCACCGGAAAGCCGATGTCGCGGGCGAGCGACAGGGCTTCGTCCTCGTCGCGGACGATCCCGTCCGACCCCGGCACGACGGGCACCCCGGCCGCGCGCATCGTCTCGCGGGCGACCGCCTTGTCGCCCATCGACCGGATCTGGTCCGGCGACGGCCCCACGAACACCAGATCCGAACGCCCGCAGATCTCCGCGAACTCGGCATTCTCCGCCAGAAAGCCGTATCCGGGGTGCACCGCCTCCGCCCCCGTGATCTCCGCCGCCGCGACAATGCGCGACACCTTGAGGTACGACTCGGCGGCCTGGGGCGGACCGATGCACACGGCCTCGTCGGCGAACCGCACGTGCAGGGATTCGCGATCGGCGTCCGAGTACACGGCAACCGTCGCGACATCCAGTTCACGGCACGCGCGCACGATGCGCAGCGCGATCTCGCCCCGATTCGCGATGAGAAGCTTGGAGAACATGCCCGCGCGGTATGCCCGGTCAGGCTGGGTCCACGCGGAACAGAACCTGTCCGAAGTCGACGGGCTCGGCGTTCTCGACGCAGATCTCCACGATTCGCCCCGCGACCTCGCACTCGAGCTCGTTCATCAGCTTCATCGCCTCGATCACGCACAGCACGTCGCCGGCGGCAACCGTGCCCCCCACCTCGACATACGGATCGGCCTCCGGCGACGGCGCCCTGTAGAAGGTCCCCACCATCGGCGACGTGATATCCGTGAGGCCGGTCGCCGGCGCTGCCGCAACGGGCGGCGAGGGGGCGGCCGGCGAGGCCTCCGGGGGCGCAGGCAAGGCCGTCGAGGATGGTGGCGAGGAATTGTCCGTCAACGAGCGGACCGGAGCGGCCTCGGCGACAACGGCGGTGCCGCCCGGCGACTTGGAAAGCCGGATCCGTGTGCCGCCCCGTCTGAGTTCCAGGTTGTCCAGCGACGACTCGTCGAGCATCCGGATCAGGGCCTGCACGAATTCGATATCTATCATCCGCTCACCCGGGTAAGGTATTTGTCCTCGCGCCGGTCAATCTTCAGCACGTCGCCCACGTCGACAAACAGCGGGACCTGCACGACCGCACCGGTCTCGAGCGTCGCGGGCTTGGTCGCTCCCTGGGCGGTATCGCCCTTATGCCCGGGATCGGTATCCGTGACCGCCAGCTCGACGAACGCCGGCAACTCGACCGAAATCACATTGCCGTCGTGGACCAGTCCCTCGCATTCCATGTTCTCCTTGAGGTACTTCAACCGGTCTTCGCCGAGCATGTCCCTGCCGATGGGGATCAGGTCGTAGGTTTCCTGATCCATGAAGTGGTACAGGTCCCCGTCCGTGTAGGAGTAGTTGACCGGCCGTCGCTCCAGCCTGACGCTGTTTACCCTCTCTCCTGCCCGATAGGTCTTGTCCACCACGGCGCCGGACAGGACGTTCTTCAACTTGGTACGCACGAAGGCGCCGCCCTTCCCGGGCTTCACATGCTGGAAGTACGTGATCGTCCAGAGCGCGCCGTCGATATCCAGCACCATGCCGTTGCGGAAGTCAGCGGTGCTTGCCATGCCGTCCTTGCAGTCTCCTGATTCGTGGGGCTTGATTCCGCCGTTGCGGCCGTTGTCCGCCGGGAATCACTGGTGTCGCTGCCGCAGCAGGTGGCTGTGCAGGCAACGTAGGCCCGAAAGATAGCTGTCAACCCCGAAACCGGCGACTGTTCCCAACGCGGCCGGCGTGATCATGGAGTGCCTGCGGAAGGGCTCGCGGCTCGCCGGATTGCTCAGATGCACCTCGACGAACGGCCTTGATATGCCGAGCAGGCCGTCAAGCAGCGCAACCGAGGTGTGTCCAAGCCCAGCCGGATTGATGACCACTCCGTCCGCGCGCTCGCGGACATCGGCGAGGAAATCGAGGATTTTCCCCTCGCTGTTGGACTGGAACGCCTCGATCTCGACTCCCAGCGCTTCGGCCAGAGCGGCGATTCCCCGGTCGACATCCTCCAGGGTGGCCGTACCGTAGACTTCGGGCTCCCTGGTCCCGAGCAGGTTCAGGTTGGGGCCGTGGACTACGGCGATTCTCACGTTCGGTCCTCTCCGGCAGCATCTGCGTTTCGGTCACGGACCTCGCGTCCGGCAGTCCGGGCCGAAAAATATGTTTACCTCGCCGACAGTGTCAACGCGCCATTGGCCAACGTGCCCGCGGCTGGCACACCCGAGCAAGCAGGCGCCCGCGCTCCGAATGGCACCCCGACGGCAGCGGGGTTTCTGCCGCGGGCCGCACTGCGTTAGCTTCTCCGTGGGAAACGAAGCGCCCGGCTGCACGATTGCGGCCGGGCGTTTCGACCCGTTCGGCCGATCAAGGAGGTGGTTTCCGCCATGATGCAGGAACTGCGCAAGAGTACAAAGTGGATCATGATCCTCGTGGCGCTCGCCTTCGGGGGACTCATGTTCTTCGAGTGGGGCATGGACATCACGGGGCAGACCGCCGGATCGTTCGGCGAGATCGGACGCGTAAACGGGACACCGGTCGTCTACGAGCAGTACATGGCGTCGTATCGCAACCTGTACGACCAGGCCCAGGCGATGCAGGAAGAACCGATCACGACCGTCCAGAACACGCGAATCGAAGACCAGGCGTGGGACGAAGTCGTTAACATGATCCTGATTCAGCAGGAACTGGAGCGGAGGGGGATCGTCGTATCGGACGAGGAGGTGCTGAACGCCGCACGCTTCAGTCCACCGCCCGACATGGTTGGCAGCCCGGTCTTCATGACGGACGGCGAGTTCGATATCACGAAGTACCAGCAGTTCATTTCCACGGCGGAACGCGTCGTGCTCCTGCAGTTGGAAGCCTACTATCGGGACGTGATCCCCCGCGGGAAGCTGTTGCGTCAGGTGGGATCGGGGATCTACGTCTCCGACGCCGAACTCTGGACCTCCTATAGGGACGGCAACGAGCGGGCCAGCGTCCGCTACGTCGCGTTTGAACCCCTCACGCGTGTTTCCGACGACCAGATCGAGATCACGTCGCGGGAAATCAGTGACTACTACCGCGACAACCGCGAGGAGTTCTCCGTCCCCGCCAGCGCCAGCGTAGTATCGGTCGCGTTCACCAAGGCGCCGACGCCCGAGGACACTCTGGCGGTGGAGAGCAGGGCCCTCGAGCTACGGCAGGAAATCCTGGACGGGGCCGACTTCTCCGAACTGGCGCAGACGGAGTCCTCCGACGCGGTATCCGCCGCGGAAGGGGGCAGCCTCGGCGTCTTTGCCAGGGGACGGATGGCGGTGCCCTTCGATTCAGCGGTGTTTGCGACGCCTCTCAACCGCGTCACCGAGCCCATCCGGACCAACTTCGGCGTCCACCTCATCGAGGTGACCGAGCGCTGGGGCCAGGATTCCGCGGCCGCCCGCCACATTCTGCTCCCCTTCGAGCGCACGGACGAATCGGAGATCGACCTGCTCGCAATGGCCGACTCGCTCGAGGAGCTAGGCGAGTCGATGGCGCTGGCGGACGCGGCGGCACTTCTCGGGCTCGAGGCCGACACGCTCGACCTGATCGAGACGCGTCCGATCGTCCCGGGGGCGGGCGATGTGGAGGAAGGGGGCGAATGGGTCTTCGATCCCGAGGAGACGTCGGTTGGCGACGTCAGCCCGGTCTTCGAGAACAGATCGTCCTTCTACGCTCTCGAGCTCGTCTCGCTCGACCCCGCGCGCTACCTCACCGAGGAGGAGGCCGAGACCGCGATACGCGGCAACATCGGAACGCGCAAGAAGGTCGACGTCGCCCTGGAGGAGGCCCGCGCGCTGGTCGAGGAGGTCAGGCAGGGACGCTCCCTGGCCGAAGTCGCGAGAGAGATCGGACTGGAAGCGCTGGACGCGGGTCCGTTCGCGCGCAACGAATTCGTTTCGGGGCTCGGCCGTCACAACGCGGCGGTCGGGACGGCCTTCGGTCTGGAGATCGGAGAGGTGTCGGATGCGATACGCGCGAACACGAACGCCTTTGTGATCGAACGCACGGGCGCCGAGCCCGCGGACAGCACCGCGTGGCTGGATCAGCTCGATCTACAGCGGGCGCAAACGGTCGCCATGATGCGGCAGCAACGGCTCAATCAGTGGATCGACGCGCTGCGCGAGTCAGCCGACATCGTCGACCGACGCGAGCAGGTGCTCAATCCGCCGGAAGACCAGCCCTTGTCGCAACTGCCGCCGGTGTTCTGGTAGCGGGCAGGCGGTTTCGCCAGCCGGCCGGGGTTACCCGGGTCAATTCGTGGTGAGACGGCGCGGCGCGCCCTCCTCCTGACCTTCTGCGACTCGAGCGCCTGCGGCCTCATCCTGCGGCGCTTTCAGTTCGCCCTCGACGCGGACCGATGACTCGATCTCCCGCACCGAAGACTTGAACTCGCGGATTCCCTTGCCCAGGGAGGTCCCGATCTCAGGAAGCCGCTTCGCTCCGAACAGCAGCAGCACGACGAGGAAGATGACGATCGCCTCCCCCATGCCGAGTCCGAAAGGCATATTCGCTATCTCCTTTTGTCCGAGACCCAGCGCGGGGGCATTCCCCGGTTTCGGTCCGTCAGTCGCTGGAACGACAACCTAACGGTTTTGCCACGCCTCGCCAAAGAAACCGGACGGAATCACGGCGAAACGGAACAGAATCACGGCGCCCGGACCCGGGCGACGCTACATCCACCAGCGGACCACCACGGCCACGATCGCAATTCCGACAATCGTCAAGACGTTCAGGAAAAACGAGATCGGTCCGACGGTGATCGCCACGGCCACCAGATCGGCCGAAAACGGGCCAACGGAAGCTTGCACCGATCCCGTCAGGAACGCGCGCGCCGCGCTGTCCGGCATGAAGGTCTCGGCCAGCTTGGTGAGGAGTCCCCCGAGGAACATGCCCAGGGCCAGCGTCCAGAACCCCCGTGTGATGCTGCGCTTGTAGTTGGGCTCCATCGCTAACGGGACTCCATTGCCGTCACCGCGATCGTTCGACTGCGTAGAATACGGATTCTCTGAGCGCGTCCAACGCAGGCCCGGGAGGTAGCGGATCGATTGCAGCCTGGGCTGAATCCGCGCACTCCCTTGCCTTGCTCCGGGCGTATTCCAGACCCCCGTTGCGACGCACAAGGCCGATGGTCGCAGCCACTTCGTCGTCGCCCGGCTCGACCAGCGTGAACATGTGCTGCACCTGCTCGACCTCCGCGACCGTCATCTCGCGAAGCGCTCCCACCAGAGGCAGGGTCACCTTGCGCCCGCGCAAGTCCAGTCCGGTGGGCTTCCCCGTCTCTTCTTCGCTGCCGGCGTAGTCCAGCATGTCGTCGGCGATCTGGAAAGCCATGCCCAGGCAGTGCCCAAACCGTTTGAGCGGGGCCCGAAACGCCGGCACGCCGGCCAGCGCGCCCATTTCGCAGGCGGCGGACATCAGCGACGCGGTCTTCGCCGAGATCAGCTTGAAGTACTCCGATTCCGAGTAGCTGATGTCGTCGTAGCAGAGAAGCTGCCGCATCTCCCCCACGCTCATCTCGTTGGCCGCCGACGCGAGAACCCGCATGGCTTCGAGGTCGCCGAGCCGCGACAGTTCGGTCACAGCCCGGCTGTAGAGGTAGTCGCCCATGATGATGGCGATCTGATGCGTCCAGAGCGAGTTCACCGTGGGCATCCCGCGGCGCAGCACCGAGTGGTCGACCGCGTCGTCGTGCACAAGCGTGGCCATGTGCACGAGTTCCACGACGGCGCCCAGCGTCACCGAATCGTCGGAGGCCTTGCCGCCGACATCGCTGGACAGGAGTACAAGCGTGGGTCGAAACAGCTTTCCGGGCACGCTCAGGAGGTATTGGTTGACCTCCTCGACCATGTCGAAATCCGAAACGGCGACGGTCCGCAACTCGTCAAAGACCCTCTCCAGCCGCTCCTTTACCGGAGCCTGGATCGCAGCAAGTCCTGTTGTTGTTTTTGGCAAGGCCGAAAGGGGGTAGGTCATGGGCACGTGCAGGAAGGACGCTCTTGCAGACCAAAGGTAGCGGGAGGGAAGGTGAAACGCATGGTTGGCAGCCCGTGGACGGAATCCCCCCGGATATTCACGAGCCGCACCAGTGCCGACGTCACGTCTCCTGGCCGACGCCGGCCGGCGAGCGTGTCGCCAGGTAGGACTGCACACGGCGGCGCAACACCCGATCCTCCGACCAGTCGCGAACCCGCATCCGGCGAGCCGTCTCGGGCGGGACCTGGTCGGGGAGCATCCCGATCACCTCGGTTCCGGCAACGCGTCCGCCAAGGTCGCGAACCCGGCGCTCGATCGTCCGGAAAACGGTCAACGGATCGGTCGCCGCAGGGTTCTCCAGGTTCATGGCAATCTGCAGGCGGTTCTGTCCGCGCAGCAGAAGCGCGAGGGCCCTCAGGCCGGCAAAGCCCCCTCCCGCCTCGCGCACGTCGGCCGCGATGCAGCGGGCCGCCGCCAGAGCCACCCCCTCGATGTCCACGTTCCAGGCAAGGAGCACTTCACGCGCGCCGACACAGGCGGCGCCAGCGGTCGGGTGTGCAAAGAGGTGTCCGTGCGCCTCTGCGCTGGGCTCGGGCACGCGGCCAACATCCCCTTCATGCAGGCCGGCCGTTGCGCGGCCAAGGCCCCGTCCGTGCAGGTCAGCCGCGGCACGACCGCCCGCGGGGCCCGCCGCCAGTGCCTCGAAGCCGCCGCGCCGAACGGACGCCAGCCCGCGGCCTCGCGGCTCCGAGGCTGCGCCGTACAGGTAGACGGGAATCCCCAGCCGGGCGATCCGGGCCGCGGCCCGGTGGGCCAACGCCGCCGCACCCGCCATGTCGATTCCGTGCAGGGGCACGAACGGCAGCACATCCAGCGCTCCGATGCGCGGGTGGACGCCCCGGTGCCGACGCATGTCGATGCGCTCCAGCGCCAGGGCGGCCGCCGCCACCGCACCGTCCTCCACCGAGGCGGGCGACCCGATCGCCGTGATCACCGAGCGGTGGTGATCGGGGTCCATGGTGGTGTGAAGGACCTCGCACCCCGCATCCGTGAAAGCGGCGGCAGCCGCGGCCACGAACTCCGGATCACGGCCCTCGCTGAAGTTCGGAACGGTCTCCACGACCTCCGTCATGTCGCCCGCGCCCCTCGTGCACAGCGTAGGACGGTGGTCGCGGCCAGCAGCAACCCCTCGCCGCGTTCGGCTCTCGCTACCAGCCCTGCGTGCCGCCGGCAGTAGACAGGCTCGGGTTGCCGGCCTGGGTCTGGTAGGCCCAGTCGAACACGATCAGCCGGTTCCCGTCCTGATCCAGGCCGAGGTGGCTCGCCCGGACGGATCCGAACCGAGTTTCGCCATCGTCGCCGCTGACCTGGAACATGTACGTGAACCCCGCGTCCAGGGGCATCCGCCTCGCCGAGTAACCCGACATCGGAGCACGTTCCCACGACAGGCAATCCGCGTCGGAGCCGACCCCGCACTTGAGGGCCGACGTCCAGTGCGCCTCGGGGTGCACCCGGCCTTCCGGTCCCGGCGCAAGCCACAGGCCCGCAGCATCGGATTCGAGTCGGAAATGACGGTGCGGACTGTCCCCCGACATCACCGCCTGCAGGTCGTCGGCCTCCTGAAAGCGGAAGCCCGCGCTGGCGGCGACGTCCTCGTAGGAGTACATGACTTCGCCGGTGTAGTCGGGTCTCGGTGTGCACGACGCAATCTCGCTTGCTTTGCTCTCGTGGCCCTGGTCGTCGACCGACGTTACGAAATAGGACGCGGTTCGTCCATTCTCGGCCAGGAAATCCAGAAACCCCGGTGAATCGGTCTCACCCACCAGGTACTCGCTGTCGCCGTCCGCAACGTAGACGCGATAGAAGGCAAAGTCCTCCTCCGCCGACGCCCCGTCGTGCCAGCGCACGTAGGCGGAGTTGTCCAGCGCCACTGCCTCCACCGGATCCGGCACCGGAGGAGGCACCGGCCTGGGCACATACACCTCGACCGAGTAGTCGCTCGCCGTCTCCTCTCCGGTATCCAGGCTCACGGCGGACACATAGTACTCGTACGTGACCTCGGCCCGGACGTTGATGTCGCGGTAGACGCAGAGTCCTTCCGTGCAACTCGTAACCTCGGCAATGAAGAAGTAGTCCGGATCGCTCACCCGCTTGCCGTAGACGCGGAAGGCCTCTCCGTCCCACCCTCCTCCCAGGCGCCACGAAAGATCAACGGCGCCGGCGTAGTAGTAGCCCTCGAGATCCCTGGGCGCATCCGGCGGATCCGCCAGCAGCCAATAGTCGTCGTCGCATCCTGCGGCCAGCACGGCCGCCACGGTTATCCCCACCTTCCAGATTCGCATGCTTCCCCCTCGCTTCGTGCCGTGAAAGGGCACCGACCTCACCACGCGGCCGCGGCCCTGACCATTCACAGATGCATCCGACGTACCACAATCCGATCCATTGCCCCTACAACGACTTACGACGCCACCTCCCACAAGTGGGTGTCCACTGCCGGTGACGGTGCGTCACCTGCATGGGAAGCAGCGGGACTTCGTGCATAGGCCGAAGGTGGATTCGGAACGCCGACGACCTCCGCCGGCTAGAAACCCCGCCCGGGCCCGGACCGCCCGGGGCCCTGGGTGCCCCCGGCGCGTTGCTCGTAGTCGAAATGGAGGTCCCGGTTGTCGGAGAGCGCGACTTCGAAGACGAAGCTCCAGTTGCCCGTGGCCGTCTGCTGGAAGGAGAAATCGGCCTCCCAGCGGTGGAGGTCGCGCTTCAGGCTGATCACGTGATCATTGAAGATGCGCCCGGCCACATCGTACGAAGTCCGCCAGTTCACCGACCACTTCTCCGTCGGCTGGAAGCTGAGGTTGGCCTGGATCATCTGGTTGCCCCCCGTCTGCATCCCGGGAGTGCGGGCGAGGGAATAGGAGAACGACGCATTCCACTTGCCCACCTCGCCAGTCGGGGCACTCTGTTCCCGGTCGCGGTCGCGACCACCGGTTGGAACGACCGTGGACTCACCGAGATCGGCAGTCTCGAAGCCGCTGGGGTCGGTCGGGTCCGTCTCCTCCTCCTGCGTGTCCGTGGCTGGAGGCGGATCCTCCACTTCCTCGCCGGAAAGGCGCCGGATCCAGCGGAACAGCGCCGACTCGTTGCTGAGGGAGAACGACATGTTGACGTTCGACAGAAACGGGTCGAAGCCGAGCGCGCCGCCCTCCGGGGTGACTCCGGTATTGTCGAACACTCCGTGCTCCATCGAGACCGACAGACCCCGCAGATAATCCGAGCTGATCTGATGGGAAATCCGCAGGTTGTCGGCAAAACCGCGCGTAAAGTGGCCAAGTTGTCCGGCCTGCTCGAAGTCGTAGGTCACCGCGCTCGTGCGCAACGCCAGCACCGTCACCTTTTGCGCCTGCGGCAGCCGGCGGGGACCCCCATCCGTGGACTCGGGCTCCGGTTCGCCGGTCTCAGTGGTGTCCGACTCCTCGTCGCCCACCTTGGCCTCGATGGTTTGGGTCAGTCCGAAGCGGAGTTCGTTCTTCGGCTGGATCGCCCGCGTCCCGAAGGTCGCCTGCTGGATGGCGGTGGGCTGGGTCTCCGGCGAGTACGCGTAGTCGAAGGTCGGCGAGACCTTGTGGCGCAGGCGATCGTCATTGTAGAAGCCGTAGAAGTCGGTCTTGAGCTGGGCCCCGAAGGACAGGCGACTGGGCGCGGAAATGAACCCGCCGTTCCCGACCGTACTGGTGTCGGACCGGATGGCGTTGCCCGAGAGCGCCAGCTGGGGCGTGATCGAGGTGGAGCCGATCAGGCTCACCTGGTAGTTGATGCTTGTCGACCAGGTCCGATCGTCGGAGTTGAGGTTCATCGTCTCCGCAGCCTGGGGGAAGACGATCGACCGCTGCAGATCGCCCACGCTGCCGATGCCGGCCCGCGCGGCCGGCATGGTGGGATCGAAGAAGTTCAGGGGCAGGTCACGCCGGATGTTCCGGTTCACCTCGAAGTTCTGCGCGATCGAAAAAGCACCGGCCGACAGCGTCGTGGAAAAGCCGCCGCGCAACGCCTCGCTGTCCGCCTTGCCCAGTTCGAATGGACCTTCTGACAGATCCTGGACCGGCAGGTCGCGGATGGTGCGCGAGAAGCGGCCGGACGCCGACAGGGTCATGTTGTTGTAGAAGCGCGCACGGTTGAAGGGGGCCGGCAGCAGCGTGATCGTCGACAGCGAGAGGTTGGCTGTCGGCATGGTCGCCTCCACGCGGTCGTCCGACAGGAACTGCCTTCGGCTCGCGCTCACCGAGAGATTCCCCCAGTCGAACCGCCGGTTCAGCCCACCGTCCGAATCGATGGATTGCGTGACCTCGCGCGGGTCGAAGGAATTGCGACGCACGAAGGCCGAGCTGGACGCGTAGGCGGCGGACAGCCGCAGCTGCATCCGTTCGGATATCTCCCAGCTGTGGTCGGTGTCGAACGCCAGTTCGGTGCCGCCTTCGGCGCGCCAGAAGCGGCGGAAGTTGGCCCTGCCCTCCAGGAACTGGCGCAGCCAGCTGTACTGCAGGCGGCCCGTCATCGCCATGTAGTTGCCGCTCCACCAGTCCATCCCCAGTTCGGCATCGGAGTAGTCGCTCATCGCCCAGTAGAAGCCCAGGTTGGAGATGCGGCGGGCATAGCTCCCCGACGTGCGCACGATGTCGTTGACCGAGAACCGGACCGGCAGAAGTCCCGACCGGCGTCCCTGCTCGGTGCTTTGCGCAATGAAGGGGAGCCAGAATACGCCCACATCCGAGAAGTAGAGCAGGACGTTCCGCGCAACCAGCGTCCCCCCCGGGTGGATCTTGATCTGGCGCGCGACGAAGTGGTAGTGAGGCTCCTCGTCCTCACAGCTGGTGAACATGATGTCGTGACCGTAGGACACGTCCTCGTTGACCCAGGGGAAATCACCCCGGACCAGCCAGTTTCCCATCCCCGCATTCATCTGGGTCCTGGCGTCGAGGGCGGTGGCCCGGTCCTCGTCAAGATCGTAGACGATGCCGCGGGTTAGCACCTCGTCACCCTCCTCGGGCCGGTAGGTCGCTTCCTGGCCCCTCGTCACCAGGCGTCCCGTGTTCTCGTCGAACACGAGCGCCGAATCGGCCGACAGCTCGAGTCCCTCCCGGTTGATGATCGCGCTCGTACCCTCCGAGCCCAACAGCGTCAGTATTCTCGACTCCGTCTCGAAGGTGGCGGATTCGCTGCGGTACTGAACCAGTTCGTAGCCGGGCAACAACAGCAGCTCCCTGACCGTCGAGTCCTGCGCCATCTCCGCCAGGCTGCTTCGTTCCTGGGTGGTATCCGGCGGGGCAAGGCCGGTCGAGTCGCCCACCCGCCGGGTGAGGGCTTCCAGCCTCTCCTGCACGACCTTGCGAAGCGAGTCCGAGAGCTCCTGCGCCGATGCCGGGGCGTACGCCGCGGAACCGGCCAGGAAGCAGCCCGCCAGGGCGAGCCTGGTCAGCGCGCGCCTCCCCACGAGCGCCCTACTCCTCGTCGTCCGGAGTCGGGTCTCCTCCGGCATCGTCTTCGGCATCGCTCGATCCGTGCGACTCGTCGCCGTCTCCCTCGCGGGCCGGGTCACCATGGTCGTACGGGGTGGGCTCGGCACCTGGCGGCGGGTCGGGGTCCACGGGGGCAACTGCGCCGCCCGCTTCCGCCTCGGTTTCGCGCTGCCGCTGCTCCCTACGACGCCAGATCACCACCGACATGAGGATGCTGAGCTCGAAGAGGAGGTAGATCGGCACCATCATGATGACCGTGACGACGATCACGTCGCCCGGCGACAGGAGCGCCGCCAGCGTTGCGATAATGACGATCGCGTGCCGGCGCTTCGACCGGAGGAACGCGGGCGTGACCAGTCCCAGCACGCTCAGCACCAGCACCACCACGGGGAGTTCGAAGAGGATGCCGAAGGCGAGCAGGAGCTTGACCACGAACCCCATGTACAGACTGAAGGTCCAGTTGTGTTCCACGAGCCCGGTCAGGAGGCCGGTAAGGAAGCGCAGCGAGATCGGCAGGACGAAGTACGCCAGAACGACGCCGGCCACAAACAGCACCATTCCCATGTAGAGCGCCGGTATGATCGCCCTCTTCTCATGCTTTTCCAGCGCGGGGGCCAGGAAGGCCCAGGTCTGGTAGATGATCGTGGGCGACGCCAGGATCAGCCCGATCGTAAGGGAGACTTTGAGGAGGATGAAGAAGGTGTCCGTGGGCGCGAGGACCTGGGGTTCCCACTCCCCCCCGAACACGGCCCGACCCGGTTGGAGCAGTACTTCCCAGACGTCCAGCATCGTCATCAGCGCAAAGCCGATGGCGAACCCCGCCACAATCGCAGCCAGGCTCCACAGAATGCGCCAGCGCAGCTCCTCCAGATGGTCCAGGAAGGGCATCTCGGCCTTCGGGTTGCGGCGCCCGCGCGAGAGGAGGCCGTCGCGCAGCCTGTTCATTGCACGTCTCCCATGTCATCGCCACCCGCGAGCGGCAGTTCACCCTGGAAGCGCCGCCGGTTCTCGTGCTGTTCTCTCACGGTGAGTTCGTCCACGACTTCCTGGAATTCGTCGATGTGCTGAAAGTTCCGATACACGGACGCATATCGCACGTACGCAACACGGTCGAGCGGCTTCAACCCCTCCATGACCTGCTCCCCGATCGCACGCGACGATATTTCGACGCGGGCCGACCCGGATACGTTGTCTTCGACGCGGTCCACGAGGGCCTCGATCTCCGCCGGTGACACCGGCCGCTTGGCGCACGCCGTGACGATCCCCGCCTCCAGCTTCTCGCGCTGGAAGTCCTCGGCGCTGCCGTCGCTCTTGACCACGCGCACCGCCCGCTCTTCCACACGCTCGTAGGTCGTGAACCGCTGCCCGCAACCGAGACACTCGCGGCGCCGGCGGATCGCCCGGCCACCCTTGGCCGCCCGCGTGTCGACGACCTTGCTGGACCCGGATTCACAGGCCGGGCAGATCATCGGTGTCCCGTCAGGGAATGCCCTGGAGCCGCTCCCGCGCCTGTTCGACGAAGCGGTGACCCGGATAGGTGTTGACCAGGCGCTCCAGCAACTCGCGAGCCTGCTCGAAGTCGTTCAACTCGATGCTAAGCACCCCGGCGCGGTATAGCGCGTCGGGAACCTCTTCGGCGGTGGGAAAGAGCCTTGGCACTTCGAGATAGGTCGCCACGGCCTCCTCCAGGCGTTCCTCGCCGCTAAGCAACTCCCCGAGGTGCAAGTGGGCGGATGCCGCCAACTCGCTGTTGGGGTACATCGAGATGAATTGCTCGAAGCGCCGGCGCGCCGTAGTGAGGTTCCCGCGATCGAGCGCCTGCAGCACGGAAGCGAACGCCTCGTCGTCGGCGTCGCCGCCACCCACGACGTCCTGGTCGCCGACCTCCCCGCCGACCACCTCGAGCGTGTCTCCCGGCGCCCCCCGCGCCCGCAAACGCTCTTCGAGCTGCTCCCGCTGCGCGATGAGCTCCTCCCGCATGTTGGCCAGGCTTCGCTGGCTCTGGCCCACGAGTTCCCCGAGGAGCAGCAGCTGGTCCTGGATCGCGAGCAGCCGATTGCTGACGTCACCCCTGAATTCGAAAACCGACTGCGACAGCGCCCCCACGGAGTCGAGCACGGCGCGGTTCACGCGCTCGACTCTTCGCAGCGCCAGAGTGGCCGTGTCCTGCCGCGCGGCCAGGGTACGGACCTCGGACTCGAGATTGCGGAAGTCCGACTTGGTCGCGCACGCGGCCAGCGATGATGCCAGCACCGCGATGCCAGCCCATCTCGCAACCTTGGTTTTGCGCGACACTAGTCCTCGCCTGGTCATTCCCGTCCCGGCGCCCGCCGACGCCCGGGCAAGCCAGATGTCCTTGCAACCACCGGCACGGCTGTCAGTGCGTCGTCCCGGCGGCCCAGGCAACGCCGCTCTACCGTCCGAGGTCGTTGCCGCCGGCGGTGATCACGAATTCGACTCTGCGGTTCTGGGCCCACGCGTCCTCCGTGGATCCCTGCGCCACCGGTCGTTCCTCGCCGTACGAAACCGACGAAAAGCGGCCCATGTCGAGCCCGAAGCCGGTCAGGAATCGTATCACCGACTCGGCGCGATCGTTCCCAAGCGCAAAGTTGTATTCCGAGGTGCCACGCTCGTCAGCGTGACCCTCCATGCGCAAGCGAACGCCGGGGGTGTCCCGCAGGATGTCGAGCTTGGCGCGGAGCCTTTCCTCGGTGTCCGGCCGGATGGTCGCTTCGTCATAGTCGAAGTAGACCACCTCCATGAGGGTGCGCCGCGCTGCCGCCGCGGCCCGTTCCCGTGCCGCCGCTGCTTCCTGTTCCATTCGCTCCCGTTCCCGCCTCGCAGCCTCCTCGGCCGCCCGGATCGAATCCTGCCTCATCCGCTCGAGTTCTTCGGCTGTCGGACCGGTTGGAACGGGATCCGGCGGCGGGGGGTCCGGCCGACACCCGGCAGCAATGAGCATCGTGGCGCAGGCAGCGAGGATGAGCCGTGATCTAGACATCCCTTCTCCCGTGTGGTGGAGGTAAGTGTTCCGGCGTGAAGCCAGTCCCGGGTCGGGGTGTATACACGCGATGTATTTACGCGATTTCTTCGGATTTTGCAAGGGTTCGCGGCGCCTGAACCGGACATTCACCGGAAGTCCCCCGGCTCGGCTCCGGAGCCCGCTCCACCGGTCTCCACGCCACCGCCCTGCCAGGACAGCTGGGGCGACCAGTCGGTGTCCTCCGCCCGCACGCCCGCGACCAGCAGGCGGGTGCGGCCGGTGGCGGTATCGACCACGAAGACCCCGTACCCGTAGCTTCGTACCCCGGCGACTACGAGGTGTCTGCCGTCGGGCGCCCAACTGGGGTCCTCGTTGTTGCCCTCGGTGGTGAGCCGCACGATGCGGTTGTCGGGCGCCTCGATGTCGCGGACGAAGATGTCGTACTGGTTGTATACCCGCTGGTCGACAATGCCGCCGGCAAACGCCACCATGTCCGCCGTGGGCGACCAGTCCGGGTCGGCGAAGTAGCCACCTTGCCCGTACCTGTAGGGGGACAGCAGTTCGGCGTCGCCCCCGTCGCCCGGCATGACGTAGATCTGGGGCGTTTGCGAACCCAGACGGTTGGAGAGGAATGCCAGCTTGCTACCGTCGCGGGAGTAGGACGGCTGAATGTTCTGGTGGTATCCGCCCATGAGCCGGATCAGACAGCAGCCTTCGCGGATGTTGTAGGTCGAAATCCCCTTCGCGCCCCCCGCTTCGAGGCTCCAGAAGGCGATGCGGTCCCCATCGGGATGGTAGGAAGGAGAGAACTGCTGTTCGCCCGAACTGCCTTCGACGGTTCGCTCGCTCCCGTCCGCCAGGTTCAGTTCGTAGATCCTGGGCAGACCGGACTTGAAGGAGGTATAGGCAATGTGCGTCCCGTCGGGGGACCAGGCCGGAGAGACCGCCAGGTCGTCGTCCCAGGTCACCCGCCGCAGCCCTTCGCCGTCCGAATCGACCACGTACAGCTCCTTGCTGCCCGGATTCCCGAAGGGCCTCATCGAGAAGACGATGCGACTCGCGGCCATGCCGGGATCGCCGTGCACCCACTCGACCACCGCGTCCGAGACCTGGTGGACCGCGAGCCGGAACCCTTCGTGCCCGGGGGGCGGAATGGGGAATCGCGCACGCGAGCGAATGCTGCTGAAGACGATGTCGTGAAGTTCGACGTCGAGAAAGGCGATTCCGTCTTCGCTGTCGATATTTCCGGTCAGGAGCCAGTCGACCCCGTACTGGTCCCAGAGGCTGTACTGAATGCCTTCGGTGTCGACCCCGGCGGGCAAGGAGTCCCTGACGTAAAAGCGGTCGCTGTAGTCCAGGTCCGTCGCGATGATCGAGGCGATGTTCGAGGCCGGCCCACCCCCGGTGAAGGGTCGGATGGCGATGGGCGGTATGCGTTCCCCTTCGTAGACGAACCCCAGCGAGACGCCGGGAATCGCCGCTTCCTCCTCCTGGGCCGCACTCCCGGCAGCCAGCACCGCGAGGGAGACCGCCGGCACCGTCGTGCGGGCCAGCCAGCGTAGGCCGCGCGTCGTCATTCCGTAGCTCCCAACTCCTGTAGCAGCAACATGAAGTGTTCTCTCGGACTGATGGTGTAGTTGATCGGAAGCACCGGATAGAGGTACTCGTCGGGCAACGGCCCCAGCCGGCCCGGTTGGCCCGCGCACTCGATCGCTTCCTCCGCCGCCGTATCGAACGAGAAGCTCCCGGATGAAGACACGATGCCGATATCGGTGGTGCTTCCGTCGCGCTGGACGAGAAAGCGTACCACGACATCCCGGAGGCCCGTGTCCGGTGGCCTGAAGCAACGTATGATGTGGTTGGTAATGCGCTCGTAGTACTCCGGGAAGTCTCGCCGGAACCCCTCGATCCGCGCCGTAACCTCGTCATCGCCGTCTTCCGGCTCCGGGGCCGTGGTCGAAACCGTTTCGGTCTCGGGAGGGGGCTCCTCCTCGGCGGGCGGCGTCTCCAGCGAGTCCGGCTCGGGCTCCGGCTCCGGTTCGGGCTCGGGCATCGGCGACTCCTCCTGGGGCTCGGGGTCGTCCGGGGTCTCCACGATGAGCTGGTCCTCCGGCTCCGGGGCGGCGGCGACCATGTTGATCTCGACGACCTCGTAGAACACGGGCTCTGGCTGCAGCGCCGGAATCACCCAGAACAGAATGACAAAAATTGCCATATGGATCGACAGGGACAGTCCCAGGGGCTTCTTTCCGAGCCTCTTGCGTGCCTTCTGCTCAGCCTTTCCGGGCTTGTCATCCCGCCCGGGCTCTTCACCACGCTCGGTGGACGAACGAGTCCCGATCACCGGCGGATCTCCCGAAGGATCATGGACAGGCCCACGCCCTCCTGCTGGACCACGGCACTCATGGCCGCCGCGACCCGTCCGTAAACGGCCAGCGAGTCACCCCAGAGATAGACCATGTCCGCGCCGTTCTCCTGGATGATCTGCGCGAGGACCTCCGACAGATCGGCCTCCGCGACCTGGGCCTCGCCGACGAAGATCGTGTTGTCTTCCCTTACGACGACCCTGACCATGTCGTCCGACGCCTCGACGACATCCACGTGCCCCTCCGGCACATTGACCTCGATGCCGCCCTGCAGCACCGGGGCCGTGATGATGAAGATGACCAGCAGGGTGAAGGCCACGTCGACCAGGCTCGTTACGTTGATCTCCGAGCGAACCGGCAGCCGGCCGCGGCCTCCTCTCCGCCTCTTCATACGTGCCGTTCCTTGGCCAGCGTCCCGATGAACTCGCTGGCGAACCCTTCCAGCTCGCCGAGGACGAGGTTGAGGCGCGACGCGAAGTGGTTGTAGGCGATTACCGACGGGATCGCGACGGACAGACCCGCAACGGTCGTGATCAGGGCCTCGGCCACCCCGGGCGCCACCGCGCTGATGTTGGTGGACGCGGAGGCCGTGATGCCCAGGAAGGTGTTCGTAATGCCGATGACCGTGCCCATCAGCCCCAGCAGCGGCGAAACCGACCCGATGATCGCCAGCCAGTTGAGACCGTGGCCGAGCTCGTCGACCTCCTCCGCCTCCACCTTGTCCATGACCAGGCGCAGCGCTTCGAGCTGTGTCAGGGATAGCCCGGTGGCGTGGGTCGAACCTCCAAGACCACCCGGGTTCAGCTCCGCGAAGAAGTTCAGGCCCGCGCGGAAGAGGCGGGTGTAGGGGGACTCCGGCAACGTGAGCACCGCCTCCGAGGCCTCACCCAGACCGTTGACGCGATCCAGGCGGGCGAGGAATTCGTCGCCTTCGCGGCGGACCGTGCGGAACCGGCGCACCTTGGCGAGGATCACCCACAGGGAGAGGATCGAGAAGAGCGCCAGCACGGCCAGTACGACGTGGGTCGGGAGACTGGCCCCGAGGATCATGTCCGCGATGGTCTGCGGAGTCCGGAGGTCCTGAGGAGGTGCGCTCATCCGACGCGTGCCACCGCGCGTTGGGCTTCGATGTGCTCAAAGGTTGCGGACAGTCCCTGGCGCAGGCTGAATGCCGGGGTCCAGCCGCGGCGGGTCATGCGGCCGATGGAAAGGGCGCTGTGGCGGAGCTCACCCGGCCGCGCACCCCAGGTCACCCTTGCCGTGCGCGTGCCAGCGACCTCCTCCAGCGTCCGCGCGAGTTCATTCACGCTGGTGCCGACACCCGTGGCGATGTTGAAGGCCCTTGCGTCGATGCCGCCCGTCGCCGGCAGAGGCATGTCGGCCGCCGCCAGGTTGGCGTGCGCCACGTCCCCTACGTAGACGTAGTCCCTTGTCTGTTCTCCGTCACCGTGGATGCCCAGGGGTTCTCCTCCCAGAATGCGGTTCGCAAAGATGGCCACGACCCCGGCCTCACCATGCGGATCCTGCCGAGGGCCGTAGACGTTGCCGTAGCGGAGCGCCACGTAGCTTATCCCGTGGACCTCCCGGTAGTAGTTGAGGTAGTACTCCCCGGCCAGTTTGGAGATCCCGTAGGGGGAGAGCGGCGATTTGGGTGCGTGCTCCGGCGTCGGAAGCGCCTCCGGCTCGCCGTAGACCACGCCCCCGCTCGAAACGAACACGACGCGCCGCGTCCCGGCCCGTCGCGCGGCCTCCACAATGTTCACCAGGCCGAGAATATTGATCCTCGCGTCGAGGAGCGGATCGGTCACGGAGCGGCGCACGTCGATCTGGGCGGCGTGGTGATTGACGAGATCGAACCCGACATCGCGAATCAGGTCGCGCACTTCGGGGTCCGCGATGTCCATCCGGTGGAACTCGGCTCCCGACGGCACGTTATCCAGCCGGCCGGAAGAAAGATCGTCGACGATCCAGACCCGATCGCCCCGCTCGAGATGGGCGTCGGCGACATGACTCCCGATGAAACCGGCCCCGCCGGTGACCAGGACCTTTCGGCCGTCCTCGGGCATCGTCTCCATTCGGTTGCAGTACCTGCGTCGAAAGTTAGCCGCTCACCGCGAAACGAGAACCCCCGTCAGCATTCCTCCGGCAGTGTGAGCAGCATGATGCAAGCGTCTTCCGAGGGATCCTCGTAATAGGAGCCGTGGCTGCCGATTGTCCTGAACCCGTAGCGCTGGTACAGACGGATCGCCGCGCCGTTGGACGCCCGCACCGCCAGCAGCATCCTGCATGCTCCGTGCCCACCGCAGACTTCGATCGCACGCGCCACCAGAGCCTGACCGATCCCCTCGCCGCGGTGGGGGCCGCTCACGGCAAGGTTGGCCAGTTCGGCCTCCCGTTCACGGACGATCAGCACGGCATAGCCCGCCACCTCCGCCCCCGCAACCGCGACGAGCACTTCCATCCCGGGCGCTCCGAGCAGCTCATCGAAGGTCTCGCTCTTCCAGGGACGTGAGAAGGACGTCTCCTCGATCTTGCGGATGGCAGCCAGATCCGAACGAATGGCCCGCCGCACGGAGACCCGCGCCGTCATCCGGGTCTCCATTCCCTCATGTAGTCGGGCTGCCAATCGGCGATATCGACCGGCTCCCAGCGGCAGCACTTCACCACGGCGTCGGCGATGGCAACCCCGGCCGGGGCCGGCCGTGTTTCGTACCCGGCGGCGTGAATCAGCGCCGCATGGGCCGCCGCGCCATCCCCCACGAAGCGCGTCCCCTCGGGAGGCCGTCCGTTGAGCACCTCCAGGATCGTGCCGCCATGCGGTGCCGTCACCTCGGCCGGTCCAGTCGCCCCCACGTCGTAGCAGGCGCCGTACACGCGACCGTTCCGAGCGTCGAAGAGCACGTAACGCACCTCCCGTTCACGGCACGCTCCCTCGGCCCGTTCATGGCCTCTCCCGGCGATGGCCGCGCCGTCCCAATCGGCATCCGTTCCAGGCCCCGCCTCCGCGACCGCATCCACGAGTTCCCGAGGGTCATCCTCGAAGGCCTCCAACGCGAACGACGCCGCGCGCAGGCTGGAGGTCGCGTAGAGGGGCACGCCCAGACCCGACGCGAGCCCCTTTGCCGCGGCCGCCGCGATCCGGACCCCCGTGAAGGAACCCGGCCCGGCCCCGGCCACGACGCCCGCGACCTGTGCCAGACCGGACCCGGCCTCCTCGAGCACCTCCTGCACTGCCGGAACCAGACCCGACGCGTGTCCCGCGCGCCCGGTCAGAAAGCGGCGTGCCGCAACGATCCCGCCCATCGCCACCGCGACCGATCCCAACCTGCCCGAGGTCTCGATCGCCACGACGGGACCATCCGGTGCACGTTTGGTCACCCGCATACCTGGCACTCCGTGGACAAAGCCGAGCGCTATTCCAACGCCTCGCGGGCCACGCGGAAGCCCGGAAGGGGGGAAGGCTCTCCCACGCGCTCGACCCGCACCGCGCGCCGCGCATCGTCGTCGACGAAGTCGAGTGTGACTTCCCACCGGTCCTGCGGCAGTTCGTCTCCGGCCCGCCGGCACCACTCCACCAGAACGATGGCCCTGCGGTCGGCCACCATGTCCTCCCATCCGATCGCGGCCAACTCCTGCACCGAGGCGATGCGGAAGAGGTCGGCGTGCACGACGGCCGCCCCGTTGCCGGCTCCGCGCCCGCCCACCCGCCGCCGTCCACGCACCCGCCGGCGATCTCTTCGCGGCGACCCGCTCTGTCGCCGCCCGGAGGCCGGATACCGGAACACGATGTTGAAGGTCGGCGACGGCAGGGCGCCCTCGACACCGGCACCGCGCGCCACGGCCCTTGCAAGAACGGACTTGCCCGCGCCCAGCGGCCCGATCAGGCCGATAAAGATCGGCACCGTCACCGCGGCTCCGATCCGGCGGCCCCATGCAACCAGTTCGTCCTCGGTCAGATGCGTGATGCCACGATCCGCGCAAACGGACGCCTCCGCGTCCCCGGTCGGCGCGCGGTCCTCGCCGGTCTCCGCCGTGGGCTTCACCCCACCGCCGCCTTGAGGTCGAACAGCTGGTCCCTCAGCGCGGCCGCCCTCTCGAAGTCGAGCGCCTCCGCCGCCTTGGCCATCTCTTCCTCGAGGATCTTCACGAAGGCTTCCGAGTCGACCTCGTCCGTGTAGCCAGGCGCCGGCTCCGCCACCTTGGCAACGGGCTTGTCGCGCGCGTCGGCCACCCGGGTCGACAGTTCGATCTGCTCGACGCTCTTGCGGATGGTCTTCGGGACGATCCCGTGCCGCTCGTTGTGCGCGATCTGTACGCGCCGGCGGCGCCCGGTCTCGTCCAGGCACACCCGCATCGACCCCGTGATGGTGTCCGCGTAGAGGATCGCCTTGCCGTTCGCGTTGCGCGCCGCGCGGCCCACGGTCTGGATCAGGGAGCGGGCGTTGCGCAGGAATCCCTCCTTGTCGGCGTCCAGGATCGCGACCAGCGAGACCTCGGGCAGGTCGAGCCCCTCGCGCAGCAGATTGATGCCCACGAGCACGTCGATTCTCCCCAGGCGCAGCGCGCGCAGAATCTCCATCCGCTCGATCGCGTCGATGTCGGCGTGCATGTACCGCACCTTGACCCCGACCGACTGGAAGTACTCCGAGAGGTCCTCGGCCATGCGCTTGGTCAGGGTGGTGACCAGGACCCGCTCGTCCCTCTCCGCCCGTTCCCGGATCTCGGCGAGCAGGTCGTCCACCTGGCCGCGCACGGGACGCACGTCGATCGGCGGGTCCACAAGCCCCGTGGGACGGATGATCTGTTCGGTCACGACCCCCCCGCTCTGCTCCAGTTCGTAGTCACCGGGGGTCGCCGAGACGAAAACGACCTGGTTCAGCAGCGACCGCCACTCCTCGAAGCGCAGCGGACGGTTGTCGATCGCCGAAGGCAGACGGAATCCGTGCTGCACCAGCGTCTCCTTGCGCGACCGATCGCCCTTGTACATCCCGTGAAGCTGCGGAATGGTCACGTGGGATTCGTCGACGATCAGGAGAAAGTCCTCGGGAAAGAAATCCAGAAGGCAGGCCGGCCTCTCCCCCGGCTCCCGCCCGCTCGTGTAGCGGCTGTAGTTCTCGATGCCCGGACACGTCCCCATCTCCAGCATCATCTCCAGGTCGAAGTTGGTGCGCGACTCGATCCTCTGCGCCTCCAGCAGGAGTCCCGCCGCCTTGAACGTCTCCACCTGCGCCGCCATCTCCTCCCGGATCAGCGGGGCCATCTCCTCGATCGTGCGCTGCCGCGTCACGTAGTGCGACGCCGGATAGATCGAGGTTCGCTCCAGCTTGGCGATGGTCTCGCCGGTGAGCGGGTCGAAGCGGGTGACCCGCTCGATCTCGTCGCCCCAGAGTTCGATCCGGATCGCTTGCTCCTCGTAGGCCGGGAACACCTCGATCGTGTCGCCGCGGACCCGGAAGGCGCCGCGCTCGAAGGCGATGTCGTTCCGCTTGTACAGGATGTCGACCAGACCCCGCAGGATCTGCTGGCGTGGGACTTCCTCGCCGACTTCGAGGTGGAGCATCAATCCCCGGTAGTCGATGGGATTGCCCAGGCCGTAGATACAGGACACCGAGGCCACGACGACCACGTCGCGACGCTCGATCAGCGAGGACGTGGCGCGCAGCCGCAGCCGCTCGATGTCCTCGTTGATGGACGCATCCTTCTCGATGTAGGTGTCGGTCGCGGGGACGTAGGCTTCGGGCTGATAGTAGTCGTAGTACGAGACGAAGTACTCGACGGCGTTGGCGGGAAGCAGCGACTTGAGTTCGCCGTAGAGCTGGGCGGCAAGCGTCTTGTTGTGCGACATGACCAGGGTGGGACGCTTCGACTCGGCGATGACGTGGGCCATCGTCAGGGTCTTCCCGGTCCCCGTCGCGCCCAGCAGCGTCTGGAAGCGTGCTCCGGCCCGCAGGCCTTCGCCCAGTTCGATGATCGCGCTGGGCTGGTCGCCCTGCGGCTCGAAGGGGGCCCGAATCTCGAATTCAGGCATCGAAGAGTTCGCTCTCGTGGATGCTCTCGCGCCGCACCACGGAGACCACTCCCTTCACGCGCTGCACGGCCTGCATGACGCGCTTCAGATGATTGAGGTCCTGCACCTCCACGACGAATGCGGCGGTCATGCCGCCGTCCGTGCCGCGCATATCCGCATGCTGGATGTCGGTCGCCGTCTCGCTGATCGTCCTGGCCACGTCGCCCAGCAGGCCCCGCCGGTCGGTCCCCTCCATGTGCAGATGTACGAAGAACCGGTCTCCGCGCTCGGCCCGCCACTCGATCTCGACCCGCCGTTCCGGGTCCTCGTTGAGGTTGAGGACGTTCGGACAGTCGGTCCGGTGAATCGAGATGCCGCGGCCCCGCGTGATGTACCCGATCACCTTGTCCCCGGGGACGGGCTGGCAGCACTGGGAGTAGCGGATCATCAGGTTGTCCATCCCCTGAATGGTCACGCCGCGGTTCGACTTGCGAATCTTCTCGGCGATCCGTTCCAGCGCGGAGGGCGACCGTTTCACGACCTGGGACGGATCCTCGTCCGGATAGAAGCCGCGGATGACGGCCGAAGGCCCGATGTCGCCGCGGGCCAGCGCGGCCAGCGCCTCGTCGAAGCTCCTGTACCCCAGCTTTCGGGCTACCCGGAGCGTCTCGTCGTCGTTGGGCCTGGATAGCCTGGCCTTGCGCAGCGCCCGCTGGAAAAGCTCCTGGCCGAGCCGCCGGGCGCGGTCGAATTCCTCGCGGCGGATCCACTGCCGGATCCTGGTGCGCGCGCGAGAGGTCTTCACGAAGCCCAGCCAGTCGCGGTTGGGCCATTGGCGCGGGTTGGTGATGATCTCCACCGAGTCCCCGCTGGCCAGCTGCCGCGACAGGGGCGCGATGCGTCCGTTCACCTTGGCGCCCGCGCAGTGGAGCCCGACTTCGGTGTGTACCGAGAACGCGAAATCAATGGGCGACGATCCTACCGGCAACTGCTTCACTTCGCCCTTCGGGGTGAATACGAAGATCTCGCCCTGGAAGAGATCCATGCGGAGGAATTCCATGAACTCCTCCGGTTCACTCGCGTCCTTCTGCCATTCCAGGACCTGGCGGAACCAGGTGAGGGCGTCGTCGACCCCGCTTTCCTTCCCCTCGGCCTTGTACCGCCAGTGGGCCGCGATCCCGAACTCGGCGGTGCGGTGCATTTCCCCGGTGCGGATCTGCACCTCGTACCTGCGTCCCCCGGGGCCGTACACGGTCGTGTGGATGGACTGGTACATGTTCGACTTCGGTGTCGCCACGTAGTCGTGGAAGCGCTCCTGAATCGGTGTCCACCGGCCGTGGATGATGCCCAGAGCGGCGTAGCAGTGCGCGACCGAATCGGTGATCACGCGCAGCGCCATGAGGTCGTAGATCTCGTCGTAGCTCCGGTCCTGGGTGACCATCTTGCGGTGGATCGACCAGAGGTGCTTGGGACGCCCCGTTACCTCGCCCGGCACCCCCGCCACTCGCAACGCGTCCTCGAGCGGGCGCTGCATCTCCAGGATGTGCCGCTCACGGGCGCGCCGCCGCTGCCGCACCAGCTTGCGGAGGCCGTCGTAGGACTCGGGATCGAGGAACTTGAAGGCCAGGTCCTCCAGCTCCCATTTGATTGCCGCCATGCCGAGCCGGTGCGCCAACGGAGCGTAGATCTCGCGCGTCTCCCGCGCGATGGGCTTCTGTTTGCCGGGCCGCAGATGCTCGAGCGTACGCATGTTATGCAAGCGGTCCGCCAGCTTCACCAGGATCACGCGCGCGTCCTGCGCCATGGAGAGCAGCAGCTTGCGATAGTTCTCGACCTGCCGCTCGGTGCTCGACCGGAAGCGCACCTTCCCGATCTTGGTGACCCCGTCGACGATCGCGCCCACCTCCTCCCCGAAGATCTCGCGGATCCCGTGGATCGAGACGACCGTGTCCTCCACGACGTCGTGGACGAGCGCCGAGATCACGGAAGCGGTGTCGAGCTGCAGCTCGGCGACGATCGTCGCGACCTCCACCGCGTGGTTGATGAAGGGCTCCCCCGACGCCCGGCGCTGCCCCGCGTGCGCCTCGTCCGCCAACTCGTAGGCCGCGCGAATCGTGTCGATGTCGAGACGGTCGGCGTACTGTTCCATGGCCCGTGCCAGAGGGCGCGGAAACCCCCGGATCGTCGTGGTGCGTTGAGCCGCCGCCGTCGTCGCCATGTGCCCAATCTATCAGGGGAATCAGGGTTGTGATATGATGGCGGATCACCAGTTGCACGACACCGGTTCTACACCACTGCCAGCGTGCCTGTTCTCGCGCACCGGACGCGCACGAGCATTCCGGGCAGGCGCGCAAGACAATAGCCAGTTGACGCTTCCAGCCGCCCAAGACCGCATCGCCGCACTCGCCCGTCCCGATAAATGGTTCCTGGGCGGGCTGGACGGTGTCGTGTGGGCGCCGCCCTTCCCGCGATGGTTGCACAAGCCTGGCTTCTGGGATCCCGTCCATCTGCTGCACTACGAACTCGGGCCGTGCTTCTCGGTGGCGTTGCTGGACGCCGAAGGTCACGAGATCGCACTCGAGCCGGAGATCGGGACCGCCGGGCACGCGTCACGCTGGCGCCCGGGACGCCTCACCACGCGGTGGTGCGCGCAAGCCGGTTCGCTCGCGGCCACCGAGGACCGGCGCGTTCTGCCCGGCGGCCGTCTCGAGTCCTCGTGGACCCTGGCGCCACCCGCGAAGGGCTGGCTCGTCGCGTTCACCGCGCAGCCACTGCGCACAACGACCCGGGTGCGCACCACGACCGGCGTGGGCGCGTCGGCAACGGGCGCGACGTGGGTCCGGACGGTCCGGGATCGCGCGAATCGGGAGCTCCCCATAACCATGGAACTCTCGGGCGATCCGACCCCTGCCTGGCACCGGATCGTCGCCTCGGAGGGAGGCTCGTCCCCGGACTGGGAGCTGTCCCCGTTTGCCGAGGGTCCCCATCCGGCACCGGCCCTCGCGCGGACCGAACCGTCCCCGGACGACGCAATCGGCCCTGACGATGCAATCGACCCCGAAGACACGGTCGGATGGGTCTGGGTGGCCGTGGCAGTCCCGATCCGCGGCGACCGGCCGATCAGCCTGCGCATGCGGCTTGCGCCCGGAATCCCCGCAACCGGCGGCCCACGCCGACCGGCCAACAAACCGCCCCGGCCAACCCGCCCGTGGCGGTCCTTCTTCGCAGGCTTCCCCGCCTTCCGCTCCGGCGACCCGCACCTCGACCGCTACTTCGACTACCGCATCCATGGGCTGGGACTCAACCGCATCGACGGCCGTTGGGGAAACATACGGCACCCCGCCATCGCCGAGGGACCCGGGTACTTCCACGTCCCGATCACCTACAGCGCGCAGTGCCACATGATGGAGATGCGGTGGCGCGCGGGCGGGAGCGAGGCGTGGGGATCGATCCTCAACTTCCTCGACAACCAGAAGGAGGACGGCTCCCTGCACGGGCGGCTCTACGGCAGCCATCTCGAGCGCACCGACTTCTACCACGCCAACTGGGGCGACACGGTCCTGGCCGTGCACCGCATGCACCCCGACCCGGTCCGTCTCGCGCGATGCTACCATGGGCTGTGCCGGTACGCCGGGTGGCTCAACCGGTCGCGCGACCCCGAGGATTCGGGGATGTTCACGGTCGTCAACCACTTCGAAACAGGCCAGGAGTACATGTCCCGCTACATGGCCGTCGATCCGCACGCCGACACCGCCGGGTGGCAGCCGCGCCTGCGTCTGAAGGGCGTCGACGTCACCGTGTACGCGTACCTGCTCTTCCGCGCGCTCGACGAGATCGCACGCGAACTGGGCCGTGAGGGGGACCGGCCCCGGTGGCGGTCGCTGGCATCGCGCACCGGCGACGCGATCCGCGGGCGCATGTGGTCGTCCGAGGCGCGTATCTTCACCGATCTGGACGGGCGTACCCTTGAGCGTACGGGAGTCAAGGCCGCCGTCGGCTTTTATCCGATGCTCACCGATCTGGTGGATGAATCCCGTCTCGGTGCGATGATGGATCACCTGGAAGACCCGGCAACCTTCGGGACGCGCTACCCCGTTCCCTCGTCCAGCGTGGACGACCCTCGCTTCTCGGCCGACGGAGTCTGGCGCGGAAAGCGGCGGAATTGTCCCTGGAACGGTCGTGTCTGGCCCATGACCACGAGCCACGTGATCGAGGGGCTGCTGCGGTTCTGGGGGCGGGGCAATCGCCGGGCGGGCGCGCTGGCCGCCGACATGCTCACGCGGTTCGTGCGCATGATGTTCATCGGCGGCGATCCTGTCCGCCCCAATTGCTACGAGCACTACAATCCGCACACGGGCCGCGCCTGTACGTTTCGCGGGATCGACGACTATCAGCATTCCTGGGTGCTGGACCTGATGGCGCGCGGAATCGCGGGACTGGACATCGATCACGAACGTGCGCAGGTGTGGCCCCTGCCGCACGGCCTCCGGGATGTCGCGATGGGCCCCGTGCAGGCCCGCGGGCACTCCGTCTCGGTGGAGCTGACGGGGGACCGCGCCGCGCTGACGGTGGACGGACGGCGCCACGACGGCCCGCGCGACCGCCCCCTCCGGGTCCCGTGGCCATGACCCCCGCACCGCGCGGCGTCACCCTCAGGGGCGTGGAAAAGCGGTTCGGAGCCGTGACCGCGGTCGCCGCCGCCGACCTGGAGGTCCGTCCCGGCGAGCTGATGGCGCTGGTCGGACCGTCGGGGTGCGGGAAGAGCACTTTGCTGCGCCTGATTGCGGGGTTGGAGGAGCCCGACGGCGGCGAAGTCCTGATCGGCGAGCGTCCCGTAAACGACGTCGCCCCCGGCGACCGCGACGTTGCGATGGTCTTCCAGAGCTACGCGCTGTACCCGCACATGACCGTGGCGGGGAACCTGGGTTTCGGCCTTCGCGTGCGCGGCACGAACAGGGCCGAGATCGAGGAGCGGGTGGACCGGACGGCCAGGGTGCTGGGGCTCCAGGACCTGCTGTCCCGCCGTCCCGGCCAATTGTCCGGGGGACAGCAGCAGCGTGTGGCGCTGGGCCGCGCGATGGTCCGCGATCCCGGCGTCTTCCTCTTCGACGAGCCGCTGTCCAACCTCGACGCGGGTTTGCGGCTGCGGACCCGCGACGAGATCGCGGCCCTGCATCGGCGTCTCGGCACGACCATGATCTTCGTCACCCACGATCAGACCGAGGCGCTCTCCCTGGGCCAGCGCGTGGCGGTGATGGACCAGGGGAGGATTCTCCAGGTGGGTACGCCCGACGCGATCTACCGTCAGCCCGCGAACCTCTTCGTCGCGACCTTCGTGGGATCTCCCCCCATCAACCGGCTCCGACTCTCCCGCGAGGCCGACGGCAGCCTGACGGGTGGACCCTTCCGTTTCGCGCCGGAGCGGCCTCTCGACGCCGCAACGCTCGCGGTGCGCCCGGAGGATCTCGCGATCGCACCACAGGGACCGCAGCCTGACATCACTCCTGCAGTTCGGCAGCCCGATTCCACAGCCACCGTCCTGCGTATCGAGGCGCTGGGCAGCGAGCAGCGTGTTCATCTGGACGGGCCGGCCGACGCCGCGTGGGTCGTGCGGGCGTCACCGTCGGTGCGTGTCAGTCCGGGCGACCCTGTGCACATCTCGGTCGCCTGGGAGAGAACCCACCTCTTTGGCCCCGATGGCAGCCGCATGGGGCCCGCGCCTCGTCCCATTCATCTATTGCGTGATACTTGAGATTCCACTATATGTGTCAACATCTGGCCCGACTCTCGAGGCTTGCCGCCGTGCTCCTCCTCGCAGGAGCGGCCTGCTCTCCCGCGCCACCCGCCGCCGTTACCCTGCGGGTCGCGCTTTGGGCGGGGGGCAACGAACTCGAGATCGAGCAACGGGTCGCCGACCGGTACGAGGCCCTGCGCCCGGGCACGCGCGTCGTGCTTGAATCGGCGCCGAACGGTTATGAGGAGCGGCTTCTGACCTCGATCGCGGCGGGTCGCCCTCCCGATGTCTACCTGCTCGACTCACCGGACATTCCCACCTTCGTGGACCGCGGGCTGGCGGTCGACTTCGAGCCGTACCAGGAGGCGCTCGGGTTCCGCGCCGACAGCGTCTTCCCGCAGGTGCTGGACGCCTTTCGACGAGGCCGCTCGCTCTTCGCGCTGCCCAAGGATTTCACGCCGATGGTGCTGTACACCAACCGCGGCGTGCTGTCCCGTGCAGGCATTGACTTGCCCGCGAGCGCGGAATGGACGTGGGACGATTTCCGGCGCGCGGCCGACGCGGCCACCATCGATTCCGACGGGGACGGCAGGCCGGACGTCTACGGCTTCGACTTTCCGCGCAACCTCTACCAGTGGGTGCCCTTCGTGTGGTCCGCCGGCGGGGACATCCTGTCTCCCGAGGGCGACGCCGCGTCGGGCTTCATGGACGCCCCCGCCGCGGTGGACGCATACGCCTTCCTGACCGGCCTCGCGGAGGACGGACTGACCCCCGGCGCCCAGTTCGTGCAGCAGGGAGACCCGGCCCGGGAGGCCCGTTTTGCCTCGGGCGGGCAGGCGTTCCTGCTGTCCGGTCACTGGACGCTGCCGGTCTTCCGGGACCTCGTGGACGCGGGCGAACTGGACCTGGCGATCGTCCGGATTCCCCATCATCCATCCCAAGGCGCGGCGACCAGCGTGCTTTACGCCTCCGGGTGGGCGGTGCCGCCGAACGCGGCCAACCTGCGTCAGGCCATCGACCTGGCCGGCTTCCTCGCATCTCCGGAAGCGCAGCGGATCCGCGCGCGCTCCGGGCTGGCCATCCCCTCCCGCGCCGATGTGGCGGCGGAATTTGCGGCGCGGGACACCACGGGGGTGGAGGCCGCGTTCATTTCGCTGGTGGAGGGGGCCAGGCTGACGTGGGGCGCCCATGTTCGGGATTTCTCTCGCGTGGAGGCGCTGGCGGTGGAGATCATGGACCGGCGGTTGCTCGCGGGAGAGGATCTGGCCTCGAGTGCGGCGGACGTTGCTCGCCGGGTCGACGAGGTGCTGAGGCGATGACGGGGCGGGCCACGCTTCCCGCACTCGTCGCCGTGGCGTTCACGGCGGGAACGGCGGCGACAATCGCGGTGGCGGCCCGGCAACTGGGGGAGGCGCAAGCGGCCGCCAGCAGGAGCGTCGCGCGCATGGCCGCCGAACTGTGGGAACTGTCCGGAGGCGCGGACGAGGCCGCGCGAAGCTTTGTGGATGCCGGCATCGCAATCGAATCGGTGCCAGCCCCCGGGTCCGGGCAGCCCGCCAACCGAATGGGACCCGGCGAGTCCCCTTCCGAACCCGGTGCCCATGCCTACCGTGCGGGCTCGCTCCAGCCCGCCGTCTGGATTGCGGTCCCGCCGCAACCCCGGGAGTCCCCCCTTCCCCCCACCGCCACCGCCCTCGCCCTGCTGGGATCGCTGCTCATGTCTGCCTGGGCCTTGGCGCGGCGCCGAGCCCCCGCGCCCCCCGGCTACCCCACCATCGTCGCGCTCACAGCGACCGCACTGCTCGGCGCGGTCGCCGCCACTACACACCGATGGGCCGACAGCGAGCTGGAAGCCCTCAGCGACCGCCACGCCGGCCACGCCCTCCGCGCCGTCGAGGCGGCCCTCGACCTCGGCACGGATCCGGAACGAGCCGCTCGCGTCGCGGGCCTGCCCTGGGCCGCCTCCGCCGCGCTGACGCGCCCCGATCAGCTCTGGACGATGCCACAGGACGTCGGCGTCGCGCTCGCCGCCATTCCCGACCCCCCCTACGCCACCCCGTTCACCGTCGCGGTCGGCCGCACCACCTGGCACGCCGGTCTCGTCACCCTCCCCGCACAGGGCCCCGCCGCCCCCTTCCGTGCCCTCCACCTCGCCCTGCTCGGCTACGAGGAAACGCGCGCACCGACCGTCCCGCTCGCGGCCGCGGCCACCGCCGCGTCCCTGCTCACGGCGCTGATCCTCTTCCTCCTCCCACTCTCGGCGCACCCGCCCCTGCTGCGCCGCACCGTTACGGCATGGGCGTTTCTTGCCCCGGCCGCCCTCCTGCTCGCCATCTTCACCTTCGGCCCCCTGCTCTTCTCTCTGTGGATCTCCCTGCACGAGTGGCATCTCGTCGATCCCGTGCATCCTTTCGTGGGCCTTGACAGATATCGCCAAATCATATTAGATGTCGATTGGTGGACGGCGCTTCGCAACACCGGGATCTTCACGCTGCACGTGCCCCTTGCGATGGCGGTCGCCCTGGGGCTCGCCCTGCTCACCCGCGGGTCGCGGCGCGCGGTACGCCTGGCCCGTCTCGCGCTGTTCCTGCCCAGCATCACCAGCGTGGTCGCAATCGCGGTGGTGTGGAAGTGGCTGCTGAACGACGGGTACGGCCCCGTCAACCAGCTGCTGGAATCCGTCGGGCTGGCCCCGGTGAGCTGGCTCACCTCGCCGGAAGTCGCACTCGTCACCCTCATGGCGATCAGCGTGTGGATGGTGGTCGGCTACCAGATGGTCGTCTTCCAGGCGGGTCTGGCGGCCATTCCGCGGGACTGGTACGACGCGGCGCGCGTGGACGGAGCCGGCGCGGTGCAGCGCTTCCGCCACATCACGCTGCCCGGACTTCGCCACACGCTGTTCTTCGTGCTGGTCACCTCGGTGATCGGATCATTCCAGGTCTTCGGGCTCGTCTACGTCATGACCGAGGGCGGCCCGCTGGGCGCGACGGACGTCGCCGTCTACCACATCTACCGCGAGGCCTGGGAGTTCCTGCGCTTCGGCAACGCGGCCGCGATGAGCTGGATCCTCTTCGCGGTGGTGTTCGTTGCGACGTGGCTGCATTTCCGGCTGCTCGAGGGGAGGGCGGTCCATGCGTAGGGGCACACGGGCCATGGGTGAGCGCACGTGGTCCATGCCTAATGGCACGCGGGCCGCGCGCATGCTCCCGGCGCTCAGCACCGCCGTCCTGCTGGGCGCCTGCCTGGTCATGGCCGCGCCCTTCCTGTGGATGGCCGCCACCTCGCTGATGGGCCAGCTCGAAGTGTTCTCGAGCCGGGGGATCCTGCCCGCGGCGCCGCTCTGGTCGAACTACCCCGAGGCGCTGACCGCCCAGCCGTTCCGCCGCTATTTTCTGAACTCGCTGATCTTTTCCGTGGCCGTCGTGGCCGGGCAGATCGTGACCGCCACCACCGCCGGGTACGCCTTCGCCCGCATCGACTTTCCCGGGCGGCAAAAGGTGTTCATGCTCTTCCTGGCCACCATGATGGTGCCCGTAGTCATCGTCCTCATCCCCCGCTTCCTGCTGATCGACGCCCTCGGCTGGATCGACACCTACCAGGGCCTGATTTCCACCGAACTCGTCTCCGTGTGGGGCATCTTCCTGATGCGCCAGTACTTCCGGACGCTGCCCCGCGAGCTGGAGGACGCCGCGAGGGTGGACGGCGCCGGCCCGTTCCGGGTGTTCCTCGGCGTTGCGCTGCCGCTGGCGAAACCCGCCGTGGCCACCCTGGCGCTCTTCGCCTTCATCGACGCGTGGAAAAACCTGCTCTGGCCGCTGCTGGCCACGCGGTCCATGGAGATGCGCGTCGTCGAGGTGGGGATCGCCGCATTCCATTCGACCTACGAGATCAACTGGCCCTATCAGATGGCGGCGGGCGTGGTGGCGGTGCTGCCGATCGCGCTGCTCTTTCTGTTCACGCAGCGGTATTTCGTGCGCGGGATACAGCTCGAGGGAATCCGCTGATGGTATGTTCCGACCCCGCTTGGCGCCGCTCCCAGGTGCGGTGTCGAGGGTGGGTCCCAGGCAAATTGACAAACTAGTCTGACTGGTTAGATTGGATCGAACATGAACGCTGTGTTTTCAACCTACGAAGCAAAAGCGAGGTTCTCCGAAGTGATGCGGCTGGTGCGGGAGGGGGGAACGGTAACCGTCACCTACCGAGGCGATCCGGTAGCGGAAATCCGTCCGTTCGAACGCGGAGCCATGAGCGTCGAGGAGCACTTCGCCGAGCTTGAGAAACGGGGGATTCTTGTGCCAGCGAAGCATCCGAGCCTGCCGATCCGGGTGGGCGCTGCGAAGCCGGGCGCACTCGAGCGCTTCTTCGCGGAGCGCGGCGAATGAGCGTTGCCTACGTGGACACCTCCGTCATGGTCGCCATCGCGTTCGGAGAGGACGGCGCGGATGCCCTCGCGGACCGGCTCAACGGGTTTTCCCGCGTGATCTCGTCGAATCTGCTCGAGGCGGAGTTGCGCGCGGCGTGTTCGCGCGAGGGATGTCGGGTGCCCACGGACCTGCTCGACCGGATTGGCTGGATCCTGACCAACCGTCCCCTTTCCGACGAGATCAAGACGGCGCTGGGTGCCGGCTATCTGCGCGGCGCCGATCTCTGGCACGTGGCGACCGCGCTGTACGCGGCACCCGATCCAGGCGCGATCTCGTTCATCACACTCAACGACAGCCAGGCCCGGGTGGCCGCGGCGCTCAACTTCAAGGGCTGAAGTGGACGAGCGATGCTGGGGGTTATTGCGGGGACTTCGACCCTGGACGCCGCGCCATCCCGGGCCCACCGCAACAAGAAAGGGCCCGTGATCGGTAAGGGGCCGTCATTCCTGTCGCCGCCCACCCTCTCTCCTTTGGCGACGACGGTCCCCCCGATCCGGGCCCTTGGCTCCGGCCCAGCCTAACCCGACGCCGGATCCGCTGCCAGCGGCTCCATCGTCGTGCTGCAGCGCCAATAGACGACTGGAACCCCCCAGCAGCGCGTTTTCTCCCGGTATTCCGCGTTCTCATCGTAATCCCGCGGATAGTATGTACCGTTCGTGGTCACGACGGCCGGAAACCGCGCTCCCGTCGTAAGGCCGAAGAACAATGCTACGGCCACGAAAGCCAGCGCTGCGGGTGCGTGCTTCCTGGTCCACTCGCGTTTCGTCATGGTCGTCTCCATGCACCGACAGGGTTGGTCGCAGACCCGGAGCAATCTAGTTGGCAGGGCCCCCTGTGGCGATCCCCCCCACCCCACCGTACGTTGACACGCGTGTGGATCGGATGGGTGGATGGGTCACTCGGCGTCCGACTTCCCACACGAAATCGCCGGGCGCCGCTCCCTCGCCGCAAGGAGGAGGCTATGAAACGCCTGCGCGAGTTCGTTTTCTCTCTCGTCCCTCTTGCCCTCGCGGCCGCACCGGCACTGGCTCAGACGGGCTCCGTGACCGGCACGGTCCAGGACGAAGGTGGTCAACCCCTGTCCGGAGCCCAGGTCGCCGTCGAGGGAACGACCATCGGCGTCGTGTCCAACGAATCCGGCCGCTATCTCCTCAACAACGTGCCGGTGGGCGACCACGACATCACCGTGGTGATGCTGGGGTACGCCTCGGCGACCCAGTCCGTGACGGTCGAGGCCGGCGGGACCGCGGTGCGCGACTTCGTCCTGGGCCTCGTCGCGCTGTCAATGGACGAGATCGTGGTCACGGCCACCGGAGAGCAGCGCCGCCGGGAGATCGGGAACGCGGTCGCGAAGATCGAGACCTCCATGCTCACCGAGGTAGCTCCGGTAACCAGCTTCCAGGAGCTGCTGCAGGGCCGCGCCTCGGGGGTTTCGGTCATTCCGTCCGACGGCACGGTCGGCACCGGGGCCCGCATCCGTATCCGCGGCATCTCCAGCGCGACGCTGTCTCCCGACCCCCTCGTCTACGTTGACGGGATCCGGGTCAACTCCGGTTCACCCGCTCTCGGCGGGGACCAGTATATCGGTGGCGGCGAACCGTCGTTCTTCAACGATCTGAACCCCGAGGAAATCGAGAGCGTCGAGATCGTCAAGGGGCCCTCGGCGGCAACACTCTACGGGACGCAAGCCGCCAACGGCGTTATCTGGATCACGACGAAGCGCGGCACAGAGGGACCGCCGCGCTGGAACATCTGGATCGAACAGGGGCTGAGCCAGGATCCGGCGGAGTACCCCGGGATCTACTACTCCGAGGGGCGTGCCCCCAATGGAGCCACGAGGCCCTGCCTTCCCATGCAGCAGGCGATGGGACAGTGCACGATCGAGCAGCTGCATACGCGCAACCTGCTTACCGAGCCCGAATACTCGCCCATCAAGAACGGTCACCGGCAGCAGTTTGGCGCGCAGGTGAGCGGCGGGAACACCGTGCGGTACTTCGTATCCGCCGAGTTCGAGAACGAGACCGGCGTCGTTCAGATGCCCCAGGTCAGCCGCGAGTTCCTCTACGATGAACGCGGAACCACGGTGATCCCCGACAGGCAGCTCCAGCCGAATGTGCTGACGAAGTTCAACCTTCGCACGAACCTGACCGCCGACGTTCGCGACAACATGGACCTGAACGTGTCCGTGGGGCTGGTCAAGAGCGATGTCTACCTGCCGCAGACGGGCGACAACCTGGAGGGCATCTACGGGACTGCGATTTTCGGCACCGCCAACCCGAATGCGCCAAGTCCCTTCGGCTTCGCGCCCCCGGATCAGAACTTCGCGCACATCGTCTGGCGCGAGACCGACCGTTTCATCAACAGCGGCAGACTCAACTGGAGGCCGACCGACTACATCACGTCGCACGCCACCGTGGGCATGGACTACACGGGATACAGCGACGAGTCGTTCAACGCGCCGGGCCAGGGCTGCGCGATCTGTGGCCAGCAGCGCCAGGGGATCCGCGCGATCGACTCCTTCACGCAGTACAAGTACTCGGTCGACCTGGGAAGCAGTGCGAACTTCGACGTGACCGACCAGATCAGCTCCCGGACCTCGGTCGGGGCCCAGTACAACGAGGACCTCCTCGAGGGCACCCTCAACTCGGCGGCCGTGTTCCCGCCGGGCGGCCAGTCTATCGACGCGGGCGCCACGAAGAACTCCGGCGAGATCACCGTCGAGACGAAGACCGTGGGCTCGTATCTGGAACAGCAGCTGGGCTGGAACGACCGGCTCTACGTAATCGGCGCCATGCGTGTGGACCAGAACAGCGCGTTCGGCGAGGGCTTCGAGGCGGCCTGGTACCCCAAGGCCTCCGTGTCGTTCATCACGATCGACGACCCGGGCGCCTCCTGGATCAGTTCACTCCGCCTGCGCGGTGCCTTCGGCCAATCGGGCCTGCAACCCGACGCGAACGCGGCGCTCAGGTACCTGCTGCCCGTGACAAGCTCGATTCTCGTCGGCGATCAGACGACCTCCCAGCCCTCGGTGACCATCGGCGGCCTCGGCAATATCGAACTCCGCCCCGAGCGCTCCACCGAATACGAGTTGGGGTTCGACGCCACCGGACTCGACAACCGCGTCGACATCGAGTTCACCTACTACAACAAGAGCACAACCGATGCGCTGGTGAACCGCGAACTGCCCGGGTCGCTGGGCGCAACGCAGACCCGCGTCGAAAACCTGGGCGAGGTGATGAACCAGGGGTTCGAGGTCAGCCTCAACGCCCGCATCATCGAAAATGAGGACCTGAACTGGACCGTCGGCATCACCGGCGCCAAGAACTCGAACGAGCTGATCGAGCTCGGCGAGGGCGTGACGCCCATCCAGGGATTCGGCTACAAGCAGGCCGTCGGCTTCCCGCTCTACGGCCTCTGGTGGCCGAGGCTGGAGTCGTGGGAGGACGCGAACGGGGACGGCATCATCGTCCCGAGCGAAGTCGTCGTGTCGGACACCGCCGTGTTCAACGGCAGCACGATCCCGACCCAGAACCTGCAGTTCGCCACCAGCCTGTCGCTCTGGAACGACCGCATCGAGATCGGTGGCCTGGCCGACTATCAGGGTGGATACGTCTCCCATAACGTGAACACGCTTTTCCAGTGCGCGTTCGTACAGAATTGCCGCGATCTCAACGACCCCAACGCCCCGCTGGAAGCGCAGGCCAAGGCGGTCGCCGGCGCTCGAGCCTTCGGTGCCTACGCCGAGGATGCCTCGTTCGTCAAGATCCGCGAGGCGCACATCCGCCTCAACACGCCACGCTCGTGGGCGGATCGGATCGGCGCCCGGACGGCGGCGGTCATTCTCACCGGACGCAATCTGTACACCTTCACCAACTTCACCAGCTGGGACCCCGAGGTGAACACCTCCGGCGCCAGCACGGACGGACCCAACTACAACTTCGTGCAGGCGGGCCAGCTGAGAACGTTCATGCTCCGAGTCAACCTCGGTTACTGACCCATGGCAACCACGACTCCAGAGAGGACAAAGGACATGAGCAGGAATAGCGAACAACGAAACGAAAAAGGCCGGCTGATCGCGGCGCTCGTGCTGATCGCCGCGCTCCCCGCCTGCGACACCCTTCTCGATGTACAGGACCCCGACATCATCGAGCCCGACCAGCTTCGGACGCTGCAAGGTGCCTCGGCGCTATACAGCGGAGCCATCGGCGAGTTCGCGCTCGCCAAGGACGGGGCCGCGGGCGGTCCCGGGTCGGCGCTCGGCCTGGTACAGGCCATGGGATGGTTCAGCGACGAGTTCTCGTTCGGCGGAACACCGCCGCTGATCCGGGCCATGGACCTGCGGGAGATGGATCCCCAGAACGCTTCGTGGGACCAGATGTACCAGAACCTGCATGTGGCGCGGGTCTCCGCCGAGGACGCGGCGTCACTGTTGCAGGAGGTGTCGGGCGGCGCCGATCCGCGCATCGGCGAGCTGTACGCCGTCTCGGCGGCCGTGCACATCCTGATGGGCGAGGCGTACTGCGGGGCGGTGCCCTTCAGCAGAACCGAACCCGAAATCGAGTACGGAATGCCGCTGAGCACGGACCAGATCATGGACCGGGCGATCGAACGGCTGAACATGGCCGACCAGGCGGCGGGCGGCAGTGCGAGAATCGCCAACTTCGCACGCGTCCTGAGAGGCAGAGCGCTGCTCAACCAGGGCAACTACGCCGCCGCCGCCGCCGCCGTGGCAAGCGTACCCACAGACTTCCTGTACGAAACCGTCCACTCCACGAACTCTTCCCGCGAAGAGAACTTCATGTACGTGGACAACTGGGAGCTCGACCGCTACTCGGTGTCGAACAACGAGGGCGGCAACGGCCTCGACTTCGCGACTGCGGGCGATCCGCGGGTGCCCACCGAGTACGTCGGCGTGTCACGGTTCGATTCCGAGACGCCGATGTATCGCTACCTCAAGCTCACGAGCCGCGCCGCGCCGGTGGAAACCGCAAGTGGGAACGAGGCACGGATGATCGAGGCCGAGGCGCAGTTGAACGCCGGGGATTTCGCAGGATGGATCGCCACGATCAACGCGGCCCGCGGTACTGTCGGGATGGACCCGGTGCCCGATCCGGGCAGTCAGGATGCGCGGGTGGACCTGATGTTCCGCGAACGGGCGTTCTGGCTGTTCAACACCGGCCACCGTCTGGGCGACTTGCGGCGCCTCGTGCGGCAATACGGCCGCGCGGCGAGTTCCGTGTACCCGTGGGGACCTTACCACAAGGACAACCTGCAGCGCGGCACGGATCTGTCTCTGGTGATTCCGGGCAACGAGGCGAACAACCCGAACTACAACCTGGGGGACTGCAGAGACGGCGAAGCGTAGGAGGGCGTGCCCGCTACCGCAGGAACACATCCTTCGGGATCAACCCCGACACCACCTGGGTCAGGTCCACCACCTCGCTGATGTGGAAGTCCACCGCGATGCTCGCCAGCGACAGCGCCCTGGCCGGGGTGAGCCCCTTCTCCTCGACGAGGAAGTTGACGACCTCCCAGACGGCGTGGCGGGCCGCGCGGTCGAGATCCAGGTCGATCCCCATCAGGATGTAGTGGTCGCCATTCTCGGCCCTCGGGCCCGTGATGCTGCGGTCCTTGTGAACCCTGAGCCGGAACGTGCCCGTCAGGGACTGTTCGATGGCCGTCCCGCTGACCTCACCGTCGCCCTGAGCCCCATGCGGATCTCCGACATAGAAGAGAGCTCCGGGGTGGAACACGGGTAGATACACCGTCGTGCCGGCCTTCAGGTCTTTGACGTCGAGGTTGCCGCCGAAGGGTCCGGGCGGCCGCGACCCCTGTACGCCGGGGACCGTCACGCCAGGCTGGCCGACCACCGGATCGGGCGCAACCGCCATGATGCCCATGAACGGCGCAAGCGGGACCTGGATGTCGTCGGAGAAGAACGCGACCTCCCGGCCGTCGACCTCACCGGTGCGGATCACGTGTCGGGTGCCGGGCGGAATGTCCAGCACGGGATCGCCCTCCGCAAAGCCGGGATATGACGTCGAGAACACGCCGCCCCG
Organism: Gemmatimonadota bacterium; assembly: GCA_028873815.1. Classification (GTDB taxonomy): domain Bacteria; phylum Gemmatimonadota; class Gemmatimonadetes; order Longimicrobiales; family Gaopeijiaceae; genus Bin94. The sequence continues at coordinate 43,590 of JAPPNN010000063.1, read as the reverse complement.
CGCACTCATGCTGTTGACGCCCCAGGGAACCCGCGTCTCGATGGACAGGATCTCGATCTCCAGCACATCGCCCGGCTCGGCACCGTCCACATGGATCGGGCCCGTGATGACGTGGCCGCTCCGCCCCTCGCGAGGTCGTCCCTCGCGCGTGGCCCAGAAGTCCAGCACGTCCTGAAGGATCTCGTCGCGTGGGATGCCCAGGCCGGTGAGGTATGCCACCGGCTCTTCGTTCTGGCCCGCACCCACATGGGTCAGCGTGTTGACGCGCACGGTCTCGCCGGACTGCATGCGCAGCACGGGCTCCTTGTCAATCGGGAACCAGCCCCAGTTCAGGTTCTCCGGGGTGGAGGGGACGAAGTGGTCGGCTTCGGGGGGTTGGCTGGGGGCCTGGCCGACGGCTGACGTGTCGTACGGCGCCTGATCCGCCGGAGCGGCGCACGCAGCGGCGAGGACGAGGGATGTCAGGAAGCCGGTACAAAGCGCGAGCCTCGGGAACGCGGCTACCTCGGAGTTGCGGACGGAACGATTGGTGGACATGACGACTCCCCCCTTTGTTGCCCTTCGGATTGCTCGGGGTTCCAGCAACATACTAGTCCCATCCGGACATTCATGCGCCCACTCTTCGGTGCCATCGTTCCCATGGCGGTGAACCGCCCGCGATTGCCGCCCCGATGAGGCGCGGCAGTTCGGAACCGTGGGAAGTGGGAATGGCGGTCGCGATGGACAGAGAGTCTCTTGACAGTCGTACCTTTGGGTACGACATTGGCCGTTGAATAGCACCGAGTTCGTCAGGCGCGCCAGACGCTACGCTAGAAAGGAATCCGCGAGGGAGATTTCTAATGCGATACGCCTACCCCTGTGAGCTGACTCCCGAGCAAGACGGAGGGTTTTCCGTCTCGTTCCCCCACGTTCCTGAAGCCCTCACTTGCGGCGACGACGAAGCCGACGCCCTGGCGATGGCGGAGGACGCATTGGCCATTGCACTAGGGGCTTACGTGCGCGCCCGCGAGGAAATCCCGGCACCGGGACCCGTGCAACCAGGGCAAGTCACGGTCGCCGTGCCGCTCGTGGTGGCGGCGAAGCTTGCGCTATATACGGCGATGCGCGAACAGGGGCTCTCCAATGTCGGACTGGCCGCGCGCATGGGCTTGAGCGAGGGCGCCATCAGAAAACTCCTGAATCCAGAGCACCGGTCACATATCCGCCAGGTCGAAAAGGCCCTGAGCAAGGTGGACAAGCGACTGGTTGTCGAGGTCGGCGAACGCCCCACGGTCACGTTTGCCTCAACGGCCGGGCCCGACCAACGAGCAGCAGCCAAGGCTGCCGAAGGGCTGCGGTCCCTCCGCGACCGCGTAGGTGGATTCAGCGTTTCCGAAATGCTCTCAATGCGCGACGAAGGCCGCCGGTGAGGGTATCGCCCACTTGCTCGCGGTCGCTCGGCGGGCCTTCATCGATGTCTCCTTCGTTGGTCGTTAACCGGGACGGTTGCGCATTGCCCTACTCGCTGACCCTCCTCAAGGGCGGCAGCACCGCCCTCCCCACCGTGTTCACGTCGGTGCCGAACCAGATCGTGCTGGTCTTCGGATCGAAGTACATGTGGCGGATGGTCCCGCCGCCGCTCGCCACGTCCACCTCGCTGATGTACTCCTCGCGGCGGGTGTCGAAGCCCACGAACCGGTTCGGCCGCACCCCCGTTTCGACGAACCAGACGCGGTCGTGTTCGTCGATGGCGACCCCGTACGGGCGCGCGCCCTCGCCGCTCGGATTCGCCCACTCGGTCACCTCGCCGCTCTCCGGGTCGACCCGGCCGAGGTACCCGCGCGCGTAATCCACATACCAGACGACGTCGCGCGAGTCGATCACCAGCCGCCGAGGCCGCGCGCCTTCGGGCAGCTCGTAGTACGTGGGCTCGAACGTGTCGGGATCGACCATGACCAACTGGTTCGTGCCGAACAGCGTCGCCCAGGGCCGGTCCCGGGAGTCCATCTTGAGGCCGTAGGGCCGGGTCGATCCGCCGCGCCCCTCGGGGTTGTGCGGCATCTCGACCAACCGCACGTCGGCCGTCTCACGCCAGAACTTGCCGACGAAGTTGCCGCCCTGGACGGTGAACCAGAGGTCGCCCGCGGCGTCGAACGCGAAGGTGTGCGGGTCGCGGGCGCGCTCGTCGGGCATCGGGAAGATCTCGATGTCGCCGGTCGCAGGATCGATGCGGCCGATGTTCCCCACCCGGTTGCCGGTGTACCAGACCATCCCGTCCGTGCCCACCACGACCGTGTGCGGGCCCGCGCCGTCGGGAAGGTCGTACTTCCTGAATTCGCCGGTTACGGGGTCGAGCACGGCAGCATAGTGGGAGCGCTGACCGACGAACCAGACGCGCCCGTCCGGCCCGACGTAGGGATCGCGCGGCCGGCTCTCCAGCCACGGCACCTGCCACTCCTCCAGGGTCGGATCGAACGCCCGGGCGTCGTCGGACTCCTGAGCGAGCCCGGACGCCGGGGCCGCCAGCACCGGCGCTAACGCCGCCAGCATCGCAAAACGCAAGATTCTCATCACGCGGTCCTTCCGGTCCTTCCCACCGGGGTCGACTTCAGGCGCGGGACTCGACTTCAGGCGCCAATTCCTGAATCGAAGTCGCGGATTCGTGTCCGGCAAGTGGGGACTCCCTACCGCGGCAATTCCTCCAGGAAATCGGCCAGGGGAAGCACCTCGACCCCCTCGAGCACCTGGCGCCGATCACCCAGGAAGACCACGATCCGCCGCGTGACCCGGTCGCTGCCGGCCTGCCTGCACATCGCCTGAACGTTGAGGATCCGGCCCGAAGAGGCAGCCATCAAGTCCAGGAGGCGCGAGAAGCCCCCGAGATTCCGCACAAGAGCCTCGGCCTGGATCTCCTCGCGAAGATACGTATCCGTATAGCTTCGGAGGTCCGCGGCTCGCAGCTCGTCGTCTCCTTCCGCGTAGATGCCCGGGAGCGTCCCATGCGCGAGCGCGCGGTCGAGATTAAAATCCCCGGCCAGTTCGCACGCGAGCAGCGGGTGCATCTGATGGACGTGGATCCTGCCCGGCAGGAGATTGGCCTGTCCCCGCCTGAGTTTGCGCGCGGGCTCGCCAGATTCAGTGAAAGATCGGGTGACAGGGATGCCAGAAGCGTAGATTTGCCGACCTGCCGTGGGCCAAGCACAAGGACGCTGCGTTGGCTGGAATCGAGCACGTTGGTGAGATGTCTGAGGTACATGTGGGTAAATTAGCGGTATATTTACCCACTCACAATGGATAAATGCAGGAAAACCGGAACGGATCCTCCATGTCAACAAACCGAAACCGGAAAAAGCGGCGAGTCGCGATCATCGGCGGCGGCGTGTCGGGCCTGGGGGCCGCGTGGGCGCTGCACCGGCACCCGGACCGATTCGACTTCCGGCTCTTCGAAGCCAACGAGCAGATTGGCGGTAACGCGATCACCGTCGACATGCCGCAAGACGACGGCAGCTCGATTCCGTTCGACATCTCGGTTACCGCGTGCATCCCGTCGGTGTATCACCACATCCTGCTGCTGATGCAGGACCACGGGATCGAACTGATCGACACCCGGTTCAGCTACAGCGTCAGGTACCGAGGCCAGGTGTACGCGCACGACTTCGACTCCGAGATCCGGCGACAGCTCGAGGCCGAGATCGCCAGGTTCCAGCGGATCCTGAAGCGGCTGCACCGGTTTGGCGGACTGACCCGCGCCCGCTCGAGGCTCCTGAACGCGCTGAACCCGTTCAACTACATCAGCATGGGCACGGTGCTCAACCTGGCCGGCCTGGGCGGGGAATTCAGGTACAAGATCCTGAAGCCGATGTTCGTCAACTTCCTGATGGCGACCAACGTGTTCGACATGCCCGCCTCGCTCTTCTCGAGGTATCTCGAATTCTTCGACATCGAGGTCGCGACGCCGATGCAGACGTGGGACGGCGGAACCCGGCGGATCTACGAGAGCCTGTCCGCCGGCTTCCGGGACAGGATTCACCTCAACCGGCCGGTCCGAAAGGTGTATCGCCGCGCGTCCGAGGTCGTGGTCGAGGACGAGAACGGCGTCCGCGAGACCTTCGACGAGGTCATCTTCGCCTGCAACGCAAACCAGACGCTGATGATGCTCGACAATCCTACCTTCATGGAGCGCTACATCCTCTCGTCCATACGCTATGAGAGCGAGCTCCACAACCACACCGTCGTGCACTCCGATGCATCGGTGCTTCCGGACAACGAGGTGAAGCCGCTGCAGACGCGCAGCAATCACATCGAGCAATACGGCGCCAGGCCGGACAACTACGAAATCACGTACATCATGCACAACCAGCAGCCATGGGCCAATCGGTCGGACAGGCCCTGCCTGGTGACCTACAACCCGATCAGCCGGATCGACGAAGAGAAGGTCATCAGGAAGTGGTGGTTTCAGCACATCGTTCACGACGTGCGCCATGTCGCTTGGCTCGTCCCGCTGTTCCGGTTCATTCAGGGCGGAAGGCGAACGTGGCACTGCGGCGCCCATACGCTGATCAACAGCCAGGAAACCTGCCTCGTCACCGGGCTGGCCGCCGCACGGCAGCTGGGCGCGGACTACCCCTTCGACGATCCCGAGGCGCGGCGTATGTTCAACTATTACGGGAGCCTCATGTACGGCTGGCGCTTCAGGAAGGCGTCCGCTTGACGAGATGTGACAATTTCGGACATTTTTTGTCTGATATTGTCGCGTCCAGTCGCTTCCCAGGTGCGTAGAGCGGAAAGGACGACTCGCATGGCCTCAATCAGCTCATTGGCCGCACCTCCAGCGCGGACCGGACATGAGCCCGGCCGGGACCGGAGACCTTCGAAGACGCCAACGGACCGGCTTCCCCCCTTCCCCGAGGGCTGGTACCTCGTCGCGACCCGCGAATCCATCGAGCGGCAAAAGCTGATCGAGAAGACCTGGCTCGGTGAGGAGATCGTGGTCTGGGCCGACGAGGACGGCCGCGTCTGCGTAGCCGACGCCTTCTGTCCGCACCTGGGCTCGCACATGGGGCCGACGGTCGGCGGCGTGGTTCGAGACGGCTGCCTGGTCTGCCCATTTCACGGATTCACCTTCAATGCCAGCGGACGGTGCGTCGCGACTCCGAACGCCCCGGCCCCCAAAGCCGCCAGGCTGAAGGTGTACGAGACCGCCGAGATCCTCGGCATGGTCTTCGCGTGGTGGGGCCTCGGCGGGCGGCCAGCGCAGTGGCACCTGCCGGATGAGCCACCTGTCGGCGCCCAGTGGAGTCCGCTGCGATCGGTTACCCTGCGGTTCCGCGGGCATCCCCAGGAGACGACGGAAAACTCCGTGGACGTGGAGCATCTGGAGTACACACACGGCTACGAGAGCGTGGAGCCGACCGGTCCGCTGTCGATCGACGGCGCGTATCTGAAGAGCACTTTCGACTTCAAGAGCGTGCGCAGAGTGGCGGGCCTGATCGACTTCGGGTCCGACGTTTCGGCGGTCACCCACGTGCATGGCCTGGGCTATTCCTACGTCGAGGTCCACGAGAAGTCGATCGGCATGGACGCGAGGCTGTGGGTCCTCGCCACACCCGTCGACGGCGAGTTCATCGAGCTGACGCTGGTCACGCAGGCGCGCGAAATCCGCCAGCCGGGGCGGTTCATCGCGGGTCTTGGCTTTCTGCCCATGAGGCTGCGTCACGGGGTGATGAGCCACATCCTCCTCAAGGAGGAGAAGCGCTACGTGATGCAGGACGTGGTCATCTGGGAGCGGAAACGGTTCCGGTCGCCACCCCGGCTGTGCCGCGCAGACGGCCCCATCGGGAAATACCGCCTGTACTGCCGCCAGTTCTACTCGGAAGTGCGCTAGCTCAAATTCCCAGCGCCCCTACCGGAATGACACCCACACCATCCGGTCTCGCGTACCCATACCCGCTTCCCACGATTACTCCGAGGGCTGCGGGTTCTCCGCACCGCTCCACATCCACCCGGTCGGCAAACTTCAGCAGCGTCCTTGCCCCCTCGTCGACCCGGCTTGCACCGAGCTTGATTTCGAACGCCGCCCACCGCCCCGGCCCGGCGTCTACCACGGCGTCCACCTCCAACCCCGTGTTGTCTCGGTAGTGGTGTACCGTCGCCCCGGTGGCCTGGGCGTAGATGCGAAGGTCCCGGATGACCATCGACTCGAACAGGAAGCCGAACCACTCGAAGTCGTTCAGTACGTGATCCGTGCTGGCACTCAGCGCCGCGACGGCAAGAGAGGGGTCGACGAAGTGACGCTTTGCGGAAGTTCGGAGCCGTGACCGGGAACGGAGGTGCGGCGCCCAAGGCGGCTGGTTCTCCACGATCATGAGCCGCTCCAGCGCGGTCATGTACGAGCTGGCCGTGTACTTGTTCAGGTGCTGGTCCGGTCCGCCGGCATCCCGGGCCAGTGTGGCCATGCTGGCGCATGTGGCGACGTTGCGGCCCAGCGATTGCAGGAACCGCCCGACCCTGGCCGGATCCCGTCCCGACCCGTCCACCCGGCGGATGTCGGCGCGGCAGATCTCGCCCACATAGTCCCGATTCTCCGCCATCGCATCCGCGGCCGAGCGCGCGGGGTCCTGTTCCGACGATCCCAGGTGTCCCGGCCAGCCGCCGGTGCACACGAGTTCCGCCAGTTCCGGTACGGTCAACTCCGCAAACGAAGTCGGTACCGGGACACCGGCCAGCAACCGCGAGAGAGAGATCTGGCCGGTCGAACGCTGCAATTCGAAGAGCGACATGGGACGGAGGCGGAGCCGGCCGATGCGCCCCGCGCCGGTATGCCGGGTGATGTCGTCCGGCGGGACGGCGGACCCGGTCAGGATGAAGTGGCCACGGCCCCGACGATCGTCAACGGCGTGGCGCACGTGGTTCCAGATTTCCGGGACGACCTGCCACTCGTCAATCAGGCGGGGCGTCTCGCCCAGGAGCAAAAACCCGGGATCGACGGCGGCCGCGCGGCGAGCGGAGGGATGGGCGTCCAACATGACCGCGCTCGCCGCAATCTGCCTCGCCGTCGCCGTCTTGCCGCAGGCCCTCGGCCCCTCGATCAGGATAGCTCCCGACCGGCCCAGGCGTTGCTTGAGCTCGGTGTCCGCTACACGCGGCCGGTATTCTCTTGACGCCCCCCCCTCGCGAACCGCCAAGGGGGGCCCGCGAACGAAATGACGTGACGGGATGTCGGGGTAGCGGAGCATTGACGAGTTCCCGGTTTTGCGAAGCGGCCGAGGATACAGTCTAATGGGTCATTCGTACGATTGCAACGATTATGATTATATGATTGCAACAGTTGCGATAGACAATACGCAAACCCCTATCCCGTGCCCACCCAAATCGCCACGTCCCGCGCCGCGCTCAGAACCGCCCGGTCGCCCGTCGCCAGCGGCACGCCCAGTTCCCGCGCCACCACCACGAACTCGGCTTGCTCGGCCGACAGCCCGCACTCCAGCGCGGCATCGAGCACCCGCGCCGACGGGACGGTCACGATCCTCCCGCCCAGCGCCAGGGCCGCGTCGTCGCACATGGCTTTCGCCTGGTCGACCGTGATCGACCGTCCGCGCACCAGCCCGATCAACACGCGGCGCACCCCGCTCATCAGGCTCGCGGGGCCGGCCCACTCCGGATCCTGCCGAAAGAGCCGGGCCGCCTCCGCGCCGTCGCGGCCGCCCACGACCAGCCGCGCAATCACGCTCGTGTCGACGGCGATCATTCGCCGCCCGTCCACGGGGTGCTGCGCGCGTCCTTCCGTCCCGGTGTGATTCGGCCTTCGTCCTGAAGGCCGCGCAGCGCCGTCTCGCCCAGCTCGATCGGGCCGAGCGTCCGGTGCCGCCGCTGGATGCGCTCCAGGAGGGTGATGGCATCGACCGGCGCCGTGCGGACCGAGGCCGCCAGCCTCGCGACGATCTCTCCGTTGAGGCTGCGGTGATTTCTCTCCGCCGCCGCCTTAAGTTCCAGGTGCAACTCGTCCGGGACTCCCCGGATGGCCACGTCCGCCATCCTCCACCTCCTTCAAGCGCCCAATGATAGCATTTTGCTATTATAATAGTAGCATATCCCAGCGCCAACGCGTCGTGGGGCGGCCCCAACTGTCCGGCAGGGGCAAACGCCTCCTGTTGGCCACCGCGGGCGTAATCCTACACGCCTGCACCCCCGGCGGCGACGGTCCCCCGCCATCGATCCAGCGCGACAGCGCCGGCATCAAGATCGTCGAGTCCGTCCGGCCCGCCTGGGGGAATCCCGCGCAGACGGGTTCGGCGGATCCGAACGCGTGGCGCATCGACCCCGAACCGGTCCTCGACCTGGCCGAATCCGGCACCGGCGACGCGCACAGCTTCTACCAGGTGCGCGGCATGAGGCGGCTCCCGGACGGGTCCCTCGTCGTCCTGAACGCGGGCTCCGACGAGATCCGGCAGTTCTCGGCCGACGGCGGCTTCGCAGGCTCGTTCGGCGGATCCAGGCAGGGGCAGGGGCCCGGCGAATTCATCAACGCGCAGCAGCTGGAGGTGGCGGGCGACACGATCCTGGTGGTCGACCGGGACGGTGTGATCAGCGTCTTCGGCCCCGGTCCGGTCCTGATCCGCGAGACGCGTCTGGCCCGCAGGACACACGCCGTCCACGCCATCGAAGCCGGACGCCTCGTCGCGCGCATCGTTCCCCCGATCCCCGAACTCGGCCGCCTGACCCGCGTCCCCGAGACCCTCCGCACGTACCGGCTCGACGGGAGCGGCGGCGACAGCATCGGCTGGACTCCGGGCTACGAGGATTACTTCGTCGGCGACATGCGCATCGTGCCTCTTTTTCAGAAGAAGGCCGTCGTCGACACCCACGGCGACCGCATCTTCACCGGATCCTCCGACCGGATGCAGGTGGAGGAGATGACCGCGACCGGCGACACGGTGAGGATCCTGCGCCTGGCGCCGTACGCCCTGACGGTGAGCGAGGCGCGGGCCGTCGCCGAGCGCGATGCCCGCCTGGACACAACCACTCCTCAGGGCCGGCCGATGCCCCCGCGGTTTCGCCAGCTGATCGAGGACATGCCGCTGCCCACTACCCGGCCCGCCTACGCCGACATGATCGTCGATCCCACGGGCGCGATCTGGCTGCGGCCCTTCCGCGGGATGAGCGAGGGCGGCGGACCCGAGTCCTGGCTGGTGCTGGATCCCGGCGGCCGGTGGCTCGGCAGCGTGGAGGTACCCGAGGATTTTCACGTGTGGGACATCGGCATCGACGAGGTGCTGGGCGTCTGGCACGACGAACTGGACGTGCAGCATCCGCGGGTGCTGCGCCTGGAAAGGGACGGCGAATGACATCCGTGCTTGCCGCATGCAACCCGCTCTCCACCCGGTTGACGCGAGTCGGCACCTGCGCCTTGATCGCGTGCGTGCTCCCCGCCTGCGCTCCCTCCGACGGCGGTCCCCCGCTGACGGTGCAGCGCGACAGCACCGGCATCACGATCGTCGAGTCCTTCGGGCCCGCCTGGGGCGATTCGGCGCACTGGCGCGTCGACCCGGAACCCCTGCTCGACCTGGCGGAGTCAGGCACCGGCGATCCGCACAACTTCTACCAGGTGCGGGACGTCAAGCGGCTGCCGGATGGGGGCATCGTCGTGGTCAACCGTGGGTCGAACGAGATCAGGACGTTCTCGGCCGACGGCAGCTTCGTCGGCGCCGCCGGCGGGCACGGCGAGGGACCGGGCGAGTTCGCGAACCTGCAGCAGGTGGAAGTCGTGGGCGATTCGCTGCTGGCGCGGGATATCCGGTCCCGGGTGACACTCTTCGGTTCCGGTCTGCAGCACATTCGCACCGTGCAGCTCGACGACGATGTCACGGACATTCGCTACCTGGGCAGCGGCACGATGATCGTGCGGGCGGTGACCCACTACCCCGAGGTGTACGGTGTTATCCGGCCGCCGGAGGTCCTGCTGGCGTATGACCTGGAGGGAGGTCGGCGGGACAGTATCGGGGGGACGCCGGGCTCCGAGATGTACGTGGCCGATATGCTGAGCGGGCCTCCGCTCTTCGGGAAGGAGTCGGTGCTGGATGTGCACGACGGACGAATCTTCACAGGCAGCTCCGACGAGATGCAGATCGAGGCGAACAGCGCGAGCGGCGAAACCGTCCGCATTCTCCGCATCCCGGACTACCCGCTGGCTCTGACCCCCGACCAGGTCGCGGTCGAACGAAACGCCCGTCTCGACATTCCGCTTCCCCCGGGGGTCACGTCACTGCCGCCTTTCTTTGTCCAGGCGATCGAAGACATGCCGTCGCCGGAGACCCGCCCGGCCTACGCAGACATGCTGGTCGACCCGACCGGTGCGGTCTGGCTGCGGCCGTTTCTGGGACAGAGCGAACGCGGCGGACCGGAGCACTGGGTGGTGCTTGCCTCCGACGGCGCCTGGCTTGGAAGCGTGGAGATCCCCGCAAGCTTCAGGGTCACGGAGGTCGGCGAGGACGAGATCCTCGGGGTGTGGACCAGCGAATTCGACGTGCAGCATCCGCGGGTTTGGCGGTTGCGTCGGTAGTGGTATCCAAGCGAGCTTGGCGCATTGTCGTCGACCGGTGGACTTGATCGAGGAGCGGAATTGTGCCGATCACAATGGGAATTGGCGAACTGCTGGTGCTCGGGATCGTAGCAGGAGGAGTGTATCTGGGAGTCCGATCACTTAAGCGGCTTGGCGGTGGCGGCAGAGAGAGCGGACTCGAGGCGGCCAAGAGGGACCTCGAACTTGAGATCGAAGCGATGAACCGCAGGGAGCAATGACTGGGTCGCATCGTCCAGGACGCCGGTCTCACGGAGCAGGAATTCAGAGGCCTGCTCTAGCCATTGGTCACGCACAACGAGCCCGAGGCCGCCGCCGGATGAGATCTCCCCCCTCCCCCCGTCCCGCCGCCCGCCCCACCCCGGCGCTGGCCCGGATCCTGACCGCGGCGGCCATCTTCGCGCTACTCGCCCCCCACCCCAACCCCACTGCGGCCCAGCGCCTCCCCGACCCCTCGCCCGGCGACCTTGCCGCGCTGTCTGTCCCGCGCTTTGTGATCGCGCCGTCGCCCATCGAGCTGACCGGCCCCGTGCGTCCCGGCGAATACCTCGGCGTGACCGGCCCCCGTGCGGCCTGGCTCGGGCTGGAAACGGGCGAGGCCGAGCTGTGGGTGCATCCGCTCAAGGTGGGCAGCGGCTTCCGCCTCGCTTTCTCGACATCCGGTTACGGTGCCCCGATTCCCGGCGGGCAGGTGGCGCGCACGCTGCATGTGCGGCCCGAGATGGCGACGATCACTTACAGCCACGCGGCGTTTCAGGTGCGGCAGCACATCCTCGCGCCCAGGGACACCGCCGCGACCGGCCTCCTGGTGCTGCTCGAGGTCGACAGCCCGGAGCCGATGGAGATCGTCGCCGAGTTCCACCCGGTGCTCAACTACATGTGGCCGGGGTCGCTGGGCGGGCAATACGCGTACTGGGACGGGGACCGGCGCGTCTTCGTGCTCTCCGAGAGTCTGCAGACGCGCAACGCCGTGGTGGGCTCGCCGTGGGCGACCAACTCGGTCGAGCATCCGGCGCACCAGCTGGGCGAGGCGCCGCGCACGATGGTGATCCCGGTGGATCCGGAGCGCGCGCGGGCGGAGTTCATTCCGATCGCGGTGGCGGCGGGGACGGCGCCGCGCGATACGGTGTTTGCGCGGTACGGACGGCTGATTGCGGGCGCGGAGATGCTTTATCGGGACACCCGTGCGTGGGCGGACTCCGTGCTGGCGAATACCGCCTCGATCGAGACGCCCGATCCGCTGCTCGACCTGGCGCTCGAGTGGGCCAAGATCAACCTGGAGGAACAGCGCGTCTGCAACCCGGACCTGGGGTGCGGCTTCGTCGCCGGCTGGGGACTGTCGGGCGACGGCGGGCGACCGGGCTTCGGCTGGTTCTTCGGCGGCGACGCCATGATGAACACCTACGCGATGGACGCTCTGGGCCAGTGGGAACTGGTGGCCGAGGAACTCGCGTTTCTCGCCAAGTACCAGCGCGGCGACGGCAAGATCACCCACGAGATCTCGCAGGCCGCGGCTCACATCGACTGGTTCGACACCTACCCCTACGCCTACTACCACGCCGACACGACGCCTCACTGGATGTTCGCGGTGTACCAGTATTGGCTGGCCAGCGGCGACGACGAGCTGCTGCGCGAGCTGTGGCCGGCGTACACGCGCGCGTGGGCGTGGTGCCTGAGCGCGGAGACCGACGGCGACGGGATCATCGAGAACACTGTGGGCGGGCTGGGCGCGGTCGAGGTCGGCGGGCTGGGCGAGGCACTGCACCAGGACATCTACCTGGCGGGCGTGTGGGTGGCCGCGCTGGAGGGCACGCTGGTGATGGCGGAGCATCTGGGCGACGGGGAGCTGGCGGCGCAGGCCGCGCGGATCGCGCCAACCGCGCGCGCGACGCTGAACAACGCGTACTGGCGCCCCGACGTGGGCCACCACGCGTTCGGCATCCTGGCCGGCGGCGGCACCAACGACAACCTGACCGTGTGGCCGGCCACGGCGGCGGCCTTCGGACTGCTCGAGGATGAGCGGGCCAGGTCGACGCTGGCGCTGATCGCGGGCGACCGCGTGTCGTCGGACTGGGGCGCGCACATGCTTTCGACCGAGAGCGAGCTTTACGACCCGCTCCAGTACAACATGGGCACCGTGTGGCCCTTTGTGACCGGCTTCGCGTCGTGGGCGCAGTACCGCTACCGGCGCCCGTGGGCGGGATTCCACCTGATGGACGCGGTCAAGCAGATGACCTTCGACTGGAGCCTCGGCCGCCACGGCGAGCTCTTTTCGGGAAGCTTCTACCAGCCCCTCGATCAGACGGTGCCGCACCAGTTCTTCGCGACCTCGATGCTGGTGACGCCGCTGCTCCGCGGCGTCTTCGGGTGGGAACCGGACGCGCCCAACGGCCGGGCACGGCTGGCTCCGCAGCTGCCGGCGGATTGGGACGGGGCGAAGGTGCGCGGATTGCGGGTTGGTGATGCGACGGTCGATGTGGACATCACGCGGCGCTGGACCGGAACCGGCGGAGAGCAGCGCGTGATCGTCGGCACGGACGGACCGCCGGTGGACATCGATTTCGTGCCGGATGTGCCGGTGGGGGCGACAAATGAGACGCTGACCGAGTCCGCCGACGGCGTGTTCACGGTGACCTGGCGCGGTGGCCTCGCCGTCGCACCCCCGCGCATCGACTTGCAGCCGGGCCAGCGGAGCACGGGCCTGCGCATCATCGACCTGACCGCCGACGGCGACGGATGGCTGCTGACGATCGAGGGTACGGCGGGTCGTGACTACGACGTCCGTCTCTTCGGCACGCCGGTCGACGCGGTTACGGCCGATGCCCACGTGACCGTGTCGAGCCGCTCGGGCGGCGCCATCCGGGTCAGCCTTGCCGGCGCGGCGGGCCGCGTGACCGCCGTGTTGAGGCTCACCCCGAGAGGTTTTCAATGATCATCGACACGCACATGCGAATGCGCCTGGTCGGACCACCGCCAGCGCCTCGCCAGGATCTGCCATGCAATTGCGTCGACTATCCGGTGGACTGAAGGCCGCGTTCGGCAAGACGAACGTCAGCCGTCGCGTGCGGGACTTCGAAGGATGGACGGACAGAGCGTTGGCCGCGGATGGGGGCGCAGCCGATTACGACCATACCCGGACCGTAGCGGAATACTACGACCTTTGCAGCGAATTGATGGTCTTCGGCTGGGGAGAATCCCTGCACTTCGCGCCGCTGTCGCCCGGCGAGAGCCTGAAGGACTCGAAGATCCGGCACCAGCGGCAGATGATCGCCAAGCTGGAACTGCGTGAAGGCATGACGGTGGCCGACATCGGGTGCGGGATCGGAGGTCCAATGCGCCGCGTCGCCCGTGAGGCCGGGGTCCGGGTATTGGGAATCAACAGCAGTGAAATCCAGCTGAGCAAGGCCAGGTCGCTGAATGCCGAGGCGGGGCTCGATCACATGATCGACTGTCTCGCTTGCAGCTTCATGAATATGAGTTCCATCGCGGACGCGACCTTCGACCGGGGCTACGCGATCGAATCGACCTGCCATGCTCCCGACAAGGCGCGCGCGTTTGCCGAAATCCAACGTGTGCTGAAGCCCGGAGCCCTTTTCTGGGGCCAGGAAATGTGCATGACGGACATGTACAATCCCGACGACGATCGCCACCGGGCCATCAAGCGGGAACTAATGCACGGCATCGCGCTCCAGGATATCGCAACGTTTGGGGAGGTGGACCGGGCCCTCGAAACCGCGGGATTCGAGGTCCTGGAGGCGGCCGACCTCGCTGTCGACGAGACGGGTCCGACCACGCCGTGGTATCAGCCCATGGAGGCCCGCCGTGGGTGGCTCGGCACCGCTCTCGTCCAGGCTCCCATGGGTCGCAAGATGTTTTTCTGGGGATCCAGGCTGGCCGAGCTTCTGCGGGTGTTCCCCAGGGGATCGGCAGAGGTTGTCGAACTCATGGATCGGACTGCAGACGCCTATGTCGCCGGCGGGAGAACCGGGATCTTCTCGCCGCTCTACTGTTTCCTGGCGCGCAAGCCTGTTCGCGGCTAGCCGCCCCGCGTGGTCCAGCGCAGGCGCAGCGAGGACAGCGCGGGCACCAGGAACATCAGCATGGCGGTGGTGAACAGGATGCCGCACCCGATCGAGGCGGAGAAGGGAACGAAGAACTGGGCCTGAATGGCGTCCTCGAGAATGAGCGGCGTGAAGCCGAGGAAGGTGGTCAGCGAGGTAAGCATGATCGGACGAAAACGGCCCTTGGCTCCCTCGATGATCGCCTCGCGCACCGGAAGGCCCTCTTCGAGTTCCTGATCGATGAAGTCCATCATGACCAGGGAATCGTTCACCACCACGCCCGCCAGGCCGAATATCCCGACAAAGGACTCCGCGCTCACCGCCACTCCCAGGATCCAGTGGCCCAGGATCACGCCGACGAACCCGAACGGAATGATGGCCATGATGATGAAGGGCTTGGTATAGGAACGCAGCGGAATGGCCAGCAGCGCGAAGATGATCAGCAACGCTATCGCGAAACCACGGTAGAGCGCGCCCAGAGAGTCGAGCTGCTGCTGCTGTTCGCCGCCAAAGGTATAGGTCAGACCGGGATCCGTATCGACCAGTCCCGCGAGGATGGTGTTTTCCAGGATGCCATTGGCTTCCCCGGCGGAAATCACGTTGGAATCCACATCAGCGGTGACCGTGACGACGCGCTGGCCGTCCTGGCGATGGATGGCCGGCGGCGACATGCCCGGACTGAGTGAAGCCACACGGCTCACCGGCACCTCGGCGCCGTTTTCCGTACGGAGCAGGTAGCTCTCGATGTCGGTGAGCGAGCTGCGCTGCTCCTCGGGCAGTCGGACGTAGACCCGGACTTCGTCGCGTCCTCGCTGCACCCGCAGGGCCTCCGCCCCAAAGAAGGCGGCTCTCGTCTGCAGGGCCAGCGCGTCGAGCGTCAGGCCGAGGGTTCGTGCTTCAGGCAACAGTCCCAGCTGAACTTCCGGGATGCCGGGCGTATGATCCGAGTGGATGTCAAAGACCCCACCCACTCGACGGAGTTCATTGACCACGGACGATGCGATTACCACCAGGCGCTCCGGATCCGGATGGGAAAGCACGGCTTCCAACGGGTTGCCCAGCGTGTAGATCTCGCTCATGAAGGTTATCGAGCGCACCTGGGGCAGGATACCCACCTCCTCACGCCAGGCCTGCATGACTTCTCCCGACGTGATGCGCCGCTGCTGCGCCGGCAGGAGCTTGAACTCGATGGTGGCGATATTGGCTTCGGGGTTCAGGGTGGGGGAGGGGTTGAGACCGCCGACCTCGATCCGTGACCGCTGACCAACGACGGCCGTAACGCCGGACAGAAGCGGAGGCGTATCCGAGGGCCGGCCCTCGGAGAGACGCTGGATGACCCGGTGACCGGCCGCCTCCAGTTCCCGTGCCACCGCGTCCGTCTGCCGCGCGGTGGTGCCGTCCGGCATCTGAAGGGTGGCGGTTACGAAGTCCCCCTCGACCTCGGTCGCAAAGGTGGTGGGTACGATGCCCGCCGGCAGCAGGGAAATGGTCAATATGAAGACGGCGGCAGCTGCGGAGAGCGTTATGCCGGGACGATCGGTCGCGAACCGCATTCCGTGATCCAGGGGGCCCTGGATGAAATTGTTCAGCAGGGAGTCGACTCGACCCTGAATGCGGCCGACGAACCGTTCCGGGCCCGTGCGGGGCGCCCAATCGGGGCCGTGCAGTCGGTGCGACAGGTGGTTGGGCAGCACCAGCAGCGATTCGATCAGTGAGATCACCAGCATGGCGATCACGATGATGGGCAGCGCCTTCCAGACTTCTCCGAACCCCGCGGGAATGAAGAGCAGGGGGACGAACGCAACGATGGTGGTGAGCACCGCGAAGATCAGCGGCACCTTGATCCGCCGCGCACCGCGGATGGCGGCGACGACGCCCGGCGTGCCTCGCATTCGTTCCAGATGGATATGTTCGGCGACGACGATCGCATCGTCCACGATGATTCCGATGGCGAGCACGAAGGAGAAGAGCGAGACGGCGTGGATTGCGATGTCGAACACCATCATGGCGGCCAGCGCGCCGATCCCCGCAACGCCAAGGCCGACGGCTACCCAGAAGGCCAGCCGGACCTCCAGGAAAAGGCCCAGCGCGATCAAGACCAGCAGCAGCCCCAGAGCCCCGTTCTTGAGGAGGAGGGCGGCCCGCTCCGTGAACGCGGTGGAGTCGTCGTTCCAGATGGTGACGCCCACGCCGTTGGGGAGTGAAGGGATCACCTCGTCGGCTACATGCTCCTTGACGGCACGCGCCACGCTCATGACCCGTTCGCCCTTCGCCCGGAAAACCTCGACGAAGACCGCGGGCTGGCCCTGATGCCGCACGATCAGATCCGTGTCCTGGAAACCGTCACGCACTTCGGCGACATCACCCAGACGCACGACCGTGCCATCGTCGCGGCTGAGGAGCACGATTTCCTCGAAATCCTGCTGGTCGTAGCTCTGGCCAACCGTGCGCACCCGCACCTGGGACTCCCGGGTATCGATACTCCCCGCGGACAAGTCCAGTGAGTTGCGCCGAATCGTGTTCGCGATATCGGTGAGGGTCAGGCCGAGAGCCCTGAGACGTTGCAGCGGCACCTCGATCGAAACCTCGTAGTTGCGCACTCCGCTGGTCACGACCTGGGAAACGGAGGGAAGCGCGGCGAGGTCGTCTTCGATCCGGTACGCGAGCTCCTTGAGCGAGCGCTCCGGAACGTCGCCGTAGACGATCAGGCGAATCATGCTCTGGGCGTTGGTCATTTCGCGTATCTGGAACCGTTCGGCTCCGCCCGGAAACGTCTGAATACGCCCGACCGCCGACTCGATCTCGTCCTTCTTGGCCCCCATGTCCGTGCCGGAGTTGACTTCAACCCTGACGGACGCCATCCCCGGCGCGGCTATGGATCTGACCGCCTTCACATCGGCGAGTCCCCTGACCTCATCCTCGATCTTGACGACGATGGCCTCCTCCACCTCCTCGGGAGTTGCGCCGGGGAAGGGCACGGAGATCTCGAACTGGTTGAAGGGTACCTCGGGCCATCCCTCCTGCTCGAGACCGGTCAGCGACACCAGGCCGGCGGCGATGATCCCGAACATCAGCAGATTGGCGGCGACGCCGTTGCTCGCCATGTAGGCAATGGGGCCGCCAGGCTCGCCGTGGCTGCTTGAGTTCCGACTCATTTCTGTTGGATCAGCCTGGGTGTGGACGAGAATGTCGTCGCTCGGCCGGACTCGCTAGGCCGGCAGCTCCCGCACCTGCTCCGCGATGCGGAACTTCAGCTTCTTGCTCGGCTTCATCGACGGGAAGGGGTTGAAACGGAACCTGAAATCCTCCGGGAACACCTCGACCGTGAAGTAGTGCGCGACCATGAGCATGTTGATGGCCAACTGCAGTTCCATCCAGCGGAAGCCGAGACACCTGTGCGTGCCCAGGCCGTACGGCGCGTACCCGGGACCCCTGTGCTCATGCCGCGGTGCCCGATAGCGGTCCGTATCGAATGTGAACGGGTTGGGGAAGACGTCGTCCATGAAATGGGTGGCGGTCTGCGCGATGAAGATTGTCTTGCCCACCGGCAGTTCGTAGCCTTCGACCACACAGCCATTCATGACGGTGCGCATGGACATCGGCACAATCGGGTACATCCGCAGACATTCCATGAGGAAGCGGTGGGTGAAGTCCAACGCGGATGGCGTGAAGTCGTCGCCATCGGGATCGCCGTTTCCGAACAGGGCGGCGGCTTCGTCCCGGATCCTCGCGTAGTCGGCGGGCCTTGACGCCATCGCGTAGACCGCAAAGCTGAACGCGTCACCCAGGTAGACGCTGGCAATCAGCGCTGCGGACAGCGCGAAACGCAGGTTCGATTCCGGCACGAACTGCGGATCGCTCGCGTTGAGGCTCAACAGGTCGTCCGCGAGGTTGCGCGGGCAGCCGGCTCGCTGTGCGGGCGTATGAACGCTCTGGATTCGTCCCAGCAGCGTGTCCACGGCCTTGGCCCGCCGTTTCATTCCCGGTGTCTTCAGCATGAACCTGGGCAGGGCCTTGGTGATGTGAACGTTGAGCGCCCGTTCCTTGTATATCGACAGGTCGTCGAAGATGTCCTGCGAATCCACGCTGACGTACATTGGCGAAATCTGCGCGTTGATCGTTCGCCGACACATCTTCGTCGCGGAGATGGTGTCACCGACCCGCCATTCCGCCATATGTTTCCGGGTATGATGGATAAGGTCGCCCACCTGATCCGCGAGTCTCCGGCGCGAGTACGCCGGCGCCAGGGCCTTGCGAAGCCGGAAATGATCCGCGCCATCCAGAGAGGGCAAGACGCCGGACGCGCCGTAGACTTTCTCGAAATCGGCGAAGTAGTCCCTCGTCCTCAGGTGCATCCGCCCGTGCCGATTCGTCCAGCGGTTTATCTGGGTTCCGGCAAGGAAGACCATGGGCTTCTTGAACGGTGGACGGATCTGGTAAACCGGGCCGTACTGTTTGGCCAGATCTGCAAAAACCGCGGGAAGATTGCCGATGCGCGCATTGGGATTGGACAGCAGCTTGCGCAGTGGAACACGCGGAATGTGCTTCGTCAAACGGGAACGCCGAAACAGCGGTGCCGCGACATTGTGGAGAACCGCGGCGGCAATGGAGCGGCCGATCAGGTCCATCTTGCTGATGAACTCGATGCGCTCCTCGGCTTCTTCATCGAGCTGGAACATGAACCGGAAGACATCGCAGGTATTGACGAGACAAATGACGATCACGTCTCTCGGATCCGGAATCGCGTCGGTGAAAATCGCCTTGCCGATCCGCGTCTTGATGAACTGCCCGGCCGTATCCTCCGCCGGATCGCCGTACATGTCCGAATGCCGCACGGTACCAGCCACCGTCCAGAAATCGCCGTCATGGTATTCGAGGATCTTCAGGTCGACCAGGCGGTCCAGGGTCAGGTCGATGACGGATTCGGCACGGTGGGCAAGCCGTTCGATCCAGTATTGCGCGTTGTGCTGGACGGGTTCGCCCGCGATTTCCTCCAGAATGGGGTCCAGGGCGGGATCGCCGGTCTTCGCCGCGTCAACCAGAAACAGAGACTCCAGATCCGTGTCGATGCGCGAAAGCAGGGAGAGTTCCGCGAGCACCGCGCCGACGACGGCGCAGTTCAATCGCCAGCCGGGCACCTGGTGGAAATAGCCGTTCTCCTCGTTGAGGAGCATCAGGATGAGCTCCTCGGGGAGCGTAAGTGCGGTGGTCGTCACACCATCGGTCGTAACGGCCATCAATCCAGCCACCCCTGCGGTTCCACGCGGAATGTCATGTTCCACCGCCTTCCGCTGACTCGGATATCTCGCACCGGGGAGAAGTTATGTCCCCGGTAGCCGCCAGTCCATTGTCGCAGGAAAGGGACCGCCGTCACCTCCTGGCCGACCGATCCCGCAAGCACGCGCCATAAATCATCTCCCCTGAAGGATAGCGCCGAAGCCACGCATACACGACCTTTGGCTCGTGACTCTGTCGATAGGCGCGCTGGAAGCGTCCCGCTGGGCAGGCCTGGTGTTCGCCACTGGTCCGAACGAAGGCGTCGGCGTCCGTCTCGCCTTCACCGATCCCGGTGGGCGCCGCCGCGACCGCGACGACTGGTACTGGATGGTATCGCTGGTCGGGCCGCACGCGCCCGACGGGTCCTACGCGCGCATGGAGTTCGATCTGAGCGCCGAGGCGTCGCCCGAATCCGAACCCCGGTCGAGCACGCTGATCGTGGAGTGGTCGCGCGGGAGCGACGCTGTGGCGTTGCGCGCGACCGCCCGATCGCCCGGCCGTCTGGAGCTGATCGGCGATGCGCCCTGGCGATGGGATCCCCGCTGGGCCGAGGTGGAGGAGGGAGACAGTGCGGCCATGGCGGACGCGGCGGACGCCGTACCCCTGGACGGCTGGCGGGCCGTGTCCGGGGGTGTGGAGATCGTCACCGCGTTCGCGCCGGCGACGAGGCGGCGCATGGCGTCCGACGCCACGCTGGACGTACCGGCACGCCCGGGCGAGGTGGCGCGCTTCCTCGACGTTGCGGAAAACACGACCGGTCGCCTGGTCATGGTGGCCGCGTGGGGCGGGGCCGGGGCCGCCGCCCGGGCGGCGCGGCTCGTCGAGCGGGCGGACGCCTGGATCGATGCGGCGCGCAGGCAATGGGGGCGGCGGCGGCCCCGGGCGGCGGACCACCCGGACCTGTTGAAGAGCATCGCCGACAACCTCATGTGGACGGTCTTGCTTCAGCCCGAGACCGCACGGCTCTACGCCCCGGCCGGCCGCCGCTGGATCTTTCCCCGGCCGGGGGTGGCCGCCGGGTCTGCCGGGCGCCAGCCCGGCGCGTCGACCGCCCCCGCATCCGACGATTGGACCGTCTTCGGATGGGACAGCTTTTTCAACGCCCTCCAACTCGCTGCCGTGTCGGGCGAGCTCGCCTGGGCTGCTCTTCAGGCCGGGGTCCGGTCCCGATACCCGAACGGCTGCGTCCCCAACTGGCGAAGCCGCCACGGCGGCACGCCCGATCGGTCTCAACCACCCATCGGCTCGTATGCCGCACTCCGACTTCAGCGGACCCACCCCGACCCCGACACGCTCGCCGCCGTCTACCCGGACCTCGTAGCCTGGTGCCAGTGGTGGGTGGCGGACAAGGACGGGCGGCCCCGTCGCGAAGGCCTGACCCCGGGACTTCTCGCCTGGGGCTCCGACACCGCACTCGTGCCCGGCCCCGGACTCGTGCCGGCATGGGAAGAAGGCGCCGACGGCCATCAGCGCGCGGCCTGGGAATCGGGCCAGGACGATCTGCCTCTCTGGGACGAAGCCGACTGGGACCCGGACCGGCAGGTCTTCGCGATGTCGGCGGTCGACCTGTGCAGCTACCGTGCCCTCGACCTTGAGTGTCTGTCACGGATCGCGCGGATCCTCCGGGACGACACCGCCGCCGACCGGTTCGCCACCGGGTATCTACGCCTCGTCGAAGTCATGAATCGCGTGCTCTGGTGTGAAGACGCCGGTCTCTACCTGGACGAACTGCCATCGGGGCTTTCCGCCCGGGTGGCGGCATCCAATTTCCTCCCCCTGATCGCGGGCGTCCCTACGCGGCGGCGGGCCCGGCGCATGGTTGAGACTCTGTGTGATCCCGCCCGCTTCTGGGGCGACTGGGTCCTGCCCACGATCGCACGGGACGACCCCGCCTTCGCCGACCAGCAATACTGGCGCGGCTCGATCTGGCCTCCCATGAACTACCTGATTCTGCAGGGCCTTCGCCGGTATGGCTTCGACCACCTCGCCCACGATCTTGCCTGGAAGGGTGCTCGCATGTTCCTCGCCGACCGTCGCCGTACGGGAATGTGCCGTGAGAACTTCGACTCCCGCACGGGCGCGGGATGCGGCCATCGGTTCCAGAGCTGGGCACCGCTCTTCGCGCTGGGTGCTCTGGAGGAACTCGAGGACTTCAGGCCCGGCTTCTGGCCCTAGTCGGGTCAGACCCCGCCGCAGGCCGAGCTTTCCGGATGCGCGGTCCAGCTCTCGAAGCTCTCGCCGCCCCCCGGCAGCTCCAGTGCCATGGACGCCCCCGCATCCAGATCCCGGCGCTCGGTGGGCCCCAGCTCGGGCCCGCCGGCCAGGTGCACTTCCACGCGAACGGCGCAGATTGTCGCCTCGGTCGTGTTCTCGACCATTCCCACGAAGGCTCCGCGATCTTCGTCGAACGCCAGCGTCAGGCGCATGCCGCGCCGGGTCGCGTCCCAACTCTGCGTGCGACCGATGTATTCGCCCGACTCCTCGCCCTCATCGCCGTGCTCGCTACCTTCGCCGTGCTCGCTACCTTCACGGTGCTCGCCCCCCTCCCCATGCTCACCACCTTCCCGGTGCTCCCCGCCCTCACTGTGCTCACCGCCCTCGCGGTGCTCGCCGCCTTCCTCACCGGCCGCCTCGCCGGTCTCCGCGTCGACGCCTGCCGCCTCGCTTCCAGCCTCCGCGGCCATGGCCCCCTCGGCGGCCTCGCCGCTGGCAGACTCGTCCCCCTGGGGTTGGTCTCCGCAGGCGGCACCCAGGAACAGTACGAGCAGCAACGCTGCCGACGTGACCAATCCCCGCTCGATGGACTTCATACGACACCTCGCTTCTGAATTGCAGAACCAACCCCGGGACCACTCGATGCGGCTCGGGAGTCCCCGTGGCTACCGTTGACGGTGGGCCGCATGCGCCACCGGCACGCAGGCAATGTGACCGTTCCTGGGTCATCGGGCCAGCATGCCGCGACCGGCCGTGACAGCGCAGATCTCTACGCGAGCACGTTCACCAGCGTGTCCACTACCTCGTCAATCTGGCTCTCGGTGATCACCAGGGGCGGGAGCACGCGGATTACCGTCCTGCCCGCCGGCAGCGCGAGCACACCCTGTTCCATCAGCGCCTTGAGGAACGGCACGCAACGCTCACGCAGTTCGATTCCGATCATCAGGCCGACCTGACGAAGCGCGCGCACGCGAGCCGGCAAGTCGCGCTCGAAGCGGTTGCGGAAACGGGTGCCGAGGCGTTGCGCACGTTCAGCCAGCCGCTCGTCCTCCATGAACCGGATGGCGGCCAGGGCGGCCGCGCAGGCGAGCGGGTTCCCGCCGAACGTGGTGCCGTGCTTGCCGACAGGCGGGTTGACTCGGTCGGCCGCGAGAACCGCGCCGATGGGCACCCCGCCCCCCATCGCCTTGGCGAGGCACAGGATATCGGGTGTCACCTGGTAGTGCTCGCACGCGAACATCCTGCCCGTACGGCAGAAGCCCGTCTGGATCTCGTCGAAGATCAGGACGGCACCGGTATCGTCGCAGGCCTCGCGCGCCGCACGCAGGAACCCGGCGCTGGCGGGACGGATCCCGCCCTCCCCCTGGACGGGCTCGATCACCACCGCCGCCGTCTCTTCGCTCACCGCCGCGCGCAGCTTGTCCACGTTGTTGAACGGCACGAACGAGAAGCCCGGGACGAGAGGTTTGAAGAGTTCCCGGTACTCCTTTTTGTAGGTCGCGCTGAGGGCCCCGAGCGTGCGACCGTGGAATCCCCGCATGGTCGAGACGATGCCGACCCGCCCCGTCACGACGCGTGCGAACTTGAACGCCGCCTCGATCGCTTCCGTGCCCGAATTGCAAAGGAACGCGCGCGACAGCCCTGCGGGGGCCACCTCGGCCAGTTTCTCCAGCAACCTTGCGCGCGCGTCGTTGTAGAAGATTCCGGGACAGGTCACAAGCGTGCGCGCCTGCTCGGCAACCGCTCCGGCGACGGCGGGGTTGGCGTGCCCGACGCTTGCCACTCCGATCCCGGCGACACAGTCGATGTAGCGGCGGCCCCTGTCGTCCCACACCTCCGCCCCCTTCCCCCGCACCACCGTGATGTCGCGCTTGGGATAGACCTCGAGCCCATGGGTGCGCTCTATCGCGCGGGCGTCCCGAGGCTCGGCGATGTCGCCGCCAGGCCAGTCCGCGTGCGCGCTCACAGGATCACGGTCCCCTTGCCCGCCAGCGCGTCCGTCAGCGGATGCTCACGGCGTCCGTCCGCCACCACGACCTGCGTGGATGCTGCTTCCGTGAGCCGCCTGAGGGCCAGCAGCTTGCGTTTCATGCGACCCTTCACTCGCTTTTCCCGTTCGGCCAACTCGGTACGCGCGATACGGCGAATCAGAGACCTGGGGTTGTTCCGGTCGTCCAGGATGCCGGGCGCCTCGATCAGCTGCACCACCACATCCGCCTCCAGCACCATGTTCAACACGGCGACGATGTCGTCGTTCTCCGAATTGATGGCGAAGTTGTTTTCGTCGATGATCGGCACGGTCACGACCGGCGTAAAACCGTTGTCAATCAGGAGGCGGAGCAACCTCCGGTTCACCGATACCGGCTTGCCCGAAAGGTCCCGCTTGATCAGGGTCTTCCCACCCTGCCGCACGCGGATCCCCTTGTTGCGCATCCCGCGCACAAGACCTCCGTCCAGGCCGGTAAGTCCGACCGCGTTCACGCCTTTTCCCTGCAACAACTCCACCAGGCGCTTGTTGCGGAGCCCGGAGTAGGCCATGAGCATCACGTCCATGAGCTGCTCGTCCGTGTACACGCTGGTGTAGCCCGAAACGGAAGTCAGAACCTGTTTTTCCACCCCCAGCCGTCGAGCCAGATCGTCCCGCAGCGCGTTCGCCCCGTGCACGATGCAGACGGAATCCTCGAAATCGGCAAGATCGTGCGCGATGCCTGCCAGGTTGATCGATTCACCGCCCCCTATCTTTAGCAGCAACACCTTGTTTCTCCATTCATCTACTCAGATCGTTCACGTCAAAAGTCAGCACCTCACCCTTGCGCAAGGGAACCCAGGCCATGGTCGTGCCGGCATGCGCTTCGGGCATGCCGGGACCGGGCGACTCGCCGGATGTCCCGGACTGGCCATTCCCGGCGGACTCGGGATACGGATCGGAACAGATAATCCGGACACGGTCCGACTCCGTAGTGTGCATCTGAAAGTACTCGGGATCCTCTCGAAAGTTCATCGCAACGTGGACCCGTGCCGACCGGTCGGCCACGATCAGGTTCATCGCACGGATGCGGCGGGTGCGCTTCTCGATCACGCCGAGTCCCCTCTGGAGCGCCAATCGGAAATCGCCGCGATCGAAGCGCTTGACAAAGTTGAACAACTTCTCGGCGCCGATCCGGCCCCGCTCCTTGATCCTCACCCCGTAGAGCTCGCCGTTGAAGACGAAGACGTGTTCGCCGTCGCTGAAGGGCATGTTGTTCTCGACGCGAATCCCCTCGTCGCGAAACGCGCTTCGTGCGTGGGCGACGAGCAGCTTCGCTCGGCCCGGCGGCCTCCAGGGATCCTCCCAGATCGGCGCGATGTCGTGGTAGAGCCGCCACCTGCCATCTTCAAGCCAAGCGCATCCCCAGCCATGGCCCTGGTACTCGCGGCTGTCCCGTGCGATGGCGGCGAACACATCGAGGTGACCAGCCATCTCGAAGTTGTCTTCGCCCTGAACGCACAGCAGGCGGCACATGTCAGGCCGGGTGAAGGCCCGGGAACTCCAGTCCGCGGGTCTCGGGAAGACCATGCATCACGTTGAAGGCTTGCACCGCCTGCCCGGCCGCACCCTTCATGAGGTTGTCGATCGCGCTGACCACCACGACGCGGTTGGCCAGTGGGTCACGCTCGAAACCGACATCGCAGTAGTTGGAGCCCGAGAGAAGGCTGGGATCCGGGTATCGGTGGATGCCGGAGCGTTCCTTGACGATGCGAACAAAGGGCTCGCCGGCGTAGGCCCTGCGATAGATTTGCCACAGCGCCTTGTCGTCGAGGTCGCGATTCACGAACACGTGACAGGTGGCGAGGACACCACGCACCATTTCGACCGCGGTGGCCGAAAAGTGAATGTCGCCCCCAAGCGCGGCGCGGATTTCGGCAAGATGGCGATGCCCGGTGGGCTTGTACGAACGCATGGCGCCGCTTCGCTCGGGATGATGGCTCCCGGGCGTCGCACGGTTGCCGGCTTCGCTCGAGCCCACCTTGACCTCGACCACCGCCGAGTCCGCCACCCTTTCCAGGTACAGCGGACGCAGGCCAAGGATCGCGGCCGTCGCGTTGCACCCCGCGCACGCCACCAGGTCGGCCTCGGCGAGGGTGTCCCGGTTGAGCTCCGCGATCCCGTACACGAATCGCCCGAGCAGGTCGGGGCGCGGGTGCGGCCGTCCGTAGAACCGTTCATACTCGGCGGCGTCGTCCAGGCGGAAGTCCGCGCCGAGATCGACGACGCGCGGGGCGGCGCGGCGGAGGTCGTCGATGCGACGGGCGGACTCGCCGTGCGGCAGACAGGAGAAGAGGACGTCGCACTCCTCCAGTTCGCCGAGATTGCGGAAGCGCAGCCGCGTGGCGCCGCGCAGATTGGGGTGGGCGCGATGCGCCAGCTTGCCCGCCATCCGCTCCGACGTGATCTGGACGACGTCGGCATCGGGGTGCGCAATGAGCAACCGCAACAGCTCACCGCCCGCGTAGCCGGAACCTCCCGCGATTGCGACGCGGATCATGGGCGGGCCGCGTCCGCGAGGTAGGACACGAGGCGCTCCGGGATGTTGACCCCGGTAACGTCGATGCTGTTGCGGAACTCCATCGTGTAATTGACCTCGTTGACGAGCAGGCCGTCCGCGGTCTCGAAGAGGTCGACCGCGAGGACGCCGCCGCCGACCGCGTCCGCTGCACGCAGCGCCATCTCGGCCAGCGGGACGGTCACCGGACAGTTGGTGGCACGACCTCCCCGCGCGGTATTGGTGATCCAGTGCTCGGACGAACGGTAGATCGCCGCAACGCACTCGTCTCCGACCACGAATGCACGGATGTCGCGACCGTCTTTCTCCACGTATTGCTGCACGAAGAAGATCGAATGGTGGTAGCTGCCCAGGATGGACTTGTGCTCGAGCACGGTCTCCGCCGCGTCCCGGTCGTTGATCTTCGACAACAGACGGCCCCACGATCCGACTGCGGGCTTGAGCACGGCCGGATAGCCCAGTTCCTCGATCGCCAGCAGCGCCGATTCCGGCGTAAACGCGACCCGTACTTCGGGCTGCGGCACTCCGCATTCCCGCAGCGACGCGGCGGTGAGGATCTTGTCCCCGCACCGCCGCGCGACTTCATAGGTATTGACGCACAGGGTGCCCGCACCCTCGAAGAGCCGCAACGCGTGCATGGCGCGCGAATGGTTGATCGATCGCTCCAGCACGATGTCGACCTCTGGGGCGCACCCAGGGTCCAGGACCAGTTTGCGGTCGTCCAGGAAGACCACTTCCATGTCGTCCCGCTTGCGGAGTTCCGCAATCAGGAACTTCTCGTCTTTCCGGATAAGGGAGTGAAGGAATCCGACCTTCATTCACCCCAATCCTCTTCCGCCTCGGGGGCCTCTCCGAGCGTGAGGGGATCCAGCGTCAGGATTTCCAACTCGACGCCGCACTCCTCGCATTCGAGCAACTCTCCTTCCACGGGGTCGGGAGAGATCTCGACCTCTCCTGCACATACGGGACACTCCGACATCGTTGGGGATCTCCTCGCGGCAATATGGGAAACCGAAATCTACTACTTCTCCGCCAGTGACGATGTTGGAATCTCCCTGGCCTCCACCCTGCGCCCCTTTCGGAGCGTCACGTACGCCTCCATGGCCCGATACG
Organism: Gemmatimonadota bacterium; assembly: GCA_028873815.1. Taxonomy (GTDB): domain Bacteria; phylum Gemmatimonadota; class Gemmatimonadetes; order Longimicrobiales; family Gaopeijiaceae; genus Bin94. The sequence goes on along the minus strand of JAPPNN010000063.1, from coordinate 15,826 downwards.
CAGGCAGCCCAAGGGACTGGAGCAGGTCCGCCGTCCCCCGGTTGCGATCGACCACGCGCTGCCAGAACTCGCGGTCGTCCGGACCGGGAAAAGGAGCCGAGTCCTTCTGCGACTCGTGCCGGAAGATCGCCTGCACCTTGGCGCGCATCTCACCGTCCGAAAGCGGTACGAGCACCGTGGCCTCGTTCACGCTCCACTCCTGCCACGCGCCGCGATAGAGCCAAAGCCAGGGAGGGTCGCCGCTGTAGCGTCCGAGTGCCCTTTCGACGGCCTCCAGACACATGCGGTGCGTACCGTGGGGGTCGGACAGGTCGCCCGCGGCGAATACCATGGTCGGACGCACTTCCTCCAGCAGGTCGACAACGATTCCTACGTCGGCCTCCGAGATTGGATCTTTCCTGACCTCTCCCGTCTGGTAGAACGGCATGTTGAGGAAGCGCGCGTGATCGGCCGAGAGGCCCAGCTCCGCGATCCCCGCCGACGCCTCGCTCTCGCGGATGATCCGCTTCAGGTCCTGGACGACCGCGGAATCGACATCTCCAGGCTCCTTCTCCACCAGATCCTCCTCCACGGATCTCAATACCGCTTCCAGGGCTTTCCGCTCTCCGAGGTCGATCACCCTGGCCGTCCTGCGCATGAAGTCGAGGTAGCGGCGCACTTCGTGGTCGAAGACGGCAATGTTTCCCGACGTCTGGTAGGCCACCGTGACGTCGTTCCCGTTCTCGGTGAGCTTCCTCAGCAGCCCGCCCATCGAAATCACGTCGTCGTCGGGGTGTGGTGAGAACACCAGCATACGGTGGCCACGGGGCAACCGGCTCTTGCCGCGAATCTTGGCAATCAGGGCATTGAACACCTCTCCGTTGAGCGGCTCGGCCGACCCGTATCGCGACACCAGCGACCCGAGATGGTGTTCCCGATAATCGTCGGTGGCGAGGTGCAGGATCGGCTTGCCGGTGCGCCGGCTCAGCCAGATGACGGCCTCGGTCTCCCAGTGGGGTGTCCACTCAACATCCCCGACCAGCCAGGGGGTGCGGATCCGTGTGAGATCCGCCGCCGCCGCGGGGTCCAGGTAGACCGTCGCCGCGGGATGCTGCTGCAGGAAGGTAGCGGCCACATCGGCATGAACCTCGCCCTCCACTGCACGACGCACGATCGCGGCCTTGTGCTCGCCGGTGGCCAGCAAGACCACTTCGCGGGCCTCCAGGATGGTCGCGACCCCCATGGTGATCGCCTGCGGGGGCACGTTTTCCTCGCCGAAGAAGTCGGACGCGGCGTCGGTCCTGGTTACCGTGTCGAGGTAGAGTTGCCGGGTGCGCGAGCGGCGAGCCGACCCGGGCTCATTGAAGCCGATGTGTCCGGTACGTCCGATCCCGAGAATCTGAAGGTCGATGCCTCCGGCAGCCCGAATGCGGCGTTCGAAGTCGCGACAGTGTGCCTCCACCTCGGTCCCGGCCAGGTCGCCACGGGGTATGTGACAGCAACCGGACCGGATATTGACGTGCTCGAAGAGGTTCTCCCGCATGTAGCGATGGTAGCTGTGGATGCTCCCGGGCTCCATCGGGTAGTATTCGTCGAGGTTGAAGGTGACAACGTTGGAGAAGTCCAGTCCCTCTTCACGGTGCAACCGGATCAGCTCGCGGTAGACCCCGACAGGCGTGGAACCGGTCGCAAGACCCAGTACCGCGTCGCGTCCCTCGGCGGCACGTCGCCGGATGAGCGCCGCAATTCGCCCGGCCACCTCGGCCGCGATGGCGTCATGGTCCTTCATGACGCGAACGGGGATGTGTTCCCGCCGCGCCGCGTTGGTCCCGTTCACTGCACCCTCCGGTTCAGTCGTTCTCGGAAGCCTTCAAGGTCCCCGAAGACAACCCCGTCCCGCAAGCGACGAGAAGGTTCCTCCCGCCACGATAATGTGGTCGAGGACGGGGATGCCCAGCTGGTCTCCCGCCACGCTCAACTGCCGCGTCACCTTGAGATCCTCCGCGGAAGGCTCCGGATTCCCCGACGGATGGTTATGCACCAGGATAAGACCCGCCGCCCTGAGAACGATCGCGTCGCGAAAAACCTCGCGGGGATGGATGAGGGACGCGTCAAGAATGCCACGCGTCACCTGTCTCTGGCAGATCGGGATATTCTGGGCGTTGAGCAGCAGGACGTGGAATTCCTCGTGCGCCAGATGGGCCAGGGCGGGCGCGAAGATGTCGTGGACGTCTCCGGGCCCCGATACGGGATCCTCGTGGCGCGAGCGCGCGGACCCTACGCGTTTGCCAAGCTCGATGGCCGCGACGATCCTCGCGGCCATGGCAGGGCCGATTCCCGGCACACCGACCAGAATGCCCGGATCGATCCGTGCGAGGTCGCGCAGCCGCCCCCCGGACAGGTCCAGTACCCGCTCCGCCAAGCGGTGCGCGGGCATCGCCGTGCTTCCCGACCCGATCACCAGCGCCAGCAGCTCCTGCTCGGAGAGGGGTCCCGGCCCGTGGCGCTGAAGCCGCTCCCGGGGCCTCGCCTCCGGCGGAGGGGCTGCGGCTACTACCCCGCCCGACCGTGGCACTTCTTGTATTTCCGCCCGCTCCCGCACGGACAGGGTGCGTTGCGCCCTGGCGCCTTGGTCGCCGTCACCGGCACCTTTGCCCGGGCTTCGCCACGATTGGTGGCCAGCCTGCCGACGTCGGGACCGTCCGCCTGCGACGGCGGCATCGTCCCGCGGTGCGCGCTCGCCGCCATCCCCATCGAATCCACCGCCGCCTGGCCGGGTCTTCCCGCCTCCGCGGACCGGGCCGCCGGCGCCATCCGCTCCGCGCCGGGCCGACCGGGCGCGCGCAACCCGGAACCCGGAGAGTCCGCTGGGCCCGAGTAGGACAGTCGGCGCTGTCGCTGGAAGCGCATCGCCGGGCTCTTCTCCAGCCGAACGCGAAAGAACTGCTGGGTGACGGTGCGCCGTACGTCGTCCATGAGCCCCACGAACATCTCGTAGGCCTCCTTCTTGTATTCGACGAGCGGATCCTTCTGACCCCAGCCGCGAAAACCGATCGACGCCTTGAGGTGATCGAGATCGTACAGGTGGTCCTTCCACTTGCCGTCGATCGTGGACAGCATGACGAAGCTCATCACACGCTCGCCGTGCTCCCCGAACGCCTCGATCTTTCTATCGAACGCCTCGCGGACCGACGACTCGGCCAGCGCAATCACTTCCTCGCGGTCGACCTCTTCGGGTTCATCCTCGTTGTCCAACGGCGGCAGCACCGTGTGGAGATCGAGCAACATCCGCTGTCTCAGTCCGCCCACCTCGATCCCCTGTTCCAGATCCGAATCGGGCAGGTGGTCGTCGAACACACCCTCCATGGTGTGGTGCACCATGTCCCAGATCTCGGCCTTCAGATCCTCGCCGCCCTCGAGCGCAAAGAGTCTGAGATCGTAGATGACCTCGCGCTGCTGGTTCATGACGTCGTCGTAGTCGAGCAGCCGCTTGCGTGCCTCGAAGTTGTTGCCCTCCACCCGCTTCTGCGCCCTGCCGATCGAACGTGTGACCAGCCGATGGGTAATCACCTCCCCCTCTTCCGCGCCCATCCGGTCCATGGCGGCTGCGATTCGTTCCATGCCTCCGAACAGGCGCATCAGGTCGTCTTCCAGCGACAGAAAGAACTGGGAGGCGCCCGGGTCACCCTGACGCCCGGCCCGCCCGCGCAACTGACGGTCGATCCGGCGGGCTTCGTGGCGCTCCGAGCCGAGGATGTGGAGTCCTCCTTCTTCGATCACGTGGTCGGCGGGCGCGTCGTCGAGCTCCTCCCAGCGCGTCGGGTCGGTCGGTGCGACCGAATCCAGTTCGAGTCCGCGCTGCGTGGCCCAGTCGACGGTCCGGGGATCGGTGACTCCGGGCCCCAGCTTGATGTCGGTGCCACGGCCCGCCATGTTCGTCGCGATCGTAACCGCACCCGGCTGCCCGGCCTCGGCCACAATCTCCGACTCGCGCTTGTGTTGCTTTGCGTTGAGGACGTTGTGGGTGATTCGGCGCCGACGCAGCATGCGCGACAGCGTCTCCGACACCTCGACGTTGGTCGTCCCCACCAGGACCGGCAGCTCGAGCCGGTTCAAGCGCTCGATCTCGTCCATGATGGCCGTGTATTTCTCGCGCTTGGTGCGGAACATCAGGTCTTCGCGGTCGTCGCGCGCGACCGGCCGGTTCGTCGGAATGACCGAAACGTCGAGATTGTAGATCTGATGGAACTCGGTCTCCTCGGTCTCCGCGGTACCCGTCATCCCCGCCAGCTTTTCGTACATGCGGAAGTAGTTCTGGATCGTGATCGTGGCGAGCGTCTGTGTCTCGCCCCGGATTTCCACGCCCTCCTTCGCTTCCACCGCCTGGTGGAGCCCGTCGCTCCAGCGTCGCCCGGGCATCTGGCGCCCGGTGAATTCGTCGACGATCACGATCGAGCCGTTGTCGCCGATGATGTAGCGCTCGTCCTTGTGGAAGAGGGTATACGCCTTGAGCAGCTGGTGAATGACATGGATTCGCTGCGATTTGTCCGCGTACTCGCCCTCGAGTTCGGCAATCTGTTCCCGTTTTGCCTCCACGGTCAGGCTCTCGTCTTCCTGGATATCGCCGATGACCTCGGAGAGATCAGGCACCACGAAGGCGTCCGGATCACCGGGAGAGAGCGCATCCAGGCCGGGGTCGGACAGGTGCACGTTGTGGCCCTTCTCGTCCATGGCGAAGAGGAGCATCTCGTCCACCTCGTGGAGGCGCTTCTCCCGCATGTAGTCGCCCTCGACCTTCTCCACGAGCTTCACCACCGCCGGCTGGTCGGCGAACAGTTTCATGAGGCGCTTGTTCTTGGGTCCTCCCCGCTTCGCCGCGAGCAGCTTCTCGCCCGCCACGTATTCGTCCTCCTCCGCATTCAGCATCCGCACCGCGTCGCCGACCAGCCGGTTCACAGTGCGGTTCTGCTTCCGGTGCAGCGCCCCCACCGCCGGCGCCATCTGCTTGAATGGCGTGGACGTGTCGCGGCTTACCGGCCCGGAGATGATCAGCGGCGTCCTGGCCTCGTCGATCAGGATCGAGTCCACCTCGTCGATGATCGCGAAGTGATGGGCCCGCTGGACCCGCTGGTCGAGCGAATGCACCATGTTGTCGCGCAGGTAGTCGAAGCCGAACTCGTTGTTTGTGCCGTAGGTGATGTCGGCGTTGTATGCGGCCCTGCGTTCCGGCGTTCCCGGGTCGTGCAGGTCGATACAGTCCACGGTCAGGCCCAGGAACTTGTAAATGGCCCCCATCCATTCGGCGTCGCGCTGAGCCAGGTAGGAGTTGACCGTGACCAGGTGCGCGCCCCGTCCCGCGAGCGCGTTCAGGTATAGCGGCATCGTCGCGACCAGCGTCTTGCCCTCGCCCGTGGCCATCTCGCACGCGCGGCCCCGGTGAAGCTGTGCGGCCCCGATCAGCTGCACGTCGTAGGGGATCATGTCCCAAACGAGCTGCTGCCCCGTGACCCTCACCTCCGTGCCCATCAGACGGCGGCAGGCCTCCTTCACGACGGCAAACGCCTCCGGGAGAAGCTCCTCGAGGACCTCCGCCAGCTGGTCGTGGTATTCCTCCTCCAGCTTCCCGATCCGGAGTCCCAGCGTCTCACGCTCGTCGGGGTCCGTCGAGGTGCGTTTGCGTTCCCGCGCGGACTCCATCCGGTCCTGTATGTCCGCCGTGTGCTCGGCGATACGCTCCCTGAACTCGTCCGTCTTGGCCATCAGCTCGGTCCCGGACAGGTCCGCCAGCCCTTCGTAGTGCCCGTTGATCTCGTCCACCAGCGGGCTCAGCCGTCGGACTTCACGGCCGTGCCGGGAACCGACGATCTTCTTGACGATGCCTTTTATCATTCCGCTTGTCCGGTGTCACCCTCGACGGACGACACCCGACCCTCCTGGATTCGCTGCCCTTTCACGCCCACCTTCGCGCGTTCGGGCTGTCTGTACAAACCTTCGCTCTCAATAATGGACAAGATGTGGGCCCCGACCATGTCTCGAACGGCCCTTCGTCCCCTGACGCGCTTCCGGACCCGTGAGGAGGAGACATCGACCCGTGTTACCGGGACCACCCTCCCCCGGCAGTCCGACCCGGGTGCCTCTCCGTCTCTGGACATCACCACCAGTTCCGCCAGCTCCGCGACCGCGTCCGGTTCCCTCCACGCCGACATCCCCGCCACCAGATCCGTTCCCACGATCAGCACCAGAGACCACTCCGGATGTGCGGCCTTGAGACTCCGCAACGTATCCACCGTGTAGGACACACCCCCACGCTCCAGCTCGAGGTCGCATAGCTCGAAACGCGGATCACGGGCGACTGCCGCCTCGACCATTCGCCGCCGCACGGCCGCCCGCGTCAGGCTTCGGTGCCTCTTGTGCGGAGGAATCGCCGCGGGAACCCAGAGAACGCGTTCGAGATCAACTGCATCCGCAACCTCGCGGGCCACCACGACGTGGCCGAGGTGGGGCGGGTCGAAAGTACCGCCGAAGATCCCTACCCGCGGTCGTCGGGCCATCTCGTCAGGAGACGCGGACCGGGAGGCGCCCGGCTCCTGACCGTTGAAACGGTATCGCTGGCGACGGGTGCGTCGAGCTCCCTGGCCTCGGGCGAGTCCGGATAGCTCTCGCGCAGTCTGGCCCTGAATTCCTCCTGCTGATCACCCCATCCCCAAGCCTCGTAGATGTCGATGAGGCGCGCCACGGCACGGGGCGCCGCATTGGTATCCGGGAAGGCTTCCAACAGGTCAAGAAAAACAAGCTCCGCCGATGGGAGGATGTCACGCTGGAAGTAAAAATAGCCCTCCTGGTAGGCCTTGTCGCCCAACTTGGCGTGCATGTCCCCCGCAACCATCGCCGCCGAGTCACCCACCGCCGTGCCCTGGAAGTCGTTGGCTACGTTCTGGCAGGTCGTGCGGGCCTGTATCGTGTACTGCTGGTCCCGCTGCGGATGTGGAGACATGGCCGCATAGGAACGGCACAGTCCCATGTAGGCCTCGGTGGTGCGCTCGTGGTCCGGGTATACCTGCACGATGCGCGTATACTCCGACACCGCGCTCACGAATTCACCATCCGAGAAGAAGGTCCTGGCCAGGTAGTGGCGCGCCTCCACCGCCTGATCGAAGCCCGGGAAGGTCAGCACCAGGCGTTCGAACGCCCGCCGCGCTTCGTCCCAGTCCCCCTGGTCGAAGGCCCTCTGACCGTGCTCGTAGAGCTGTTCGGGCGTCCACCCCGAAAAGGGTGGTGCCGAGGAGCAGGCCGCTCCCAGCAATCCGACCAGAGCCCCCGCGGCCACCGAACGGGTCAGCACAGCGCGTCCCCCCTCTCGCCGAAACGGATCTCGTCCACGCGTGCTCTCGCCTGACCCACGAGCGGACCCGACCCTGAGGGATCCGCATCGCCAACGGCCCGGAAGGCCTCCACCGCGGACAGGCAGTCGCCGAGTTGCGCGAGCAATTCGCCCTTGTCCATATATGCCTGGGCCAGCAGCGGCCTGGGTTCCGCCAGATCGATCATCGCACCCAGATACAACAGCGCCTCGTCGAGAGCCCCTTCTTCCGCCAACTCCCGGGATAGCTGAAAGGAACAGGAGCCCACATGCCAGCTGACCTCTGCCGTACGGCGCGGCGCCAGTTCCACAAACTGGTCGAAGTACACCAGCGCCCGCTCGCAGTCGCCGATCTCCTCGTGCGCGAGCGCGGTCTCGAACACGATGTCCGCATCGTCGCGGTTCTGGCCCAGCGCCCTCAGGTAGAGTGGCCGCGCACGTGCGTACTCGCCACTGTTGCTGTAGTGCCGTGCCATCGGCAGCGCCAGCCCCTCCACCACGATGCCCGGGCGGAAGTGCAGCGCCGCCTCCATCGCCGAGGCCATTCCGTAGCTGTCGCCCGCCTCGTGCTCGCGCCTTGCCAGGGCGACGAAGTCCGACACCGCCTGATTGGCGTAGGAATCGTCGGCCGCAACGGCCTGCTCGTACAGCGAGCGCGCCTCGTCGACCCGCCCGAGCGCCACGTAGGCGTGCGCGGCCCGCACGACGCCGTCCTCGCCCGGATTCTCCCTGAGCAGCGCCAGACGATACTCGGCGAGCGCCTCCTCGTACTCGCCGCGCGCGAACGCACGGTCGCCGCGCAGCAGTGCGGCCGCCTCACCCGGATCCGCTCCGCATGCCGGGATCAGGACAGCCAGCGCGCCCACCCAGAGGGCCATGCGCCACGATCGGGCGCCGGTCACGAGGCCACCTCCCGCATTGCCCGGGATCGCACGTTCGCGCCCGCGGCCACATCGGCGAAGTAGCGGACGGTCCGCCGCAGGCCCTCGCGCAGGCTGATGCGCGGCGACCAGCCGAGGTGCCTCCGCGCCGCGGCGATGTCCGGACACCTCACACCGGGATCGTCGGCGGGCAGCGGAAGAAACACGGGTGCCTGCGACGATCCCGTCTCTTTCATCACCATGCGAGCCAGCTCGAGCACGGTGACCTCCTCCGGGTTGCCGATGTTCACGGGATCGACGCGCGTCGATTCGAAGAGCCTGAAGATCCCGTCCACGCAATCGTCCACGTAGCAGAACGAACGGGTCTGCGAACCGTCGCCATATACGGTCATCGGCTCCCCTCGCAGTCCCTGCACGATGAAGTTGGACACTACCCGGCCATCGTGGGGACGCATGCGCGTACCGTAGGTGTTGAAGATCCGCACGATTCTCGTGTCAAGCCCATGCGCTCGGTGGTAGGCCATGGTCATCGCCTCGGCATACCGCTTCGCCTCGTCATAGACGCTCCTCGGGCCGACCGGATTGACATGGCCCCAGTAGTCCTCCGTCTGGGGATGCACACGGGGGTCTCCGTACACCTCCGAGGTCGAAGCCAGCAGATACCGGGCGCGGTGGCGGAGCGCGAGATTCAGCGTGTGGCGGGCCCCCAGACCTCCGGCGTCGAGCGTCTGAATCGGCAGATCGAGATAGTCGGGCGGGCTGGCCGGCGACGCGAAGTGCAGGACGCCGTCCAACGCCTCATCGACGGACAGAGGCACCGAGACGTCGCGCTCGATGAGCCGAAAGCGCCGATCCCGTTCGAGATGCGCGAGGTTGCCGGACGAACCGGTGACGAAGTTGTCCACGCCGAGCACCTCGCACCCCTCGGCCAGGAAGCGATCCGCAAGGTGCGAGCCGAGGAAGCCCGCCACTCCGGTGATCAGCACGCGCATCGTTCAGCCCGCCACCGGCCGGGCGGGACGCCGTCCCACCGAAAAATACTCGAAGCCCAGTTCCCGCATGACTTCCGGGGTATAGAGATTGCGCCCATCGAAAACCACCGCGCCGGACAGCGCCGTGCGGATCCGCGCGAAGTCCGGGTGCCGATAGGGATGCCACTCGGTGTGGATGAGCAGCGCGTCGGCCCCGGCCAGCGCGTCGTAGTTGTGTTCGCAGTACTCGATATCGGATCCCAGGATCCTACGCGCAGCTTCCAGCGCGGCCGGATCGTGAGCGACAACCCTGGCGCCATGCGCCAGCAGGCCACGGATCGTCAACAGGCTGGGTGCCTCGCGCATGTCGTCGGTATCCGGCTTGAAGGCGAGCCCCCACACCGCGAATACCCGCCCACGCAGGTCTTCGCCGAAACGCTCGACCACCATCTCGAGAAGAAGGCGCTTCTGCTTTTGGTTGACGCGCTCAACCGCCTCGAGGATCGACGCATCGACTTCCATCGCGTTGAGGGTCCGCGCGAGTGCGGTAACGTCCTTGGGGAAGCAGGAGCCCCCGTACCCCAAACCCGGAAACAGGTAGGTCGGGCCGATCCGGGCGTCCGAACCCACGCCCAGGCGCACCATGTCCACATCGGCGCCCGAGCGCTCGCAGAGACGGGCGATCATGTTCATGAAGCTGATGCGGGTAGCCAGCATTGCGTTGGCCGCGTACTTCGTGACTTCGGCCGAAGCCGTGTCCATGACGAGGATCTCCCGCCCCGTCCGCACGAAGGGCGCGTAGAGGTCCCGGAGAACTTCCGCCGCTTCGAAGTCGTCGACGCCCAGCACTACGCGGTCCGGCCGCTTGAAGTCGCTGATCGCCGCCCCCTCCTTCAGGAATTCCGGGTTGCAGCACACATGCACCGGATGATCCGTCTCGGCCTCGATGGCCTCACGCACCATCCGCGTGGTTCCCACGGGTACCGTGCTCTTGGTGACCACGATCCGCTCACCGTCCATTGCGCGGCCGACGTCCCGCGCCGCCGCAAGGACGTGCTGCAGGTCCGCGGACCCGTCGTCGCCCTGAGGCGTCCCAACGGTGATGAAGACGATGTGCGATTCGCGCACGGCCATCGCGTTGTCGGTGGTGAAGGTGAGGCGCCCCGCCGCCACGTTCTCAGCCAGCAGCGCGGCCAGACCGGGTTCGAAGAAGGGGACTTCCCCCCGGTTGAGGGCGTCCACCTTCTCCTGTACGACGTCCGCGCACACGACATCGTTGCCCGTCTCCGCCAGGCACGCCCCGGTCGTCAGTCCTACATACCCGCTTCCCAGCACCGCGATCCTCATCCCTTCACGATCCAGCGCTGCGGACGGGACGTGCTCCGGGACTCGGGAACCGCCGCCGTAGCGTTGCGCGCGTCGACGAGGATCGGCGACAGCCGATAGATCTCCCCCGCGTCGAACGCGGAGTGATCCGTCACGATCACGACCGCGTCCGCTCCCTGCAGCAGACCATCGGCGAGGGGCTGCGAACAGAGCACGCGACCGTCCCGCGTCGGCCACTCGGGCACGTGGGGATCGTGGTACAGCACCTCCGCCCCGTCGCGCTCCAGCAGTTCCAGGATGTCCATCGCCGGGGATTCGCGCACATCGGCCACATTCTTCTTGAAGGCCACGCCAAGCAGTACGATCCGGGACCCGTTCACGGGCTTGCGCGCCCCGTTGAGCGCGTCCCGAACCTTGCCGACGACGAACGTCGGCATCTCCGCGTTGATCTCGGAGGCCGTCTCGATGAACCGGGTGCGGTAGTCCATCGCGCGCATCTTCCACGACAGGTAGTGCGGATCGACCGGCAGACAATGGCCGCCGAGACCCGGTCCCGGCGTGAATTTCATGAATCCGAACGGCTTCGTGGCCGCGGCCTCGATCACCTCCCATATGTCGAGCCCGAGCCGGTCGGCAATCAGCGCCATCTCGTTGACCAGCCCGATGTTCACCGCGCGAAACGCGTTCTCGAGGATCTTCGCCAGTTCGGCGGCCTCGGCCGAGGATACCGCCACCAGATCGTCCACGAAGCGCGAGTAGAACGCCGTGCCGACCTCGGTGCATCGCGGCGTGACACCGCCGATGATGCGTGGCGTGTTCCCCGTCTTCCAGGTCTCGTTGCCCGGATCCACGCGTTCGGGCGAGAAGCACAGATGGAAGTCGGTCCCGGGCTCGAGTCCGCTCCGGCGCAGGATCGGCAACACGACTTCGCGGGTCGTGCCCGGATACGTGGTCGACTCCAGCACGACGAGCTGGTCCTCACGGAGCACCGCGGCCACGGCTTCGGCAGCGGCCAGAACGTGCGAGATATCGGGATCCCGGGTCTTCGACAGAGGCGTGGGCACGCAAATCGACACCGCGTCACACCGGCTCAGGCGTTTCATGTCCGCGGTCGCCTCGAGCAGCCCGCGCTCCCGCGCACCGGACACCGCCGACGCGGGCAGATCGGCAATATGGCTCAGGCCCCCGTTGACACTGTCCACGACCTCGGAATCCACGTCGAAGCCGATGACCCGTATCCCGTGCCGCGCGGCCTCCGCGGCAAGCGGCAAGCCGACGTACCCGAGGCCCACGACCCCGAGCACGGCGTCACCCGATTCCAGCCGCGACCGCTTCGACTTCGGTGTGTCCCGCCGTTCGGTGTCCGCCATTTCCCACTGTCCGGCTTCGGCCTGCGCCGCCCTCATTCCCACCGATGCCGGCGCGGAAACCGTCTCAGGAGGAAGACTCGGAAGCCTCGCCGGCCTCGGAGGAGTCGTCACCCGCCCCGTCGCCGCCGAGCACGGTGACCTCGATGAAGGTCTCCGCGAACTCGGCCAAGGTGCGGTCGATCTCGTTCGGGAAGGCTCCGGCGGCCTCCCAGGCGTCCAGAATGGAGTCGGACATCTGCATGACCGTTCCCGTAACGTCCACGCTCGTACCCTCGGTGACCGCCGCCGAGTCGGCCTGGAGCGCGTCGGAGAAGTGCAGCAGATAGGCCGTGCTCTGTCCGTCCTCCAGGCTCGTCCAGAACGCGTGGGGCCGCAACAGGCTGGTCACCGCGACGCTCCGCAGCGTGAGTTCCTGTCCCACGTAGGCCGGCGGTCCACCGGAGAAGTCCGCGAAGGCGACCTCGTTCACCATGACATCGTCTTCCGGCTCCTCGATCACCACCTCGGTCGGCTCGGCCGTGACGGAGAGCCAGTACAGGAAACCCCCAACCACGAGGAAGCTCAGCAGCATGAGCAGCGTCCCCGGTCGAACCGCCCCCGAGCGGGAATTCAGCAACGTTACCATCTGGCCTGTCCTTTGCGCGTTCCAAGTTCGGCTGTCGAGGTTCGGCGGAACCTCCCCGTGCCGCCCGATTCTATCACACTAACTCGATCAGCGCCATTTCGGCGGCGTCACCCTTGCGGTTGCCCAGCTTGAGAATGCGGGTGTAGCCTCCCGGGCGCTCGGCGTAGCGCGGGGCGATGTCATCGAAGAGCTTGCCGAGCACATCGCGGTCGGCGATCCGGCGGGCCGCCAGCCGGCGTGCGTGCAGGTCTCCCCGCTTGGCCAGCGTGATGAGGCGCTCCACGTAGGGCCGCAGCTCCTTGGCGCGCGCCGTGGTCGTGGTGATCCGCTCGTGCTGAAAGAGCGACATCGCCATGTTCCTCAGCAGCGCCTTGCGGTGGCTCGGCGAGCGCGAGAGGCTTCTACCCTTTTTTCGGTGACGCATGACCTATTCCCCCGTCGGCTCGACGGCGCCCTCCTGGACGAGGAAGAGCCTCCCGTCGTCTCCCTCCTCGAATCTCATCCCGAATCGCAGACCGTGTACCTGCAGGATCTTGCGCATCTCCGTCAGCGACTTCTTCCCGAAGTTGTCGATGTCCAGCATCTCCTCTTCGGTGCGGCTGATCAGGTCCCCCAGCGTCTTGATCGATACCCTCTTCAGCGAATTGCGCGAGCGGACGCTCAGCTCGGCCAGGTCGCCGATCGGGGTGTGGAACAGTTCGACCATCTTCTCCGGGATCGGCGCAAGCGCGCTCGGCTCGTCCTCGGGAAGCCCGCCGATCGAGAAGTAGAGCATGTATTCCAGGTGCTTCCGGACCAGCTCCGCCGAGTATCGAATGGCGCTCTCCGGATCGACCGACCCGTCGGTCTCCACATGGATGGACAGCTTGTCGAAGTCGGTCCTCTGCCCGACACGCGTCTCCTCGACGGTGAAGTTTGCGCGCAACACCGGGTTATAGATCGCGTCGATCCGAACCAGGTCCACCGGGGAGTCCTTCGGCACCGGGCCCTGATCCGCGAGCACGAAGCCGCGACCCTTGTTGACGCGCAGTTCGATATTGAGTTCCCGGTCGTCCTGCAGCGTGAGGATGTGATGGTCGGGATCGTGGATGGTGACCGACCCGGGCGCCTTGATCTGGCGCGCGCTGATCGGACCCGACCTGGACGCCCGAATCGAAAGCACCGCTTCGTCGATGTCGTCGTCGAGGCTGACCACGAGCGACTTCAGGTTCTGGATGATCTGGTGCACATCCTCCACGACGGAAGCGATGGTCTGATGCTCATGGACCACGCCGTCGATCCGGAATGCCCAAACCGCCGATCCCTTGAGCGAGGACAGCAGTACTCGGCGAACCGAGTTGCCCAGCGTATGCCCGAAGCCCCTTTCGAGCGGCTCAAGGACGAAGACCGCAGAGCGGCCGTCCTCCGACATCTCCGCAATCTCGATGCGCTCGGGAAGAACGAGACCTGAAAGATCAAGCTCCAAAGTCACCGTAGGTATCCCCCTGGCTGGTTTATGCCCGCTTGAATCCCCGTGAACCGTCGACGGTGCGGCTCTCAGCAGGCTCACTTGGAATAGAGTTCGACGATCAATTGTTCCTGCGCGGCGAGAGGAATGTCTCCCCGCGTGGGCGCCCGCACGACCCTGCCGACCCGCTTCTTCTCATCGAGCGACAGCCAGTCCAGCAGTGGCGGTCGGGTGCGTGCCTCGAGGCTCGCCGCAACCAGATCCAGATCACGGGACTTCGAGCGCAATGCGACTTCGTCGCCGGCGGAGAGCCGATAGCTCGGAATGTCCACCGTGGATCCGTTGACGGCGACGTGGCGGTGCCGGACCAGTTGGCGAGCCTGGCGACGGCTGGCCGCCATGCCCATCCGGAAGACCACGTTGTCCAGACGGCTCTCCAGCGCGATGATGAGGTTCTCGCCCGTGACGCCCGGCCGCCCCGCGGCGTACTCGAACAGGTTGCGGAACTGCTTCTCGTGCAGTCCGTAGATGCGCTTGACTTTCTGCTTCTCGCGCAGCTGCATCGCGTAGTCCGACTGCTTGCGGCGCCGGACCGCCGCCGGCCCGTGGTGGCCCGGCGGATACTGGCGCCGCTCAACGGGACATTTTTCGGTGTAGCACTTCGCGCCCTTCAGGAAGAGTTTCTGCCCCTCCCGGCGGCATCGCTTGCAAACCGGACCTGTGTATCGTGCCATTGTTGTGGAGTCTCTCTATTCCGTCACACGCGGCGTTTCTTGGGTGGCCGACAGCCGTTGTGCGGCAGGGGCGTCACATCGTGAATCGAGACGATGTTGAGCCCGGCCGCCGCCAGCGCCTGGATCGCGGATTCCCTGCCGGAGCCGGGTCCCTGCACGCGAACGACGATCTGCCGCACGCCCATGGCGACAGCATCGCGGCCGGCCTGTTCTGCGGCCATGGTTGCGGCGAAGGGCGTGGACTTCTTGGATCCCTTGAAGCCGGCCGTCCCCGCCGTTGCCCAGACCAGGACGTTCCCGGCCTGGTCCGCGATGGTGATGATGGTGTTGTTGAAGGTCGCCTTGATGTGCGCGACGCCTTCGGCCGCGACGACCTTCTTCGATTTCTTCGTCCGCGTCGATCTGGGGTTTGCCAACCGGCACCTTCCTGCGGGGCACTACCCCGCGCCTGTGATAATCCGCCTGTTAGGTTATCCGATGCACCCGGCTACTTCTTGGGAGCCTTCTTCTTGCCCGCGATCGCGCGCCTGGGCCCCTTCTTGGTGCGCGCGTTCGTGTGGGTCCGCTGTCCCCGCACGGGCAGACCCCGGCGATGGCGCAGGCCCCGGTAGCATCCGATGTCCATGAGACGTTTGATGTTCATGGACACCTCGGTGCGCAGCGCACCCTCGACCTTGTAGTTCTGCTCGATCTCACGGCGCAGACGACTCGCGTCCTGGTCCGTCAGCTCGTGCGTGCGAAGATCGGGATTGATGCCCGCCGCCTCGAGTATCTGCTTCGAGGAGGTGCGCCCCACGCCGTACACGTAGGTGAGCGCGACCTCGATTCGCTTGCCCCTGGGAAGATCGACCCCCGCGATGCGTGCCATGGTTGCCGCCTCAGCCCTGACGCTGCTTGTGCCGGGGGTTCCGGCTGCAGATGATGCGGACGACGCCCTTCCTGCGGACGACGCGGCAGTACTCACACATGGGTTTCACGCTGGTGCGGACCTTCACTTTGACGGACTCCCCCTGGTTGGCATTGGCCCAATCGTTCAAAGCATAGCTTTTAAAGATAGTTGGTATCGTTTTCCTTCGGTAGCCCCAGTCTTGTCCAACGGCAAATGAGCCTGAACGCGGGGCCGGTTTCCAGCG
>JAPPNN010000061.1 GCA_028873815.1 Gemmatimonadota bacterium | reverse complement strand
ACTCTATGGACGCCTATGGATGATACTGGACTTTCGGTGTCCGCTCCCATGGCCGAATGGGACCGGTGGCCGGGGATCCCGGAGTCGTTGTTCTCCGTGTTGTCAATAGTATCAATAATGCTATTATTACACGGGCAGTCGAAAGACTGGAGGACATGCAGTGAGCGACCACTACACCTATCGCATCACATGGTCCGCCGAGGACGCGGAACATGTAGGCCTCTGCGCCGAGTTCCCGTCGGAGCTGGCTGGCAGCTACCCCGGCCGAAGCCCTCTCGGGCATCCAATGCCTCGTGGCCGACAGCGTGGCTGACATGCGGACCAATGGCGAGCCGGTTCCGGAGCCGATGGCGGATCGGGCCTACAGCGGGAAGTTCATGGTGCGGGTGCCTCCGGAGACGCATCGCTCCCTGGCCATTCGAGCGGCGGAGCAGGGAGTGAGCATGAATCGCCTGGTGAGTGCCCGGCTTGCGAGGGAAGGCTAGCGACCGGCTCGCACAGCGGATGACCCGGTCACCTTCACCGACCGCGGTCTTCCCGAATGAGGATGGTGCTGTCCGTCTGCTTCATGCCGGAAGTGGTTGCCGCCAAAGCGTCCGCGCGTTCCAGAAACCCCTCGCGCCCCTCGACCTCCCGGCGGACCCACGCGAGTTGATCGGCCAGCTCGCGTTTCGACGGCAGATAGAGCTGGTACTTCGACGCGTAGATGTTGGCGTCTTCGGGGAGCGTCAGCTCGACCACAGCGTCGTTCTTTTGGTCGCAGAGGAGGATTCCTACGGTCGGCAGTTCGTCGTCGGTCCTCACGTACCGATCGAAGTAGTCCACGTACATCTGCATCTGGCCAAGATCCTGATGGGTCAGCTTTCCGGACTTCAGATCGATCAGCACGTAGCACCGCAGCAGACGGTTGTAGAACACCAGGTCGACAAAGAAGTGACTGTCATCGAAGCTGAATCGCTTCTGGCGCGCCTCGAACAGGAAGCCCTTCCCCAGTTCCAACAGGAACTGTTGCAGCCGGTCGATGATCGCGGATTCCAGGTCGCTCTCTGAGTAGGCGGGCTTCTCCTCCAGGCCGAGGAACTCAAGGACCACCGGATTCTTGATCAGGTCCGACGATTTCTCGACAACCAGACCGTCACGTGCCAGGCGGCGGACCTCGTGCTTGTCGCGGCTAAGCGCGAGCCGCTGGTACAGGGAGCTGTCCAGCTGTCGCCTGAGTTCCCGGACGCTCCAGCCGTTTTCGGCGGCCTCGATCTCGTAGAAGCGGCGGGCCTCGGGGTCGGTTACGGACAGGAGGGTGACGTAGTGGGACCAGCCGAGGGGGAACCGCTCGGCGAGCTTTGCGAGACTTGGAGTGGTTCGTGGCGAGAGACCGGATGAAATCCGAGACGGTGTATCGGAAATTGATTGGTCCCGAGAAATCCGAGACAGCGTCTCAATTCCATTGCCGCCGTTCAAGTGTCTCCTTGTCGGCGTGGGGGCGAATCCCTGGTGCGCGTGCCGCCGGAGACGCACCGCGCCGTGGCCATTCGAGCGACGAATGCTATCACAATGATCGCATAATGATAGCGCCTAAGTAGCCAACCCCACCCTCCCCCCGCTGCCGGGCTCCTCAGCTTGGCTGACCCCTTACACGAGACGCCGGCCGCAAGGCACACGCCGCCCTCTCCCTCCGATCCCTTTCCCCGCGCTTCAACCCACCGCTACCGGGGCAATCTCCCGCGCCGCTCGAACGCCGGAAAGAAACGCCCCGTGAACGGTGGCCGGGTGGTCCGAATCCGTTGCCTCGCCCGCGAAGAACACCCTGTTGCCGATCGGCTGGCCCAGGGCCGCGTAGCGCTCGAACGACGATCCAACCGACACGTACGAATAGGATCCATGCGTCCACGGGTCGGAGCCCCAGCGCGTGACGAGGGCGTCCGTCGGCTGCGGTACGGTGCCGTACATGTCCGCGAGCGCCCGGGTGGCCTCGGCCACGATCTCCCGGTCGGCGAGGCGTTCGATCTCGGTGCCGTATACAGCGGCGTTGAACATCATCAGGACCGGCTGGCCGGTGGAGGGGTCAAGGCTGAGGGTCTCGGCCCATTGGCCCCTGTCTGCGCCCACGTACCCGATGACCTCGACTCCCGGCTCCCAGAAGACGTCCTCGAACAGCAGACACGTCTTGTTGAGCACGCCCATCTGCAGGTCGGCGATCGCCTGGCGCTTGGCCGGTGGGAGCGGCGGCGAGAACGACACGAGCCCGTTCTTGAGGACGCCGAGGGGGAGCGTGACGACGACCCTGTCGGCTTCGAATGTTGCGCCCGATGCTGTGGTCGCGACGACGGGCGCTCCGGTGTAGTCGATCCCGGTCACGGCCTGGCGGAGCCTGACCTCGAGACCGTCCGCCAGCGCCTCGACGATCTGACCGTATCCGCCCGGGAAGAGGACATCGCTGCCGCCGTACTCGCTGCCCCCGTCGACACTTTCGAGCGAGAGATCGGCCAGGTCGGCGCCGTACTCGTGCTCCACGGTCGTGTTGAGCACGTGCTCGAGGTACCGCCGATCGGCGGCGCTGAGAGCGTGCGTTTCCAGATACTCGTCCAGGATGGACCGAAGGCTGGCGCGAGGCCGTCTTTCCGCAAGCGTCCAGAACCCGTCCAGGTCGAGGGTGTCGGAGGTCGGCGCGCCGCGTTCGTGGAAGTGCAGGACCGCCTTGTCCCAGTCGGTCGGGCGCGTCTCGATGCCGCTTCGGCGGGCGATGTCGGCGATCGGGTTTCCGCGGACGCCGTGTATCCAGGAGGCCCCGAGGTCGACGCGAACCGTGCCACCGAGTTGTTGCGTCCAGATGCGCCCTCCGATCCGGTCGCGGGCCTCCAGGACGACAACGTCGGCGAAACCGCTGGCGCGAAGCTCGTGCGCGGCGGCCAGGCCGGCGATTCCGGCGCCGATCACCAGGACGCTTTCGTCGGTCCGCGTGGGTGGGGGCGCGGCGCGGCGGCGGGGTGACCGGTCGGAGGCGTCGCCACAGCTTGGCAGCGCCGAGATGGCGGGGCCGAGTCCCGCCGCAGCGAGTCCCGCCTTGATGAAGGTGCGACGGTTGGGGGGCGGGGGTGGGGCGGGGTCGTGGGTCGTTGGCTGTGTTCTCATCCTGTAAGAGCGTTACGCCCGTTCTCCGTAAACGGCCGTCGAGAGATACTTCAAGCCGGTATCGCACATGATCGTCACCACGGTCGCGCTGGGCCCCAGCCTTCTCCCAAGTTCGATAGCCTTCACGACATTCCCGCCCGTCGACGTTCCCGCGAAGATGGCTTCCTCCGCCGCGAGTCTGCGGCACATCGCCATCGCTTCGTCCGTGGATACGGTGGCGATTTCGTCCGCCGCTTCCGGTCTCCACAGGGGCACGACGAAGCCTGCTCCGGTGCCCTCGATCTTGTGGGCGCCACTGGGTCCTCCAGACAGGACCGGAGATTCGGCCGGTTCAATGGCCATGCAGTGAATCTCCGGATTGTGTCGGCGGAGCACCTCGGCGTTGCCCTGGAAGCAGGCCGTCGTCCCTGTCATCGCCACGAACCCGTCCACCCGCCCATCCGTCTGCCGCCGGATTTCGTCACCCATCTTCCGGTAGGCCGCGATCTGATCCGGGTTGGCCAACTGGTCGGTCCAGAAGCCGCCCGTCTCGGCCGCGATCTCCCGGGCCGCGTCGATCATGGCACGGGTCAGCCCTTCCGTCGTCTTGCCTTCCGGACTCGGGATGATCGTGAGCTCCGCACCGAATGCCTTCATCTGGTTCCGTTTCTCGACGCTGAAGGCATCCGACGTCACGATGCTGGCGGTGTATCTGTTCACTGCGCAGATGAACGCGAGCGACACGCCGGTGCTGCCGCCCGTATACTCGATCACGTGGCCGCCGGGCTGGAGGCGACGGTCCTCTTCCGCCGCCTCGATCATGGCGAGTGCCATGCGGTCCTTCATGCTGCCGGTCGGGTTCTCGGACTCGACCTTCAACAGGATTCTGGCGCAATCATCCGGTACGACGCGTCGGAGTTCGACCAGCGGCGTGTTGCCGATCCGTTCGATGATCGAGCCGCAGAGTCCCTGATCTTTCACGATGACTTCCTCTTCCCGTAGTCCCGCGTCGCCTTCCGACTGGCGCTGACATCCAAGCTAGTTGACCCCCCGCGTCGATCACATTACTCTGTTTTCAAGAGTACTCTACGACAGCAGTCAATCCGACGCGAGGCCGAGCATGATCCAAACGGCGCCACAGCCGAATCCCGAAGACGACCTGGCCTTCATCCGCCGCCTGATGGAAGGCGCGCGGGCGGCCGAGGTCGACCACAGCGGACACCTGATTCTATGGGGGTTCCTCCAGGCCGCGGCCGCAGGTCTGGCATACCTGGTGCATCAAGGTGCCTTCTACGTTTCCATCACGGCTATCTGGGCCGTGGCGGTCGGCATCGGCTTTACGGGCTCCTGGCTGCTCGCACTCCGCTCGAGAAGGAGCGCGCCGGTCAACTCGCTCGTGAATCGGGTTTTGGCTGCGATCTGGGTCGGATGCGGGCTTTCGCTGTCGCTGGTGGGCTTCCTCGGAGCAGGCACCGGGTCAATACCGTCTCCGGTCACGTCGGGCGCCAAGAGCGTCATTATCGGGTGCGCGTTCTTCGCATCGGCTCCGCTGTTCAACCGGATCGCATACTGGGCGCTTGCGGGCGCGTGGTGGATCCTGGGCGGCGCGTTGCTGGTCCGTCCCTCTCTTGGATCGAACCTCGTGTTCGTGTTTGCGCCGATTCTGTTCATGCTCGTTCCCGGGCTGGTGCTTCGAGCCCGTCGCCGTCCATCCCCCCGACTCCATGCGGTCTCATGACGAACTACGACTACCGCCAGTTCGACCCGCTCGTGCACTCCAGAATCCGGCTTTCGGTACTGGCCATCCTCGTCAGCGTCGACGACGCCGAGTTCACGTATCTGCGCGAACAGGTCAAGGCCACCGACGGCAACCTGGGCGCCCATCTTCGCAGACTTGAAGAGGCCGGATACCTGCATGTCACCAAGCACTTCGTGGACCGGAAGTCCTTGACCCGCTACCGGGTGACCGAAACCGGACGAGAGGCATTTCGAAGGTACGTCGACAGTGTGGAGCAAGTGCTGCGCGCCACGCCGTCCGAGTTACCACGGAGTGCGGCAGGGTAGGCGTGCTCGCGTTGCGGCGGTCACGGTGGTGTGTCACAACGATGTTTCTCACGCCGATCACGCTGGCTGCCCAGGAGTCTTCCGTGGTATCCGGCACCGTGCGAGACCCTGCCGGGCACCCGCTGGCGGGAGCCGACGCGTTTCTGCTTGAGACGCTGGAAGGATCGCTCACGGACGACGTGGGCGGGTTCCGATTCGATACCCGCAGGACCGGTTCCGCGACGCTTGTCGTTCAGAAGGCCGGCTACCTCGAAGTCCGCCGACCGGTCGATCTTCCGCTCGAAGGCGCGCTTGCCATCGTGATGCAGCTTGCCCCGATCGCTCTGGAGCCGATCACGGTGGAAGCCGGCACTTTCCGGCTTGGCAACCTGCCCGACGTGACGCTCAGCGACCTCGAGGTCGTGAGGACACCGGGCGCGGCCGCCGATCCCTTCCGGGCCATCCAGACCTTCCCGGGAATCCAGAGCGTCGGCGAGGGAGCGGGGCTGTTCGTTCGCGGCGGCGACATCTCCGAGACGAGGGTGCTGCTCGACGGAGCGACGGTGATCTCTCCTTTCCGCCTCGACACCGACCGCACCATCTCGTTCGGCCGCTTCGATCCCTTCCAACTGCGCGGGATCCAGTTCTCGGCGGGCGGCTTCGGCGCCGAGCATGGCGACGCCCTCTCGGCCATCGCCGACCTTCAGAGCGTGGACAAGCCAGCTGCGAGCGAACTCGGCGTTAGCGCGGCCATCGGTGGCCTCTCGGGCGGGCTCTCCGTCGATCTGTCCGAGTCCGTGGGTTTTCGCTTGACCGGCACACGCACCGACACCGACCTGCTCATGCGACTCAATGGCCGGAGAGACGAGTTCGACGTAGTGCCCAAGGGCAACGACCTGAGTGGCGGTGGCGAGTGGGTGTACCGGCCCGGAGCCAGCCTGAAGGCCTTCGTGCTCGTGCAAACCGATGAGGTCGGCGTCCGGATAGACGATCCGTCTCATTCCGGCGTCTACCGCTCCGACGGACGGGCGGATCTGCTCGCGGTCTCGGGTCTCGACGCCTTCGGCGGGGTGGGACTGAAGTGGGGACTGGCGACCAGCGGATCCCGCAAGGACGAGGATTTCGGCGCGTACCGCCTTGAGCGTGACGACCGGCTGACCCAGGCTCGCGCCAGGATCGAGGTCCCGGTGCGGCCCGGCCTTGCGGTGGCGCTCGGGGCCGAAGTGGAGCACCGGGAGGCGGACCTCGCCGGATCGGTTCCGACGGCGTCGTATGACAACGCGCCAGACGCCTCGACGACCGTCTTTGCCAGCCGCGAGTCGGGGGCTCGCCTCGGTGGTTTCGGCCAGGTCGAGCTGCGACCCTCGAATGTGCTGCGGCTGCTGCTCGGCCTGCGCGCTGATCGGTCGACTTTCACCGGCCGCACAATCCTGGACCCCCGCTTGTCGGCTACATGGCGGCCAACCGGGATGCTGACCTTGACCGCTGCATGGGGTGTCTTCCACCAGGTTCCCGATCCCCTGCTCTTCGAGCCAACGCTGGGAGATCCTTCCCTGCCGGCCATGTCCGCCCAGCACTGGATTGGAGGCGCCACCTGGGATGCCGGTACCCGCCTGGTGCGCATCGAGGCGTACGCCAAGCACTACGCGTCGCTGGCCGCGCGGACGCGGGACGGGGTCACGCGCGGAGGCGGAACCGGGACCGCCAGGGGACTGGACGTCTTCGTCAAGGACGAACTGGGACTCCTGGGTCTCGACGGCCGAGTCGCCTACAGCTTCATCCGGTCCGAGCGAACCGACCCCGACACCGGGCGCCTGGCCCCGTCGGCCTTTGACGCCACCCACACCCTCAACCTGGTTCTCAACCGGGGTTTCGGGGAGTGGCTGGATCTGGGCGTGGCCTACCGAGCCGCCACCGGCGTGCCCTTCACGCCCATCACAGGCGCGGCGTTCGATGAGACTCGCGGTTTGTGGCAACCCGTGCATGGCGTGCCCATGTCCGAGCGGCTCCCCGCCTATGCAAGGGTCGATCTGTCGGCGAGCGTGCTGCAGAGCTTCTGGCGCGACAACATCACGGTTTTCTTCGTCTCCATGATGAATTCGCTGGATCGCTCAAACGTCCTGCAGTTTCGCTACAACCGCGACTACTCGGAACGCATTCCCCTCAAGACCCCGTTCCCCCGCAGCATCTACTTCGGGGTCACGACGACCCTGCCCCTCTGACTCGAACGAGGAGAACATCGTGTCTTTTCCATACAAGCTTGCCTGCGCTCTTCTGCTTGCCTCCTGGCTCCCGGGCCAGGGCCTGACCGCTCAGACTCTGGATCCCGGCGAACTCGCCGAGCGCCTGCGCACAGAGGTTGAGGAGGCGAAGATCGCGGGCGACGCCGATGCCTTGAGGCAAATGGTGATCCTGTCGCGGCGCGCCGTAACCGCCTTTCCCGAGGACGCACTGCTCAACCACTACGCCGGCTACGCGCTCTACTGCCTCGCGTCACGAGGCATGGAGACCGACACGGACGCGTCGCACGCGTTGCTCGAGGAGGCCGAGTCATTTCTCGAGAGATCGGTCGAAATCCAGCCGATCACGGAGTCCTACGCCTTGCTGGCCTCGGCGATCGGCATGCGGATCGATGGACCTGTCTCCGCGATGACCCTGGGGATGCGATCGGGTGCCGCGATGGATCGTGCAAAGGCCCTGGGGCCGCCCAATCCTCGCGTAAGACTGCTGGAGGGAATCTCGGCCTTCCACACGCCGAGGGCGTTCGGAGGTGGTCACGATACTGCGCTGGAGCACTTCCGCGCTGCGATCGAGCTGTTCGCCGACGATGCTCCGGAGCCCCCGCTGCCCGCCTGGGGTCACGCCGAGGCGTACGCGTGGCTCGGTCAGACGCACGCTGCGCTGGGACAGGCCGAAGCCGCGCGCACGGCGTTCGAGCGGGCGCTGGAATTGGAACCCGGGTATGTGTGGGTACGTGAGGTGCTGCTGCCGGGGCTGGGATAGCCGGTTCGGACGGCTTGACCCTCCGTCCCTCATCGACAGCGATGTTGACGCCCGTCAACGCCTAGCGTCCGGCGCGCACTCCGTCGAGGAGTGTTGCGGTGGTCTGCCGGATCAGTCCGTCGGCATCGACGGCAGTGAGGATCTGTTCCTCGAGCAGCAGCGACGCCACACCGTGTACGGCGCCCCATGCCACGTAGGCCTGCACCTGGGGATCCTGTCGCTTGATCGACCCGCTCTGCTGGTGTGTCCGGAAGATGCGCACGAGTTCGTCGAACAACGCGTTCGCGGCCTCGCGGAGTTCGGGTTGGTCCTTCCGAGTGATCGCTTCCTTTCCGTACATCAGGCGATAGTGCCCCGGGTTCTCGAGCGCGAACCGCACATACTCCTCACCGATCTGCCGGAGCCGCTCGATCCCTGCGCCAGGGTCCCCCGCGCCTACCGCCTCCAGTCGGTCTCGAAGGCGGTCGAAGCCCGCGGCAGCGACCGCCACCAAAAGCGCGGACTTGTCTGCGAAGTGGCGATAGGGTGCGGACCGCGACACGCCCAGGCGCCGCCCGATCGCGCGCATCGTCACGCTCGAGGTCCCTTCCTCGTCGATCATCGCAGCGGCCTCTGTGAGAAGTGCCGCCCGCAGGTCTCCGTGGTGATACGCACTGCCGTCGAGGGTCATGGCCAAAAGGTGATCGGTTGACGGATGGTCAGCAATGTTGACAATGTCAACACTATCCATTAAGTTGATATTAGCGACAGACTCGGCATCGACCACTCAACGGGAGGAAGAGACAGATGGCCGTGAACGACGAGATTTCCGGATTCGTGAAGGCGGGCCTGGAGCGAGGCCTGCCCCGAGGGCAACTCGAGGAGGCGCTTCTCGAAGCCGGCTGGCCGCAAGACCAGGTTCGACGCGCGCTGGGCGGTTTCGCCGACGTCGCGTTCCCGATCCCCGTCCCCCGTCCCGCTCCATACCTGTCCGCTCGCGAGGCTTTCGTCTACCTCGTTCTCTTCGGCACGCTTTATGCCAGCGCGATCAGCTTCGGGAGCCTCCTCTTCGCCTTCATCCACCAGGCGTTTCCCGACCCCTCCCTGGACCCCGCAGCCGCGATGGAGATGGCGCGCGAGGAGATCCGGTGGTCGGTCTCCTTCCTCGTCGCGACCTTCCCCGTCTTCGCCTTCGTTTTCTGGACGAATGATCGTGCGGTCCGGAAGGACCCGGGTCGACGGCTCTCACGAGTGCGGCAATCGCTGACGTACCTGTCGCTCTTCGTGGGTGCGGCCACGCTGATCGGCGTGGTCACCAGCATCGTCTACAACCTTCTCGGCGGTGAGCTGACGGTCCGGTTCACCCTGAAGGTCCTCACCGTCGCCACGATCACCGGCTCGTTGTTCGGATACTTCCTCCGCGACGTGCGCCGGGAGGAGGTGGCGAAATGAACCTCTCGCCCCGATCGATCGTGCTGGGAGCCTCGGGAACGGCTGTTGTCGCGGCGGTGGTGGTCGGCGTGGTACTCCTGGGAGATCCCGCGCACGAGCGCGAGCGCCAGATCGACGATCGGCGAGCGGCCGACCTGCACGGAATCGCCGCCGCTTCCGATCTCTACTGGGCCCGGCATGGACGGCTTCCGGCATCTCTGGACGATCTGGCGGCCGAGCCCGGCCTGAGGATCAGCACGCGCGATCCCACCAGTTCGGAGATGTACGGGTACCGAGTGCTCGACGACGAACGCTACGAGGTGTGCGCCACCTTCGCCGCGGAGTCCGCCGGACCGACCGGAAGCCTTCCGATCATGGAGAGGACATGTCAGGGCTGTCATGCACCGGGGTCGCCCGTCGCGGCCCGGGTCGACGATCCAGCGGGTGGGCGTGTTGGGCTTCGAGACCTGTGGGCGCACGGCTCCGGACGGCAGTGCTTTGAGATGGGGGCGCGGTGAGGTAGACCCCATCCGGCCGTTCCGCTAGACTTGACCCGGCAACCAACCGTCCGGGAGAGCGGGACTGGTCCGCCGGTGGCGGATCAGGACGGCGCGAGGAAGCGAATAGCGAGAATGAAGCTGAAGCACGGCTTGGTCGGCGCTGGCATCATGGTTCTCGGAGTCTCCCTCGCAGCACCTGCTCTCGGATACGGGGTCGCGTCGGCCCAGCAGGTCAGGGCGCTCGGCAGTGGCGCGGCCGTCCGGCTCGACCCGTCCGATTCCAGCCCGGTCATCGCCAATCTGGCGGCCGGTGCGACGCTCGACTGGATCGGGGAGTCGGGTCCGTACCATATCGTCTCGATACCCGGTCAGCCCGGTGAGGACGACCTGATCGGATATGTCCTCGCCGCGGAAGTCGAGATCGTGGGAGGCGTGTCCGCAGGCGTGCCCGCAGGAATGCCGCCCCCGGCGACAGGGTCCGTAATCCCGAACATCCACGCGCAATACGAGCGATCGAAGGCGCGTCGGTCGTCAGGCCTGAAGCGGTCGCTCTGGGGAGGTACGCTGGCCATCGTAGCCGTTGCCACGACCCAGATCGTGTTCGCGGTGGCGGACGAGGACGCCTATGCCGACTCGGCCTCGCATCAGGCCGCTGTCGACAGGCACTCCACGGCGGGAACCGTCAGGAACGCCCTCATGCTGTCGGGCGCCGGCCTGCTCGCCTGGGGGGCCGCCGACTACCTCCTGGGAAGCCGGGACATCGAGACGATGGAAGCGGAACTCCCCACGCTGGCCGATCCGGCTCTGGAGGTGCAGTACGGGGACGCCAGCGCGAGGCGCGGGTCGGGGAAGCGGCGCTTCACCTGGGGCGCCATCATGGCGGGCGGCTCCTACGCCACGGTCAGGTGGCTGCCTTGGCTGGGCGCTCCAGAGCGGGCGGACTACGACACCGAGTGGCAGTACCTGTCTGCGGTGCACAGGCGGGACCGGACCGAAACCGCGAACAGGTGGTTCATTGGCGTGGGGAGCGTGCTCGGGGTCTGGGGCGTGCTCGACTGGGTTCTCGGGTCGAGGAAGATGTCCGAAATCGAGGCGATCTCGCGCGTGTCCGCAGTCCCGGGGCTGCGCAGGATTCCCGTGGCCGCAACCGGACCGGACCTGTTCGTCAGGCGTGCTCTGGACCGCACCGAAATCGGTCTCGCCTGGAGCCGGTGATGCGCCGCCCCGGGGCAGGCCGTCGTCGTCTCATGTATGCCTCTGGCGTCATCATGATCGTGGGCGTCGCGGCCGCCATGGTCACCGTGGCGCGGAACCGGACGCTCACGCCCGAGCAGCGCGCCGCCGCCCAGGAGGCTCGGCTCGGCCTTGGCACCGATGTCGTGGCGCTGGTGGAACTGGGGCTGTCCGCCGAAGGTCACTACGCCGGGGACGCCGACGGCGTGCTGGAACCCGAAGCCCGCCAGGGACTCCGCGCATGGCAGACCGACCGGGGCGTCGAGGTCACGGGATATCTGGACCGGACCAGCCTGACGGAACTGCTGGCGGCGGGCCGGGAGGCGGAGGAGCAGGCGGAAGAGGCGCGCCGCAGGGACGAGGCGGAGGCCGAGGTGCGGCGGCTCGCCGAGGAACGTCGGATCGCACGGGAGGAGCGGTTGGCGGAACAGGTGCGCCGCGACGCCGAGCGGCGTGAGGAGGAGCGGAGGCTCGCCGAAGAGGCCCGGCGGGCCGAGGACGCGCGGTTGGCGGAGGAAGCCCGCCTGGAAATGGAGCGGATCGCAGAGCAGGCCCGCCTGGCCGAAGAGGCGCGCCTGGCGGAGCAGGAACGGCAGGCCGAAGAGGCCCGTCTGGCAGAGCAGGCCCGTTTGGCGGAAGAGGCCCGGCTGGCAGAGCAGGAGCGGGTGGACCAGGCTCGCCGGATCGCGGCCGAGCGGCTGGGGAACCCGGGGCAGCGACAGGCCGAGACCATGGAGGCGGCGCGCCGGCGGGCCGAAGAGCGGCTTACCGACGACCAGCTGCTGCTCGCCGCGAGGAGCGATCTGGCCGGGACCACCGGCGACCTGAACTGGCGTCTCACGCTGAACCGGGGGTCCTGGACGGGTGTGCGGTCACGCGGCGACGACGTCGTGGGGCTCGACCTCAACGGGCGCATTCTGGGGGGCGTGATTCCCACGCGGCTGGCACGCCTGACGGAACTGGAGCGCCTCAACCTGGGTGGAAACCGGCTGACCGGCACGATTCCGGCCGAGCTGGGCTCGTTGGGCAAGCTCAAGGCGCTGTTCCTCGAGGACAACCAGCTGTCGGGCCAGATTCCGGCCGAACTGGGTGCGATGTCGAACCTCGAGGACCTGCACCTGTACAACAACCCCCTGACCGGGATCATCCCGCCGGACCTTGGGAACCTGGCGAGTCTCAAGCGGCTGCGGCTGTCCCGAACGCAGATCGCCGGCCGGATCCCGCCCGAGCTGGGCCAACTGGGGCAGCTCGAACTCCTCGCCCTCAGCGGAAACCAGCTTTCCGGGCAGATACCTGCCGAGCTGGCCAATCTGACCAGCCTGAGGCGGCTGACACTCCGCGACAATCGCTTGTCGGGATGCATACCCAAGCCGCTGATGCGCTTCGAGTCCGGCATCAATCCGCAGCTGGGCGGCGTTCGCCTTCCCGAGTGCGGACGGCAATGAGCGACAGGAGGGACGAACAGGTACCGTTCCGGGCCGTGACCCTGTTCGTCTCCGTGCTGGTCGGCATCGTCCTCGTGGGGGTCCTGTCCTACGTGTTCCCGGCCGGCGACGACAGCATGGCCGCCGAACTGCTGGTCGACAGGAACACCCGGATCTTCCCCTACCCGTTCACCATACAGAACGTGATGTGGGTCGCCTTCTGCGCGGCCGCCGGGGAGTTGGTGGTGCGCCATCTCACCGGCCGCCGGGAAGGCGAGCAGATTCACCTCGGGCTCTTGCCTGAGGACGACGAGACCATCCTGCGCGAACGGGATTTGACCCCGATCTACCGTCGGGTGGTCGAGTCCGACCCGGAGAGGCGCTACCTGCTGCAGCGCCTGCTGACCAGCGCGCTTCTGCAGTTCCGCAACAGCGGGTCTGTGGACCAGATCAACACGATGACCAATGTGTCGCTCGAACTTTATCAGCATGAAATCGAGCAGCGGTACAACATGCTGCGCTACGTCATCTGGCTGATACCGACGCTCGGCTTCATCGGGACCGTACTGGGAATCGCATTCGCGATGCGCAGCGCCGGTGTCATGTTCGCGGGCGCCAGCATCACGGAGGGATCGATCGGACCCGAGATGATGGAGCAGTTGACGGGGGACCTCGGCGTGGCGTTCTACACGACCCTGCTCGCCCTGATGCAATCGGCGGTGCTGATGTTCGCGATGTACATCATCCGGGGGAAGGAAGAGGGCGCCCTGAACAGGATCGGCCAGTACTGCCTGGGCAATCTGTCGAACAGGCTGGTGGGGTCAGAACAGGGACAGGAGCAGGTTGACCGTCAGTGAGCCTCCCACGTCCCGCACGTACTGGCCACCGCCGGCCTCGGCGACGCTTCGAAGGAATTCTTCCGTAGCGGAGTTCGTGCCCCCCGTCCTGACGTAGACCGTGGAGACCCGATGTCCTTCGGGTCGTCCGATGCCGGTCGCGACCTGTATGGACCGATCGATCTCCTCGCTGTACGCCGGGTTGTCGGTCACCAGCACGACGACCCTTCGCTCGGATCGCGGCCGCCAGGTCATCCGGGAGGCCGCCGAAAGCGCATCGTAGAAGGCCTCGGGACTGTCGGGGTTGCTGCCGCTTCCGGTTCCCATGCCCACCGACAGGCCGTTCACGAACGTGCGGAACGCGTCGCGGTTCGCGGTCGGACCGGAGATTTCCCGCAACGGGAACAGGAAGAGGGGGCTCTCCCATCGGCGGTCGCCGAACGCCACCATCCCGATGCCGAAGCTCGGCGAGATCCGGTTCATGAGGACGGCGAGCTGTTCGACCTCGGCCTTCAGCGAGGCGACCTGCCCGCGCATGCTGTTGGTGACGTCCAGCGCGACGATGAGGTCGAGGTGAGGGAATCGAAAATGCGGCGCGTCCACCTGGATGGGCGCAGGCGCGGGCTCCGGGCATATGACCGGGGCAGGCACCGTAGGACAGACCGGACACGCCACGGGGTCGGGCACGGCGGGACAGATCGTCTCCGGCACGGGTTCCGGGACCGGGCACGTGGGGCACACCGGGCAGGCGATCGGCTCCACAACGGCGGCGACGACCGGGCACGTCGGGCACACGGGACATACGACCGAGTCGGGCGGCGGAGCCTCCATGATGATCGGCGCGGGCGCGGGCGGGTTGTCCGGCACCGCCTCGCCGATCATCGGGAAGATGACGACCGCGATCAGGATGAAGGCGCCCAAAGCCGACGCAAACAGGTCCAGCGCCGCGATTCCGAAGGGGCTCGGTTCCCGGTTCCTCGTCTTCATGGCTCTAAAACTAAAACCCCAGCGATGCCGTCTCCCGCCGCACGTCACCCGCCGCGACCATCACCCCCGTCTCCGGATCGCGCCAGGTCACCGTGGGCGCGCAGGCGCGCCAGTTCCACAGGCCCCAGGATTGCACATCATGCCCCATCGCACGTAGCGCTTCCGCCGTCTCCGCCGGGATACGGTCCTCGAGGCGGAGCACCGCGGGACTGGCATTCACCTCGCTGCCCGTGGCCGGGAAGTTGTAGCTGCCGAAGCGGGGCTGGTCGAGGGCCTGCTCGGGCGACATCCCCCACACGACCACGTTCAGGAAGACCTGCAGGAGCGACTGCAGCTGCTGGTCGCCGCCCGGAGTGGAGAGTCCCATGAACGGCTGCCCGTCCTTCATCACCAGAATGGGCGAGTTGGTGTTGCGCGGGCGCTTGCCGGGGGCCATCACGTTGGCCAGCTCCGGGTCCAGGTTGAACTGGCCCATGCGGTTGCCCAGCCCGAACCCCCATCCCGGGATCATGGGGGTGAAGGTGTGGCCATCACTCTCGGTCAGCGAGAAGAGGTTACCCTCCCCGTCCATGACGTTGAGGGACGAGGTGTCGATGGATCGGGCCGGCTCGTCCGCGTCCGCGCCCGCCGTCACGAAGCTCGTCGCCGCGCCGTCCGCCACCGCCGCCATCCCCGCCGGATCCCCCCACGGCGGCATGTCCCGAAACGCGCGCTTCTCGTCGATGAGCCCGACGCGCGCGCGCGCGTATGCCTTCCCGTAGAGCCCCTCGGGTGCAGGCGCGAAGTCCGGATCGCCGACGTACTTGTGCGCATCCGACATCGCCAGGTTGATGACCTGGGAGATGAGGTGAATGTACTCGGGCGTGTTGTAGCCGAGCGCGCGCAGGTCGTAGGACTCGAGCATGTTGAGCATCAGGACGATGCGCGGCCCCTGGCTCCAGCCGTCGCCCGTGTACACGTCGTAGCCCTGGAAGCTCGTGCCCAGCGGTTCCTCCCAACGGCTCTCGTACCCCGCCAGGTCCTCGTAGCGAACGATCCCGCCGTGCTCGCGGAAGAAGCGGTCCACGTCGCGCGCGGGTTCTCCCTTGTAGAAGGCGTCCCGCGCGGCGCGGATGCCCTCGGAGCGGCTTCCGCCTGCGGCAAGCGCCTGCTCCTCGGCCTCGATCATGTAGCGGATGAGTCGCCCCAGGTCGGCGTTCACCATCAGGTCGCCCAGACGCTGCTCGCCGACGCCGTTCTGGAACCAGAAGTCTCCGTTGTAGGGGAAGGCGAGGATTGCCTCCATCTGATCCTCGATCATCCACTTCTGCATCTTGTAGAGGTGGTAGCCCTCCTCGGCGATGCGCAGGGTCGGCTGCGCTGCTTCGCTGAAGCTGAGGGTGCCGAAGCGGTCGAGAGTGGCGAGCCAGACGTCGACGTCCGCGGGAATCAGCGCGTTACTGATGGGCGACTTGCCGTGCTCGAGGAAATGGTCGAGGGTGGCGAGCGCGGGCGAGGTCCCGGCCCCCACCCGCGTGATCACCAGGTCCTCCGCGGCGCTGTAGAGGATCAGGGGCGCGACACCGGTCCACCCCGCGTAGTCCATCTTGAGCGCCTTGAGCGCCATCCCCGCGGTCACCCCCGCATCGAAGGCGTTGCCCCCGGCCCTGAGCACCTCGTAGCCGGCCTGCGTGGCCAGGTAGTGCCCGGAAGAGATGACCCCGCGCGTCCCCATGACCCGCGCCCGCATCGCTTCGACGTTGTCGCCGTCGTGGACGACTCCGTAGCTGTTGAACGGGGCGATGGTGGCGAAGACGCCTTCGTCCGGCTCGGATACAGCCTCGTCCGCCGCGCCCATGCCCGACCCGAGCCACGCGGCGATGGCCAGGGCCGCGACGGCGGCTACCCATGTCAGTTGCTTCATCGCGGTGTCCTCCTGTGCCGGCCGAGGGTGGAGCCTGCCAGGCGGACACCCGGTCGACTTCCGTTCTCGGGTTGTAGGGCTGAAGCTACTGACGGGGGTCGGCCCGGCAACCAGGCCCGGGAACGCTCGTCACCTACCGCCTTACCCACACTCCTTCCCACTGAGCCCACGAGCCGCGCCGCCCTCCCCATCACCGCCGCCTCAGAATGAGTGGCAGCGTGTCGGCCCGGCCGATGGGATTGGCGAGTACGAAATCGCCGCCGATGCCGCCGATTCCGTAGCGGCCCTCGAAGCGGGCTTCAACGGGGTCCTGCCCGGCAGCCACGAACAGCTTGAAGTTCATTTCGACGAAGGGGTAGTGGAAGCTGCCGGTCATGTAGCCCAGAACGACGAGCGGGAGTTCGTCGGGTTCGGTGACCTCAAGCCGCGCGTCGCCGACTATGAAATGGGGTGCCGGCTCCTCGATATCGATGGTCAACTCGAGTGCGGTGTCGCCGTCGGTGTGCGATGCGAACCACTCGCCGTGGATGGGGGGTGGTGGGGGGGATCGCCCTCGTGGATGCACCCATCGAGCGCCACCATCACGACCGCGGCGAGA
The DNA here is from genome assembly GCA_028873815.1 of Gemmatimonadota bacterium. GTDB lineage: Bacteria > Gemmatimonadota > Gemmatimonadetes > Longimicrobiales > Gaopeijiaceae > Bin94. The sequence goes on along the minus strand of JAPPNN010000061.1, from coordinate 15,649 downwards.
ATCTTCACGTACTTCATTGCCTCGGCTCCTCGCCGACGTACGGTCAGTCCCCCTCCTCCCACAGGTCCAGATGGCGCGAGAAGACCTCGTCGAGGTCGATCAGACCCAGGCGCTCGGAACCGATCCGGACGGGGAGCTCCCCGGAGAAGCGCTCTCGCCCTGGGTCGTCCGCAAAGCGCCAGACGTCCACCACATCCTCGCCCGGATCCACGATCCAGTATTGCCGCACGCCGTGACGCGCGTACAGATCAAGCTTGATCCCGCGGTCGCGGTGCGCGGTGGTCGGCGAGAGGATCTCGACGACAAGGTCGGGAGCCCCCAGGACCTGCTTCTCGCCGATGATCGCCCGCCTCTCATTGGACACGAACAGAAGGTCGGGCTGCACCCGGTCGCCGGTTCCCGGGAACTCGACCAGTAGAGGGGCGGAGAACACCTCGCCGCGTCCGGAGTCCACAAGGATCCGCAACAGGGCCGACCAAAGTCGCCCAAGAACGCGCTGGTGCCGGGTTACGGGAGCGGGCGTCATGTACAGCCGCCCCCCTATGAACTCGTAGCGGTTGCCGTCGTCCGGCATCCGCAGGACATCCTCCCACGTCGTCGGTGCTCGAGTCTGCATGGTGGACACATCATACCTCCCCGGTCTCGGGTCCGCGAACCGCTCCAGGGGAGGAGGGTACAACGGTGCGATCAGGGTTCCGTCATCATTGTTAGAGCCTGCGCGAACCGGTGTCGTCCCCCTCATCCCGGCATCCGCAGCCGCTTCCCCTCCGCCTCCGCCTCATCCGAGTCCAGGAACGCGTTGCAGCTGGCCAGCTCGCGCTCCGCCGCCTCGAGCGAACTCCAGTCGACCGCAATGGTCCACCGCTGTGCATAGTTCAGGACCCGCACCAGCGGTCCCGGCCGCGCGGTCCGGGACAGCATGCGCAGTGCGGCGAGGCAAGTCCCGTGGAACACGGTCGGAATCACAATGCGCTCTTCCCCTCCCGCGACAAGCTCGGCGTTCATCATCACGCGCGCGATCCGTCCGTTGCCGTCGGCGAAGGGGTGCACCTCGCTGACGAGGAACATCATGTAGACGGCGCGCTCGAATGGCGACTCAAGGCTCCGGTAGAGGTCGAAACCTGCATCGAGGGTGCCCGGGACGAGATCGGGAGCGACGAAGACGGTCCGTCCGGCCCGGTTCTCCTCCTGCTTGAATTCGCCGGGCAGCACCTCGGGGCGTCCCTTCATGATCCGCCGATGGCGCTCTCGCAGGAGGTCGGTGCACTCCCCGAAGGTTGCGGGCGTCCGTGCCATCTCCTCGGCGTCGGATACGATACGCCAGGTGCCGACGACGTCATGGGCATCCGCTGGCCGATGGGACGGAATCTCGCCCTCGAAGACGATGCGAATGGCCTCGTCGACCAGGAACTCGGTGCCTTCGACGAAGTTGGAAAAGTAGGCCTCGAAGAACGCCAGCGTCGCCCGACTTCCGGCGTCGCGGGCAGGCGCGGGCCGGATACTGGGAGGACGACCGCGAAGCGCCTGGTGCAGCTTGTGAAACAACTCCAGCCGATCCGGATCGTAGGGTCGTCCCCTGCCGCGGGCGATGGCCGCCGGAGACTCGAGTTGGCTTCGACGCGTGCCGAGCAAAGCGCCGATCAGCGAGTCGAGTTGGGCGGCCTCGGTCTCCAGGCCGAGTTCGACCGCGATCTCCCCGGCATCGTCCCCCAGGCGATTGGCGCCCGCTTCACCGGCCGTCCGAATCAGGCGGTCGACGCGCTCTTCGACTTCCGTGCGTCTGAGAGTGCGTGGCACACGACCGCCCCTGGCGCGGGAACGGCGCATGTTCTCCAGATAGGCCCGCGTCCGCGAACTGAGAAAAAGCCCGGCGACAAACGGCATGTCCGATGCGACCGGTCCGGGCCCCCTGCGCGGCCGCAAAACGATGCCCGGCAACTCGACCCTTCGCCCGCGGTCGCTGACAAGGCACACAGAGCCATCGGAGGCGGGACCTGCTTCGAACGCGGTGCGGTCTGCGATCAGGGCCCCGGGAAAGTACCCCGCGACGATCCCCCACAGGTTCCTCCGCACGATGTCCTCGGGAGCGTCATCCAGGTTGCTGGTGTAGAGGCGGGAAGCAAGCTTCCGGAGTTGCCCGGCCTTGACCGCCCGCGACACCGCACGGCTGATCGCGGTGCGAGACACGAACGCCTCGGGTAGCTCCCTCAATACGCGGCTCATGGGAATTCTCGGTCGATAGCAAGCTTGGTGGTCCCAATAGGAGAATAATTGTAATATAAGATGACAGTTTTGGGAAAAATCAGACGTTTATCGTGGCCTCCGGACGCTTCGATGCCTGCCTTCCGGTCGGCGCGGACGTAGATTCCAGGAATGCAACCTCGATTCCTGGGACGCCGGCGCTTCGGCCTGCTTGCTGCGGTGTCTGTTTCCATCGGCCTGTCCGCTTCGCCGGCCGCGCCGCAAACGGTCACCTACCGGGTGACGTTCGAAGGCAACTGGACGCTGGCGAGCACGCCCGGCGGCGTGGTGGGGGGAGCGCACTTCACGACACTCATCGGCGGCGTGCATGGGAGCGGTGTCACCTTCTGGCAACCCGGTGGGCGGGCCAGTGCCGGTGTCGAGATGGTTGCGGAACTGGGCGCCACAGGGACCTTCCGCAGCGAAGTCCAGCGCAGCTCGGACACGCGGTCCGTCATTGAGCAGGGCGTCTCCGGAGGCGGCACCGGCACCGCGACGTTCACCATCGACGTCACGCCGGAGCATCCGCAGGTAACGCTCCTGTCCATGATCGGTCCCAGTCCCGACTGGTTCGTCGGCGTGTCGGGAGTATCCCTGCTTGACGGGAGCGGCGGGTGGCAGCAATCGGTTGTGATCGATCTCTTTCCGTACGATGCCGGCACCGAGGACGGGACGGAATTCTCGCTATCCAATCCCGACACGAATCCACAGGGCGTCATCACGAGCATTGCGGGAACGGGCAAGTTCTCCAACGTGCGCATGGCCAGGCTCACGTTCACCAGTTTGTTGCCGCCCCGCCCGTCCGGGCCGAGTGTGAGCCTGTCGGTCGCTCCGAACCCGGTGGACGAGGGGCAGCCGGTGACGGTGACGGCGCGGTTGTCGGAGACGTTGTCGAACAGCGTCACGATTCCGCTGGAGCTGGTCTCCGGAACCGCCGAATCGGGCGACTTCGAGGAGCTGGCAAGCATCACGATCGCTGGTGGCCAGACGTTCGGCTCGGGCACGATCCAGACGATCGAGGACGTGGACAACGACGACGAGACGTTCATGGTGGCGCTGGGCCAACTGCCGCCGGAGGTGACGGCCGGCGACCCGTCTTCGGTCGAGGTGACGATCCGCGACTCGCGGGCCCCGCCGAACAAGCCGCCCGTCGTGCGGGCCACCTGCGATCCCTGCACGGTGCCGAGGGGTGGGGAGGTGCGGTTGAGGGCCGAGGCCTCGGATCCGGACGGCGACCCGATTACGTACGAATGGAAAGCCCCGAGGGGGACGTTCACGGGAGCGACCGACCGGCCGAATGCGCGCTGGACGGCACCGGACCGCACCGGCAGGGTCGCCATCCGGGTCGAAGTCACCGACGGCCGTGGCGGGAGGGCGGTTGCGGAGGCGGCGGTCGACGTTGCAAACCGCCCGCCGGTGTTCGGCCCGTCCCTTCGTTTCGTGATTGCCGAGAACCGCAATGGCAGCGCGGCGCCAATCACGCTCGGCCGCATTCGCGCGACCGATCCCGATGGAGACGATTTCGAGCTCGCGCTGGCTTCGGGCAGCGACCGTTTTGTCCTCGATGCGGCGTCGGGAGCTCTGAGCTACATCGGCCCCGGCGAGGACTTCGAAACCGAGCCGAACCGCTACGCGTTGACCGTGACGGCGACCGACGCGCTGGGCGGAGCAGCGCGGGCCGAGGTCGTGGTGAGCGTGGTGAATGTGAACGAACGTCCGACGGCCATGGACGACGCGCTGAGCGTGGCCGAGGACCGGAAAACCAGGGCGGATGTATTGGCCAACGACGTCGATCCGGATCGCGGGGACCGGCTTCGCGTGGTGGAGGTCGGCGCGCCCGCGCACGGAGAGGCGCGAATTGTCGACGCAGGGGCGACCGTGCAATACGCGCCGAATCCGAACTACCACGGCCCCGACCGCTTCACCTACGTCGTCGCCGACCCGGGCGGTCTGGCCGACACCGCGACGGTCGAGGTCACGGTGACCCCGGTCAACGACGCGCCCGAGGCGGGCGACGACCAGGCTACCACTCGAGAAGACGAGGCGGTCGAGGTCGCCGTACTCGACAACGATACGGATCTCGACGGCGACCCACTGCGCGTCCGGAGCGTCTCGTCGCCCGAGCATGGCGCGGCCGAGGTCGCGGCCGACGGCACGAACGTCTCGTACGTCCCGGACCCGAACTACCATGGCACTGACCACTTCACCTATGTCGTCGCCGACGACGGCGGCCTGGCCGACACCGCGACGGTCGAGGTCACGGTCACTCCGGTCAACGACGCCCCCGAGGCCGCCGACGACCAGGCCACCACCCTGGAGGACGAGACGATCGAGATCCCCGTACTCGACAACGACACGGATCTCGACGGCGACCGGCTCAGCGTCCGAAGCGTTTCGCCCACCGAGCATGGCGCGGTCGCGATCGCGGCGGACGGAACGAACGTCTCGTACGTCCCGGACCCGAACTACCACGGTCCCGACCGCTTCACCTACGTGGTTGCCGACCCGGACGGCCTCGCCGACACCGCCGCCGTCGAGGTCACCGTGGTTCCGGTCAACGACGGACCGACGGCGGTCGGAGTGATCCCCGATCAGCTGCTGGACGAGGGCGGCGACGGTGTGACGGTGGAACTCACGCCCTTCTTCACCGATGTCGATGGCGATCCACTGGTCTTCAGTGCCGAATCCTCCAGCGCGGACATCGTGACCGCGACGGTTACGGAAGCGACGCTCGTCCTGCTTCCGGTGGTCTACGGAGACGCCACGGTCATCGTCACGGCGACCGATCCCGGCGGACTGGCGGCGACCCAGCGCGTGACCGTTGGCGTGAGCGACCGGGCGGGACGGGCTGTGCTCAGCGATGCTTTCGCCGCCATGGCGCGGTCCTATCTCTCGAGCGCCCGCATGACGCTGGAACGACGCGTCGCACCCGACGCCGACCCGGGAAGTACCGATGCGGGCCGGCAGTCAGGACTGCGTGTTGGCGGCAGAACCGTGGCGCTTCCGGACGGGCTCCGGGGCGGGCACGACTTCTGGGACGCCGCAAAGCGGATCGTGACGGGATGGCTGCCCGACCCGAGGGGGATGCTGCCGACGCCGGCCGCGCCAAGGTCCGCGCCGGGCACCGAGCTCTCCGTGTCGGACTTCGCGCCCACGGGCGCTTCGAACCCGCTGAACCACCTCCGACCCCCCGCCGGAATCTCCGGCACCGACTTCACGCTGGGCTGGGGAGGCCAGTCCGCGGACTCGACACGCCCCGGAATCGCGTGGTCGCTGTGGGGTCAGACGGACATCCAGCGCTACAACGGCGGCGACGCCGTAATCGGATCCGGGCTGGCCGGCATCTCCGGCGACTACGACGGAGACCTGCGCATCGGGTACCTGGGGCTGGACGCCCAGCTGCCGAACTGGCTCTTCGGCGTCGCGCTCGGCCGCAGCCGGGGCGCCAGCGACTGGAATGCCGGGACGGCGAGTGGCCAGCTGAGCACCTCGATGACGTCGGCGCACCCGTACCTGCGCTGGTCCCGAGGAGCCACCGCAATCTGGACGACATTCGGCGCGGGCAGGGGGGAGGCGCGGAATGAACGCGCCGCGACGGGCAAGGTCGGCACGAGTCCGCTGGACCTCGCCATGGGGCTCGTCGATTTCCGGCGGCGGCTGGGACCGGCGCGCGGTCCGGTCGCGTTCGGGCTGAGGGCCGACGCGGGCTGGGCCAGCCTGTCGACCCGCGAGGGGACGGAGACGATCGACGACCTGCGCGGGCGCGTGCACCAGGCCCGCCTCGGCCTCGACGTGCGCAGCGAACTCCGGGTCGGCGACGCGGGACTCGCCCCGTTCGGCGCCGTGCATCTGCGCCATGACGGTGGGGACGGCCGGACCGGACGCGGCGTGGAACTCTCCGGCGGAATGCGTGCACAGATCGGAATCGTAGGCGTTGACCTGCAGGGCCGATGGCTTGCTTTTCATTCGGCCACCAGCTATGGGGAGAGCGGCGCCGGCCTGACCCTGACCGTGGGCGGGCGCGAGGAGGAGGGATTCTCGCTGTCCGCGTCGCCTCATTGGGGTGGCCAGACCAGGGGCGGTTTCGCACTCTGGCAGGACCGCGCGCCAGGCATGACACCAGGCATGGCGCCGGGAGTGGAAGCCCCCGCAAGCTGGACGATGGACGTGCGTGGCGCGTACCGGTCCCGGCTCCGAGGCCAAGTGCTCGAAGTGACCACCGTGTACGATCGCACGTCGGGCGGCCAACGCCTGCAGCTGATGGGACAGATCGAGTTCAGGCGCGGACCGGTTGGCTAACCGCCACCCGGACCACTAATCTCCTGACATGAAGTGGATCACGATGAAAGCCTGGCTTGGCCTCTGCATTCCGAGGCTGTGCATTCCGGGCCTCCGCATTTTGGTCCTCTCCATCCCGATCCCCTGCCTGACCGCGCCGTCGGCGGCCTCGGCTCAGACCGTGTTCGCCTCCACGCAGTCGGCGACGCTGCCGACCGCGGCTCCGTCCGATGCGGGCGACATCCTGGTCGAGATTTCCCACAGGTTCGGTTACCTGTCAGACGGCGCGAGCGATCTGTGGGGACTGGATGGGTTCGTTCTGAATCGCCTCGGCCTGGCATACGCACCCCACGACCACCTCACCGTCGGCATTCTCCGTTCCAACAGCCTGGACAATACGGAGTTCAACGCGCGGTTCGCCGGACTGGGCTTCGACGCCCCCACCGGCCCCGTCGAGTTCGCTGCGCAGGCCGGGATTGCGTGGAACCTGCAGGTCGACACGGCGGGCGGTCACGACGGTCATCAGCATGTGGTCCTGCACGGCGGCAACGCGGGAACCGGCGACAACGCGGGAACCGCCAACCGCAGCCGCGACGAAACCGCCGAGGCAAACGAGATGCAGGCCTACGCCCAGGTGATCGCCAACGCGATGGTCGCCGGTCGACTCGCGCTCGGTGTCGTGCCCACTTTCCTCTGGAATCCCCGGATTGAGGACGCCGACCCCGTGTCGACCGTTTCGGTGGGCGTGAACGGCCAGCTGTACCTCGACCGCACGTGGAGCGTCTTCGGCGAATGGATCTTCAGCCAGCCCCGGCAGGACCAGGAGTACGACTCCGGCTCGTTCGGCGTCGAAATCCGCACGCGCGGACACTTCTTCAAGCTCCTGGTCACCAATCAGCACCAGATGAACCCGATGCAGACCCTCGCAGGGGCCGCCGAGGACTTCCTCGACCCGGGATCCTGGCGCATCGGCTTTAACATCCAGCGGCGGCTGCGGTTCTGATCGGCTAACCATCGATTAGCCGGACCGGCAGCCATCAATCAGCGGATCTCACAACCATCAATTGGCCGCTTCTATAATCAACACATGGCCGCTACCTTTCGACCATGTTCGATTCCCGCACGTTCTACCCGCGCCCGCTGGCCTCGCTTCTTCACGATGCCTTGGCCGACACACCCGTGGTATGCCTGACCGGACCCCGTCAGAGCGGCAAGACCACCCTGGTGCGCGCCCTGATGCCGGAGCGTCCTTACTTCAGCCTTGACCACCGGCCCTACCTTGCCGCTGCCAAGGCGGATCCTGCGGGTTTCGTTGCCGCGCTCCCGCGCGAGGTCACCATTGACGAGATCCAGCGTGCACCGGAGCTGCTCCCCGCCATCAAGCTCTCGGTGGATCTTGATCGGCGTCCCGGCCGGTTCGTCCTGACCGGCTCGGCCAATCTTCTCCTGTTACCGACGGTCACGGAGTCATTGGCCGGGCGGTTGGAGATTGCCCGTCTCATGCCACTTTGCGAAGCCGAAAAGGACCGTCGACCCGGGCTATTCCTCGCCGACCTCCTGAAGGGAGCGGTCACCCCCGCTTTGCGCGCCGGCGGACATCTGCCGGACCCGGGTGATCTCGCGCGCCGGCTGGTGGCGGGTGGATACCCGGAACCGCTGGCCCGGACCCCGGCTCGCGCGCGCCAGTGGCACCGACAATACGTGCGGAGCATTGTCGACCGTGATGTCCCGGACGTGGGAAGGGTTCGCGATGCTGACGGCGTCGCGCACTTGTTGCGTCTCCTGGCGGTGCGAAACGGCGAACTCCTCAACACCGCCGGCTTGTCACGCGAGCTCGGCCTCTACCGAGCCACAGTCCGGGAGTACATCGCGGTGTTGGAAAGACTCTTCCTGGCCCGGCGCCTCCTGCCTTGGCACCGCAACGTCGGCCGGCGGCTGGTAAGGACGCCGAAGATGCACATCGTCGACAGCGGGCTCGCCGCCAGCCTGGCCGGGCTCGGGCCCGGAGACTGGCTCGGAAAGCGTGATCGCATGGGGCACCTCCTTGAGTCCTTCGTCACCCAGCAGCTGGTGACGCTGGCGGGATGGACCGATCCCGACCTCCGTTTCTGGCACTTTCGGGACAGGGATGGGCGGGAAGTCGACCTCGTCATGACCCTGGGCGCACGCACATGGGGCATCGAGGTGAAGGCGACGAGCACGCCGGGACGGTCGGCGGGCAGTGGCATGGCGCGCCTGGCGGCGCTTTGCGGGAACGATTTCGAAGGCGGCATCGTACTGTATAACGGCCGGGACATTCTGCCGCTGGCCGGCAGGAACATGCTGGCCGTGCCGTTGAGCGAGCTTTGGGAACGGTAGCGGCCCCTTGGGCCACCGGCCCTTGTCCAAAACGGCGGTTTCAAGACAGATTCATCGGTCGGGAAAGCGGCGCTACGGGGAGAGGGCCATCACACAATGAGCGAGAAACCAGGCGAACTCTCGGTCAACGTGAACGTCAACGCTCCGGCCGTGCCACAGCCGGAGGACGCGACCCCTTACTCGACGGGGCTCAGCTACGGGCTCTGGTGCGCCGGTCTCGTGGGCGCCTGCGGGATCCACCGCTTCTACCTGGGCAAGGTCGGCACGGGCTTGATTTGGCTGGCCACCTTCGGGCTGCTGGGCGTCGGCCAGGTCATCGACCTCATCAGGATGAAGTCGCTGGTGAAGGACGCCAACATCCGGGAGGGACGCGTCCCGCATCCGTTCCAGTTGGCGCGCGCCCAGGCGGCGGTCGGCGCTGGCGAACCGGGCCGCAAGCTAGCCGCGCCCCTGAACCTGCGTCAGCAGCTGTTGAAGGCCGCGATGGGCAACGGCGGCGAGATCACGGTGAGCCAGGGCGTGATGGCGACCGGCCGCTCGTTCGAGGAAATCGAGGCCGTGCTGAACAAGATGACCGACAAGGGGTACGTGGATGTGGACAACGCGCCCGGCTCGGGTGTCATCGTCTATCGCTTTCCAGAGTTGGTGACCCGGCCATGATCCACGCATCCGACATCAGAGCCCTCTTCGCCGACGGCTCCCGCTTCGCCCGCGGCGCGACCTGCGCCTGTATGTGTCCGTCCCGACGCGCCGACCGGGTCCGGCTGTGTTGATGCGCTGAGCTTACCGCAAGCGAGCCGCTTCAGAGCCGCCCCGGTCGTCTGGTCCGGGCGGCTTTTTTCGTGCCCGGGTCGGGCTTTCCGCCCACCCCTTCCTCCCCATCCCACGTCAAGATCGAGAGATAGCCATATGATCAGCGCAGTTCTTCCAACGACAAATGTTCTCTACGAAAACCCCGCGTGGATTCCGCCGCTGCGCAACGCGCTCGAGCGGGAAGGCTTCCGGGTGCGCCTCGTGCATGTGAACGAGGGGAGCATCGACGCGTCGGCGCCGCCGCCCGAGGGAATCTGGATGAATCGGATCAGCCCGTCGTCACACACACGCGGCCATGTCCATACGGTGGAGTTGGCCCGGCAACTTCTTTACTGGCTGGAGTTTCACGGTCGGCGGGTGATCAATGGGCTGCCGGCGTTCGAGCTGGAGATGAGCAAGCTGCGTCAGGACCTCGTGCTGCGGCGGCACGGGATCCGGACGCCGCGGACCGTGCTTGCGGTCGGGAGGGAGCATCTGCTTGGGGCGGCTGCCACCTTCGACGGCCCGTTCATCACGAAGCACGACCAGGGCGGGAAGGGACTGGGGATCCGGCGCTTTCACAGCGTCGGGGAGCTCGAGCGGCATCTCGACGGCGGCGGATTCGATGCCGGGCCCGGGGCCAGGGTGATCCTGCAGGAGTATGTCAGCGCGCCCGAGCCGTTCATCACGAGGGTGGAGATCGTCGGCGGCCGCTTCGTGTTCGCCATGCGGAGTTCGACGGCGGACGGGTTCGAGCTGTGCCCGTCGGATGTGTGCAACCCGATGCCGGTGGAGACGGACGGCCTCTTCGGACCGTCGTCGGTTACCGCGGACGATCCGCTGGTGCAGCAGTTGGCGTTGGGCGTGGATCTGATTGTGATTGTTGAACTTGGGAGCCATACAGGCCGGATTCCCGCCCAATGACTCCCGCCCATTGGGGACTTTAGGCCCGACCCACCGAGCGGCTGTCCAAAGCCTTCCGAAGCTGTACCGAGTCGGCCTGCTGGTAACAGCGCAGCACCGTCTTCGGGTCCTTCCAACCGCCAAGCTCGCAGAGGACCTTGAGCGGCAAGTCCATCAGGTCGCTGGCGAACTTCCTCCTCAGCGAGTGCCAACCCCGGCCGCGCTTCGGCTCCAGCCCGGCAAGCGCCACGGCCCTGTTCCACCACGTGAGCGCCAAGCTGTTGGAGATCCACGTCCCCGCGTCAGTCGGCGGGGGCAGCACCGGCGCGTCACCGGTTGCGTCGCTCATCCGTCGCGCCTCTTCCAAGGCCTCCAGCGCCCGGTCGGTCACCGGCGTCCTGTGCCCATAGCCGGTCTTCTCGTGCTCCGCCCTCCACCGCACCTCCCGGCCCTCGAAGTCGACATCCGACCAGCGGAGCTTGCGGATGGCTCCGATGCGGTGACCCGTCTCGTGCGCGAGCACGAGGGCGACATGGAATCGCCACCCGACCTCCCGGGAGACCCCGAGCAGAGCCCGGTACTCCTCCTCGGTGAGAACGACCCGGGCGGGGTTCTTCTCCGTGGGCTTCCTCAGGCCCTTCAGCGGATTCCTGTCGAGCAGCGGGCGGCCCCGCTCGTCGTTGGAACGCTCTGCCCAGTTCAGCACCGCCATCAGGAAGGCCAAGTCCCATTCGATCGTCCGGTCGCCCACGGGCTTCCCGGACAGGCCGACCCTGCCCGCCCGCCGGGCTTGGATGAATCGATCCCAGTCCCGCCGCGACAGGGTTTCGGGCCTTCGGTCGGTGCCGAAGAACTTGAGGAACATCGCGGTCGCGACCCTATCGCGCCGCCGCGACTTCTCGCCCTTGGCGGGCGTCACCTCCTCGGCGTAGATGTCAAAAAGCATGCCCAGCGTGAGCGGCTCCGGCTCGGCTTCCGCCTTGCCATTCAGGCCGGGGCTTGCAAACGCGGCGGCGAACTCGTCCGCCTGCCGCTTCGCGCGCCGCCAGTCCCGGTGCTTGAGCGACTTCGTGCGCCTGCGCCCATTCTCGCGCCACTCGATCTGGTACAAGCCGGTCTTGGGATCGGCGAACACCCTCACCCGGTTCCGGCCCCATTCGCCGGCGCTGTACGAGCGCCGACTTCGTTTCGTGCGTGCCATCATTCGATTCCTCTCGTGATGGACCGCACGACCTGCGCGAACGAAACTTCGCGGAGGGAAGGCCCTTCCGCCAGTTGCAGTTGCTCGAAGGCCGGTTCCGTCCCGCAAACACGGTCAACGGGGCTGGGCGGCGAGCGCACATCGACATCGGGGTCCGTGTGCGCGGACACGCGTTCCGGACGTGCACTCCAGCGACGGCGCATGCCGTTTGCCGGATTGCAGTTGCACCACGGCCTCCGGGACGGCTGCGCCGCGCCGGAACCGGAAGGCGTGGCCGGAGCGACCCTCGCCGAAGGCTCGGTACGGCGTAGCGGCGAGTGTGTTTTCACACCCTCGCGCCCGCCTCCGGGGTACTCCCGAACCAGAGATCCCTTGCGGGAAGGCCATGCGCGCCGCCATGAGCGGGTCGGATTGACCGGAGCGGCCACCTCCGATTCGGAACCGGGGCACCCCATGGGGACGGCGGACCCTCCCCGGCACGGCGACCACGGCAAGTGCGTCGTCCAACCGGGCGACAGCCTGCAATCCGCGAACCCCGTCGGGAGCGCGGACCTGTCCGGGGTCGAGGGGGCAGAGCCCCTCGTCAGCCTCGCCGGGGACCACGCGGAGTGTGGCCCCAGCGAGTACGCTGGCTTGCTTGCTTGCTTGTCCACCGAAGCGTGGCTCAAGCCAGCGGAAACCGCCGTCTCGACGGCGAAACGAATCGGCGGTCCGCATCGTGGCATCGACGGGGAGGTCATGGCTCGCGGGCGACTTCCCAGTGCGCTTCCTTACCGAAAACCCCGAAGCCGCGGTACACTCGGCTGCAAAAGTGTCTCGAAGGCTCGAAGATCGGCACTTCGCGGGCAGGCAACTCGACCGGCGCGCCCGTCTGCGGAATTGCCTGCCGTCCGGGCCTTGCGGAGCCTCACCTTGAAAAAGCCGAATGCGTCTCGACCGCAGGTCGAGAGTGATCTCGGTGATGGGCCGCGTCAGCCGGGCTCGCTTTGCCGTCATTCCAACAGCGCGGCGCTTATGGCTTCCTCCAAGAAATCCCAATACATGTCGATGTAGCTGCGCTCGCCGGGCCCATCCATCAGGAACGGGTTCATCAGCGTATGCCGGAGGATGAAGATGTGATCCGCCTCCTCTTGTTGCTCGACCGGAACCGCCACGAACGTATTCGGGTCGATGCCCAGGTCGCGCAGGATCCGGCCGCACTGTCCGTCATCGCTTCCCTCCCGGTGCAACGACGTGTACGACCCGATGAAGCGCGCGAACTGGACCGGACGCGCCGCATTCACCTTCATTCGGCTGAACACGCGGCGGGCAAACCGGTTCATCCGCGCCAAGCTCCGGTTGTCGTTTGGGTTCACTGCCAGGCAGATCAGGTTGGAATCGGGTTCGAAGGGAACGATCAGTCGAACCCGGTCTTCCAACCGCTCCGCAGCTTCCCGGGCCGACTCGTGGAAGTATTCGCAAGCCCGGATGGTGTGCCTCAGAATGCGCCCCAGGCCCTGGCAGTGGAGCGGCAGGACTTCGTGCGCCACCGCCACCGAAGCTGCCGCCGCCCCCGGCTTCGAGCCTTCCAGGATGTATTGCCCAAGGTTCCGCAGCTTCTGCTCGCGAGGCACTTCGTGTTCGACATCGCCTAGGTCGAAGACGTACGCGGCCTGCTGCGTGATGAAGTCCACCACCTCGCGGTCGCGCGCCACGAACGCCCCGGCCGCGTAGGGCAGGAACCCGAGCTTGTGGGGATCAATGGTCACCGAGTCGGCGTGCCTCACGGACGTGAACGCCCGGTAGACGAGGTCCGACGGGAAGTGCCGGAAGTCCTTCCGGATCGCCTCGCGCGCCAGGAAGCCGCCGTCGGGATCCCGGAAAACGCTCGTGAGATACCCGCCCCAGGCCGCGTCCACGTGCACGAAGAAGTCGGCTCCGCGCGCGTTCCAGCGCGAGCGCGCCGCCACGATCTCGTGGATCGGATCGACGGTGCCGAACTCGGTGGTGCCCAGTACGCCGATCACGCCCAGGACCGGCGTGCGGCTCTCGAAGGCGCCCGCCAGGCACGCGTCCAGGTGGCCGGGGTCCAGGCGCATGTGGTCGTCCACCGCCACCTTGACCAGTTGCGCGGTCCCCAGCCCCAGCAACTTCATCCCCTTCTCCCAGGAGTAGTGAGCCGAAGCCGCGACGAGCACCCTCGGCGGACGCAGCTCCGGGTGCCGGGCGAAGAACTCCTGGATTCCGAGCGTCTCGAGGCGCTCGCGCCGCACGGCCCGCCGGAGCCGCGGGAAGGCCGCCGGGTCCTGCGCGCTCACGGCCTCGGCGACCTCGCGCCGCAGGCGGATCGTCGGGCCGATGCTCAGGTTGACGAGTTCCCACTCGCTGTACTCGGCCAGTTCCTTCCTCAGCGGTCCCACGGGTCCGGTCGCGAGTTCCGCCCGCTTCACCCCCGCCTGCAGGGCGACGCCGTAGAACTTAACGGCGCGGAAGTTCCACAGCGCCTCGTAGTTCGCCACGGTGCCGCCCGACGTCAGGTGGCCCCAGGCGCAGGGCTGGACGGCGGGGTCGATGTTGAAGCCGAACATGGCGGCGAGGTCCCGGCCGGCGTCGAGTTCATGGGTGAGCGTGACCGGCGCCGCCTCCTCGCTCACGTTGTTGGGGTTGTAGAGGGTGGTGAGGATCCGCGCCACCAGGCCGGGAATGAGCAGATCCGAACTCATGTGCCCCACGTAGCGCGGGTGGAAGATGGGGACCGATCGCTTCAGTTCTCCCGACAGGCGAATCAGCGCTTGGCGGGTGCGGGCCTTGGCCTGGAGGAAATCGGGGCGGTACAGGGCTTCCGCCGTGATCCGCTGGCCATCTTCGGGGTGGAAGTTGCGGCGCCAGAAGGCGTGATCGCGCACGAACTCGACGATCAATTCTTCGAGCCAACGGTCGTTTTCTCCCGAGGGTCCCAGAAAGAACGGTTGGAGGAAGTCGAGTTCTTCGCGCAATCGGCTGCTGAACGGTCTGCTCATGTGCGATGGTTGGCTTGCGGCAACGGTGCTGGTGCACTTCCGGCGTCGAGATGTCCACGGCAACGTCCCGTTGCCAGAGACCGACAACCCGTCACCAACGGAACCTACATAACCTTGTCGTTTCTTGGCCAAAGGTGGTAGGCGGGGATCACGCAACCACGTCCAGAGCCCAAGAAGGCGCTCGGCTGCGTTCCTGCCCGTTCACCGGGCACGGGTACTTCTAGCCGACGACCACCAACGCGCCTGAGCCAGCGCCTGTGGACGACCCCCGAAAAAGCCACTCCGGGCACCGCCCGGAATTAACGCAAACCGGCCGGTCGCGGGCAAGCTAAAGCGCCTCTTCGCCGTCCGGCTCACAGACGGCCAAGGCGACGGCGGCGCGCTCTGCCGAGCACCGCTTTCCGCCCTGCCAGCATCCCTCGGATCCTGACATTCTCGGTGCCCAAGACCCTGACATTTTCGGTGCTCATTGACACCCGGTGCTGGATCGAGCGAGAACGCCCTCCGCGGCATGGATGACGGTGCGGTCGAGGACGGCCTCAACCGCCGCCTCGGCCACCTATTCGAGACGGGATCCGCTTCGTATCGGCCCGTCCCGAAGGGATGATCGACAGTCTGTTCGAGCCGCGTTTGACAGCCCGGATTCGAGGCCCGTGTGGCGGAGCCCGTTGCCGATCCAGAGTTGTACATCGACATCGGGGTGCTTGTGCAGGAGAATCACGCTCGGGCGTGCGAACCGGAAAATCCGCAAGTCGCCGGACGGCTTCGGGTTGCACCACGGCCTCCGGGGCGGCTGCGCCGTGCCGGAACCTGCGGCCGTGGCCGGAGCGACCCCCGTCCGTGGACGCGTGGCGTGCCACGGGGGAGGGTTGGGATG
>JAPPNN010000084.1 GCA_028873815.1 Gemmatimonadota bacterium | reverse complement strand
CGCGGCAAGCCGTTGACCCGCAAGCGGCCGGGGCGGTTGCTCCTGAGCTGCGGCAAGCCGATCACGCGGTCCAAGTCGTCCATGGTCACCGGTGAGAGTGGCCGGTCTGGGAGGCTGACGTCGGCATCCACCGCCTCGTCGATATCGATCCCGTGCTTCACCTCCAGCACCTCCCGCTCGACCTGTCCGGCCACCTCCGCCCGACCGTCCCCGTTGCCCGCGCGACCCGCGAGGACCGCGCTCGCAATTGTTCCCGACATCCTCGACAGAATGGGCTGGAGGTCGCCGACAACACCCTCGAAGAGCTTGATGCGCTCGCGTAGCACCCGGTAGATGTCCGCCTCCACCGTGTCGTCGTAGTGCAGGTTGAACGTCCGGATGTTTGCGTGCGCCTGCCCTAGGCGGTCGATGCGCCCGATCCGCTGCTCGACCCTCATCGGGTTCCAGGGCATGTCGTAGTTCACTAAGGCGCCGCAGAACTGGAAGTTGAGGCCTTCGGCCGCCGCTTCGCTGCAAAGCAGAACGTCGGCCTCTCCCGCTCGGAAGCGCCGCTTGGCCTCGTCGCGGTCAATGGCGTGCCATGTTTCGTCGCCACCCGGGACCTCGCCGCCCCGTCCCGTGAAGCACATCAGGCGCAGCGTGCGGTCCTTCGCTAACTCCTCGCGCAGGAAGTCGACGGTGTCGGTGTACTGGCTGAAGACCATGACCTGCGTGTGGCGGCCCCGCGGGGCGCGTAGCGTCCGCAGGATGCCCAACAACTCGTCTAGCTTGCTGTCGGGCGGGAGCCGATCCGCTTTGTCGAGAAGTTCGCGGATCTCGGTCGCCTCCTCGACCGCAAGCGCCTCCCGCTCCGCTTTCGCGACATCGTCGGCATCCATGGGCTGGGCCGATTCGGAGATCTCGTCGTCAGAGCGATCCTCCCACCAAGTGCCTGGGTCGGCTGGCGCACGGCCCTCGGCCGCGTCCAGTCGGCGGCGAAGGGTGTTCCTGAGCGCCCGACAACTGCTTGCGAGACGACGGCGGTAGATAGTCATGACGAACCCGACGGCCCGGCGCTGGCTCTCTGACGCCCTGTTGTACGTTGTGGAGATATAGTGCTCCACAGCGTTATATAGGTCCCGTTCGTCTGCGGTCATGTCCAGAAAGCGGTCCTCCACGCTCCGATCCGCGATGCGTGTGTCGATGAGGCCGGCCCTGTGGTACCGCCTCAGGAGCTCGCGGGTGTGACGGGACACAAGTCGTCGCACTGGTGTGTGGGCCTTCATCAGGCGCAGGGCAGCCGCGCGCTCCTGCGAGTCTAGTTGGCGCCGCGGAGTCTCGGCGCGGTCGCGTAGTGCGCGCAGCACCTTCCCCGCCTTCAGGCGCTTCAGTTCGCCGAGTCGGGGGTCGTCGCGATCAGCCGTCGGACCGCCGTGCCGTTCCGCGGCCTGGAAGAGCCGGGCCATGGTCTCAAACGCATCCGGCGTCACATCCGGGCGCGTGGCGAGTTCGAAGAACTCCACAAAGGCGTGCGCGGTCCACTCGGCAGGAAGCCCAAGGAGGCTGAGGAGATCCCAGAGTTCGACCGGATGCACCTGCATGGGGGTGGCGGTAAGCAGAACCAGGCCGTCCGTGCGATCCTTCAGCCCGCGCATAAGGCGCAGCAACTGGTTCGCCCCGCTTTCTGTCGGTCCTCCCGCGCCCCGCCGTCTCGCGTGGTGCGCCTCGTCGAGGACGATCAGATCCCAGGGTGTGGCGTCCTCCAAAAGCGCCGCACGACGCTCCCGGCGCCGCATGAGATGACTCGAGACGATCACGACCGGCTCGAGGTGCCACTGGCTCGGGGCGACCGTACGGGCGACGGGTGGGCCGCCAGCAGCCGGCGGGTGCCATGTCAGCTTCCCACCGTCGTACACGGGCCAGTTGAGATTGAACTTCTCGTACAGCTCAACCTGCCACTGCCTCGTGACTGCGGCCGGGACCATGACGAGGATCCGCTTGGCCCGGCCTGAGAGCCAGGCCTGCCGTAGCAGCATGCCCGCCTGCATGGTCTTGCCCAGCCCCACCTCGTCGGCGATCAGGAGCCTCGGCGGCCAGTTGCGGTACAGGCGCTCGAAGGCGCGCACCTGGTGCGGCCAGGGGACGATCGGCGCGGTCGCCTCGCCCATACGGTCGCCTCCGGGCTGCAACGAAGGAGCCCGGCGAATAAACGACCACACCCGCTCCCGGTAGAGATTCGACTTGGCTTCGGGCTCCCGTCCGAGCGGCTTCGCGGGACCGACCACTTCGTCTCGCAGCCGTGCCGGCGGTCCGTCTTTGGGGAGGAACCTGAGAAGATCCTGCCGCACGGCATCCGGAACGTCGAGAACGTGCGCGCGTGCGACCCGACCGCGCCAAAGGCGTCGAAAACTCTCCTCCTCGGCGTCCACGCGGGCCCGCTCCGGACCCCAGTCAGTGTAGACGCTGATGCTCTCCCAGTTGTCCTGCCAGCCCGACGCCGTCTCGTTCAGACTGCCGGTCCAAGCTATCCGGTCGCCGACGGTGTCCTTGATGATCCCCGTCTTCTCGTGGAAGATGGCCCGGTCGCCGACCGGCTTGCCGTGGCGATCCACGGGGACCGCCACCTTCACGTCGAGATGGGTGCGCGCGACCATCCAGGCGAGGAGCTCGAGCGCGTCCAGCATAGCCCCGTCGGTCGCCTCCAGCGGCCAGCGGCGGAGATGGCGATCGACCTGTGCCCGCAGCCGTTCGCCCTCGTGTATTGCCTCGATCTCGGGCGGATCCAGCGTGCATCCGACGATCAGCCGCATGCAGCCGCCGTTGCGCACGAGACCCTCTACTCCGCGCGCGGCCAGAGACAGCGCACTGGCGCGGAAGTATCCTGTCAGCCGGTCATAGCGCTTGGCATCCTCCAGGGCGGGGAGGTAGAACAGCCGGACAAGGTCTCCATCCTCTCGCGTGTACTTGAGCCGCCACTCGTGCTCGCGATGCATGCGTCAGGCACCGCCGTCGCGCCAAAGCCTGAGCTGTTCGGGCTCGTCGATGCGGTCGCTGAACGCGAGGCGGCGGAGATTCTCGAGGACCTCGAAGTCGAGGCTCGCCGACTCCAGCCCTGCGGCTTTCTTGTCCAGGTCGAAGCCCCGGTAGGATCTGGACACAGGGAGAGCCTCCAGGACGGCTTCCAGCGCGGTGGCGAAGCGCGGACTCCGGTCCACGCCGACCGAGCCGAGCATCTCCCGGGCCGCCTCCAACGATCGCACCCGTGCCAGAGTCGCCGCGTGGTGAATCGCGTCGACCATACCGCGCGATCCGTCCGCTGGGCCGAGGGCTCCCTTCGCCGCGCGCACCGAGCTGTCCCAGAGGATCATGTTGTCCGCCATCTTGGCTCCGAAATGTCCGACGACATCGCGTTCCAGGTCAACGTCGACGGCGCGAGCCAGCTTGAGGGCCTCGTCGTAGGAGAACTTCGGTGCACCGAAGGCGTCCCAAGCGAGGACGAAGAAGGCGGTCGCGGGGTCGAGGTCCGCGCCTAGCCTGAGGTCGGCCAGCTGCTCCAGACGCCATCGCTTGACTTCCCGCCGGGCGACATCGAGGGCATCCTCCGGGGTAGCCGCATAAGGATCCCACTTCTCCTCGAAGAGCTCGATCTGTCGTCGGCGTCGCAGTTGCTCGGGCTTCTCCCGCGGCGTACCGCGCCGCAGGGGCCAGTAGCGCGAGAACTCCTCCAGGGCGGGGCCGAAGGACGCGAGGTAGAGGTCCACACCCTTGATGCCGGCCTTCTGGAAGTCGCTGACTCGCTTCCGCACCGCAGTGGCCACCAGCGGTTCGATGTCTTCCCAATAGCGGCCGTCCGAGTCCAGATCGCTCCCATTCTCACGCCGCGGGCGGCACACGAGGAATATCGTGCTGTTGGCCGAGGCCTTATCCTTGATATGCATGCTGCCTGGGGCCTCAGTGTTGACCGGCCACGACGCTGTTATCGCGAAGCCGGCCTCCATCAGCCCTTTTGTCAGGGCGTCCCAAGCACCGGCATCCTTGTGGGTAAACATCAGGGTCATGATGCCGTCGGCTTTCAGTGTCCGGTGACACTCGGCGAAGATGGCGGCCATGCGCTCCTGGTAATCGCGTCCGGCGAGCGCCCGCGCCCCCTTCTGCCCGCGGAACCGAGCGGGACTCGCGATGGCCTCGTTGTCCTTGTCAGCGAGGTGCGTCCGGAAAAGCTCCGGAAAAACGTGGCCAGCCGTACGCTTGAGCCAGACGTAGAAGAAGTCCGACAATTCGGCGTACATGACGTTGTCGTAGTACGGAGGGTCAATGACGACGGCGTCGACGCTGCCGTCCTCGATGTGGTCGAGGCTGTCTGCGGACTTGCAGGTGATGGTAACGCGCGGCGGGCCGGTAGCAAGGGATTCTTCGTCGAAGAGTTCGCCGTTGTCCGAATTCGCGTCCGGCGATGTCAGTTCGACGAGCTCGTTGATGCACTTGGCGGTCTGCCGAATGGCCCAGTCGTAGCCTACGCCGGCAATCAGAGGAGCCATTTCAGCGTAGGACCAAGCCAATGAGAAATTGTGGTCCTTGAATGTGTTCGCGATGACGGAACGATAGGAATGCCAGACACATAGGAGCGAGTTATAGTTGGCCACTTTGTCTAGGGCCAACGCTAGATATCCATAGGCTGCTTCTTTGGCCGCAACCAAGGCTCCCGCCGCCCGATCCTCCTCCAGCATCTCGCGGTATACTTCGACGCTTGTGCCCTGACAGAGCAGCTGGCGCGGTGAAAACAGATCTCGCCAATAGGGCATGCCGTAAACATGCGGCTCCGCGGTCTTGCTGCCCTCGGGAATCGGCTCGCTCGGAATTATATCCAGCGCCTCCCACTCGGGCAGCTTCTGCTCCAGCCGGGCCATGACTTCCTTGGTGTTGTCGTCCTCGGAGCATGGGGCCCGATAGTCACGCACCCACCTGTCCTTACCGGGCCTACCGGACTTCAGGTACCTCTTGACGCGCTTCTTGTAGACGACCGCGTACAACTGCTCGCCCATCTCGCCGTCTTGCGCCTGGAGCTTGATTTCGTCGCCGTCGATCACATGGCCGCAATCGGAGTACGGACACGTCCCCGTTCCGCGCGCCACCGTCCCCGGCGATTGCTTGCTGGTGGCGGTCACGATCTCGAACGAACAGACCCGGTCGGGCGATCCAGGGCCATCGCCGAGGTGGGGCGTCAGGCGGACGCCGATACCACCTGGAGCCAGTCGCCAGTTGGGCGAGAGGGGGACCAAGCCGTGGCAGTAGGGGCAGCGGATGGTGCGGGCCCATAGGTAGCCGTCGGGCTTCAAGTCCTTGCTGCCCTCATCCGGGAAGACATCGACGAGCCGTCTACGTACTCGTCGGACCAATTCGGAGCCAAGCTCCTGGACGACGGGGACGAGCCGAGTTCCATAGAGCATGGGCCACTCGATGGTGGCGCGTTCGATGAGTGCTGCGACAGGGTTCAGGTCGTTGGCCCATGTCTCCAACCCGAGCCGGACCGTCTCGAAGGGAATACTGCCGCCGCCAGCCGTTGGATCAAGTACCACCTCGTTGCCCGCAAGAGCAGAGGCCATCCAGACACGGTCGTCTCGATCCGGGGAGTGCGTGAACGCTCTCTTGTATCCGTAGGCCGCAGCACCCAGTCGCTCCCCTTTTCGCGTCGCCACCTCAATCCGGCGCCGCGCCGCCACCGGATCCCCATGAATCCCGAGGACATGCTTGAACCTCTCCCGGTCTGCACCCGCCGGCAGCAACGACGCGAGCACCGCCGCTCTCGACGCCACCAGCGGCCGCCGTGCCCACCAGACGTGCAGGTAGTAGATCGGCGGCAGCGCCGTCATCGACCTACGTTCTCGGGTGCTCTCCTCGCTGAGATCGGCGATTGGAAACCACTCCTCGATCAGCCGCCGATCACTCATCGACCGGCCTCGCGCTCTCGCAAGAGTCCGTTGTGGGCAAACCACGCTGGCGAGAGTACCGCCGGATTGAACTCGCCCAAAACGACGACCTGCGCGCCGCTGACCTCTGGTACGATTCGCACCGCGCCTACCGGGTATCCTCAACCGCCGTCAACCAGCCGGCGTGCGTCCTGTCCCCCAAGCAACCGGATCCGCCCGTCGGCTCCGTCAGCAGTACTCGCAGTCCCCCCAGTACCCGCCGTGGATGCCGTCTGTGGGTCGCCATGCCCAACCAGTAGGAGGCCTCCTCGCTCTCCATGGCCTCGATCCCCTCGGCCACCGCCCGGATGTTTTCCCGACTCCTGAGGGGTGCGAGTGCCCGGAACATGAGTCCCAGTGTCACGGCCAGACGCTCGGGAACGCGGTGGCTGTGGGTCGCTTCGCCCGCCGGTCGCACCAGCCTGATCTTCTCCTCGGCTAGCCTCCTTAGGACCCTGTGCTGGACGAGCTCGAGGTTGCGTCCCGCCAAGCCGCCGATCCTCAGCGGACGCTTGACTTGCGGGGTGGCCGGACACGGCATCTGCCAGATCTCGTAGCGGTCGGAACCGGGACGGGCCGAGTGCACCCGTAGCTCATAGCGCGGGATCGGACGGGACGCCTCCGCCGGGCGGAAGGTCTGGGATCTGGTCACTCAATCCTCCTCCGCGGCGGTGGCGGTGACGTGGGCTGAGCCGCCCGCAAACCTGGACAGCCGCTCGGTGAGCTTCTCGGGTTCTCCACCCTTCAAGGTAAGCCCCTGCTTGAATCGCAGCGTCATCGACACGTCAACGTGGCTGTCGCTCGCCGCCCGGAGTTGCGGGGCGAGGAACTCCTTGAGGGGCTGGGCGTCGGGGACCGGACCCATGAATCTGAGCTCCAGCGAGCCCCCGGCGGTGGTCTCGTATTCGCCCTCGATCCGGACCTCCTTGTCGGCTGCGGACACCGAGCCGACCGGACCTAGGAGACGGAAGCCATCGTCAACGTTGAACGGGCGAATGCGCAGCTCCGCGATCCGTCCCACGCCCTGTTCGCCTCGCGCCTTCTCCCATATCTCCGTCAGAGCCTCTCCGAGGAGGCCTTCGGCTTCGAAGGTTGTCATGGTTGTCGGTGGCGGAAGGTCTGGTGGAGGCGGATCCACCGGTGAATCCACAGGCGGATCCGGTTCGACGGGCTCCGGTTCCGGGCGTGGCCAGACGCCCTTGTTCTTCGCGTAGACTATGGTGAGAACCATCGACCGTTCGTCGATTCGGATGTCGGCCGACGGATCTCCAGGGCCGTACACCAACTGACCGCTCCGATAGACGTAATGACCCCCCTTCACACCTTCCCTTACCCCCCGTATGAAAACATCGTCCCCGATCAGGATCGGAAGTGCGGGGTTACGTCTGAATTCGGTCCGCAGGGCCAGCGTGGTCATCTCCCCCTTGCTCTTAAGGGGGGTGCGGTCCCGAACGTAGGTTGGGGAGTCGGGTTCGTCCTCGGACAGCCGCAGCTTGTTGAGCTCGCGGAGCACGCGGACGACCTGTCGCTGACCGGCACCGGGACGATCCGACGCGGACGGAGCGTCAATGGCCGTGTGGCCAAGGCTAACCTGATCCGGCCCAACACCCTGCCGAGACGGATAGAAGATGTGCCGGTAACAAGTCTGGATGGCGATGGTCAGGCTGTGCTCGGAGCTCGCGGCCAGTTCCCGGACCTTGTTCTGCTGGTACTCCGCCAAGTCGACGATCCGATCCGCTCTGCCCAGAATCCGCAGGGCAAGTACTCGGCGCATGGCGTCCCGCATCTTGTTTCGCTGCACATCGTCGGCCACCACGAACACCACATGGTTCCGGAGCCTGCGGATGGCCGCGCCCTGGGATCCCTTCCTTTCGTAAATGCGGGTCACGAGTTCCGGCGCGCCCTCGCCGCCCGCTCCGATGGTGACGCCGTCGTAGGACAGCACGGCAAGCTTCGGGCGGCCGCCCCCGATTTCGTCGGGCACATCGAAGGGTCCGCCCGGAAAGTGGACCGTGTCAAAGACATTCCCGCCGAAGACTTGGCGGATCCGGTCCTTGAGCTCCGCCCTGGCTTCGGCGGCATCTACGTTGCGTTCCTCGCGCCGGATAATCTGGCTCAGGTTAGCCTCGATGAGGAAGCGCATCGGCGCTCCCGGGCGGTCGTCCAGGTAGGCCGACTCCGCAACGAACTTCTTGCGCGCGTCCTCGATGAAGGCGATATCCAGCTCCGGCCCGACCATTGAATACCGCAGTTGTTCCGGGGGCAATCCCTTGAGCGGGTCGTTGTAGGCAAGCGTGTGGAGGAGGACCGTCCTTGCCGCGTACTCGGCATAGGGTGGCAGCCCACCGTGGAACTCGCTATCGATCAGTTGCGCGAAAGACCTTCTCTCGGCAGACCCGGATGATACGTCATTCGAGATTGCCGGTTGGTACGAACTCTGGCCTAGGCGCGTGACGACCTCCTGCCGGATCGGCTCGTGCCCGGGATCGATATGGTGGAGGTGGATGGCACACGCGTCGCCGGGACGCTGCTCCCAGAGACGGGCAACGGTCTTGCCGAGTAGCCGCAGCATCCCGCGAACCCGTTGGAAGTTGTCCAGGGTCGCGGTCTTGCCGGTCAGCGTGTCCAGGACCTCGGGGTGGAACGGATACCCTGCACGAAACGCCTCAGCCGTCTCCGAGCGCGTGGCCTGAGGCGGCAGGGAGTCCCGATTGCCTGCCCATCTTCGCCTGTAGGCCCCGACGACCTCAGGGACGCGTCCATCGTCGACGGACTCGAACAGGCGGCGCCGGAGCACGTGGACCGTCTCGTCCTCCTGCGTCGGGTTAAGCAGCGTCGCCTTGCGCGCCGAGGCCTTCTCCAGCTCCGCCATACTCTCGGCGATCTGCCGATTCTCCTCGCTGTAGGCGTCGACCGCGTCCTCAGCCTTCCCGATGGCGAGTGTGTACACGGCGCAGGCATCCGCAGTGCCCTCCACCGCCTTGAACAGCGAGCTGAGAAACGAGGTCAGTTGCCCACGCGCGACCCCGAGGCCCTGCGCCTTCCGCAGGTAGATGGACAGCTCGTCCAGTAGGATTAGAGTGGGTTGGTCCCCGAACAGCTCACGGAGCGTCCCAGCCCCCGGAGCCACATGCCGCTCGTCACTCTCCCGGACGCGCTCATAGCCATCACGGCCGGCCAGAGCGTAGGCAAGTTCGCCCCAGGGAGTGTGGGCGCGCAGTCCGTGCTCGAGGGAGCGGCCGCTCGCCGGATCCGCGTTCTCGCCGTCGAAGGCCGCCACCCGCACAGACCCGTCCGGTAATAGCGAGGGATCGACGAACTCGTCTGGATCGGCCACTCCCTTCATGCCGCGTGCGGCGTGAATGAGGGCGATCAGCCCATGGGTTTTGCCACCGCCGTAGGAGGTGTCAAGCCGAAAGATAGCCGCAGCCTCGCCGCCCACCCCGGAAAGTCGTCGGCAGACGTTCGCAAGGAGATCCTTGAGGCCCCGAGTGGGGTGGGTGTTGGCGAAGAAGCGCGCGGGATCGGTGTAGTCGGCGGGAGCAGTTCCGGTCAGGACCTGGGCCAGGTCAGCGGCGAACTCGGCCTCGGCGACAGATCCCTTAAGGATGTCGTCGCGGGGGCGGCAGAGGTCGAAAATGGTGGGGGTGGGCATGTGGGGTGCGATGGGGGGCGTGTGGGAAGGGATGGGGTCAAGACTCACGACCATCCCTCATTTCAGTGGCTCAGGATGGACGGTTGGTGGATGGGCGGCAAGGGGGCGGCGGGTGCAAGGGCATGTCGATGCCACTTCTCTGCTGTTGTAGTACAGTAATCACCTGACAGTGGACCAGAAGAAAGGACCGTGGCCAGACCGCTTCGTCTGGGCCCGGCTCTACACCACGAAGATGCCGGTTGACCGCCGTTCAGATCCTGAACAACCACGCGCTGCCCTTCTTCGAAGAGCACGCCGTGAAGGTCCGGACGATCCTGACCGACAACGGCCGCGAGTACTGCGGCTGGCCGGACAGGCACCGCTACGAACTCTTCCTGCAGCTCGAGGAAATCGAACACCGCACCAAGAAGGTCGGCAGGCCCCAGTCGAACGGCTATATCGAGCGGTTCCACCGGACGCTCCTCGAAGAGCATCTCCGGATCAAGGGCCGGACGACCTGGTACGAGAGCCTCGAAGAGATGCAGAAGGACCTGGACGGCTATCTCGAGACCTACAACACCCGCCGGGCCCACCGCGGCCGCGAGATGGAGGGCCGGACGCCCTACGAGGTCTTCAAGGCCAGGATCCCGCGGAAGCGGCGCACCCGGAAGCCCGCACCCGGAAAGGAGGTGAAGACCGCAGCGTAGAGCTGACCTTGGCGAGGCCGGGTGTCAGGTGAATACCGTACTTGTACACCCTGAGGCCGGGTGCCGGGTAGCTACTGTACTTGTACGCCGGTCAAAACCCCACGACCTGTTCCTTCAGATCGAGGGGACCGAGCGCGAACGAAGGGTCGTCTGCTCCAAGCCAACGGATGCGCCGATCGCTTCCATTGCAGATTCCTCCAAGAGCAACTTCGGATCAATGGCCGCAGACGCCAAAGGCCTAGGATTGGTCAAGATGAGTTACCCGAGTCTCGCTCAACTACTCTAACGTCTAGGGGCTTATCTCCGGTTAGCACACCTATCCAAATCGGCCGCTGACCCGCCATCATTTCAACAACGTACTTCCGCAGAAGGTATTGATCCACTTCAAGGTCCCCGTGAGCCTTAGGAGCGTAGATGTTCTTCTTGAGAGTGACTTTGTCGAACCCATATTTGAGTGCTTGCGACATCTCGTACAGAAGATCGATCAGCAGGTCATTGCTCTTCTCCGTCCACTGTGGCAGAAGGTCATCGCTCACTTGCGTTTCGAGGTGATTCAAGTATAGCCGCCAAGCACCAAGCACCCGTGCGTCCTGCTTCCCGCCCCCGGAGAATTCAACTTCGATCGCGTTCAACGCATCCACATGACGAGGGCTGGTTCTGGTTGCTCGGCTGGCCATCAAGTCCTGAAAAATGTACAGCTTCCGGTTGTGGCGGTTCCGCTTTCTCTCGCTGATTCTCTGAATCCAAAGCGCAACAATGGGTCCCAGAAGAATTGCGGTTATAGTCAGCAACGCCAGTGCCGGTGAGGATTCCATCAGTCCGTGACCTTCTTCGCCCAAGTTTTGCGGTCAAACCTCTTTCTCTATTGACTCTTGACTACCTCAATCGCCCTTCAATAGGCGTTGACAAGGCACCCCCCCTCACCCCGCCACCCCCTTCTCCCACACCCTCGCCGCCCCAGTCGCCATCGCCGCGCTCATTCGACCTCCCCCCACCCCTTCACCTGCCCTGCCTCGCTCGCCATATCCGCGCTAACACCTCGACCTCCCCCGCGACCTCACCCCGCCACCCCCTTCTCCCGCAGCACCTCCCACACCCGATCCGGCCGAATCGGAATCTCCATGTGAGTCACGCCCAGGTGCGCCAACGCATCCACCACCGCATTCGCGATCGCCGGCGGCGCTCCCACCGTAGCCGACTCCCCCACCCCCTTCGCCCCCAGCGGATGATGCGGCGACGGCGTCACGGTATGCCCCGTCTCCCACGCCGGTGTCTCCACCGCCGTCGGCACCAGGTAGTCCATGAACGACCCGGCCAGGTTGTTCCCGTCCTCGTCATAAGGAATCTCCTCATACAAGGCCGGCCCCAGCCCCTGCGTCAATCCGCCATGGATCTGCCCCTGCACGATCATCGGATTGATGATGTTCCCGCAGTCGTCCACGGCCACGAACCGGCGCACGCTCACCTCGCCCGTCCCCCGATCGATGTCCACCACGCAGATATACGTCCCGAACGGGAACGTCAGGTTCGGCGGATCGTAATAGTTCGTCGCCTCCATCCCCGGCTCCAAGCCCTCCGGCAGGTTCGTGTACGCCGCGAACGCGCAGTCCTGGATCGTCACCGACTTGTCGGGCGCGCCCTTTACCGAGAACGTCCCGGGCTCCCAGTCCAGGTCCTCCTCGCTCACCTCCAGCAGGTGCGCGGCGATCTTGGCCGCCTTGTCGCGGATCTTCCGCGCGGCCATCGCGCCCGCCGCCCCCGCCGTCGGCGTCGACCGGCTTGCGTACGTCCCCAGCCCGTACGGCGCCGTGTCCGTGTCGCCCTCCTCCACCTGCACGTGCGCCGCCGGCAGCCCCAGCTCCTCGGCGATGATCTGCGCGTACGTGGTCTCGTGGCCCTGCCCCTGTGACTTCGTGCCGAATCTGGCTATTGCCTTGCCCGTCGGATGCACGCGCACCTCGGCCGAGTCGAACATCTTGATGCCCAGAATATCGAAGTCCTTCGACGGCCCCGCCCCCAGCACCTCGGTGAAGCTGCACACGCCGATCCCCATCAGCTCGCCGCGCTCTCGCTTCTCGGCCTGCTCCCGGCGCAGGTCGTCGTAGCCGATCATCTCCTTGGCCTTGTCCATCGCGGCCTGGTAGTCCCCGCTGTCGTACTCCCAGCCCAGCGGCGACTGGTACGGAAAGGCCTCCTTCGGAATGAAGTTCTCCTCGCGAAGCGTCGCGGGGTCCTTGCCCACCTTGTGCGCCAACGTGTCCACGATCCGCTCCATGCAGTGCACGGCCTCGGTCACGCGGAAGGAGCAGCGGTACGCCACGCCCCCCGGCGGCTTGTTCGTGTAGACCGCGTCCACCTCGGCGAACGCCTGCTCCATGTCGTACGAGCCCGTGCAGATCGAAAACAGCCCCGCGGGCCACTTGGACGGCGCAGCCTGCGCGTCCGAATACCCGTGGTCGGCCAGTGTTTTGATTCTCAGAGCGCGGATCCTGCCGCTGGAATCGGCCGCAATCTCGGCGTCCATGTGGTAGTCACGCGCGAAGGAGTCCGCCTGAAGGTTTTCCATCCGGTCCTCGATCCACTTGACCGGTTTGCCCAGCACGACCGACGCGGCAATCGCGATCACGTAGCCGGGGTACACCGGCACCTTCCCGCCGAAGCCGCCGCCAATATCGGGCGACACCACGCGGATCTTCTCCTCGGACAGCCCCACGTGACCCGCCACCAGGGCCAGCACGGTGCGGATTGCGTGTGGGGCCTGCGTGGTCATATACACGGTGAGGTGTCCCTCGACCGGGTTGAAGTCGGCCAGGCACCCGCACGTTTCGATCGACGCCACATGGATGCGCGGCACGTGCATCTTCTCGCGCACCACCACGTCGGCCTCGTCGAAGATTTTGTCCGTCGCCTCCTTGTCGCCGGCCTCCCAGTGCCAGATACGGTTGTCCTCCTGCCCCTCCTTGTCGGTGCGGAGCACGGGCGCGTCGTCGTCGAGCGCCTGGAACGGGTCGATCACGGGCGTCATCGGCTCGTACTCGACCTCGACCGCGGCCACCCCGTCGGCGGCCGCATAGCGCGACGTCGCGATCACCCCCGCGACCTCCTGGGACTGGTACATGACCGTATCGGTCGGCAGCACCATCTGGGTGTCCGACATGAGCGTCGGCATCCAGTGCAGGTTGTAGGCCTCGAGGTCCTTGCCCGTCAGCACGGCGAGCACGCCGTCGACTTCGAGCGCCTTCGACGTGTCGATGTTCACGATCTTCCCGTAGGCGATGGGGCTGCGCACGATGTCGAGCCACAGCATCCCCGGCAGGGTGAAGTCGTCGATGTAGTTGCCCTTGCCCTGCAGGAAGCGCGGGTCCTCCTTGCGCTTCATGGAGTGGCCCATGCCGCAGATCTTGGCGGAAGTCCTGGGTGCGTTGGTCTCGTTGGCCATCAGTCGGCCTCCTCGGCGGCGGGGGCGTCGGCGTCGGCCCCGGCCATTTTCGCGGCGGCGTACTCGACCGCCTTGACGATGTTCACGTATCCGGTGCAGCGGCAGAGATTCCCCGATATCGCCTCGCGGATCTCGGCCTCGCTGGGGTTCGCGTTGGCAGCGAGCAGCGCGGTCCCGGTCATCAGCATACCGGGGGTGCAGAAGCCGCACTGGAGGCCGTGCTCCTGCATGAAGCCCTCCTGGAGCGCGCTCATGCCGTTCGCGTCGGCGAGCCCCTCGACCGTGCCGATGTCGGCGCCGTCGGCCTGGACGGCGAGCACGGTGCACGACTTGGTGGGCACGCCGTCGACCAGCACGGTGCACGCGCCGCAGTGCGTGGTGTCGCAGCCGATGTGGGTGCCGGTGAGCGCGAGTTCGTCGCGGATCAGGTGGACGAGGAGCAGCCGCGAGTCGACCTCGCGCGAGTGCGCCTCGCCGTTGACGGTGACGGTGATGTTGTGTCTGGCCATGTCCCTACCCTCCCGCCGGCGTGTTGGCGGCGGCGGCGCGCGCGAGCGCCTTGCGGATGGCCCGCCGGGTCAGCACGCGGGCCATGTTCCTCTTGTATTCGACCGAACCGCGGCGGTCGGCCACGGGATCGGTGGCGTCGGCGGCGGCCTGCGCGGCGGCCGCGATGACGTCGTCGGCGTCGGGGGCCTTGGCGATCGCGTCGCGCACCCGCTGGAACGCTCCCCGGAGGCCGCCCCGCTCCACCAGCCTCGCGCCGGTCAGCGCCGCCTCGGCCGCGGACGCCCGGATCGGCGCCATGCCGAGATTCGTGAGCCCGATGCCGGCCTGGGTCACCTTGCCATCGTCGCCCAGGCTGAGCTGCACGGCCGCGCCGGCGACCGCGTAGTCGCCGACCTTGCGCTCGAGCTTGAGGTAGGCGCCGCCGTGGTGGGTGCCACCCGCCCCCACCCCCCCGGGCGCCGGGATACGTATTTCGGTCAGGATCTCACCCTCTTCCAGCGCCGTCATGAACAGCCCGTGGAAGAAGTCGTCCACGCCGATCGTGCGCTCGCCGTCGGGCCCGGTCGCGACCATCTGCGCCCTGAGCGCGAGCATGGTGGCCGGGTGATCGTTGGCCGGGTCGCCGTGCGCGACATTCCCGCAGATCGTGGCGCGGTTCCGCACGAGCGGGTCGGCGATGACCTTGGCGGTGTCGAGCAGGATCGGATAGCGGGCGGCGACGGTGGCGTCCTCCTCCAGCGCGGTCTCGGTCACGAGCGCGCCGATGCGCAGGAAGCCGCCCTCTTCGCCGAGCTGGTCCAGCCCCGGAATGCGCCCGATATCGACGATGTTTGCGGGCGTCGCCAAACGCAGCTTCAGCATGGGGAGGAGACTCTGTCCACCCGACATGACCTTGGCGTCATCGAGGCTTTCCAGCAGGCTCAACGCTTCGTCGAGGCTGCCGGGTGCGTGATAGTCGAACTGCGGCGGAATCATGACAGCTCCTTCTCCAGAACCTCTGTGAACTCCTTGAACATCTTCTTGCTTACGTGCTGCATCATGCCGCGCCCCAGCTGGGCGAGGATGCCGGTCACCCTCAGGTCGGCCTCGACCGTCACTTCGGCCTTGGACGGGCCCAGCGACACGACCCGACTGGTCATCTTCATGTCCGCATTGCCCATTCCGGCCTTGCCCTGCCCCTTCGCGTGCACTATCGCAGAGCGCGCGTCCTCGTCGAGATCGAAGGCGACGGTGCCCGCGTACACGGCGTTGAGCGGGCCCACCTTGACCCCCATCCCGCCCTTCCAGGTGTTCTCGTCGAGCTTTTCGGTGATTTCGGCGCCGGGAAGGGCCGCCGCGACGCGTTCGGGGTCGATCAGGAAGGCCCAGACGTCGTCGGCGGGGGCGTCGACCGTGAATTTCTCTTCGATTCGCACGGGCGCTCCGGTTGAGGTTGGCGTCGGGTGGGCCGGCCCTCCGACGGTGCCGGATGCGCTACAGCAGGTCCACCAGCTTCTCGAGCGACTCCAGGTTGTGAGCCGGCACAAGGTGATCCACATGGGGCAGCGCGGCCTGCATGCCCCGGGCCTCGGGACGGTACCGCGGATCGCCCATGAGCGGGTTGAGCCAGATCACTCGCCGGGCCCGCCGCCGGATTGCCAGAAGCGCCGTCGCCAGCGCCCCGGTGTCGCCGCGATCGAGCCCGTCGCTGAAGATCAGGACCGATGTATCACCCGCGACCGTGCGCCGCAAGTGATCGTCGGCGAATTCGGTCAGGCACTCGCCGAGCCGCGTCCCGCCCGACCAGTCCTCGACCCTCCGCGCAAAGCGCCCCAGCGTGGCCGCCACACTGCCCGCCGCGATCCAGGGCGTAAGGCGTGTGAGTGAGGTATTGAGGGCGAAGATCTCGGTCCGGCGTGCGACCTTCCCCAGAGACAGGATGAAGGCCAGGGCGAAGCGTGCGTAAGGGTCCATCGAGCCGCTCGTGTCACATATGAACACGATCCGCGGCAGTTCCACGGCACGGCTGCGACGGGCCAGATCCAGGAATTCTCCGTCGCGCGCGAGGGCACGGCGGAAGCTGCGCCGCAGGTCGATTGCGGCCCCCCTCGGCGACGGCACGAGGCGCCGGCTGGGGCGAGTCGCGAGCTTCCGCGCGACCTGTGCGAGGAGGCGCTCCATGGCGGCCAGCTCGTCCGCGCTGCACTGCTCGAACGACTTGCGGCGAAGCAGCGCGCGCGGGCTGTAGCCGGGCCGGCCGCCGTCGGGGCCGGGATCGGCGTCCTCGATCGGCCCTACGCGGCCACGCTCGGCTATCGTGCGGGCGAGTTCGGCGAGCGGGTTGTCCTGGCCCGGCCAGGTGCGGGGAGCCTGCTGGCGCTTCCTGCGCGGCCGCCCCTCCCGACGCCACCGCCCCCGTCCCTCTCGGCCATGGCGCTGCCCGCCTTTCGTGCACCAGAAGTCATCGAACAGGTGATCGAAGAGCGGCCACGCGCGCGGCTCGACCTTGAGGCTGGTCCGGAGCCCCAGCCGCACCTCGGCGCGGTCCCCGATGTCGACGTGGGCGAGCGAGTCTGCCGCGTCGATCTCGTCGCCCAGCGTCACGGCGACGCCGGCCTCGCGCAGCGCACCGCAGAAGCGGGCCAGGTGGGTGACGAGGTCTGTCAACTGTCTCCGTTTGGGCATGGCACCCGCAGAACCACTTGGCACGTGGTCGGTGCGGTCGTCTGCATGGTGGACACATCATACCTCCCCGCTTTCGGGTGTGCGAACAACTCCGATGGCGGAGAATACGAGGGGTTGATCAGCGGTTGGTCACCTCGGCCCCCAGCTCCAACCCCTCCAGCGCCTCCGCCTCCACCCCGTATAGCACCGCGATCCCCGGGTGGAGCGTGCGGAACGAGCTCTCGACGAAATCGAACACATCCTGCTGATCCGCCAGCGGGATGTCGGCGTCCTCGATCATCCGCCACACCTGCCTGGGCTCGAATCCCCGCCACCGCACGATGCAGCGACGGACGGCCCGGTTCGTGAAACGGCGGTAGACCACTTCGACCCGATCGATCCTGATGGCCTCCGGTCGCAGGTAGCGGTAGCGGCGCGCCGTCTCGATGTAGCCGTTGACGAACGCCTCGCGCAGTAGCGAGACGTCGTTCAGTTCGTACACACCCAATAGACCCAGGATGTAGTCGCGGTCGTCGATGGCGAAGAAGGACATCGGGGCCAGGTCGGCTTTGAGCAGGGGAATGTTCGATGCGATCCGCGACGTCCGCTTGTTTACGTCGGCGAACGGTTGCAGGTACGGAATGTGGACGAGCAGGAAGAAGGACTGCTCGAAGGGGTCGCTGATGCGGGCCGCCTTGGCGAGAACGATGTCCAGCTCTCTCTGCAGCGCGATGCGGTCCCCCAGTGGGGTGTACGAGGATCTACCGACCGCGACGGGCATGCGCCGCAGGCTGCCGACCAGGCTCCGATCCCGAATCAGCTGGGTGGCCAGGAGTGAGTGGATGTTGCGCAGGTCCGGCCACCCGATCTCGATCTCGGCGAGGTTCTCCACCACGTACCGGGTCGCGTTCTTGTGATTGAGGATCATGACCGTCTCATCGAGCGACTTGCCGCGCGCGATCCTGCCGGTCTTCACCAGGAAATCGGTCTCCAGGTGGTCGTAGCTGTTGCCCTCCAGACGCGACGAGGCCCACGACATGTCAACTTCGAGCTGCTTGCGGACGCGCTGCGCGTAGGTGACGCCCATCGACGCGTGGTAGGGCTCCAGGACGGGGGTGCCCGCTTTCTCCAGCTCTGCCCGGTCAGCTTCGGTCAGGTAGCGCGATTCGTTTGGCCGGTAGCTCCCGACAAACTCGCTGTGGTAGCCGGCCCGTGGCCGCTGTTCGAACGGCGTACGAAGGTGCGCGAGAACGGCTTCGCCGCCGGCCACGCGATAGCGCGTTCCCCGGCCCTCACCGACAACCTCCAGCAGTCCGTCGTCAACCAGTCGCCGGAGAGCCCTCCACACCGTAGAAGCGCTCGCATCGGGTGCGACATCACGGCGAACCTGCGATCGGCTGCATTCCGGGTGATTGGCGACGTACGAAAGAACGGCGCGGTCTGTAAGCAGCATGACATGTAATTGGGCTTATAGTGACACGATTGGTCACCGAAACTGACCTGAATAGGGACCACATGTCAAGAAATCACGTCATATATGTGACATGATTTGGCGGTGGGCGGTTGCTCGCGCACACAGCAGCCGCGACCTCACCGGCCAGCCCGCACCTCGTATCTGGCGATTCGCCAGGGCGGGATGTCGGGATTCAGCAACACATGGAGATACCTGCCCCCGCCCAGGACGACCTTCGAGCCAGCCGGCAACGGGACGTTCTCGAAGAGCTTTTCGCCCGTGTGACGGTTGTACGCCTCCACGGCCATGTCAAGCTGCTTGAAGGGATACCAGGGGCGATTCCCGTCCAACCTGCCCACGGTGAAGACGAGATAGTCGCCGCCCACGACGTCCACGCTCGTGACAAGGTCGAAGCTCTCGATCAGACGCTTGACGGGATTGCCGGCCTGCGCCGCCGGACCCTCGTCGGCAGTGTACGCGAAGGCTCCGAGTTCGATTTCCGGTACCCTGCGGAAGCCCGGGGAGGGTGTCCCGATCGTCCCCACCGAGTCTCCCGCGCCGTTCAGCACCGTCGCGGGGTAAAGGAGTCCCGCCATGACGAACACAGAGTCCCCCCCGACTTCGGCATGCAGACTGCCCAGGGCGTGCCAGTACGGCATGCTCGCCACCGGTGAGTTCCAGTTGCTCCACACCACGGTGCTATCGACCAGACGGTGGTAAAGGCCTTCCTGCGCGGCGATCTCGTAGAGGTCCATGTCCCGTCCCATGCCGCCGATCAAGAGGTCGCGTCCGAGCGGCCGCACCGTCCCCGGCACGTAGTCGTCAAGCAGCACCGAGCTGTGCGGAGTCAGGTCCGGGTTCAGGTAGGTCAGCGCCCCGTTCTGCGCGCCCGTCACCACAATCCTGCCGTCTGCCGTCTCCGTCACGCTTTGAAGCCTGCGGAATTCCCACGGCCCGTCGCCAAACCGGCCGAAGCCCGCCTCCAGCGAACCGTCCTTGCTGTAGGTCCGCACCCGCGGAAGCAATCGGTCCGCGATCACGAACCCGCCATCCCGTCTCTCGAAGAACGCGCCCACCTCGGCGATGGAGTCGGACGGGTCTTCCCCGAGCACGATGACTTCCGCCAATGCGAAGACCTCGTCGAAGGAGGGCGACGGCACCTCGGTCGGGTGGTCCTCGCAGGCAGCGATCAGGCATGGAAGGGCGAGCGCCCCCGTGACCCCTATCCGTGTCATTCGATCTCGCATGGAGTCGATGGTGGCCACGGACGCGCGCCCGCGCAATCGACCCGGCGCCAGGATGCGGCCCAGCCCGGCAACGAACTCGCGCCGCCGGGCTGGTTTGTGCGTCCACACGTCCGAGGGCACACCCTGCCCACGCCGTGTCGCTCTTAGTACAGGATACGAGCTAAACTAAACTAAGAGCATGACACGTCCGGAGGGTATCTACCCCGCCACCTTCGTCAGCGTGACCCGCAGCACGTCGCTCAGGTCCGGATAGGTGAAGCACGCATCCAGGAGGTTGACGAGGCCGTCCTCGTCGGGACCGCTGTCGGGTCCGGGCTGCCTCGGGGCCTGGTATGGTCCCAGCCCGGGCTTCTCGTTCACCTCGGTGCCGGCGTCCCAGAGCATGATCTGGTCCGTGATGTCGCCCTCGAGCGCGACGCCGTTCGGGAACAGGTCGATGCCCTCGGCGGCCGGCGCGTAGAAGAGGTCGTTGGACTGGACGAACATCGTCACGAACGACAGGGCGTCCCCGGGCGTGGCGATCACCTCGAACTCGTAGGCCCGGCCGGGCCCCACCGGCGCGGGGCCATCGGCGCCCACCGGGACCGCAAACACCCCGGCATCCAGGAATCCGCCCGCCGCGTCGACTTCGGTGGCGAGGGTGACCGGATGTCCGTCCTCGGCCATGGACTCGAGGCCCGCGCTCGCCGGCTCACCGGCCTTGAACAGCAGGGGGCCGCCCGAGTGCGTGGCGTAGACGCCGGGCGCGATCAGGCTGATCAGTCCGGACCGCTCCTCGACGGCCGCGGCGAGCTCGCTCACAGTACCGTCTTCGGCCAGGCCCTCCAGGCCCTCGCCGCGGTCGGGCTCGCCGACGGTGAACAACGGGTTATGCCCGGCGTGAACGACGAAGACGCCGGGGGCGAGCGGCGTCGGGTGGGCGCCGCCGTCCGCAGTCATCAACGTCGTGGCGGTGCTGATGTTTTCGATCGTGAGCCGAACCAGCGTGGGGGACGCGCCTTCGCGGTGAAGCGTTACCCGGATCACGTCCGCGACCTCGGGCAGGTTGCCGAAGTCGTCGGTGGCGAGACGCACGTTGGGGTCGGGGTCGGCCGCGCCGGAGTTGCCGCCGCCGCGAATGGGCTGATCGGCTCCCGCGCCCGGCTCCTGGTTGATCTCGGTGCCCGCGTCCCAGAGCATGATCTGGTCGGTGATGTCGCCGGTGACCGGGCCGTCGTCGCCCCAGACGGCGATGCCGCGCCCGTCCGGCGCGTAGAAGAGGTCGTTCGACTGCACGAACATCGTGGCGAACGAGAGGTACAGGCCGGGGCCGGCGTGGAAAAGGAACTCGTAGGTCCCGCCCGGGAGCAGCGGACCCGGGCCGTCCGCGCCCACCGGCACCGCGAAGTGCCCACTCGAAGAGAACTCGTACGCCGGCGAGACGTTCTCGATGCGGACGATGTAGTCCACCTGTCCGGGCAGGCGCGTTGGCGTGCCCATGAAGCTGACGTTGCTCGACTCGCCGGCCGCGATCGACACCGCCTGACTCGGCTCGTCAAACGTGTACATCGCCGGGTCGAAGTCCGAGATCGTGACCGTGTAGTCGCCGGCACGCAGGGCGGAGAAGTCGTAGTTGCCATCGGCGTCGGTCTGCGTGGATTTGCTCTCCGTACCGCCGAGCGCCACCGAGACGCCGTCGATACCCGCGCCGTCGACGGTCACGGAACCCACGATCGCCGCCGTGCGGACGTACGATCCGTTGAAGTCGAGCACATGCGTCTGTCCGGCGCCAAGGGTGAAGGTGACCGAGATCTCGGGGAAGTCGCTTTCCGGTGGAAAGCCGCTGATGGTGACTGTCTGCATTCCCTCGTCCACGTTGTCGAATCGGTACGCGCCGCCTCCGGCGGTCGTGGTCGAGGTCGTGCCTTCGAGGGTCACGGTCACACCATCGACGCCTGTGCCCTCGATGCTGACGGTTCCGACGATGGACCCGGGGACGGGAGGGTCCACCGGCTCGCCGCACGCGGCCAGTAGCGCGGACGCGAGCGCCAGGCCTCCGGCAATGGATTTGATATTCATAGCGACTGCATTCCTTGTCTGACTGGATATTCGATCAAGGCTCGAAGATCGAGCTCAAGGCTGGTGCTACACCGATGATCGATTGATGATCCGCGATGACCGATTGATGAGCCGACGCCGCTCCCTCGACACGCAACCGCTGCCTGATGACCGAGGGGTCGCCAGCCAGGCGAATGGTCGCGAGGAACTTGGGAACGAAGTCCTGAGTCTCCCTGGGCAGCCAGTCGCGGATATGCAGAAACAGGGCGTCGTTGCGGGGCCGGGATCCACCGTGCCACCGGATCGCCCGCTCGACCCGCGTCGGCCCCACGTTGTAGGCCGCCAGGGCGAGAGACCAGCACTGGAACCGGTCATGGAGAGCAACCAGGTAGTCCAGAGCGGCCTGGGTGGACAGGTACGCGTCGAAGCGCTGGTCCACGAGCGAGTCGACCTGGAGCCCGAGGCCCCGGGCAGTCTCGGGCATCAGCTGCCAGAGGCCGGCAGCCCCCGCAGGCGAGACGGCCAGGTGGTTGTAGCCGGACTCGATGAGGGGGAGGTAACGGAGCGACGGCGGCAGGGTCCGAATCGCCAGTTCGGCGTCGATGTAGTCCTCGTACCTGCCCATTCGCTCGAGGCCGCGCTGCACCGAACCCTGCCCCCCGGTCCACCAATGGTCCACCCACCGTTTGGCTTCCTCCTCGACGACGCTGTCGCGGGCCAATGGTGACCTGATCTCGACCAGGCAGGCGTTGCACGGCCGGCCGGCCCGGCCACCGCAAGTCCACCCGGTCTGTGGCATGCGATCCTCGCTCGGGCAGGTGACGGGGGGCGTGGCGGAGTCCGTGCCCCGGGTGCTGACCTTGACGGGCACCACGGCGAGAGCCACGGCGGTTATGGCGAGGACGAAACGAGTCAGCCCCTTGTTCATGGGAAGTCCCCTCCAGACGACCTTTCGAGTGGCAATCAGGCCTGCCAACTCCAATTTCGGCGGCGCAATTCGGCGCCCATAGAGGGAAAACCCGGTATTCGTAGGGGGAAAACCCGGTATTCGTGGGGGGGAAGACCCTTAGCGCCGTGCGGGAATCAGCGGGATTGTATTCCTTTCCCGCCCAGTTGTTCCGCTGGCCCCTAGATCACCCAGAGCAGCATCGCCGCCCAGATCGTGCCGGCCAGCGCGCCGCCGTAGCACGGCACCTTGAGCAGGCCGGAGTACCGCCGCATGCCGAGGTCCATCATCGTGTGGCGGATTCGGTGTCCGCAGTGGACGAGCGACAGCGCGAGGACCCCGAGCAGCGCCAGCTTGACCGGCCACCACCCCACGGCCGCGGCGAACTGCGCCGTCCGTTCGGCGGCCACCGCCGGGTCGCCCGCCGGCAGCAGGAACCCGGTGACGATCACGAACGCGGGCACGAAGAGCGCCGCCATCACGCCCCCGGCGGAGAACAGCGCCCACCAGAGGGCTTCGTCGGAGCGTCCCGCGGCTCGGCCCCCGGTCGCCGGGCCCCTGCCATCCGCACTCATCGCAGCACCCACCAAAGGATCACCGCGGTCACCGTCAGCCACGGCCCGTACCCCATGACGATCGCCGCGACCGGCGCGGGCAGCCGGTTCTCGCCCAGGTAGATCGGCATCGCCTGCGGAACGACGGCGAACCACGTCACCGTGTGCCACACGGACGCAACCAGCGCCACCAGGTGCGCGACCAGCCACCACGGGCCGCTCACGGACGCGAGCCACTCCGCGAAGGCCGCCTCACCGCCACCCGCGAGCTTCGACAGCGTCACCAGCAGCACCACCAGGTAGCCCCCGACGAAGAAGCCGGTGAATTCGCGCACCATGAAGCGCACGTATCCCGGGCGCTCGAAGAACCACGCCCACTTGTGGGACCGGTGGTACTGGCCGCTCATGCGCCCGTCCCCTTCGGCATCACGAAGCCCTTGAAAAACTCCTGCGCCGCCATGGCTTTGGCCTGCTGGATCGCGCCGGCCGGATCCACGTGCTTCGGACACACCACCGTGCACTCGCCCACGAAGGTGCAGCCCCAGATCGCCTCGCCCGCCAGCATGACGTCGAGCCGCTCGGCCTGCCCCTGGTCCCGCGAGTCCTTGTTGTAGCGGTGGCCGAGCGCGAGCGCCGCCGGGCCCAGGAACTCGTCCTCGTGGCCCGCCACGGGACACGCCGCGTAGCACAGCATGCAGTTGATGCACATCGAGTATTGCTTGTACTGGGCCAGCTGGGCGGGCGACTGCCGGTACTCGCCCTCGGACGTGTCGTTCACGTCGTCGCGGATGATGTACGGCTTCACTTCCTGCAGCTTGTCCATGAACCCGTCCATGTCGACCACCAGGTCCCGCTCCACGGCGAAGTTCACCAGCGGCTCCACCTTGATCCCGAACGGGTAGTAGTCCTTCAGGAACGCGGCGCAGGTCAGCTTCGGTTCGCCGTTCACCATCATCCCGCAGCTCCCGCAAACACCCATGCGGCAGCTCCAGCGGTGGGTCAGCGAGCCGTCGACGTGGTCCTTGATCCAGTTGATCGCGTCCAGGACGACCCAGTCCTCGTTGTACGGGACTTCGTAAGGCTGAAAGCGCGGCTCGGAGTCGGTCTCCGGATGATACCGGAAGATCTCCAGCGTCATGGTATCCTTGGCGTCCATCGTCCTATTCCCGCTTCAGTCCCGATCCGGCACCGTAGGTACGCGCGCCGGGCGGCCACTTGGTGATCGTCACGGGCTTGTACTCGATCCGCGGAACGCTGCCGTCGGGCTGGTGGAACGCCAGCGAATGCGCGAGGAACTCCTCGTCGTTGCGCTCCGTGTGGTCGAGCCGCTGGTGCGAGCCGCGCGACTCGGTGCGCTGCAGGCCTGAATGAGCCATTGCCTCGGCACAGTCGAGCAGGGAGCCCAGTTCCAGCGCCGCCGTCAGTTCGGTGTTGAAGCTGTGCGTGCGGTCGTCGATGTTGAGCTTGGCGTAGCGCTCTTGCAGGTCGGCCACGGTCGCGCACGCCGCCTCCAGCGACTCGGCGTCGCGGTAGATGCCGGCGCCGTTTTCCATCGCCTCGTGCAGTTCCGTGCGCAGGGTCACGATCCGTTCCCCGCCCTTCCGCGGCGCGTCGAAGAAGGCGCGCCGCACGCGGGCCCCCTCGTCCTCGGCCTGCGTCTCCAGCGCCGACACGTTGTAGTCCGGGTGGTCCATCGCGAACCGGGCCGCGTGCTTCCCCGCCTGCGCGCCGAACACGAGCAGCTCGGTCAGCGAATTCGACCCCAGCCGGTTCGCGCCGTTGATCGAGACGCACGCGCACTCGCCAGCCGCGTACAGTCCCGGAATGGTCGTCGCCGAGTTGGAGTCGACGTCGATGCCACCCATCACGTAGTGCACGACCGGTCGCACGGGGATCGGCTGGTGCACCGGATCGATCCCGGCGTAGCTGCGCGCAAGCTCGCGCACGAACGGGATCCGCTTGTCGATCTTGGCCTCGCCCAGGTGCCGCAGGTCGAGGTGAACCACGTGCCCGTCCCGCGTCTCTATTGTCCTGCCCGCCCAACGCTCCTTGATGAAGCACTGGCTCAGCTTGTCCCGCGGCCCCAGCTCCATCGCGCGCTTCAGCGGATGCCGGGGGTCGCTGACGTCGAGCGGCTGGCCGAGGTCGTAGTCCTGCAGGTACCGGTAGCCGTCCTTGTTGACCAGGATGCCGCCCTCTCCACGGGAGGCCTCGGTGATAAGGATGCCCGTGCCCGGCAGGCCCGTCGGGTGGTACTGGATGAACTCCATGTCCTTCAGCGCCACGCCGGCTCGGTAGGCCATGGACATGCCGTCCCCGGTCTTGATCGCGCCGTTGGTCGTGAACGGGAAGACTCGCCCCGCGCCGCCCGTGCAGATGATCACCGATTTGCCCAGAATCGCCTTCACCCGCCCCGTGTGCAGCTCAATCGCGGCGCACCCGCGGCAACGCCCGTCGTCGTCGATCAGCAGCCGGG
Organism: Gemmatimonadota bacterium; assembly: GCA_028873815.1. Lineage (GTDB taxonomy): Bacteria > Gemmatimonadota > Gemmatimonadetes > Longimicrobiales > Gaopeijiaceae > Bin94. Next base: position 7,115 of record JAPPNN010000084.1, on the reverse strand, counting down.
TCGCGAAGTGCTCGTCGTAGCGGACGATGTTGCCGTACTTGAGCGTGGTCTGGAAGAGCGAGTGGAGCATGTGGAACCCGGTCTTGTCGGCCGCGAACCACGTGCGCTCGATCTTCATCCCGCCAAAGGGGCGGACCGCGACGGACCCGTCGGGCTCCCGGCTCCAGGGACAGCCCCAATGCTCCAGCTGGACCATCTCCGGGGGGGCCTGGTGGACGAAGTACTCCACCGCGTCCTGGTCGGCGAGCCAGTCGGCCCCGCTGATCGTGTCGTAGATGTGGTCTTCCAGCGTGTCGTTCGGCTTGATCGACGCCGCGGCGCCTCCCTCGGCCGTAACCGTGTGGCTCCGCATCGGATAGACCTTCGACACGCAGGCTACCGAAAACGACGGATTCTCCTGCGCGATCGCGATCGACGCGCGGAGTCCCGCCCCGCCGCCACCGATGATGATCACGTCGTGCTCGTGTGTCGTACCGTGGCTCATGCCTGGGGCCGGGGGACGGCGGGCCGGAGAGGGCGCCGGGAGGTTGAAGGTCGAATTGCAGCAGTCACGCGTGGAAGTTACAGAAGCGCGGGATAGGGGATCAAGAGGGATTGAGGCAGGTGTCAGCGAGCAGCCGCGCTCACTGGTGTTCCGCGAAATCGGCCAGCGGTTCGTCGAAATCGTCGTCCATGCGCCGGATCAGCCCGGGAGACGTACCAAGCTTGGCGGTGTCGGTACCGCCGAGCAGCGCCTCTACCTCCCCCACCGCCAGCTCCCGCATGTCGTGCCGGTCCTTCACCAGGCACCCGAGGGTCTCGCCGACGACTTCGGCATCCAGTCCGTCCCGATGTAGCGTGATCAGCGCCCGCGCCCAATCCAGCGTCTCCGCGACCCCCGGCGGCTTCATGAGCTGCCGCTGGCGCAGCGCCTGAACAAAACAGGTGATCTCCTCCGACAAGCGCTCCGCGATCCCCGGCACCTTCGCCCGAACGATCTCGACCTCCTTCTCGAACGTGGGATGCTCGATGTAGAGGTAGAGGCAGCGCCGCCGGAGCGCGTCCCCGATCTCGCGCGTGCGGTTGGAGGTCAGGAACACGAGCGGCCGGTGGGCGGCCCGGATCGTGCCCAGCTCGGGAATCGTGACCTGGAAATCGGACAGCACCTCCAGGAGAAAGGCCTCGAACCCTTCGTCCGCGCGGTCGATCTCGTCGATCAGCAGAACGGGTGCGGCGTCCACCCGCGTAATCGCCCGCAGCAGCGGCCGCTCCAGCAGGTAGGCCCGGCCGAAGATGAGGTCCTCGAGGTCGTCCCCGGAGGCCGCCCGCCCGCCGTCCGATCCAGCCATTGCTTCGCCCGCGATCCGCAGCCGCAGCAGCTGCTTCTGGTAGTTCCACTCGTACAGCGCCGTGTTGACGTCGAGTCCCTCGTAACACTGCAACCGGATCAACTCGGTCCCCATGACCCCCGCCACGACCTTCGCGATCTCGGTCTTCCCGACCCCCGCGTCCCCCTCCACGAGCAGCGGCTTCTCCATCGCCCGCGCGAGGTGCACCGCCGTCACGATCGCGGGCTCGGCCACATAATCGAACCCGCGCATGTCGGCCTGCAGCCGCCGAATCTCAGGCCTCATCGCCCGCCCGCTACCCCGCCGCCGCCAGGTACGCCGCCGGATCCGCCTCAAACCGCGCGCGACACCCCGGACAGCAGAAGTGGTACGTGTTGTCCTGATAGGTGAAGGAGGGCCGCGATCCGTCGGCAGCGACGGTCATTCCGCAGACCGGGTCCGTCGCGGATGCAGGTGCGCCTGCGGGTATCGCGTCCGCCTCTGCGGCCTCCTCCGCCGCCCGCGCCTCGCCGGCTTCACCCGCCGCCCGCGTCTCGATCGCCCCCAGCGCCACGATCTCCGCCAGGATGCTCACCGCGACCTCCTCGGGACGCTCGGCCCCGATGTCGAGCCCCGCGGGACCATGCACCTCCGCGATGCGGCTGCCGCAGATACCCCGGCCAGCCAGGTACTCCCGCACCTGGAGCATGCGCTTTGGCGACACCACGACGCCCAGGTAGTCGGGCCGCGCGGCGATGAGCTGTTCGACCGCCTCTTCGTCGCCCTGCCCCATGGTCGCGACGACGGCGTACAGCCGGGCCCCCGGCGCACGCTCGGCCCCCGCGCTCTCCGCCGCCGCGCCCCCCAGCCCACCCAGCCCGTCGGCGACCTCGTAGCCCATTGCCTCGCCCAGCCGGGCAACGGCCCGTGCGATCGGCGACTCGCCGGCCACCATCAATTGAGGCGCGGGAAACACAGGATTGACGTGCACTTCGACCTTCCCTTCGCTGCCACAGGCCATCGGAACCATCACCATATCGTCGCGGCCGTCCGGCGAGCCACCGAAAGAGAGCAGTCGCGGATTGCGGTCGCCGAGCGCGGCGAGGGCGTGCCGCACGACTTCGGGCTGCGTGCAACTGCCGCCGATAAACCCGTGCACGGTGCCGTCGCCGGTGATCAGCGCCGTGTTGCCGGGCGTCGCGGAACTGGGGCGCTCGCGCCGCACCACGGTGGCCACCGCGTAGGGCCGCCGCTGGTCGAGCAGCCGGGCGGCAACGTCGAGCAGGTGCCTATCCATGTGCGGTCGCCTCCTCGAGCGTTCGGCCCAGTCCGCCGCGTGTCCCCCCAGGCTCGTCTGCCCGCTCCAGCTCTTCGCGCGCCGGCCCTGCCCCCTCGCGCACCCGCTCCAACTCCTCCAGCGCTCCCTCATAGTCCTCCGGGCGGTCGAGGTCCCGGGACGCTTCGGCCGGCCAGTCGACCAGGACGGCTTCGTCCAGGTGGCGCCGCACGACCGCGCGCCCGCAGCGCGAGTCCATGGTCGCGAGTTCGCCGAACAGGGCGCGGTCGTACAGGATCGGCGGAGCGGTCACGTCGCCGCCGTAGCGCGACACCACCAGAGGCGGGCGCGAGTTCGGGGGCGGGCGCGAGCGGTTGTGGCCAGCAACCCCGTAGCGCGCGACGACCTCGCGCAGCATCGCGGGGGTCACGAAGGGCATGTCCGCCAGCACCACCACCACGGCATCGCAGTCTCCCCGGACCGATGCAACCCCCGCCGCGACCGACGTGTGGGTGCCCTTCGCGTGTTCTGCATTGTTAACAGCCGTCACGCCCAAACCGTGCAATTGGGCCGTCACGGCCTCGTGCTCGTGCCCCGTGACGACCACGACCGGATCCAGCCCGCCGGCGCTCGCGGTGCGGGCCGCGCGGCGCACCACGGCCTCGCCGTCCAGCTCCAGGAGCAGCTTGTTGGCGCCCATGCGCGTCGAGGAGCCCGCCGCGAGAACGATCCCGGCGACGCGCCGCGCCGCCCCGCCGCTCATCGGTCCTCCCCGCCCCGCTCGACCGGCGACGCGCTCTCCAGCCACGCGGACCACCACAGGGCGGCCAGCATGTCGGCACCCGCCGCGAGTCGCACGGCGGCGAAGTCCTTCGCAGCCGGGTGGGCCGGCTGCTCGGGATCGAAGCCCACGTCCCGGTCCAGCCGGTACAGCGTCTCCACCTCCGCGTGCGCCTCCTGAATGTGGGCCAGCACGGCTTCCCGCGCCGACCCGGCCACCGAGCGCGGCGGCCCCGCGCTTGCATGCGCCGCGACATCGCCCTGGGTCACGTGCGCCTCCACGAAAAAGCGCTCGAAGCGAGCGTGGAACTGATTGTCCCGCGTGTACCCCTCCGGGTTGGGCGTCTCGAGGTCCCAGCCGTTGAAGTGGATCGTGGTGTGGTGCGGTTGCGATGCGTCCGTCACGTAGTGCCCGAGGACGCCCGCGTCGTTGACGATGCGCTCCTCGATCCACTCGCGCCGGCCGGAGTCTTCCTCAACCCTCCACCGGCGCCACCCGGAGACCAGCCGCTGGTAGAGCTCGACGATCCGGAAGGGCAGGAACCCCCCGTCGCGCTCGGGCTTCGCCAGTTCAGCGTCGTAGAGCATGGCGAGGTACTCGAACCGGTCGGGGGCATCGAGCGCCCCGTCGGGGAGGTTCTCCAGGTCGACGTAGTGGTCGTAGGAGAAGGCCTGATCCATCTCGCGCTGCTCCCAGACCCGCCAGCGGTCCGGCTCGGGGTTGAGGTGCACCAGTTGCGGCCCCGCGTGGCGGAAGAAGTCGGGCATTTCGTCCGGCAGCGCGGCGACGGCGACCGCCGCAGCCATTTCATGGCCCACGAATCCCCAGGGTGGCGGGGCGTGGGCTGGCTCGGCCGTCGGTTCGGGCGAGTTATCCGCGGCGGGCGCGAGTCCCAGCGGGAGGTCCGGCGACGCCGCCGCAAACCCGACCGTGCCCGCGAGCACGACGCCCACCAGTGCCGGGATCTTCGCCATCGGCCCTCAGTCCTCGCTGCCGCCGGCCAGCTCGCGTGCCAGCACGTACGGCGATCTCTGCACCGTCGGCATCATCACCAGGTGCAGCACGTTCACGTGCCGCGCAGTGTTGACCACGTAGTGGACCGCATCGGCGATGTCCTCGGCCACCAGCGGCTGTGTGCCCTCGTACACGCTACGGGCGCGGTCCTCGTCACCCCGAAAACGCACCACCGAGAACTCGGTCTCGGCCAGGCCGGGATCGACGCTCGACATGCGCACCTTCGTGCCGACGAGATCCACGTTCGCGCCCTCGGTCAGCGCCCTCACGGCGTACTTGGTCGCGCAGTAGACGCCCCCGTTCGGGTAGACCCAATGGCCGGCGATGCTGCCGATGTTGACCACGTGCCCCGAGTCCCGCGCGATCATCCCGGGAAGGATGGCGCGCGTCATGTTGAGGAGGCCCTTGATGTTGGTGTCGATCATCTCGTCCCAGTCGTCGTGGTCGCCGTCCTGCACGGCGTCGAGGCCGCGGGCCAGCCCGGCGTTGTTGACGAGGATGTCGACGTTCAGCCCTTCGTCGTCCAGCCACGCGATGAAGTCGCTCACGCCCGCGCGGTCGCGGACGTCGAGCGGGTAGGGGAGCGTCCGGGTTCCATTCTCGGCCGCAATCTCGGCCGCCAGCACCTCCAGCCGCTCCGCCCGCCGGCCGATCAGCACCACGTGGACACCCGCCTCGCCCAGGGTCCGGGCGCACGCCTCGCCGATGCCCGCGGTCGCGCCCGTGATGACCGCGGTCTGTCCTCGAATTCGGTTCATGGAGCCACGTTAACCGCGCCGGAAGAGAGGGAGCAAGCCTGGCCGGGGCTCCGGTGTGTGTACTCCCTCACCGACTGGAGACCTGATCGTTAGACATTGTTAGCACATGACCTAAAATTAGGATGCATCCTAAATTTAGATCACCGCCTAACACGTTCTAATTGTCAACTTCAGTTTACATCATGTAAATCAAAGTTGACATCACGATGCGCCTGACCACCGCAGGGACGCCGGGTTCGATGAAGATCGTCGTGTGAACGGTCGGTTCGGCGCCGGGGCGGCCGATGGTGGCCGCGAGGCGCAGGCCCGGCGGCAGGTCGCAGAGGAGGAAGAGGCCCCTCGCGTCCGTTGTCGTGGTGGCGGTGGCGAAGTGGCCGTCCCGGCCGATCTCCCAGGCCGGTCCCGCCTGGCCGGAAGGGTCGTGCGGGGTCGCGGGGCCGGTCGGGCTGTAGCCGGTCGCGGCTGGCCAGCGCACGGTCACGCGCGCCGGGCCCGCCGGCGCGTCGTCCGGTGTGGTGATCCGGCCCAGCAGCGCCGCCGTCGCGGGCGGCCGCGGTGCCCCGCCACAGGACGACGCCAGCACATCGGCAACCGACGGCGCGCGCACCCGCACATAGGCGACTTCGCCGAGTTCGGCGTCAACTGCGACTTCGGCGGCCGCCAGTCCCCATGACGAGAGAAGCGGACGCTGCAGCCGCACGACGTGGCGCCCTGCATCCAGGCCGCTGAACAGGAAGGAGCCATCGCCGTCCGGGATCATGCCGGTGGCGGTGCCGGGAATGTCGACGAACATGGCTTCGCCCGGCGGTCCCGTCCCGACTGAATCAGTCACCACGCCGAAGATGGTGCCGGCCTCGGCGTCGAGCACGGCGCGGCCGCGATTGTCGGTGACGGCGCGGGTGACGCCCCCCTCGTCGTGGTATCCGTAGCGGCGGATGATGCCGAGGATCGACTCCAGGCGCGGCATCCTGATCCTCCAGTCACCGACGATCCAGGCGCCGTTCGGAAGGCGGACGAACGAGACCTCACCGCCCGCGTCCCCGATCTCGCTGGAGCGGATCAGGTTCCGGTAGTCGTATTCCAGCCGGTCCAGCTCGCCGGTCGCCGCGTCCACCCAGAGGACGCCGGCGATGTCGGGAACCCGGCGTTCGGGGATCGGCTCGAAGGTCAGGCCGATGCGGCCGTCGTCGCCTTCCCGCACTCCCATGCAGTGGGTGTCCAGGAACACGTCCGAGATCAGCGCCCCGGCATCGGGTGCGTGGTAGGTGGTGGCGGAATCGCCCTCCGCCTGCACGAACCCCTCGGCCGCGAGTCGCTCGATCGGTGCCGACACAAAGGCCGCTTCCCGGTTTGTGGTGATCCGCGTCGTGTCCGCGATCACGTTGTCGCCGTCCCGGTCCAGGGCCCGCGAGAAGCGCGCCAGCGTGTAGCGGTACAGGGCGGCCTCGCGCGTCCACGCCTCCGCCGTCAGGGCCTTGCGCACCTCGTCCCAGACGCGGGCCGTCACCCGCCCCTCCTCGGGCCTGACCTCGCAGCGGCGGCCGCTTGCGACGTCGAGGCCGGTGAGCGCGACGGGCTCGATCGGGACGTCGATGGTGAGGTAGAGGTCGTCGGGGCCAGCCGTAAAGCGATCGGTGGTCAGCGTGGTGTAACCGATCCGCTCCACCGTGAGGTAGTGGGGCCCGGGGGCGCGGGCGTCCAGCGCGAACCGCCCCGCGACGTTGGTGAGCATGCGGTCCACCCGCTCGCCGCCATCGGTGAAGAGCATGACCATCGCGCCCATCACGGGCATGCCCGTCCCTTCCTCGACGACGATGCCCAGCACGGGCTGCGCCTCGGCGGGGCGCGCGCCGAGGGGCAGGAGGAGGAGTGCGGCGAGAGGGAGTGGTCTCATGAGTGGATAATACACCGAGCCGTTCCGGCAGCCAGTCTTTTCCAATACGGAGATGAGCCTGAACCAGGAGAGGCGCGAGAGGTGA
>JAPPNN010000071.1 GCA_028873815.1 Gemmatimonadota bacterium | reverse complement strand
CTTCCCGCTGGAAACCGGCCCCGCGTTCAGGCTCATTTGCCGTTGGACAAGACTCTCCGTTGACGCCCCCTCCCGGACCCGGGTAGCTTTGGCCGTGCCCCAGGTCCGCGGGACCGGAACCCATGAACCCCGTCAGGACCCCGCAGGTAGCAGCGGTAAGTGAGGTGAACGTCGCCGCGGAGTGCCTGGGGCACGTCGCGCCCCCCTTCCGGCCAACTGTGAGTCCACGCCGCCACCTTGTCCTATCTCGCGCTAGCACGGAAATACCGGCCCCGACGCTTCGGGGAGGTGTCGACGCAGGAGCACGTGTCCCAGACGCTCCGGCACGCGGTCGCCGGGGGTCGCGTCGGTCACGCGTACCTCTTCTGCGGTCCGCGCGGTGTCGGCAAGACGACGCTGGCGCGCGTGCTCGCGATGTCGCTCAATTGTCCCGACCGCACCCCCGAGGGAGAGCCCTGCGGCGTTTGCCGGGACTGCTCCCACATCTGGGCTGGGCATACCTCGCTCGATGTCGTGGAGATCGACGCGGCCTCCAACCGGGGGGTCGACGACGCGCGCGAACTTCGTGAACGGGCGATGTACGCACCTTCCGAGGAGGATCGCTACAAGGTCTACATCCTCGACGAGGCCCACATGCTCACGCGCGAGGCGTGGAACGCGCTCCTCAAGATCCTGGAGGAGCCCCCGCCCCGGGTGATCTTCGTCTTCGCGACCACGGAGCCCCGGAAGATCCGTCAGAGCGCGTCCCCGATCCTGTCGCGCTGCCAGCGGTTCGACTTCCGCCGCATCGGCGCCACGGACATCATGAAGCGGCTGGACGAGGTGCTGGGAGCCGAGGGCATCGATGCGGATCCCGAGGCGCTGCGGGCGATTGCCCGAAAAGCGAACGGGGGCATGCGCGACGGGCTGTCGCTGCTGGATCAGGTGCTGGCCCTGTCGGACGAGAGCGTGAGCATGGACTCCGTGGTGCGCGTCCTCGGGGTGGTGGACGAGCAACGCTATCTGGATCTCTTCGACATCGTCATCGAGCGCCGGCACGGGGCCGTCTTCGAGTTCGTCGAAGAGCTGATCGACGAAGGGCACGACCTCGTCGAGTTCTACTACGGGCTGGCCGAGAAGCTGCGACTGCTGCTGCGCATGTCGCTGGACGCCTCTTCCGCGGCGGGCGATCTGAACGAGGACCTGCGCGACGATTTCGCCGGGCGGGCGGCAGCGTTCGCGCCGGGGGACCTGGTCCGGATGCTGGCCATGGCCTCGTCTCTCGAGGCCGACGGCAGTCTGCGGCGCACGGGGAGGCCGCGGGTCCTCATCGAGATGCTGCTGCTCCGCATGAGCTACCTGGACCGCACCGTGGAACTGCAAGAGATCATCCAGGCGCTCGGTGGGACACCACCCAGGGAGGCAGCACCGGCAGCAAGGGCTCCCCTCCAGGCCGCCGGGTCCGACGCGCCCGGCAACCGCATTGCATCGCCGGATGCGTCCGCAGGTGCGCGCAGTGGCGCTCGAGCCTCGACTTCGTCCACGGATCGTCCGGTGGCGTCTGCCGATACCACCGAAGCCCTCGATGCTGTGTGGAACGCCGTGTTGCGGGACCGGGAGCGGGTCGGGCTGGAGCTTTCGTTCCACCTCCGCGGATCGGGCAGGCTGACCGAGACCGACCGGGGACTGTCGCTGGTGGTTGCCGCCGGGCCGGCATCCGAACATTTGCGGGACGCGGCCGCACGGCGGGCGCTGCTGGAGGCGCTGGCCCTTCATTCGGGCCGCGAATCTGCAGAGATTTCAATCGAGATCGATGAGGGTGACCGTTCAGGCGGAGACGGCGCCGCGGATGGGAAAGCCGGCCCACCGGGCAGTCCCGCCGGAAGAGTCACTCGGGACTCGGTGCGGGAGTCGCGCCTGAACGAACTGGTCAAGCGTGCTCCGCAGCTCGAGAGAGCCGTCGTGGAGCTGGATCTCGAGTTGGTCGACTGAGCGGCGAAACCCATGCAACCGGCAGAAACGACATGACGAATATCCAGCAGTTGATGAAGATGGGCCAGCAGATCCAGGCCAGGATCAAGGAGTTGCAGGACAGCCTGCACACGGAGGAGCTCACGGCTTCGTCCGGGGGCGGCATGGTGACCGCGCGCGTGAACGGCAAGGGCGACCTCAGGGGTATTTCGATCGACCGCGAAGTGATCGATCCGGAAGACCCCGAGATGCTCGAGGATCTGGTCGTGGCGGCCGTGGCGGAGGCGCAGAACCGCGCGCGCGATTTCTCGGAAGAACGGATGCGTGGGGCGGCGGGGGGGTTGCCGGTCCAGTTGCCCGGACTGTTCTGACCCTGGCTCTTGGATAGCGGCCGCCCGGTACAATCGCCGATCGAGGAGCTCTGCCGACAATTGCGGAAGCTCCCCGGGATCGGAACCAAGACCGCGTTGCGCCTGGCGTTCCATCTCGTGAAGGGAGCCAGGGAAGATGTTCGCCGGCTTGCGAATGCACTTCTGGAGGTGGCGGAGCGGATACACCCCTGCCCGCGATGCGGCAACTACTGCGACGGTGCGCTCTGCCCGGTGTGCCGGGATCCGTCCCGTGATCAGGGAGTGATCTGCGTGGTGGAGGAAGCCTACGAGGTGGGTGCCATCGAGAGGGCCGGAAGATACCGCGGACTCTTCCATGTCCTGGGCGGCCGTCTCTCTCCCCTTGACGGGATAGGTCCGGAGCACCTGAATATCGATGGTCTGGTCAGCCGGATCACCGAGGCGCCCGAGACACCTGCGGAGATCATCCTCGCGACCAACGCGAGCGTCGAAGGAGAAGCCACCGCGGTCTACCTGCAGGGTCTGCTGAGTCCGCACGTATCGCGTGTGACGCGCCTGGCGAGGGGCATCCCGGTCGGAAGTGATCTGGAGTATGTTGACGGCACCACCATCGGCGAGGCCCTGGCGGGCCGGCGGGAAATGTAGGGGGAGGGAGCTGTGAATCGAAGAACGCGCCAAATCGGTCTTTTCCTGCTTGCCGCGGGTGCGGTGGGCGCGTTGACCGGGCTGTTGCTGAAGCACCAGGTGGTGCGGCATCGGCGCGAACTCTTCAGTTCGAATCCGTTTCGACGGCTGGCGGCGCTCCGCCACATGGCCGGCGAGCCGGCCACCGTCGATGCGATCACCGTCCTGCGCGATTTTGCTGCGTGGGAGCCGCGGCGCCTCCTGAGGACCCGGGCCGCATCCGTGCTGGCACGCATGCAACGGGAGCTGCGAAGGAAGGCGGGAGGCTAGGTGAACCTCCCCAACGCCATCACGGTGGCGCGGATCGCTGTCAGTCCCCTCATCGCCTGGCTTGCCCTTGCACCCTCGGTCGCCAGTCGGTACGCAGCCTTCGTGCTGTTCCTGCTCGCCGCCTTTTCCGATGTGTGGGACGGCTACCTGGCCCGCAGGCACGGGTGGATCACGGATACGGGCAAGCTGCTCGATCCGATCGCCGACAAGCTGCTCCTGGTGAGCACCTTCGTGCCGATCTTCTTCATTTCGCGACGCGCGGACGCGCTCAGCAGCCTCCCCTGGTGGGGCACGCTGCCCGTGTGGGTCGTCGTCGTGGTATTCGGGCGTGAACTGTTCGTCACGCTGTTTCGGGCCTACGCCGCCCGCCGCGGGATCGTGATTGCCGCCGGGACGCTCGGCAAGCGGAAGGCGCTGCTCCAGAACTTCTTCATCGGGGGTCTGCTCCTGTGGTATCCGCTGCTGCTCTCAGCCACCGCGATGCAGTGGTCCGGATCCTTCTGGGCCGGCTGGCGGACGTTTCACGCGACCTGGATCGGGGTCACGCTGGGGCTTGCGGTCCTGCTCACGGTGCTTTCGATGGGTGACTACCTCTGGCGGTATCGGGCACTGGTCGGGAGGAAGGAATGACACAGGAGCCCGGCGTGGCGGACTATCGGTCCATCCCGGAGCTCGTGCAGCACCTGTCCAGCGCTACACGTGAACGCGGACTGAAGATTGCCACCGCCGAGAGCTGTACGGGCGGCATGGTCGGCGCGGCCATCACCGATCAACCGGGGGCCTCCGCCTGCTACGTCGGAGGCGCCGTTGCCTACAGCGACGACGTCAAGGTGCGCTGCCTGAATGTCGACCCGATCGTCATCGGTGCCCATGGCGCCGTGTCGAAGCTGGTCGCCCTGCAGATGGCGTTCGGCGCCCGCCGGCGGTTCTCCGCCGATGTGGCGCTGGCCGTCACCGGGATTGCGGGCCCGCGTGGAGGGAGCCCGGGAAAGCCGGTGGGAACCGTGTGGATCGCCGTAGCCTTGAGCGATGGAATCGGCACGGCCCGGCGTATGCAGTTCGTGGGTGGGCGGGCGGCGATCCGCGACCGGAGCGTCGCGGCCGTCCTCCGGCTGGCGTCAGAGGCGATCGCGACGCACGATCTGTGAGCCGAGGCTCCAAGGGCCCATAATGGATAGGCGTCTGGCCCGCGGCGCGTCGATTGCGAACCGGCGGTGGTGCCGGTATCGCGTGATCAACAAAACGGATTGAAGGTGAATGACGGAACAGCGACCGAATGAAGAGGTGAATCCGGTGGAGCCGGAAGATCGTCTGGAGGAAGCGGGCGAGGTGCCGGATGGTCCCGAGCGGTCCGGTGAACCGGAGCACATGGATGAGGAAGAAGCCGTCGAGCGGCTGCGAGCCGAGCGAGACAGATCGAGGGACCAGCACCTGAGACTGGCGGCCGATTTCGACAATTACCGAAAGCGCACCGAGGACCGCTTGCGCCAGCGCTGGAACAGCGCCCGGGCCGACCTGGTTTCGCGGCTCCTCGATCCGCTCGACGACCTCCTGCGCGTCACCGCGCTGGAACCCGCAACCGCGTCGGTCGAAGCGATTGTCGAGGGGGTCGACCTCGTGGAAAGGAAGTTCTTCCGCGTGCTCGAGGACATCGGGGTGGAGATTGTCGATCCCGCCGGCGAGACCTTCGACCCGAACACGATGGAGGCGATGATGCAGGTGCCGGCCGAATCGGAAGACGACGACGAGACGGTGGCCCAGGTGTTTCAGCGGGGGTATGCCATGAAGGGTCTGCTCGTGCGCCCCGCGCGCGTCAGCGTGTACAAGGCATAGCCCGAAGGATCGGGAGCCAGATGACCCAGGCGACCAAGGACTACTACGCGATACTCGGCGTCGACGAGAAGGCCGACCAGGCCGCGATCAAGAGTGCCTACCGGCGGCTCGCCAAGCGCTATCACCCGGACGCGAACCAGGGCAACCCCCGTGCCGCGGAGCGGTTCAAGGAGGTCGGCGAGGCGAACGGGGTGCTTTCCGATCCGGCGAAGCGAAAGAAGTACGACCAGATGCGCAAGCTGGGAGCATTCGGCTTCGGAGGCGCGCGCAGACCCGGTTCGCGCACGAGCCCACAGAGCACCTCCAGCTTCTCCTTCGAGGATCTCGGAGGGCTGGGAGGCTTCTCGGACATCTTTTCCTCCATCTTCGACCGCGGCAAGAAGCCGGGACCGAAGGCCGGCGGCCGCCGCAAGGGCAAGGACGTCGAATACAGCGTGGAGGTCTCGTTCATGACCGCCGCGCAGGGTGGCAAGGTCGCGATTTCGGTGCCGATCAACGAGGAATGCGCGACCTGCCGCGGGTCCGGCGGGGCGCCCGGGACGGCATGGAACAAGTGCGCCGAGTGCAAGGGGAAGGGAAGCGTCTCGTTCGGTCAGGGCGGCTTCGCGGTCAACCGGCCCTGTCCGGCGTGTCTGGGCCGCGGGGAGCGGGCCGACAAGGAGTGTGGGGCATGTGATGGCGCGGGGAAGGTCCACCAGGACCGCAAGATCCAGGTGTCGGTTCCCGCCGGTGTGGAGACCAACTCGAAGGTCCGCCTGACCGGCCAGGGCGAGCGCGGCCAGAAGGGCGGGGCGCCGGGGGACCTAGTGATCACCTTCAAGGTGGAGCCGCACGCGTTCTTTCGGCGCGAGGGCAACGACATCCTCGTCACGGTGCCGATCAACCTCGCGCAGGCCGCGCTGGGATCGCGCATCAGGGTCTCGACGATTTCGGGGAGGAAGGTAGTGCTCCGCATCCCGCCGGGTACGCAGCCCGGCACACGTTTTCGCATCCGCGGGCAGGGGATCAGACGCAAGGGCCGAACGGGCGATCAGTTCGTCGAGGTCCGGGTGTCCGTTCCCGAGTCCCTCAGCGAGGAGCAGGCCGAACAGTTCCGGGAGTTTGCGGACGCCGCGGGAATGAAGTGGTGAGAAGGATCAGCAGGAGGCTCCCGAGACGCTGCGGATCCGGCCGCCGCCCAGCACTTCCTCGCCGCTGAAGAACACGCAGGACTGCCCAGGGGTCACGGCGGCTGCGGGCTTCCTCAGGGCGAGCGTGAGTCCATCGGGCACGTGCGCTGCGACGCTGCACGGCAGGGCCGGCGACCGATACCGGATCTGGATGTCCAGTCGGCTTCCCGGCGGAGGGGGCGGAGCCAGCCAGTTGAGCTCGCCGACGCGGACATCCCGGGCTTCGAGGAGGTGCCGCGGCCCCACGACCACTTCGCGCGTGGCGGCACGGATCTCCAGCACGTACCAGGGCTCGGTCCGTCCGCCGCCGATCCCCTTCCTCTGGCCGACGGTGAACCCGGAATAGCCGTGGTGCATTCCCAGAACCCGGCCGCGGTGGTCCACGATCGCTCCCGATGAGAGCGCCGGGTGCGTCGGGAGCAGCTTGCGCGCGAGGAAGTCCCGGTAGTTGCCGGTCGGGACGAAGCAGATCTCCTGCGATTCGGGTTTTGCGGCGGTCACGAGTCCAAGCCGCCGGGCCCGCTCCCTGACCTCGGTCTTGGTCAGGTCTCCGAGCGGGAAGTGCAGCCGCCGGAGCAGCTGCGCGGGTAGTCCCCACAGGAAGTAGGACTGATCCTTGGATGAATCCCGTCCGCGGAGCATACGCGGCCGCTCACCGGAGCGGTCGAGACGCACGTAGTGGCCCGATGCCACCCCGTCGCAGCCAAGCACACGCCCCCGCTTGAAGAGATCGCGGAACTTCGTGTTGGAATTGCAGCGAACGCACGGATTGGGCGTGCGTCCCTCGGCGTATTCGGCAACGAAATCGTCGATGACGTCGCGGGTGAACTCTTCTTCGACATCGAAGACGTAGTGGGGGATTCCCAGCTCGTCCGCCACGCCGCGGGCGTCCCGGATTCCGTCCAGGCCACAGCACGTCTTGCTGCTCGCCTCTTCGTCCTCACCGCTGTAGCAGAAGGTTTTCATGGTGGCGCCGACCACATCGTGGCCCGCCTCGACGAGCAATGCCGCCGCGACCGACGAATCGACCCCGCCCGACATGGCCACAAGGATCCTCAACGGCTTCGCCCGGTCCGTCATTGTCGGGCAAACTCGCGTGTGCGTTCGATCGCGGTGGCGACCGAGTCCACGATCCGATCCACCTGCCGTGCCCGGTTGAGGTGGCCGAAACTCAATCGGAGGGTTGCCGCCGTTTCGCCCGGGTAGAGGGTGGCGAGCGTGCGGCTGGGGGCGGAAGAACCGCTGGCGCACGCGGACCCACCGGACGCCGCGATTCCCTGGGCGTCCAGCGCCGCCAGCAGCGTGTCCGAGTCCGCCCCGGGAATGCCCAGCGAGAGGATGTGGGGCGCCCGCGGAAGGCCCTCCCCGTTGATCCGCAGATCCGGGACGCGCGCCGCCAGTCGGGCTTGCACCGTGTCCCGGATGGCCCGCAACCGCGTGGACTCGGCCTCGACCTCCTCCACGGCCAGGCGCAACGCCTCGGCGAGACCGACGGCTCCCGCGACATCCTCCGTGCCGGGCCGCACGCCCCGCTCCTGCCCGCCGCCGAAGTGCAGCGGCTGCAGACCGCCCGGATCCGTCGCGATCAGGGCACCGGTCCCCGTGGGTCCGTGGATCTTGTGCCCGGTAACCGTGAGCAGATCGACGGGGTTGTCCCGCAGCGCCAAGGGGACCTTTCCGACCGCCTGGACCGCGTCGCTGTGCAGCACCACGTCATGGTCCCGGCAGACCTCCGAGATGTCCGCCATCGGGAGCTCCAGTCCGACCTCGTTGTTCACCCACATGCACGACACCACCGCCGGCCGCTCGCGCGCGGCCGCCTTCAGCGCATCCAGGTCGAGGACTCCGTTGCTGAATCCGATCACCGCATGCCGGGCACCTTCCCCCGCGGCCTGCTCGGCAGCTTCGAACACGGCGGGGTGTTCGATCGAGGAGGTGACCACAAGCGGCGCGCCGGTGCCCCGGGCGATCGCATGCCGCGCTCGGCCCAGCACCGCCAGGTTGTCCGATTCGGTCCCCCCGCGGGTAAAGAAGACGTGGGCCGCCGGGATGCCCAGCGCCGTGGCCGCCGAAGCCCTTGCCCGTTCCAGGCGGCGCCTGGCCCTGCGGCCCCAGGAGTGGCCGCTCGACGGGTTCCCGAAGTCCTCCGCGTGGCACCGAGACATCGCGGCGATCACTTCCGCGCGGACCGGCGTCGTGGCGGCGTGGTCGAGGTAGATGGGTTCTGCGATTCCCTGCAACGGGCTGCTCCTCCGGGGGACTTGCCGTAATATGGCGACGCAGCGGCACTTGCGTGAGTGCTTGATGCGGACGTGTTTCGGGATAACTTGCTAGCGGTCGACGGCGAACGGCACCCGTTTCCCCGGGCATCCACGCCGCCGGCCGCGGCCGGCCCTCCACGCACCCTACTCCCCCTCGAGACGATGAACCTTCACGAATACCAGGCCAAGGAGCTGTTCCGCGAAGCGGGAATGGCCGTCAACCCGGGGGAAGTCGCGGGCGACCCCGAACAGGCCCGTGCGCTGGCCGAACGATTCGGCGGCAACGCCGTGATCAAGGCGCAGGTCCACTCCGGCGGCAGAGGGAAGGCGGGAGGCGTCAAGCTTGCCCGCAGCCCCGAGGAGGCCGCCGATCACGCTTCCGCCATCCTGGGGATGGAGATTAACGGGCTTGTGGTCGGAGAGGTCCTGGTGTGCCCGATCGAGGATATCGCCACCGAAGCGTATGTCGGGGTCCTGGTGGACCGCGAGGGACAGTGCCCGGTGTTCATGGTCTCGGCGGAGGGCGGCGT
The DNA here is from genome assembly GCA_028873815.1 of Gemmatimonadota bacterium. GTDB lineage: Bacteria > Gemmatimonadota > Gemmatimonadetes > Longimicrobiales > Gaopeijiaceae > Bin94. Next base: position 23,755 of record JAPPNN010000071.1, on the reverse strand, counting down.
TGACATCGAGGAGGTGGCAGCCACCAACCCGGAGGCGATCCACAGGGTGCGGGTCGACCCCCGCTACGGGCTGCTTCCCCACCAGGCCTACGGGCTGGCGGCCAGGCTCTACGACGATCCCGGCCTGGTCCGCCAGGCGGCGCGCATCGTCGCGCAGCTCTACGACGTGTTCGAGGGCAATGGGGCTTCCATGGCCGAGATCAACCCGCTCATCTCGACCGCCGGGGGCCGGGTGGTGGCGATCGACGCCAAGATGAGCATCGACGACAACGAACTCTTCCGACGCCCCGCCGTGGCGGCCCTGAGGGACACGGCCTCCGAGGATTCCGCCGACACGCGGGCGCGCGACGCCGGCCTCTCCTTCGTCAAGCTCGACGGCAATGTGGGCTGTTGCGTGAACGGCGCCGGCCTGGCGATGGCCACGATGGATCTGGTGAAGTACTACGGGGGCGAACCGGCCAACTTCCTCGACATCGGGGGCTCGTCGAGTCCGGACAAGGTGGTCGCGGCGCTCGAGATCATCACCTCCGACCCCGAGGTGAAGGTCATACTATTCAACATCTTCGGCGGCATCACCCGGTGCGACGACGTCGCGCGCGGAATCGTGGCGGCCGTGAACCGGATCGGGATCGACGTGCCGCTGGTGATCCGGCTGACCGGAACCAACGAGGAACTGGCCCGGGAGATTCTCGCCGAAGCGGGCCTGGCCGCCGTCGCCACGATGGACGAGGTGGTGGAGCAAGCGGTTCGCCTCGCCCGATGACTCGAAACGCGGATGCGGCGCCCCGGATGCGTCGCGCCACAAGCTGAGGGAGATCCATGTCGATCTTTGTTGACGGGACCAACCGGGTCGTGGTTCAGGGGATTACCGGCCGGGACGGTTCCTTTCACACCCGCGAGATGATGGCGTACGGAACGCGGGTCGTCGCGGGGGTGACCCCGGGCAAGGGGGGGCGCGATTTCGAAGGGCCCGGCAGCGCCGCGGTTCCGGTTTACGACACGGTCGCCGAGGCGGTAGCGGAGACCGGGGCCGACGCATCCGTGGTCTACGTCCCTCCCGCGTTCGCCGCGAGCGCGATCATGGAGGCCGCCGACGCGGGCGTCGGGTTCATCGTATGCGTGACCGAGGGCATACCCGTGCTCGACATGGTCCGGGCTCACGCGCTGGCGCGAGACCGAGGGAGCCGCGTGCTCGGTCCCAACTGCCCGGGAATCATCTGCCCCGGCAAGACCACCATGGGGATCATACCGGGAAGGATGGTCACCCCCGGACCCGTGGGACTCATTTCGCGGTCGGGGACGCTCACCTACGAGGCCGTGTACCACCTGACCCGCGGCGGGCTCGGACAGACGACGTGCGTGGGCATCGGGGGCGATCCCCTGATCGGGACGAGCTTTGTCGATTGCCTCGCGGCCTTCGCCGAAGACCCGGACACCGAAGCCGTGGTGATGATCGGCGAAATCGGCGGGACCGCGGAGCAGGAGGCCGCCGCGTGGGCGAGCGCCAATCTCAACGTGCCCGTCGTCGGCTTCATCGCGGGCCGGACCGCGCCTCCGGGCAAGCGCATGGGCCACGCCGGCGCAATCATCAGCGGATCGGCCGGGACCGCCGCGGAGAAGACGAGGGCCTTCGAAGAGAACGGAATCCGGGTCGCCAGGCGCCCGGTGGAAATCGCCGGACTCGTAGCCGAGTCGTTGCGGTAGGGCCCTGGTGGACGTCCGCTCATTGGGATTCGGCCAACTCCTGTGCGAGCCCGCGGTTATGCCCGGCTCCGGAGAGGACGCGTGGGATTCGCTCTGTCGCGGTGTGAGCGATCTTTCCGAGGGTCACGTCGTGCGTGAGGTTTGCGGCCGTGTGGAGCGTGCCGGCGGCAGTCCCGAACCGATGTCCCTTGCCTCCAACGTGGATGTGCTCAATCTGAGCCGGGGCGAGGAATCGCCCGGGGTTGTTCTGTGGCTCTCCGAACGGACCGAAGGACGGCCGTTCTCAAGGGCGGCGTGGGTGGTGTGGGGTCTGCCGAGGCCGTCGCTGAACCTCTTCCTGCTCCCGATCCTGACCAGTCTAACCGACGCCATCATCGCGGTCGGCACTGTTGATGACATACATGCGATATTGACATCCAAGTCGTTGGTAAACAAGAGAATAGATATCGATGTCCGTGTGGAGAAAGTGGTCACGCCGCTCACCTACCGCATCTATCCGGACACGCCGCTGCGCGAGGTTCAGCACCTTCTCGTGCGCCGTGACCTGTCCACGGTGCCGGTGGTGGGAGCGAATCACGAGATACTCGGGGTGATCACGGTGAGCGACATTCTGCCGCACATGCTGCCCAGCAAGGAGATGCTCGGCACGCGGGCGCGGCAGCCGGTTGCCGCGCGCGACGTGATGACACGGGCCGTGCTCTGCGTGTCCGAGGACGAGCTCCTGGTCGAGGCGGGCCGTTCGATGATTGCCCGAGGAGTCTCCAGGCTTCCGGTGGTGCGCGACGCCGAACTCGTCGGATTCCTGGAACGGGACACGGTCATGCGCGCATTCGCGGATACGATCCTCCCGCCGCGGCGTCCACGCGCGGGTTGACGCCCGGCGCGATTCCTGATTCCGTTCATTGCTTTCCGTCACGAACCGACCTTGTTGCCAGTGAACAATCCATGAACCAGACTCTCGCCATCATCAAGCCCGACGCGACCGGGAACGGCGATGCGGGCAGGATCATCGCTCATATCGAGGCGGCCGGCTTCGTGATCAGGGCGCTGCGCATGGTGACCCTGACCGAGGCCCAGGCCCGCGCCTTCTACGATGTGCACCGCGAACGCCCGTTCTACCAATCGCTGGTCGCCTTCATGACCTCGGGGCCTTGCATCCCGATGGTGCTGGAAGCGGAATCGGCGATCCGCCGGTACCGCGACGCGATCGGCGCCACGGATCCGGCCGAGGCCGCGCCCGGCACGGTCCGCCAACTATACGCCGAGTCCAAGGAGAGAAACGCGGTGCACGGTTCGGATTCTGCCGAAAACGCCCGGCGTGAAATCGCCTTCTTCTTTTCGGAATCGGAGCGGATCGGGTAGGCGATATCGCCGGAGGTGGTCGGAATCCCACCGTCATTGACATCGCTCGTTCAGCTGTCGTATCTTTTAAGTCTATGTTGCAGATCGATTTGTCACGTCTGCGGCCTGGTCGCGAGACCACCGTGCAGGCGGCCATCGCACCCGATGCGGAGATTTGGGGCGGCTCGGAACTGCGGTTTTCGAGCGCGGTCGAGGTTGCCGGCGCCGTGGCCATGGCGGCCGGAGGCGAGGTGATCGTACGAGGGACCTGGAAGGCTCCGGTCGAGTACGATTGCGGCCGGTGCCTGGAGGTCGTGCCGGTCAGCTTCGAGGGGCCGTTGAACCTGGTGTTTGCGCCTGGGGGAGGGTGGGAGGCCTCGGACGCGGACGTGCGGACGATCGGCTGCCACGACACGATGCTGGACCTCGAGGAGGCGATTCGCGAAGAAGTGGTATTGGAGATCCCAAGGTACTTCATCCCGGCGGAAACCAACGGTCGCTGCGATCGTTGCGGCCACGCGGCGGAGCGATTCGGACGGGTGCCGGAACGACCGGAGGACCAGCCCGATCCCAGGTGGTCCGCTTTGAAAGCCCTGCAAACCGACTAGGAAGACTGTTCAATGGCCGTACCGAAAAAACGAGTGTCCAAGCAGCGGAAACGGAAACGCCGCACGCACCACAAGGCCGCGGAAGCGACGCTTGCCACCTGTTCAAGGACCGGTGATCCGCAGTTGCGCCACCGTGTATGCCCCACGTCGGGGATGTACAGGAACAAGCTCATCTACGAGGTGGAACCCGAGTAGGCTCCCGCTACTTCGTTGTTACCCTGAGTCAACTCCGATGCGTATCGTCCTCGACGCGATGGGGACCGACAACGCCCCTTTATCCGAGCTGGACGGAGCCCTGTTGGCCCTTGAATCGGATCCCGATCTTCATGTGATCCTCACGGGGGACCAGGACCTGTTGGCGCCGCAGGTGGAGGAATCCGGCGCAGGTGACAGGATCCGCATCGTCCACGCTCCGCAGCGCGTCGATGGAGCCGAACCCCCGGTTTCGGCGGTGCGCCGCAGCCCGAATTCGTCAATCCGTGTCGGCCTCGACATGCAGCGGGCCGGGAACGCGAGCGCGTTTGTGTCCGCCGGGTCGACGGGAGCGGTGATGGCGGCGTCTCTGCTCACGCTTGGGCGTTTGCGAGGTGTGGACCGGCCGGCGCTCGGCACGATTTTTCCGACCGGCAGCGGGCCCACGCTGGTCGCCGACGCGGGTGCGAACCTGGACTGCAAATCTCAGCACCTGGTGCAGTTCGCGCGTCTGGGGACCATATACATGCAGGACATCCAGGGCGTGCGCGAACCCAGGGTCGGACTCCTGAACGTGGGGTCCGAGGCCGCGAAGGGAACCGAGGTACTGCAGGAGACATATCGCGCCCTTGCCGCGAGCGATCTCAACTTCATCGGAAACGTCGAGGGCCGTGACATCGTGCACCACGCGTGCGACGTCCTTGTCTGCGACGGCCTCGTCGGCAACATCATGCTGAAGTTCTACGAGTCGCTTGCACAGTTTCTCGCCCGCGAACTCGGGACCCGCCTGAATCCGGTGGGTCTTGACCGCGAGCTTGAGGACGCGTTTCGTGTCTTCGACTACGCCGAGTACGGCGGGGCGCCTCTGCTCGGGGTGAACGGAGTCAGCGTGATCTGTCACGGGGGATCGTCGCCCAAGGCGATCTCAGCGGGGATAGGCGTGGCCGCGCGTAGTGTGCGCAGCGGCATGGTTGCCCATATTGCCCGTGATCCGGCATTCAGATAGGGAAGGCGTTTCATGGACGGCCCAGCACCAGTGGCACGGATATCCGCGACCGCGCGCTATCTGCCCGACCGGGTCATGACGAATGCCGACCTGGAGGCCCTCGTGGACACCAGCGACACCTGGATCCGCGAGCGCACGGGCATTCGCGAGCGGCGCATCGCTCCCGACGACGTCTCGGCGGCGGACATGGGAGCGCGTGCCGCATGCGGCGCCCTGCAAAAGGCGGGGCTGTCGGCCGCCGACATCGACATGCTCGTGGTCACGACGGCAACCCCCGACCACCTGCTCCCGTCGACGGCCTGCGAGATCCAGGCACGTATCGGGGCCGCGCGCAGTTGCCTGGCGTTCGACCTTCAGGCCGCGTGCACCGGGTTCCTCTACGCCGTTTCGGTAGCCGAGGGATACGTGGCTGCCGGACGCGGCGAGAACATCCTCGTGGTGTCGACCGAGAAGATGTCGACGATTGTCGACTGGGAGGACCGGGCGACGTGCATCCTCTTCGGCGACGGCGCCGGCGCCGCCGTGGTGCAGCCATCGGTGAACGGAGAGGGGATCATGTCGAGCTTCCATCGCTCCGACGGAGACCTCGTGCCGCTCTTGCAGCGACGCGCGGGCGGCGCCGTGATGCCTCTCGACGAGGACTCCCTGCGCAGGAAGGAGCACATGCTCCACATGTCGGGCCGTGAGGTCTTCAAGTCGGCGGTGAGGTCCATGGCGCACGCGGGGCGACGCGTCATCGAGGAAGCCGGACTGACGGCGTCCGACGTGGACCTGATGGTGCCGCATCAGGCCAACGCCAGAATCATCGAGGCGACCGCCCGACATGCCGGGATCGGTATGGACAAGGTCTTCGTGAACCTCGATCGATACGGCAACATCTCCTCGGCGACGATCCCCGTCGGGCTTGACGAGGCCGCCGAGCAGGGCCTGATCGGGCCCGGGTCGAACATCCTCATGACGGCATTTGGCGCCGGCCTCACGTGGGGCGCCATGCTCATGCGCTGGTAGTCGCCGACGAACCGGTGGCGCGACCAGACGGAGAGATGTGGGGATGAGCACGGGCTTGCTGTTTCCGGGACAGGGATCGCAGTTCGTCGGCATGGGGCAGTCTCTGGCACGGCGCTTCCCGGAGGCCCGGGATGTTTTCGAGGAGGCGGACGACATCCTGCGATTTGCCCTTTCCCGGCTCGCCTGGGAAGGTCCCCCTGATCAACTGACCGCGACGGAGAACGCGCAGCCGGCGCTCTACGTGCACAGTCTGGCGGTATACCGGGTGACCCGCGACCGCATCGGCTCCGTGGGCGCGGCCGCAGGGCACTCGCTTGGCGAACTGACCGCGCACGGAGCGGCGGGCACCTACTCCTTCGCGGACGGCCTGCGGCTCGTGAAGCTGCGGGGGAAGCTGATGGCCAGGGCAGGAGAGGCCGCACCGGGCGCGATGGCCGCGGTGATCGGCCTTTCCGTGGACTCGGTTGCCGCCCTGTGCCGGGACGCGGCGGACACCGGCATGACGGTCGTGCCCGCCAACCTCAACTCGAAGAGCCAGATCGTCGTCAGCGGGGACCTCGCCGGCGTTGAATGGCTGTGCTCGTCAGCGAAGGCGAGCGGAGCGAAGCGCGCGGTTCCCCTCACCGTGTCGGCGGCCTTTCACTCTCCCCTCATGCGGCCGGTCGCTGCGGAGTTCCGGGAATGCCTGGATGATACGGCGTTCAAGTCCCCGTCCTTTCCGGTTGTATCCAACGTGACCGCCGAGGTCGAGGGCGATCCGGACCGGATTCGCCGGCTGCTGGTGCGGCAGCTCACGTCTCCGGTGCGATGGATCGAATGTGTTGCGCGGGCGCGTGAGGCAGGTGTGACCCGGTTCCTCGAACTGGGTCCCGGAAGGGTGCTGACCGGGTTGAACAAGAGAAACGCGAGAGGGGTTCCCGCCAGAGCCATTGGGGAGCCGGCGTCCATCGATTCCATGGAGGAATGGATATGACAGGGTCCAGAGAACTCGCCGGATCGGTGGCGATCGTAACCGGGGGATCGAGAGGGATCGGCCTCGGGATTTCGCATGCGCTGGCGAGCGCCGGCGCCGTCGTGGCCGTCATCGCGAGAGACGAGGCCGCGGCCGGCGATGCGGTCATGGAGCTGGAAGGCGATGGCCACGCGGCCTACTCGTGCGACGTCGCCGACGGAAGGGCCTGCAGGAAAGTGGTCGCCAGCGTCGAGTCGGCACAGGGACCCGTCTCGGTACTGGTGAACAACGCGGGAGTGACGCGTGACAACATCCTGCTCCGCATGCGCGACGAAGAGTGGTCGCGGGTGATCGACACCAACCTGCGCGGCGCCTTCAACATGATTCGGGCCGCGACGCGCGGCATGATGAAGCGCAGGGACGGGTCCATTATCAACATCAGCTCGGTCATCGGATTGATGGGCAATCCCGGGCAGGCCAACTATGCCGCGTCCAAGGCGGGGCTGCACGGGCTGACGAGGTCGGTGGCCAGGGAGCTGGCTTCGCGCAACGTGCGCTGCAACGCCGTCGCTCCCGGGTTCATACAGACCGATATGACCGCGGGTCTGCCGGAGGGAAAGGTGGCAGAACTGAAGAGCAGCATTCCCGCCGGACGGCTCGGGAAGCCCGAGGACGTGGCAGGCGTCGTCCGGTTCCTTGCGGGACCGGGGGCGGGTTACATTACGGGTCAGATCATCGCCGTGGATGGCGGGATGGCGATGTAGCCACCGGCGTGTTCGAGCCGAATCAGGTACGCCACCGGAAACAACGTACGGAGAAAAAGCATGTCCGACACAGCGGAAGCCAGGGTAAAGGAAATCATCGTCGACGAGCTCGGAGTCGAGGCCGACAAGGTCACGTTGGAGGCGTCGTTCGTGGATGACCTTGGCGCGGACTCCCTCGACACCGTCGAGCTGGTAATGGCGTTCGAAGAGGAATTCGGCATCGACATCCCGGACGAGGACGCGGAACAGATGCGGACGGTCGGAGACGCGGTGTCCTACATCCAGGAGAACGCCGGCTGACAGGGCCCGAGTCGCAACGTCATGGCTGATCGGCACAACGAGCGCCGAGTCGCCGTCACCGGGATGGGCATGGTGAGCGCGGTCGGACATGATGTGGCGTCCAATTGGGACGCATTGCTCGCCGGGACGCCCGGTGGCGGTCCGATCACCGCATTCGACCCCGCGGGCTTCGCTACGCGGATCGCTTGTGAGGTAAAGGGCTTCGATTCGGGACGCTACCTGACGCGGAAGGAAAGCCGGCGCTACGACCGGTTTTGCCATTTTGCTCTTGGCTGCGCGGTACAGGCAATGGAGGCCGCGGGACTCGACGGTCCGCCATCCGGTTGCGATCCGACCGAATTCGGGGTGATCATGGCCAGCGGCGTCGGTGGCATCGCCACGCTCGAAGCCAATTGCAGCATCCTGAACGAGCGGGGACCGGGCCGCGTCAGTCCCTTCTTCATCCCGATGTTCATCCCGGACATCGCGGCGGGCCTGATATCCATTCGGTACGGGCTGCAAGGCCCCAACTACGCGACGGTCTCGGCCTGCGCTTCGGGTTCGCACGCGATCGGAGACGCGGTCCGGTACATTCAGCGCGGCGAGGCGAAGCTCATGCTTGCCGGAGGGGCGGAGGCCGCCGTGACGCCGATCACAATCGCGGGTTTCTCGTCGATGAAGGCGATGTCGCGCCGGAACGACGATCCCGAGGGGGCCAGCCGCCCGTTCGATGCGGGACGGGACGGGTTCGTGATCGGCGAGGGAGCGGGGTGCGTGCTGCTCGAGGAACTTGAGCACGCGCGCGCGCGCGGCGCCGAGATTCTCGGCGAAGTCATCGGCTACGGAGCCACAGGAGACGCCCACCACATCACGGCGCCCCCACCTGACGCCCACGGGGCTCAGTCGGCGATGCGGCTGGCACTGGAGGACGGTGGCGTGCGTCCCGAGGAGGTGGACTACATCAATGCGCACGGCACTTCGACGCCGCAGAACGACACGGCGGAGACGGCCGCGGTCAAGGCGGTGCTGGGCCGGCACGCGTACAATGTGGTCATGGGGTCGACCAAGTCCATGACCGGGCATCTCCTCGGAGCCGCCGGGGCGGTGGAAACCGTCCTCTGCGTGATGGCCTGCCGGACCGGAAGGATTCCTCCGACCATCAACTTCTCGGAGCAGGACGACACGTGCGATCTCAACTACGCCCACCACGGCATGGTCGAGCGCCCCGTGTCGGTGGCTCTGAACAACTCTTTCGGTTTCGGCGGACACAACGTCTGCCTGGCGATCAGGAGATACGAGGGGTAGGAAGCCCGTGACAGAAGTCCGCGTCGGGATCGGGTACGACTCACACCGCTTCGATCCGGCCCGGCCTCTGATCCTGGGTGGCGTCCACTTTCCGGACCATTCCGGCCTCGCGGGCTTTTCCGACGCGGATGCCGTCGCCCACGCCGTGATCGATGCGATGCTGGGGGCGGTCGCCCTGGGCGACATCGGCACGCACTTCCCGCCAGGTGAAGACGCATGGCGCAATGCCGATTCCATGGACCTGCTGGAGCGGGCGGTCGCGATCCTGCACGGGGAGTCGTGGCGCGTTCGCAACGTGGACGTCACGGTAGTCTGCGAGAGCCCCCGGATCGGCCCCCGCGCCCGCGAGATGCGCGCCAGCCTCGCGGCGCGTTTGGACATCCCGACCGGCCGAGTGTCGATCAAGGGCAAGTCGAACGAGGGCATGGGCTGGATCGGAAGGCGCGAAGGGCTTGCCGTTCACGCCGTAGCCGCCGTCGTACCGGTGCCCGACGGGGCACAGTAGCCGCCGGGTGGACCGCGCCCTTTCCCTGCTGGCGGAGTTGCCGGCGCCGCTGGCGTACACGTTGCTTGCGGTAGGTGCGGCGATCGAGAACATCCTGCCGGTGGTCCCGGCCGACACCTTCATCGTCGCGGGCGGCTTCATAGCGGGACTGGGCACAGTGCACCCCCTTGGCGTGTTCGGCGTGGTGTGGGGCGGCAATGTGGGCGGCGCGGTGGCCGTCTATGGCGCGGGCCGCAGGTACGGGCCCTCCTTCTTCCGGACTGGGCCGGGACGCAGGCTCGCGGGCGAGCGCCGGATGGAGAAGCTGCAGGCGTTCTACAGGCGGTGGGGACTGGTCGCGATCTTCCTTGCACGATTCCTGCCGGGCTTCCGCGCGGTGGTTCCCGTATTCGCCGGCGTGACACAGCTGGAACCGAGCCGGGCGATTCCGCCGATGGTGGTGGCATCCGCGATCTGGTACGGTGCCCTCCTGCAGGTCGGCTACCTCGGCGGGGACAACATCGAGGCGGTGGCTGCAACGCTTGAGCAGGCCAATCGCGGCCTCCTGATTGCCTCGGTGGCGCTCGTGGTCCTGATCGCCGGGCTGTGGTGGCGTGCCCGCCGCAAGGGGAGTCGCGAACGGAGCGGAGTGGACGCTGATGCCGACTGAAGCCGCGGCGGAAGCGCGTGAGCGCAGGTACCACATCGAGCCGTTTCTGGACTTTCTGGCCCTCGAAAGAGGACTGAGGCCCAAGACACTGGCCGCATATCGCGCTGATATCCGCCGCTTTGCATCGTACCTCGCGGACCAGGGTATTGCGGAGCCCGCCACGGTCGGCCACCGGGTCCTGCACGAGTATCAGGCGCACATGCGGAGCGAGGGGCTTGCGCCGACGACGATCCGGAGGGCCCAGTCGGCGCTGCGCGCATATTTCGGCTTCCTCGCAGCCGAAGCCATCGTGCCGGACGACCCTACAGACCGGATGGATCGTCCCGTTGCCGCGAAGAAGCTCCCGGAGTTCCTTACCCAGGATGAGGCGGCGCGCGTTGTCGAAGCCGTCGACCCGGACTCTCCAGCCTGTTGGCGGGATCGCGCGGTGCTGGAACTGCTCTACGCGACCGGGATGCGCGTCAGCGAACTCACGAGGCTGTCGCTCGGCGACGTCGACCTGGAAACGGGGAACTGCCTCGTCTTCGGGAAGGGCGGGAAGGAGCGCATCGTGCCGGTCGGCACGGTTGCGCTTGGCGTGGTGCGCCGGTACCTCGCTTCCGTCCGTCCGGAAATGGACCGCGGTCGAGCCAGGGGGGCATTCTTCCTCAACCAGCGCGGTGGCCGCCTGAGCCGCATGTCGATCTGGACGATCGTCAAGCGGGCCGCCGGGAGAGCCGGTATCGACCGCGTCATTTCACCGCACACGCTCCGCCATTCGTGCGCGACCCATCTCCTCGAGGGCGGTGCCGACCTGGCCGCGGTGCAGGAGCTACTCGGTCACGCCGACATCTCCACGACGCAGATATACACCCACCTGGACAGGGAGTACCTGCGGGAAACCCATCGCCGCTACCATCCGCGGAGTCAGGGCTGACGGTTACCCATCTCCGCGATGAGGGCAAACAGCTCCGTCGGACTGCCTGCCGAACGGGCCAGCTCCAGCGCCCTGGCCAGAACCCGGTCACGCTGCGCGAGCACCCCGAGCATGGGACCATGGGCGTCAGCGCGGTACAGGTACCGCATCTGAGTTCTCCAGTCGAGATAGTCCCGCGCAACGGGGTCGTGGACGATCTCGGACGACATGCCCTCTTCCACGAGCTGCTCGGCCAGTCCGTCGAACGACGAAGAGGGCAGAGGCGCTGCGCCACCCGCTTCGAGAGCGTCCTTGGCCAGCTCGAAGGCGTACTCCTCGATGCGCACCGCCAAAGGCACCCGAAGCTGGTTGGCGTGATTGAGGAGCGCTTCCTCCTGGGGCTTGAACGAGTCGACGGTAACCTCCAGGTCCGGAAAGACACCCCCATCGCTCCTCAGTTCCCGCCCCGCCAGAGTAGCGATCGTCTGGTTCTCCTCCTCAACCTCGGGAACGGGCGTGCCGTCGCGATGCCGCGCGCGGTGCAGGGAACGACCCAAGGGCGTGTGCCACGCACCCGTGGTGATGCTGATCCTTCGTCCGGCGAGCAGCGGATAGACCGTCTGTACAACCCCCTTGCCGAACGTCCTCTGGCCCAGCACGACGGCCCGGTCGTGATCCTGCAGCGCACCGGATATGATCTCGGCCGCGGAAGCGGTGAACTCGTCCACCAGGATGATGATGGGGGTGTCGACAAGCCGCGCCGGACTGCGGGCCGGCCAGGACTGTGTCTCCAGTACGCCGGTGGGACCCCGGGCTTCCGCGCTCGCCAGCCGCTGTCCCGGTGCCAGGAAGAGGTCGACAATACGCAGCGACTCGTCGAGGTATCCGCCGGGATTGCGGCGGAGGTCCATCACCAGCGCGCCCAGTTCGCCGAACTCCCGGAGAGCCTGATCGAGCTCGTCCGCCGCACCCCGCGCGATGCGATCGATGGCGAGGAACGCGACTCCCTCGTCGAGCAGCGTCGCCTGAACCGCCTCGACGTGCACGTTGTCGCGCACGATGGTCATGGGGAGCGGTTCCTCGTAGCCGTCACGGGCGACGCGAATCTGGACCACGGTTCCCGGAGTCCCGCGGATCGAATCCCTGGCCTGGTCAAGCGTCCAGTCGCGCGCGTCACGACCCTCCACCCAGACGATCCGGTCTCCCACGATCATCCCCGCGCCCTCGGCCGGCGTATCGCGGAAGACCGCGGTAACGGTCACGCGTCCCGCCAGCAGGCTGATCTGGACGCCGATTCCGGCGTAATTGCCCGTGTTCGTTTCCGTGAACCTGCCGTATTCGTCAGGAGTGAACACCCGTGCGTACGGGTCGTCGAGCTGTTCGAGAAGGCCATCGATCGCGCGTTCCCAGAGGGCGGAATCACCCAGCGCCGTCGAGTGGTACTGCGAGATCGTCTCGAACACCTTGAGGAAGAGCTGGCCCTCTTCGGTCTCCAGGGGAGTCTGCGCCGACAGGGTGTCCGTGCGTGCCCCGGGGGGGATGCGCGTATCCTGTCCGGAGGCGGCTCCCGGGAGGAGCGCCAGCACGGTGGCGATGGATGCCAGCGGGAATCTTCTTGGCATGGTGCCTTTCTTTCTGTTTTCCGTAACCCCATAGATTATGGAACATTGTCCGCCGCCGGGGCCACCCCCGGCGCCGAATCCGCAGACGCAAACCCGTCGAGAATCCGACATGATCCATGGGGGCCGGCTTCGCGTCGGACTCTGCCAGGTCAAGCCGCGCAAGGGAGACCTGGATGCCAACGTGGCCCTGGTGCGGAGCCTGCTGCGGCCGGGCGCCGACATCCTGGTATTTCCCGAGACGGCGCTGACCGGGTATTTCGTCGAGGGGGCGGCCAGCGAACTTGCCCTCACGCGGGATGGCCTGGTGCGGCGCTTGGGATCGCCGCCCGCAGGTTGCCGTTCCGATGTGGTTCTGGGGTTCTACGAGAAGGACACACGGGGCGTGTACAACAGCATCGCGTACCTGACTCCCGGTCCCGCCGGCTACCAGGTGGTGCACGTTCACCGGAAGGTGTTCCTGCCCACCTACGGACTCTTCGAGGAAAGTCGTTTCGTGGAGCCGGGCAGAGCCGTGCAGGCGTTCGACACGCGGTTCGGCCGGATCGGCATGCTGGTTTGCGAGGATCTGACGCACTCGTTGACCGCGTCGATCCTGGCGCTTGGAGGGGCGAACCTGATTCTGTGCGGGTGCGCGTCGCCCGCGCGCGGATTCGGACCTGCGCTATCGCGGCCCGGCAATCTGGTAACATGGGATCGAATCGCCGCGCGCGCGGCCTCCGAGCACGGCATCTTCGTGGTCCTTTCCCAACTCGCGGGCTCCGAGGGCGGCAAGCTATTCGCCGGCGGGTCTTCGGCCTGGGGGCCTGATGGACGCCTCCTCGTCCGCGGACCGCTCTTCGACCAGTGCGTCACCACTGTGGATCTGGATCCGGACCAGGTGACACGCGTCCGGGCGGAGTCCCCCTACCTCTCGGATCTGACCACGGCCTTGCCGCACCTCCTGCAGTCCCTGGAGCGTTCGTGGTCCGACGGCGAGAGTCCCGGAGCCGGCCGTCGTCCGCAGGGAGCCCGTGAGTCTCCCGCCCCGGAGGATGGGCCCGCGCGGGATGGCGACACGCCCCCGAAGGGCAGCGCGGCAACGGAACCCGTGAAAGACGCCGGAGCGCCCGCGCCCGCGGCACCCGCCCCCGACGCTCCTGCCGCTGAGCGCGAGCGTCCGGACGGCGAGGACATGGAGGCGCTGGCGATCGATCCGGAGTTGGTGGAGACGGCACTTGTGGAGTTCATCCGTGAAGAGGTGGTGCGGCGGCGCGGCTTTTCACGGGTGGTGATCGGAGTCTCCGGAGGCGTCGACTCGGCGGTCTCGCTTATTCTGGCGTGCAAGGCCCTGGGACCGGAGAACGTGTTCGCCTTCCGGCTGCCCTACGCCACCTCCAGCCCGGACAGCCTCGAGCACGCGCACCTGGTGATTTCCTCCGTTGGCGCCCAGGAGCGCACACTGTCGATTACCGGTGCGGTCGATGCCTACATCCAGGCCCACGAACCGGAGGTCACGCCGATGCGCCGCGGGAACGTGGCCGCCCGGCAGCGCTCGCTCATCCTCTTCGACCAGTCGGCCAAACTCGGCGGGCTCCCCCTCGGCACGGGCAACAAGAGCGAACGCCTCCTTGGCTATTACACCTGGCACGCCGACGATTCACCTCCGATCAACCCCCTCGGCGACCTGTTCAAGACGCAGGTGTGGGCGCTCGCACGGTACCTGGGCGTGCCGTCCGAAATCGTCGAGAAGCCGGCGAGCGCGGACCTGATCAGGGGTGTTCACGACGAGGACGAGCTGGGCATCTCGTACCACCGCGCCGATCCGGTTCTGCACCTGCTCCTGCAGGCGCATGATGTCGAGTCGCTGGTGGCGATGGGGTTCAGGCGGGACGAGGTTGTGACCGTCTGGCGCCGCTTGTCCTCGACACATTGGAAGCGGCAACTTCCCACCGTCGCATTGCTCTCGGACAGCGCGATCGGGGAGTGGTACCTGCGTCCCGTCGACTACTAGGGCGAGCCTGCGATCCGGCGACGCAGGGAATCAACCAGAGGCGTCGGCGTCAGCGACCCGTCCATGATCTCGGCGAGTTCCTCCTCTCGGCGCCAGTGAGCCTCAAGCTCCGCCACCCGCATGGCAAGCAGTCGCTGCTCGCGTTCCTCGTGAACGGCGATCTCGAGCGCCACCCGTCCGAGTTTGCCGACAGCGCCCAGGGATCTTCTTTCCCCAAGGATCCTTCCCGGCAGGGCGCGCGCGCCGCCGGTCACCTCGATCAGGCGTGCCGCCCCCCGTACCCGCCTTTCCGACGCCCCCGCAAAGTGGTGGTATGCGAGCACCCTGCGGAGTGTGCGATTGGCCTCCTGGCCGCGCACCTCCAATCCGGTTTCGGCGGAGCTGCCGGTGCATCGGCTGCACGACAGCACGACTCGTGGCGCCTCCTCGCCGGCGGTTACGATGAGGCCGCGTCTTTCCCGGTAGGGGAAGCTCCGGATCGCTCGGCCGCAGCGTCGGCACTGTCCCTTCCCTCGCCACGCGATGTTGCCGAAACGGAGCCAGCGTGCCCCTCCGGTGACGACGCCCGGGGCATTGTCCCAGATGAGCCACGCCGCCAGGAAGCTCATTCCCCCGGTCGCCCACGAGCCCGCGATCGCCGCCGCGGCCCCCACGGTCCCCGCCGTCGAGAGCTTCCGATAGCGCTCCCGCCGCGCGCGGAGTTCCCTGCCGTAGCGCCACCACGCTTCCTCGACCAGCTCGGCCTGACCGACGCGCACGATTTCCAGCGGCCCGGCCCGCAACAGGGCGACGTTGTCCGTGCTGGACAGAAGCCGTCCCTGGTCCGTTACGAGCCTCTCCAACTCCTCGAGCGCCTCCCATCGCGACTCGATGGGAACCAGGGACCAGCGCGAACAGGAGCGGCAGATCTGCCAGAGGCGTCCACGCGCGGGATCGTACGCCACGCGCCTGCCCCTGTCGAGGTGCTCAAGCGCTTCGTTCGGCCGGAATCCCTGGCCGCAGACGAGGCATTTGTGGTACATGCTCATGATCCCCGCGTATTATACGTGCATGCTGGCCGTCATCGACAACTACGATTCGTTCACCTGGAATCTTGTGCAGATGCTGGGCGACCTGGGTCAGGAGCCCCGCGTCTTCCGGAACGACGAGGTCACGACCGAGGAGTTGCGCCTCGGGGGAACGACCCGCCTGGTGGTGTCGCCCGGACCGTGCACGCCGGCCGAAGCCGGGATCAGCGTCGAGGCCATCCGTGCGCTCGGACCGACGATCCCGGTTCTGGGCGTGTGCCTTGGCCATCAGGCCATCGGCGAAGCCTACGGCGGCCGCACCATCCGGGCCGCGCGCACGGTACACGGCAAGATCGGGAGCGTACGCCACAACGGTGACCCGCTCTTCACGGGCATCCCGGCGCACGTGCGCGTGGCGCGCTACCACTCGCTGGTTACCTCGCCCGACCTGCCCGACGACCTCGTGGCGATTGCCTGGAGCACGGAACCGTCGGACGAGGGCGAAATCCAGGCGATGCGGCATCGCGCACATCCGGTGTGGGGAATTCAGTTCCATCCGGAGTCCTGGTTCACCGAAGGAGGCCGGCGAATTCTGCGGAACTTCCTTGCCGTGACCCCTGGTCCCGGGTAGCTTAAAGTCCGTGAATCACACGGCTTTCCGGGTTGCGTGCACCTCGTTTCGGGTGTCGCCTTGACCCGCGTTTTGGGCGTTATTCCGGCGCGGATCGGCTCTTTCCGCCTCCCCCGGAAGCCTCTTCAGCTTCTTCTCGGCAAGCCCCTGGTGGTGTGGGTCTGGGAGCGCGCCCGCAAGATGGACTTCCTGCGCCGCGTGGTGGTCGCCACCGATTCGGACGAGGTGGCCGAGGTCTGCCGCCAGGCTGGCGCGGAAGTGCTGCTCACCTCGTGCAGCCATCCCTCCGGCACGGACAGGGTGCACGAAGTGGCGGCGAGGCTCAACGGCGGGTTCGACGTCGTCCTGAATATCCAGGGAGACGAACCGCTGGTGCAGGCCGGCGCGCTCAGGGCCGCGGTCTCGATGGTGGAAGAGGGGTTCGAAGCCGGTACCTGCGCGACGCCGATCCGCTCGCAGCGGGAATTGGAGGATCCGTCGGTCGTGAAGGTCGTGCGGACCCTGGCGGGAAGTGCGTTATACTTCTCTAGGGCGCCGATACCACACCGTCACGGACCGGCCGCCGAGGGGAGGGAGCCGGGCTGCGACGTCCACCTCCGGCATGTGGGTGTCTACGCCTACGAACCGGATGCACTCGAACGATGGGTGCGGTTCGGTCGTTCTCCCCTGGAGACGAAGGAGGGTCTGGAGCAGTTGCGGGCGCTTGAGAACGGCATGCGGATAGGGGTCGCCGTCCTGGAGGAGGCGGCACACGGGGTGGACACGCCGGAGGACCTGGCTCGCCTGGAACGCCGGCTGCGGATGGGCAATGTGACTGCAAACACGACGCAAGGAGCGACGGCAACGGAATGAGCCCGACCGAACCGGACCAGACCAGGTACATCTTCGTAACCGGGGGCGTGGTGTCTTCGCTGGGGAAGGGGATCGCCGCCGCATCGCTCGGCGTCCTGCTCAAGGAGCGGGGGCTGCGCGTCACTCTGCAGAAGCTGGACCCGTACATCAACGTGGATCCCGGCACGCTCTCACCGCTCCAGCACGGCGAGGTGTTCGTCACCGAAGACGGTGCCGAGACGGACCTCGATCTGGGGCACTACGAACGGTTCATCGACGCCAATCTGTCCCAGGACAACAATACCACGACGGGTCGAATCTACCGCACGGTCATCGACGCCGAGCGCCATGGCGACTATCTCGGACGCACCGTCCAGGTCATTCCCCATATCACCGACGAGATCAAGCGCTCGGTGAGCGTGCTGGGCACGGGGCACGACATCGTGATCTCGGAGGTGGGCGGCACGGTCGGAGACATCGAGAGCCTGCCGTTCCTGGAGGGCATCCGGCAGTTTCGCCAGGAGGTCGGATCGCGCGCGTTGCACGTCCACCTGACCCTGGTCCCCTATATCAGCGCCGCGGGCGAACTCAAGACCAAGCCCACGCAGCATTCCGTGCGCGAGTTGATGCAGACCGGCATTCAGCCTGCCGTGCTCATCTGTCGCACCGAGCACCCGCTCGACGAAGACATCAAGGCGAAGATCGCCGGGTTCACGAACGTCGACCCGGCGGGCGTGATCGAAGCGCGGGATGTGGAGACGATCTATGAGGTACCGCTCGAGTTCCGCCGTCAGCGTCTCGACGATTTCGTGCTGTCGCGTTTCGGGATGACGGCTCCGGCGCCCGACCTGACCGCATGGAAGCACATCGTCGAGCGTATCAAGGCGCCATCTCGGGGAGCCGTGCGGATAGCGGTCGTGGGCAAGTACACGGAACTCGTGGACGCCTACAAATCGGTGGAGCAGGCGCTGATTCACGGGGGGATCGAGCACGACGTCGAAGTCGCCATCGACTGGATCGCGAGCGAGGAGCTCGAGACCGGCCTGGATCCCGGCTTCCTGTCGGAGTATCACGGCCTCCTGGTGCCGGGGGGATTCGGAGACCGGGGCATCGAGGGCATGGTGACCGCGATTCGGTGGGCGCGCGAAAACGGCCTGCCCTTTCTCGGGATCTGCCTGGGTCTCCAGTGTGCCGTCATCGAGTTCGCCCGCAACGTGGTGGGATTGAAGGGCGCCCATTCGTTCGAATTCGACCAGGCGTCGCCGCACCCGGTGATCTGTCTCATGGACGAGCAGCGCAACGTGATCACCAAGGGGGGAACGATGCGCCTGGGCTCGTATGTGGCAAAGCTGGGAGCCGATTCCCGGGCCGCAAAGGTGTACGGATCCTCCGAGATCACGGAGCGGCACAGGCACCGGTACGAGGTGAACAACGACTACCGCAGCCGGCTCGGGGAAAAGGGTCTGGCGTTTTCCGCCACCTCCCTGGACAGCAAGCTGGTGGAGATGATCGAACTCCCCGGACATCCGTGGTTTGTCGGCAGCCAGTTTCATCCCGAACTGAAGAGCCGCCCGACGCGGGCACACCCGCTGTTTGCCTCGTTCATCGAAGCCGGGGCTATCCGCGCGCAGGTCGCCGACACGCCGAGGGCGGCGGCTCTGGGAGCGTGAGCCGGTGCCGCGTGTCGCTCGGCGCAGCGACGCCATGCGCCGGATTGACCGTACGCCGGGAGCGTTCACGCTCTTCGCGGGTCCCTGCGTTCTCGAAGACGACGAGCTGAACGTCGCCGTGGCCAGGGCGGTGCACGCCGCTGCGGGCCGTGCGGGCCTGCCGGCGGTCTTCAAGGCCTCCTTCGACAAGGCCAACAGGTCGCGGCTGGACTCTCCCCGCGGTCCGGGCCTGGACGAGGGACTTGCCCGGTTGCGGACGGTACGGGCCGAGACGGGACTACCCGTCCTGACCGACATCCATGAGCCGGGACAGGCCGACCTCGTGGCCGAAGTGGCGGATGTGCTTCAGATCCCGGCCTTCCTCTGCCGCCAGACGGAGTTGCTCGTGGCCGCGGGCAGGACCGGAAGAGCGGTCAACGTGAAGAAGGGGCAGTGGATGGCTCCCGAGGCGATGGCCGGCGCCGTGGAGAAGGTGCGCGCCGGTGGCGCCCGGCACGTCATGGTCACGGAGAGAGGCACGTCGTTCGGCTATTGCGACCTCGTCGTGGACATGCGCAACTTTGCCCGGATCCGGGAGGCCGCGGGAGTTCCCGTGATCTTCGACGGGACGCACTCGGTCCAGCAACCCGGACACGGAGCCGGCGGATCGACCGGCGGAAGACCCGAACACATCGCACCGCTTGTGAGGGCGGCGGTTGCGGCGGGTTGCGACGGACTCTTTCTCGAGGTTCATCCGGATCCGGCGGCGGCGCCTTCGGACGGCAGCAACATGCTGCCGGTGGAGCAGCTCCCCCGGCTTCTGGACGACGTGGCGGCCATCCGCTCCGTCCTCGACGCGGGACCGACCGCGTAGAGCCGTGGCGGCGATGGAGATTCCTCGGGCAACGGCCGAACGCATTCGCCTGGTCGTATTCGACGTGGATGGCGTGATGACCGACGGCGGCGTGTACATCGGCGCCACCGGGAACGGAGAGGCAATCGAGTTCAAGCGCTTCGACGTGCAGGACGGGATCGGCGTAAAGATGCTGAAGCAAGCCGGAATACATGTGGCGATCGTATCGGGCAGAGTCTCCGAAGCGACGGAACTCCGCGCCGCGGAGCTTGGCGTGACCGACGTCTTCCAGGACGACAGCGCCCGCAAGGTGCCGATTCTGCGGCTGCTGCTCGCGGCCCGGAAGGTGACGTGGTCCGAGGTCGCGCTGGTGGGTGACGACCTTGCCGACCTGCCGGCGCTGCGCAGGGTGGGCCTCCCCGCCACGGTGGCCAACGGCACGACCGAGGTGCGGAGCGTCGCCGCGTGGAGGAGTTCGACACCCGGCGGCAGGGGCGCGGTGCGGGAGTTTGCGGAAGCGCTCCTGAGGGCACGTGGAGAGTGGGACGAACTGGTCGATGAGTACTGTCGTGAGCGTGGCGACTGACCTCCGCCCCGGGGTGGAGCGGCGTGGCAGGGTGCTCGGCGAGGGCCGCCGGGTCCTGAAGGCCGAGGCGGATGCGGTGAGATGTCTGGCGGACAGGCTTGGGAACAGCTTCCTCGACGCGGTCGATCTGGTCCATGGCGCCGAGGGGAGAATTGTGGTTTCCGGCATCGGCAAATCGGGGCTTGTCGCCCGCAAGATCGCCGCCACGCTCACGTCAACGGGAACCGGGGCCACGTTCCTTCACCCGGTCGACGGGCTCCACGGCGACCTGGGCATGGTCGGACCGGAGGACTTGATGGTCCTGTTGTCCAAGAGCGGCGCGACCCGTGAACTGGAAGGGCTGCTCGCGTTTGCCGAGCGTCATGGAATCGCCGTGATCGCCCTCGTGGGCGATTGTTCTTCGCCCTTGGCGAGACGGGCTACGGTCGCGCTCGATTGCGGGGTGTCTTCGGAGGCCTGCCCCATGGATCTCACGCCGACCAGCTCCACGACGGCCAGTCTGGCGATGGGCGATGCGCTCGCGATAGCGTTACTGACGCGGCGGGGGTTCGGGCGCCGGGAACTTGCGCGCATCCACCCGGGAGGGGCGCTGGGACTGCGGCTGACCCTGAAGGTTGGAGACGTGATGGTGAGCGATGACTATCCCGCGGTGCCGGCGGACTGTCGTGCTCGTGATGTCATCGTTCCTCTGGCACGAATGCGAGGCACGGTTCCGGTGGTTGAAGCGGCTCGCTCCGTGATCGGAGTCGTGACAGCGGGCGATCTCACACGGCTCATGGAAGGCACGGACGCATTCCTGGACGTTCCCGTATCGGGGTTCATGAATCGATCGCCCAGGCTTACCTCGCCGGAGGAGCCGGGATCGGCGGCGGTTCGGCGCATGCAGGAGCATGGGGTTATGGCAATGCCGGTGGTAGACGACGGTGTCCTGGTCGGTATCGTTCACCTCCACGACCTGCTTCGTGCGGGGGCGGTCTGATGGCGATCTGGCCGGGAACGACGACGGGACCCCGCCGAGCCTTGTCCACCGCTCCGTGGTTGCACGGCTGCATGGCTCTGCTGGCTACGGCGTGCATCAACACGACCGAAGAGCCGCCACCTGCGGGGTTGGAGACGGTGGACGCCGACGAGATCGTATACGGCGTGTCCCTCAACATGTCCCGCGAGGGCATCCGCGAGGCGATGCTCGCGGCTGACAGCATGTTCAGTTGGAAGGACTCCACGCACGCGCGCGTGATGGGTCTGTCCCTGGTCGTGTTTGACGAGCGGGGGGGACGCAGGGCCACCATCACGGCCGACGAGGGGCGCCTGAACCGGATGGGCAACGAGCTGACCGCCTCGGGCAACGCGGTGTTGAGCATCCCGGAGCAGGGGCGCGAAATCCGCACGGACGAACTCCACTTCGCACCCGAGGTCGATCGCGTCTGGACCGATGTCCCCGTCTTGATGCATGAGGGCGGGTGCGTGTTCGAGGGGGACCGACTCCAGTCGGACATGGACTTCGACGACGTCAGGATCTGGGGCACCCGGGAGCGAGGGTGCTCCTGACGATGCGGTTCGCGGGCTGGACCGGTTTGGTGTGCCTTGCCGTGGTTGTGCTGCCCGGCATTGTGGCCGGACAGGAGCGACAGTGCTGGCTGGACGGCGTCGGTGGCTATACCCATAGCACCCGCTTCGATTCCCTGAACTACATTCACCGTGCCTCGGGCGGGATCGACTACCGGTGCTCCGACGGCACTCGAATCCTCGCCGATTCGGCAGTGGTCTACGAGTTTAACGGCACGGTGCAGCTGTTCGGCAGGATTCGCTTTGAAGACGCGGACACCCGGCTCGACGCCGACACGGCGCGCTACTTCGGCAACGTCAGCCAGCTCGAGGCATGGTCCCGGGTGACGGTAACGGACCTCCACAGTGACGCGATTATCGAAGGCGACAGCCTCAGGTACTATCAGGCATCGGAGTTTCGTCCGCTGGATCGCGTTCTGGTCTATGGAGGCGACCCCCGCGCCACGTTCCATCCGCCACCCGTGCCCATGCCGCCCGCGGCCCCCGCGGTTCCCGAGGCCACCGACACGCTCGACGCGGCGGTCACCGACAGCGCTGAGGCCGAGGTGCCGGAAACCGCCGAGCCCCAGCCATCGGACAGTACGGAGGCCGGTGCGCCAGGGACGGACGAGTCCGGGACCGTCGACACCGCGGCAGCCGCGGTGCCCGAGATCCCCGAAGCCGAGCTCTCAGACACCGTGGAGACCGAACCCCCCGACAGCGCGGAGGCCGAAGTGCCGGAGACCGCCGAAGCCGAACCCCCTGACAGTGCGGCAGCCGAGGCAGCGAACGCGCCTCCCGTCGATTCGGTCAGTCCTCCGCCATACGACATCGAAGCCCGCCGGTTCATGATCGATGGGCGCCGCTACTTCCGCGCAGCGGAAGACGTCGTCGTCTCGCGCGACTCCCTGAGGGCGGTCGGGGATTCACTCGACTTCGACCAGGATCTGGGCACAATGTCCATTATAGGGGGGACGCGCGTTGAGCAGAGCGGCTTCGAATTGACGGCCGAGGTGGTGGAGGTGACACCCACCACGGGGCTGAGCGAGGAGATCCTCGCGCGCAGAAACGCGGAACTGGTGGGGAGGGAAATGGTCATGAACGCTCCCGCCATTCGCATGTTCCTGGACGGTGGGGAGGTCAACCGGCTGGTGGCGATCCTGTCGCTCCCTCCAATCGAGCAGGAGGTCCTCGACACAACGGGGCTGTCACCCGGAGATGCCGAGCGGGCGCGGGCCCTTGCGGCGGCCGAGGCACGCGCGGATTCCACGGAGGCTCAGCCGGAGGATTCCATTGCCCAGCCCTCGGCCTTCGCCGACGAATTCAAGCTGACGGCGGATTCGATCGATGTGCAGTCCCCGGCCCAACTCCTGGAGCTTGTGACCGCAGTGGGTTCGGCGCGGGCCGAGGCAGCGCAGGAAAATCCGGCCGGTTCGGAGGAACTTCCGGAGATTGCCAGTCGCGACTGGATGGAGGGGAATACGATCCTGGCCCACTTTGTTGTCGCCGATTCCGCGACCACAGGGCAGGTGATCGGGGCGAACCGCTCGCGACTGGAGACCCTGACAGCGGTGGGCGAGGCCCGCAGCCTCTATCGCATGACTCCCTCGGACACCGTAGCTGCGGAACCCGACGGCCCTCCGGCGTTACACTTAGTCGAAGGCAACCAGATCACGATTCACATGCGAGGGCGCGAAGTGGTGAAGATGGAGGTTGAAGGCCAGACCGTCGGCTACCACCTGGAGCCGCTGCCCCCAGGTTCGCCCGACGCGGCCGGGGATACCGCCGCTGCCGCCCTCGACTCGGCGGCCGTGGCGCCCGATACCGCCGCTG
>JAPPNN010000040.1:1404-148457 GCA_028873815.1 Gemmatimonadota bacterium | reverse complement strand
TCGGCTCGGCTCGGCTCGGCTCGGCTCGGCTCGGCTCGGCTCGGCTCGGCTCGGCTCGGCGAAGCGTAACACCCGGCCTTCGAAAGAGTCAAATCCAGAACGGATGGTCATTTGGCGAACCGCCTCCGTGAGTTGGGATCTGGATGCGCATCGGCCAGCGCGCGCCGAACGCGTCTGGGTCAGGCCGCGCGGCGTAGCGCGGGCCACTCCGTAGTTTATCAGCATCGAGCCGATTTGGGCACGGCCATTTTGGACATGTATTCATAGCAATATGGAATGATGAGTTGCGGTCTTCTATGCTCGTACAGCGGATATTCACTACATATCGTACCGCAAGCGCCCGCGCTCCTTGCATGCCGCTACACCATGATGTAATGTCTCGCCGTCATGCGAGCCCGTGATCCCTACCGGATTCCTCCCGCGAACGCGCTGATCGCCTTCGAGAGCGCGGCGAGGCACGGCAGCTTCACCCTGGCGGCTCGCGAGCTGCGCACGACGCAGTCCGCCGTCAGCCGCCAGATCGGCAAGCTCGAGACGTGGCTGTCGGCACGGCTGTTCGAGCGCTCCCGCGCGGGCGTGACCCTGACGGAGGCCGGAAGGCGCTTCCGCGACGGTGTGGCGGCCGGGCTCGCGGCCATTCACCGGGGGGCCGCCGAGGCGGCCGAGTTGGCCCAGGCCGAGCAGGTGGTCCTGGCCTGCTCGCACGACGCGTCGCACCTCCTCGTCATGCCGCGCTACGACGCGCTGCTGCGGATGGTCGGCGAGGACGCCCGGCTCCGGATCGTGATCTACCACCATTCGGTCCGGAGCCTGCCGCCCGACCCGTCGGCCGACATCGTGCTGACCTGGGGGGCCGACGGCGTCGCCCCGGAAGACCGGGCGGTGGTGCTCGAGGAGGGCGTCCGGCCCGTCTGCTCACCCGCCTACGCCGCCGCCCACGCGGAGACGCTCGCCGGACCCGTCTCCGGCTGGGGCGGGCTCACGTTCCTCGACCTGGTGCTGCCCAACGAGGGCTGGGCGACGTGGGAGGACTGGTTCGCGGCCGCCGGACGCCCGGAGGGGACGCCGCGCCGCGCGGGGTTCGACTGCTACACCTACGCGCTGGAGGCCGCCACCGCCGGGCAGGGCATCGCGCTCGGCTGGCGCAACCTCGTCGAGCGGTCGATCGAGGCGGGCGCGCTGGTGGCCCTCGGAGACGGGTTCGTCGAGACCGGCAACGTCTACTACGGCGTGCTCACCGAGAAGGGACGCCGCAAGCCGCGCGCGCGCAGGTGCCTCGCGCTCTTCGACCGGTTGCGGCGGCGCCGCGTCCCCGGCCGGCCGGCCAGGCGTTCACCGGAGACGGCGCCGGGCGGTGCCCCCGGGCTCGGCGACGGCGCGGGCGGCGGGATGCCGGAAGGAAGACGCGACGGCTAGAACGCAGCCTGGCCCGACATGGATTCATGGCGGGCCGACATGATGTGCCGAGACCCCGCGTCCCGTCCTTCCCCCAGCGGCATTCCCGTGGCGCCACGGCGGCATGCAGATGGGGCCACCCCGGCACTCGCATACCGTAGCGCGATGATATAATGTCCTGTTGTCATGCAAGCCCGCGATCCGTACCGGATTCCACCGGCCAACGCGCTGATCGCCTTCGAGAGCGCGGCGCGCCACGGCAACTTCACCCTGGCCGCGCGCGAGCTGCGCACGACGCAGTCCGCCGTCAGCCGCCAGATCGCCAAGCTCGAGACGTGGCTGGGCGCGCGCCTGTTCGAGCGCTCCCGCGCCGGCGCGACCCTGACCGAGGCCGGCAGCCGCTTCCGGGACGGCGTCGCGGCCGGGCTCGCGGCCATTCACCGGGGGGCCGCGGAAGCGGCCGAGTTGGCGCAAGGGCAGCAGGCGGTCATCGCCTGCTCGCACGACGCGGCCCACTTCCTGATCATGCCGCGCTACGACGCGCTGCGCCGGATGCTCGGCGAGGACGTGCGGCTCCGCATCGTGATCTACCATCACTCGGTCCGGAGCCTGCCGCCCGACCCGTCGGCCGACATCGTGCTGACCTGGAGGGCCGAGGGCGTCGACCCGGAAGACCGGGCGGTGGTCCTCGAGGAGGGGATCCGGCCCGTCTGCTCGCCCGGCTTCGCCGCCGCACATGCCGAGACCCTCGCCGGGCCGGTCTCCGGCTGGGGCGGGCTCACGTTCCTCGACCTGGTGCTGCCCAACGAGGGCTGGGCGACGTGGGAGGACTGGTTCGCGGCCGCCGGACGCCCGGAGGGGACGCCGCGCCGCGCGGGGTTCGACTGCTACACCTATGCAGTGGAAGCCGCCACCGGCGGGCAGGGCATCGCCCTGGGCTGGCGCAACCTCGTCGAGCGGTCGATCGAAGCGGGCGCCCTGGTCGCCCTCGGCGAGGGGTTCGTCGAGACCGGCAACGTCTACTACGGCGTGCTCACCGAGAAGGGGCGCCGCAAGCCCCTCGCGCGCAGGTGCCTCGCGCTGCTCGACCGGTTGCGGTAAGCGCCTGCGCTAGGGCGAGCGACGATGCTGGTCCGCGTCGGATGACGCCAACTCCCCGACGCGGCGCTACGATTTCGGACGCCATTGGTCCCCTGTCGCCATTTGGTTCTGGTCCCCGCGGTCCGGCCGTCTGCCTCCAAACTAGGAGCGCCCGTCGGACCTCCCTCGACGTGAGTGGCGGTCCAGGAACTCGTCGGTGTGTTCGGGAAGGAGCAGGTTGTCGGCGATCGCCGCGATCTCCTCGGCTTCGCGCCACGCCTCCTCGAGCTGCGCCAGTTCGCCTTCGAGCGCGCGCCGCTCCTGCTCTTCGTGCAGCGCCATCTCCAGCGCGAGGCGCGTGGGCTTGGGCATCTTGCGGATCCATCCGGGCCCGGCCAACCGGGCCGTCCTTCCGCGCCCCGGGGCGGGGAGTTCACGCGCGGTGGTAGCGGCCCCTCGCTCGGTGGAATCGGCGATGAACCGATGCGGGTCGCCGTGCGATTCGATCCGGGACACCGCTTCCCGGATGTGACGAGATGCAGCCCCTGCGCCATTGACCAGGGGAAGGAGAGCGTTGATGGCTCGCCCGGCATCGTCGCCCTCGAACGAGTCCGGGCCTTCCCGCGAGAGCGGTCCCCTGTGGATCTCGATGCGAAAGCCGGGTGCGCCGTCGGCGGCCAGAATCCGGGCGAATCGGGTGACCTGGTCCCGCGTGAGCGTGTAGGGCGTGCCGTCGGAGCGCCGGAACTGCGCTGCATTGGCCTGCCTGTTCAGCAATCTCTGCACCGTCACCAGGGCCAGCCCCGCGACGCCCCCGCCCAGTGCCGCCGCCCCGGCAGCCCCGATCAATCCGCCCGTCGCCAGGTTGATGGTCACGGACGTAGCGAGGTTCGCCGCGACGCCCGCCGACCCGGCCGCGATCCAGCGCCGCCGGCGGCGGCGGAACTGGTCGCCGTAGCGCCAGGCGGCGAACTCGGGACGGAGCGGCTCGCCGATGCGGACCAGTTCGAGGCCCTCGGCGTGCCTGGCCAGGCCGATGTTCTCGGTTGAAGTGCGGATCCGCGTCGCGCGGAAGAGCCCTTCACAGGTCTCGACCGCCTCCCAGCGCTCTTCGAGCGGGGTGAGGTTCCAGCGCTCGCAGTTGCGGCAAACCACCCAGAGGCGACCCTTCGCCGGATCGAAGGCAAGGCGACGGCCGACCGGGAAGGCCTCCACCACCTCGTTCGAGCCGAGGGGCTTCTTGCAGAACATGCAGGTCCGGTACATTCGCCTCGTGGTTGGTGGGGGATCCTGGAAGTTGGCCGAATCGCGGAACCCCAGCCACCCCGCAAGCCAGGTCAAGAAGCCGCACGCCTGGGCAGCGGTAGCATCGGGGCCACGCTGAGGCCGGTCGCCCTCGGGGACTCCGTTTCCGTCCATTCATTGCCACGAAGGTAGCCCTTGACCTTCGTGTTATGTTCGGCATCCGTAGCAAGAGCGGACCATCCCACTAGCGGAGAGCCTATGCCCAAGCGAATCACGGTCACCAGCGAATCCGACAGCGGTCGGAACCAGAACTTCCACGACAACTTCAGCGGCGCGGACATGACACGAGCGCAGTTCGTTCGCGAGATCGAGCAGGGCAACTACCCCAACTACCATGTGCGCGAAATCAACGGGGTGAAGACGCCTGTTTCGAACCCGGACCGCAGCTCTCGCAACAACCTCGGATAGGGGCGGGCAGGCCAAATGAGCACCGGCTGGGAAGATCTCTTCGGGGAGTGGGCTAAGGGCCCTCCGCAAGCGGAGCAGCAAACGAGTGAGAATGCGATCCGGGCCATCAAGGAGGCTGTCTCGAAGAGCCCCAAGCTCTCACAGCGCCGGATCAAGACGTTCGCGCAGGGCTCCTACCGCAACCGTGTGAACGTCCGTCAGGACAGCGATGTCGATGTGGGTGTTCTCTGTTTCGACGTGTTCTTGAGGCAATATCCGGAGGGCATGTCAAGAGAGATGTTCGGGAACGTGGACGGAGGTTATCCCTACCGGCAGTTCAAGAACGAACTCGAGGAAGCGCTGGTCGCATATTTCGGCCGCACGGCGGTCCGGCGAGGAAACAAGGCGTTCGATCTGGGCGACAACGCCTATGCGATCGAAGCGGATGTCGCCCCCTTCTTCGAGTACCGTCAATATTGGCGAGACAAGAGCTACCGGGCGGGCGTCGCCCTCATCCCGGATCGTGGCGGACGCATCGAGAACTTCCCAGAGCGTCTGGTGGACGACTGGCCGGACATCCCTTTGCACTACGAGAACGGGGTTCGGAAGAACGGCCGCACGAGCAGGCGATACAAAGGCGTCGTCAGGATCGTGAAGAAGCTGCGGAATCTCATGGATGATCGCGCCGTGGCAGAGGCCGCGCCGATCCCCGGTTTCTTGATCGAGTGTTTGGTTTGGAACGCCCCGGACTCGTGCTTCTCTGGGAGCACATGGGACGCCCGCGTGCAGGCGGTCTTGGCGTACCTCACGACGAACACGGCCTCCTCAGCGACCTGCAACGAATGGTGTGAGGTGAACGACATCAAGTACCTGTTTCGGTCGAGCCAGAAATGGACGCGAGCGGAAGCGCATGCGTTCGTCAGGAGGGCTTGGGATTTCGTGGGACGACGTAGCTCGTGAAGGTCACGCGGCTTCATGTCACCGCGTTTCTCGGCGCGGCGACTGCGATCTGGGGCGTGTCGCTATGGGTCAACGGCATCGAACTCAGTTGGGCGCTGTTTGCCCCGTTCTCGCTTGTCGTTGGCGCGCTGGTGGGCGCTTGGGCCGCTTTCGAGCGCTCGGTGTGGCGCTGGCGCTGGCTGCACGGCTGGTTCGTGAAACGCCCCGATCTGAGCGGGACATGGAAGGTAGTGCTGCAGTCCAGCTACATCCGCCCAGGCGAAACGGAGCCGGTACCGCCGATCATCTGCTACATGGCGGTCACGCAGTCGCTGACCATGCTGCAGATGAAGCTGATGACGCCGGAATCGTCCTCGGTGTTCATCGCGGATCGCGTCCGCCCCTCGCCGGCCGGTGACGGGTATCAGGTGATCGGAGTCTACACGAACGAGCCCTCCATCCACCTTCGCGATGCGCGGATCAGCGAGATGCACCAAGGCGCCCTCCTGCTGGAGACGCATGGAGCCGCACACCGGCCGGACGCGCTGACCGGCAAGTATTGGACGGACCGCAAGACGGTCGGATCGATGACCCTCGGCCATCGCGTGAAGGCGCGCTACAGCCGGTTTGCGGATGCCGACCGAGCATTCTCCGCGACCGGGAGCGGGTGAGGGAATACTCCCGAAAACCCTGCAAGTGGCCGGACATGGCTCCGCGACAGTTATCGGCTCATGGAACAGCGGTATCGCAGCCGCGAGAGCCGTCCGACCAAACTCTGCTCAGCGGTGGACACCGCTACCGAATCCAGCCAATGTTCGCCAGGAACCGTCGGCCGGGCGCGAGAGCTCCCCCGCGCGCGACTCATTGCCCGTTGGTGAAGAGAATCAACATGACCCCATATCCGTCAACGCATCGCGCCACTCCTGGCCGTCGAACAGCGACATGATCACAGGTCGGGTCGTCGCGGCCCCTCCGGCGCGGCCCCGCGCGCGTCACGATGCGGCGGCCACGCGACCAGTCCCCGACATCCCCGATGTCCTTTCGTCGCGTGGTCCACGGGCATGAAGGGCCGCCCGCGGGATTCGAACAACGCCAGGAGGGAGAAGGAACTCAGGAGGGAACACGCCGCGATGCTGTCGCACTTCGAGTTGATGCATGGGCTCGCGGTGATATCCAACGCTCGAATCCGCAGGTTCATCGAAGCGGTTCAGGACCAGCGCGACAGGGGCACCTCCGACGAGGACATGCTGGACGCCGTCAGGAAGGCGCTGTGCCGCTCGGAGTCGATCGAACTCAAGGCGCGCATGCTCTGGGACGCGAACCGCGAGGTCGATCTGTTCGTCTGGGGACCCATGCAGCTGTTCTTCTGTCTCGCGACGGCTTTTCTTCGGCGGTACGGATACCTGAAGACCCGGTATCCCGAAGTCGTTCTCGAAGACTTGGAGCGCTACATCGAAGACAACCGCGCCGGTCTCGAGGCCGCGGAAGATCTGAGGAACTGGGTGCTGCATCCGGGACACAACAGGCGCCCCGACGATGCCATGGAAGAGCTGTTCGCGGCTGGAGGGCCGCCGGGCAACGCCTATCCGCAGGAGATGGTGAACCGGCTGCTGGGTCTGGCGGCGAGATACTCGGAGGTATTGCGCGATGAAGTCGGCTAGGCCCGACATCGTACTGTCTTCGCTGGAAGCTTTTCAGGGGTTGCGATTGGCGATGGCGTACCTGCGTTCCGTGTCCATCGTCTTCGACCGCCGGGGCGATGGCGGGCTGCTGGACGCGGTGGACCGGGACTTGCGGATGATGCCGGCGGACAAGGCGGACGAGCAGCAGCTCGGGCAAGTTCGAGCGTACTGTGCCAAGGCGGTCATCTCCACCCACGTCGCGCTCCTGTATGCCGCGATCTGGTGGTACCAAAAACTGGTGGAGATCAATCCGTCGCTGAAACACGATCCGCTTGACGCGGAGTTGAGGACAGTCGTCGACTCGGGCCTTCTCGAGAGCATGAGGGAGGTCAGAAACGCCGTGTTCCATATCCGCCCGAGCACTCGTGCCGAGCGGTTGATCAGCGATGTCGTGAACCGGACGCTGGCCAACAGGCTCGCGTTGGCCAAGCTGGAACGGCTCCTGTACGACGCGACGGAGGCGATGTTCCTGAATCCCGAGGCCCTGTTCCAGGAGAAGGAAGAGGTCCTGATGCAGGGGTTCCGCGACGCCCTGGCCTACTACCACGAACACCTCGCCGATTCCTGATGGCGCGTGCGGTCCCGTTCCGGATCGGTCGTCACCCGGCAAGGTGCGCCCGAACCAGGATCATCCGGTGTCCTCCGGCTTCCAGACGAATGCGCTTTCGCCGGACTCGGCGCGATGGTGGATTCCCTCTTCGAAATCCCCCGCGGATGCTTCCTCGCCGAGGTTCCCGGTCCATGTGGCGCGCGGAGTCGGAATCAGCGTGCCTTCGAGTCCCGACAGCTCGCATTCGTCGAGAATCACCCTGGCCGCCTTTTCGAGATCGCGGATTCTCTCGTGGTGCAGACCGCGCTCGATTGCCTCCCTGACGCTGTCGGAGTTCTGAAAGTACCGCGACTTGTCGAAGATCCTCCCGGACTCCTCGAATACCTCGCCGATGGCGGCGTAGTCCGCTCTCAGGCGTGCCCGGCTGTCTTCGGGAAGGTCGGAGTCCAGCGCGCGCAGGTCGTGGAGCATCCTCGCCCGGTGGCATCGGGTCATGAGGATCGCCTTCAACCCCAGCTCGCAGGAGAATGCGGCCATCAGGCCGCGCATCATGAGCGTGCCCGCTCGTTCCTCCCAGGTGCCCTCCGCCGCCCGCGACGCCACATCCACGTCGAGGTGCATCCCCTCCTCGTCCACGCGGTCGATCCGCACTTCGACCGGACGGGCCAGGTCCACCTCGTCCCACCGGTGGATCGCCTCGGCCGGGGGAAGGCTGCGCGCGGCGGCCGCGAGAAGCTTGGCCTGGAGGTAGAGGTATCCGGCTTCGCCTGGGGGGACGGCACGGCGCGTCAGGACAGATGTGCCGCGGTCACTTGCCGGAAGCTTGAGCGATTCCTGGACCCTCGCGTCCATCCGCGCCTTGTCGCGAGGCATGTCGGGCATGATCTTCGCCACGAACCTCGCCGCGGGGCGGTATGTCGGTGTCTCTCCACGGCCGGCCGCAGAGAGGTTGCGTCGCGCTTCCCGCTCGATGTCCCTCCACTCGGCTCTCGCCGCGTCGTTCGACAGACTGCTCCCGCACAGGCCGCATTCGATTCTCGTGACCGCTCCGGTCTCGGAAGCCGAGCGTCGTGCGTCCCCCCAGCACGCCGTGCAGCGCCATTTGATGATTGGAGGAGCCGTCTCATCTGTCATTCCGTCGTGACCCCTCTTGAGTCGTCCAAGTCGTTGGGCCCGCAGGGGCCTCGCATCCGCACTCTCCAACACGAAAGCTCGTGCCGGAGCGCGGCCGTCCCAGGTGGAACTTAGGCGGTTTCCGACCGTGGCTCACGCCACCCGAGCGGTCCGCCCGGCGTCCGCAGCACGGCCCCGCCCAGCGGCGACCGGCGGTGAAGGGTGGATCCCGCTCGGAAGACGATCCCCGCACCCCGCACCAGAGCGGGGAATCGGACACAGGCCGCGAACCCAGATGCTGCGGCCAACGCCTGTGCAGCGTGAGGTCATTCGGGTGGCCCCCGTAAGGGCATAGGCGGCCAGCGTACACCCTACGAGGTCTTCGAGAGACCGGGACCCGCGGAAGCGGCGCGACAGAAGCCCGCGCCCAGAAGAGAGGTCGAGACCGCAGCTTAACCCGAACCTCGGCGAGGCCGGGTGTCAGGTGGATGCCGTTCTTGTACAGCGGACCGACCTGTTGGAGAATCGTCGAGCAGCTCATACTTGGATGCGGACATCTCTTTCTTCGGAGTTCGCCATCATGAAAGAGCCCATCGACGAGCGGCTCCCCGAACCTCAGACCGAGCCCGTGACCTACGTGGTCGTCGTGCATGGCATAGGGGAGCAGCGCAAGAACGAGACTGCAATCAGCGTGGTGAACCGCTTTGCCGAGGCTCGGCGTGCAGCAGACGCGGACGACAACCGCGATGTCCTGACTCTCGGACAGGCCTGCGGGCAGACGGGCTCGTCCAAAGTCCCGGTCACCGAACAACCTTGGATGGAATTCGACGGCATCCCTGCTTCTCGCTCCGTGGATTGCCTAGAGCCATTCTTGGGAAAGCAGTCGGACACCGGCAAGAACCTACGATTCGTGGACCTGTGCTGGTCCGACGTGATGCAGGACTCCATAGAACAAGTCGGACAGGATGTAGACGTGTGGGTCAAAGGCCTCCTTGGCCGCTTGTTACGCAAGCACAAGGACGCAGAGGGCCCTCCGGAAAAGCCAGCAGCCAAGGTACCGCTTTGGATCCGCCGCGTCCTGTACCTCCTGACCGACGCGCTCCTGCTCGTGCGCTTCGGCATGAATTTCCGATTCAAAGAGATGAAGGAACTCGTCTTTGTGAGATTCCTTGGCGATGTCCAATTGTACGGGGAGTACGGCCGCTGTCGCGGTCGCGCGGTCCGACGGTTCCACAGTATTATGGCGAGGATCGAGGCAGAACACCGTGTCCGCGAGCGCGAGCGAGACGGCCCGGCACGTGAGGCACGTTACGTTATCCTCGCCCACAGCCTTGGCAGCATCATGAGCTTCGATGCGCTGCTCTACGCCAGCGCAAGCGTCGGTGTCCGGCGCGGTCGCAACCCTGCTTGGAAGTTCCCAGGATACCTCAGAGACGACGACAGAGTGTGCGAATCGGACGACCTCTCGAAGTTGGACAACCTACGAGAGAAGAAGGCCGAGGCCCTCTCGGTGGAAGAGCGGTGCGATCTCCGCGCGTTGGAGAACAGGTTCACT
Organism: Gemmatimonadota bacterium; assembly: GCA_028873815.1. Lineage (GTDB taxonomy): Bacteria > Gemmatimonadota > Gemmatimonadetes > Longimicrobiales > Gaopeijiaceae > Bin94. Next base: position 138,451 of record JAPPNN010000040.1, on the reverse strand, counting down.
TTTCTCGACACCAACTGGATTCGGCGAGTGCGGAGCTTCGTGACGTTGGGTTCCCCCATCGACAAGTACCTGACGATATGGTGGTTGAACTACCGCTATCTGCTCGAGCGCGCCAACCGATCCCAGTCGTCTGACTCGCTGGAGATCGCGCACTTCAACTACTGCGACGAACTTGATCCCGTTGGACACAACCTGGATGTGGTTCAACAGACGCCGGGCTACCGAGCCGTTTTCAAGTGCGTGGAAGATGTCGTCTTCAACCGATACGCCGTTCCGGGAGCGGCGCACAACAAATACTGGACGGATCAGGGTCTGTTCAAACGGATTCTGGACAGGGCCGTGGACGAGGGCCATTCCCCGTCCCTGCCATGGTTCGGGCGATGGGTGTACTGGAAGCTGCTGCTTGGGCTGTACACTCTGGTGCCCCTCTTGATCCTGCTCGGAACTTATGCTTCCCTGTCATTTGCGTTCCAGGCCGACGGGTGGCGAACCGCAGCTTTGGCTGCGACGATCTTCTCTTTCTCGGCCTATTTGGGGCGCCGCCTCATCGACCTCAGCATTTGGTGGCGCCAGATTCAGCGACAGAAGTCCCAGACCTTCTGGAGAAGCAGTCTCCGGGACGACTCGGAGCGAAACGCTCGACGCCGGGCGGCGCGCCTCTTCCGCGTCCTGGTTGCAGCAGTTCCACTCGCATGGATAGCTCTGGCAACGGCCGCGTTGGGAGCGCTCACCTGCCCGCATGCCCGGACCACCTGTCCGCCCGACTGGTCCGCTCTACCAGGTGTCCTCGTCGAAGCATGGTCGCCCAGGGTGACGTTAGTCGCGCTCGTGACCGCAGCAATCGTTGTGCTGATGATGTTGCGCCGTCTTCCGGCCGCATATCGCGCACGGGCTGTTGCCGACGGCACCGTGCGCCCGACACTCACGGCGGGGTTGTGGGTCCTCGGGTCGCTTACGGTCGGAATCGCGGCGGTGCCCCTCGCCAGTCATTTTGGGCTTCCCCATTTTGTCGACCTTGGTGACTCGGCGGGACAGGTGGCGCTCCTCGGCATCCTCGCGACCGCAGTCTATGCCTATCGTTTGTACCGCTTTCGCGTCGTCAGGAGCCTTCTCCGCCACAACGACCGTCTACCGATCAACTACTCCGTTTACGCAGGCCATCTGTAAAGACATCATGGCTGACCGACGATTAAGACTCCCCCCAACTGCTGGCCATCAGCCGGTGACCCCCGTATGTGATCGATCCCTTTTGTCTGTTTTCGATCTCGACTGCGCCATCCGCCATTCTCGTCATCGCAGACAGCGCTCATTCCCAAGTTGTTTACCAAGCCGGCGTTCGTCCATCTTAGCCAAGGAATTGTTCTAGCATGTTACGTCCTCCCTCTTCTCCGACTGTCCTCTATTCCTTCACTCTGCTATGTGGTCAGTTCCTCTTTCTGACCACACGTTGGTATGCTCACGCTGTTTATCCCCACATAACGTGGCTTCCGCCGATCAACCCTGACCAGGTCACCGCAGCAATTGACTTCTCGTGGGGCGTTTTCACGTCGTACGCAATGCTACCACTAGCCCGCGGGAAGCTCGACTTCTTCGTACATCCACAAGAATACTTGGTCAAGGACAAACCCAATCCCCTCTGTCATCCACGACTCGCGCTTGTTTCGGCGAGTCTCTTGTTAGCAGTCACTCTGACAGTAGCTTTTCAGCCGGCTTTGCATCTCGAATACGACGACGCGGTAACCTCCAGCGACCAGCGACCCTTCGTATACGTCAACGGCTCTCTAACGCGCGCTCCGGTGTTTGATATGGATAATGCCGCCATCATCGTCACGGATCGCTACAACCTCTATCGCCGTACCGTCACGCAGAAAGATGCCGAATCACGATGGTATATCCCCCGGCACAGATTCGTCAACGTGCAACACTTGGTGCCTTTTCGCAATACTGTTGTGACACTCATGGGCCGCGGGGCTAGTGTTGCCGATACGTTTACTGTCAACTACGAGCCGGACATCGATCTTCGCAATCAGTGCGATCCCGCTATAGTAGGGCCAAATGTGAACTGCGCTGACCTATTGCGACGAGTATTGGATACTATTGCGGCCGACACTGCCAGTCGACTGTTTGCAGACGCCTCGGGTGTCATCGACTTCTTGAATGAGCAATACCACTATGATTACAGTGTTAGTGTGGGTAACATTGCAAATCACTTGGCGATTCGGAGAGCGTCGGTGTTTGCCACCGATTTCCGGAGGGCGTTCCGGCGCTGCTTCGACGTTACTGATAACGAACGAGATCTAGAGCTGCGGACATTTAGGGACGACTACGATGGCTTCTCGCAGGCGGAACGTCGGGAAGTATTTGGGCAACTGTTTCGAGCAGATAGTCTGGGCGATCATTTGCGGAGCGCTAATGCCACAGAAAAAAGTGGTGCATTGACATTTATCCGTGATGTACTGGTTCCCGGGACCAGTCATGTTGAGCCTCAGGTCGTAGAGGATCTTCTCTCAACAGTCTTGGGGAGATTGGTACAGGACGAGAATGACGAAGTGTCTACGTTGGCGATGTCAGTGGGAATACTTATGAGTGAGAGCAACGATGCGTTCTGGGACATCACGCTAGGCGGAGTGCAGTCGTTTCTTGAGGAACCATATATCAACGACGGAGCGGCCATCATCTACATTGTTGACAGGCTGATGAGGGAAGCGGGTGCTGAAGCCAACGCACGTACGATAGATTCGGTGGTTGACGTACTTAACGTGATACGGCAAAAATATTTGGAAGGAAGAGTGCAGGTACTCAGTGACCCCCACACTAGACAGGCTATAGCGGTCATTGATCGGCACATAGCTGCGCAAATGACACTTCAAGGGCCGGAGATGCGAGAACGATGGAGGAGAGGGACATGTCCGATCACACCCCGGCGCGTTGATTGCAGGTTGTTCTCCTTTACGTGGTAGCTAATGGGCTTGTGTGTCTCAAGGTTTGTATTGGCATGGAAGGGAACGCGGATGCCGAGATCGACGGTAACGGATCTACCAAGGTCAACCGGGATTGCACGATCTACGGTTCGTGCTGTTGTAGGGACTTCCTCCCCTTCTTCCGTGGTGGGGGTCGGAACTGGGAGATCACAACGGGCTCGACTGAGAGCGATCCAGGTGCTTAACCGGGGCAGCGTCTGAGGGGCGCGGCGGAGCGTGTCGGGACTGGGAGAAGTCATGCGGATCGTCGCGAGCGCCGTCGGATCGAGCCACCTGCAGCAGCACGGTCTCCGATGGCACGCCATCCGTCCTCCGCTTGCGTACACCTGTCGCTATCCGATAGCATGGCTAGGCGACCCCACGTCACACATCGCCAAGACCAGATACCCAACCCTCTCCTTCAGCGACGCATCCAGCCTATCCCACTACGCACGATGAGCAACGACGACAACGACAAGAAGGACAAGATCGTCTACCTGTTCGGTGCAGGCGCATCGCAGGCGTGGGTAGACTACAGGAACTGTCCCTACGGCATCCTGATGCGGGATCTGAACGACCCGATGGAGCGGGCGATCCGGGATTTCGTCACCTCTCGGGAGGAGGCGGATCGAGAACTGCTGGATGACCTTACCAATGATCTCATAGGCGACCATACCGACTACGAACACATTATGACGTTTCTGGATGAATCGCCTTCCGCGATCCACAGACGTTTCTCGGCGGAGCTGCGGCAACAGTTCGAGGCGGTCCTCCGCGACAGATTCGCCGACATCCGGACAGAGCTCGACGATGAGCCTTCCGCACTTTACGCCATGCTCCTGGACATGTACAACGTCGAGGACTGTCCCGAGGAACTCCAGGCCGTCCTCACCATCAACTACGACAACTACATCGAGGCCGCGGCTGCAGCCATCGGCCATTCGATCGACTTCGGTATCGACGCATATGGCAACGGATCGGCCTCCGGCAAGAAGAAGATCAAGCTGGTGAAGCTCCATGGGTCGTTCTACTGGAACGACACATGGCCCATCACATACCAGGACGACGCGAGTACAACACCACTTTGGATACCACCGGGTATCGAAAAGGCCAAGAAGCGCTATCCGTTCAACCTGCTCTGGGGCATCGCCCGGGAGCTCCTTCAATGTGACGTCCTGAGGATCGTGGGATGCAAGCTTAGCGGGAACGATTGGGACCTCATTTCGCTCCTGTTCACAACGCGCCATTCAAGGGCGGACGCTTCGCCCGATCCGTATCGTGTGGAAGTGATTGATTCTCCGGATCGAGCGAAAGAGCTCCAGAAAGCCTATCCGTACCTGGACGTCCGCCCGGCAATCGATGACGAACTGTTATCCGAACTCGATCCGGGGCCGGACGACGAGCCCAACTGGTTTCTCGCCTGGCTGCAACGGAAGGCCGACACGCTGCAGCGGGCTGCGACGTCGATCAAGACACCGACCGGGACGTTCCGCGAACTGTGGGAGGAGATGTAGGGTCATGCGAAAGATGGTGTCGCCGTGGACCGTGGAGGAGCTGAGCGAACGGTTCGGAACGATCAGTTTCCCGGCCTATCAAAGAGAGCCCACCGTGTGGTCGCGCGCGGCAAAGCAGCGTCTGATCGACTCGATGCTGAGAGAGTTCGATATCGCTGCGTTCTACTTCTATGGCGACCGGGACGGGGAGTCGGTCGAGTGCGTCGATGGCAGGCAGAGAATCGGCGCGATCATGTCGTTTCTGGACCAGAACGAGGCAGACCGGAGAGACAACGGCTTCCAGTTCCAGGTGATGAATGAGCTGAACAGCGAAGACGAAATCTACGGCCGAGAAGGTCATCCGTTCGAAACGCTGTCGGGCATGACATATCGTGAGATTCAGGAACTCGGCGAGAGCGCGGCCCCTGATGCAGCAACCGCTCGCGAGTTCCTGAAGACGTTGCTGACGTACCCAATGACGGTCGTATTGTTGAGCGACAGTCTCGCCGATGTGGAGTTTAATCTGCAATTCACGAGACTGAATCTGGGGACCCTGATCAATTCGGGCGAGAAGCTGCACGCGATGGTGGGCGATCTCCGAGACGTGTGTTTCGATGAGCTTGCACAGCATGCGTTCCTAAGGTCCGTCGGAATTAGGACCCGCCGATTCGCGAAGGCGCAGTTGGCGGCGCAGATAATTACCCAGGTGTTTGCGATCGAGTCGGCATCGGATGGAGATGTTGAAGACCGCCTGGTAAGAATGAGATACGGAGATCTACAATACCTATTCAAGAAGCACGCTCGCCTGGCAGATCAAGCTAGGCAATGGATTGAGAAACTCGCAGAAGTGTTGGATGGTCTGAATGCGGCCTTCGAGGACCCTGGTGTTTTTCGAAGCCAAGCGATGGTGCTCTCGGTGGTTGTGCTCGCCTACGATCTGTGGGAGCAAGATGAGTTCGATCCGGCAGAGCTTGCTACGTTTGTGGAGATATGGTTGGAACGGTTAGGGCAACAAGTGAAGAAGGGATTGAGGTACGATGGGCAATATGAATATTTGCTTGAGTTCAACCTGCATGTTACACAAGCATCCGTGGAGCGAAAGGCAGTGAACTCACGGGCGAAGATGCTCAAGGAGGAGTTCGCGGCTTGGCGGAAGACGGGGGTGTTGAGGGGCGACGATGAAGTCGTGCGGTCGTGACGGACATCCTTTCCGGGTGTGTTGGACGGTTCGGTTCGCCGACTCCAACACCACTTCAAGGGCCGCCCTCGAGTCGCGGAGCGCCAATGTGGATGGACCAAACCAGTGTTCCCGAATCGGCGATCCGAACCAGTTCGGCCCGGATCAAAGGGCGGATTCTCAAGGTGGCGGTCGTGAAAAGCGAACCGCTGCCGCTGACCACTGGGAAGGACGCGACGTACTTAACGGTTGATGGCGTACGGCCCCTCGATGGCCGCACGATCTCGGGGGATGGAACGCTGGGTCCCATTAGACAGGCCGGGGCCATGTAGGTAATCTTCAGGTATGAAGACGAAGGTCGATTCCATCGCTCTGGCGCAGGTGAACGTCACGCGCTCGCCGCTCGACGCGCTGGTTCCGGAACGGTTGCAGGCTCTGGAGGATCTGTCCCGCGACCTGCCGAGGATCGCGAAGGATCCGTCTGCCATGGCGCTGATCGCCGCCGCTGTTGAGCAGGTGCCGTCACATCATCAGGTGTTGCTCGGAGACGCTCGTCAGGTAGCCCTGCCAGAGGAGTCGGTTCACCTGGTCGTCACATCGCCGCCGTACTGGACGCTCAAGGAGTACCGTCGGACCGCAGGTCAGTTGGGTTGGATTGCCGACTACGACGAATTCCTCGACCAGCTGGACGCCGTCTGGCGCGCCTGCCATCGGGCACTCGTCCCCGGGGGACGGATGATCTGCGTAGTCGGGGATGTCTGCCTATCGCGGCGGAGAAACGGTCGACATGCCGTGGTTCCCCTGCACGCCTCGATTCAGGACCGCTGCCGGAGACTCGGCTTCGACAATTTGGCACCGATCATCTGGCATAAGATTGCGAACGTCGCCCATGAAGTGCAGCGCGGATCCGGTGGGTTCCTAGGCAAGCCCTACGAACCCAACGCCGTGATCAAGAACGACATAGAATTCATCTTGATGCAGCGGAAGCCGGGCGGCTACCGAAAGCCAACCACGGCGGCACGAACGCTCAGTGTGCTGCCCGCGGCCAGCTTCAAGACCCACTTCCGTCAGATTTGGACGGACATACCTGGAGCGTCGACCCGTGATCACCCTGCGCCCTACCCGGTCACTCTCGCCGACCGTCTGATCCGGATGTTCAGCTTCGTGGGAGACACAGTGCTCGATCCCTTCACCGGAACGGCCTCGACGCAGGTCGCTGCAGCTGCCTGCGGGCGCAATAGTATCGGAATTGAAGTCGACCCAGTGTACCACGGGAAGGCGGTGCAGAGGATGCTAGATGAGGCTACCAGCCTGCTCCGTATTGTCGACGTTCGTTCCGGTGAAATCGATGCGTCTAGCGGCCTGCCTGCCGTGAGGTAGCTTCACCCTCGTTCCCTTGCAGCTTCCGCGGCGATGTGCCCCGCCAGGGACCTCACGAACGTCTGAAGCCCGGTCATCTCCGACTGTCTCCTGTACTCGCCCGTGTCGGCCGCCGATCTGGGAGACGAGATTACTGCTGCGGTCGTGTAGAGTCGCTCGCGTACAAGTCGACGGCAAAGCAAGTCGTACCGCTTCAAGTAGGAAGCACCTTCGAAGGCAGGGAACACAGGGAAATGCGGCGTCTCGCATCGCACCGGGCGCCGGGAGGCCGGTGCATCTTCCACCAGAATCAACCAACCCACGAAAGGCCGAGCCTGATCGCCGAATGCCCCTTCTCTGTAGGCCGTCCACAAGTCGGCCGCGCTTCCGACGGCCTCTTCAGCGCGGTTGTTGAAGTTGTTTCCGAAGGATGGGCCGACTTGACTCTTCAACTCGATGGCTGCTACCAAGTGGCTCTCATCGAGTACCAGCAGATCCCATCGTTTGGTTGGCCGGAAGTAACCGGGAAGCGTCAGCAGAGAGACCTTCTGATGAATCGAGGCGTGCGGGAGTCCATTGGCTTTCACCAGATCCACCACGAGATCGATGAAGCCATCCATGTTCTTGCCCCCCGTCACGCTTCCACGTTCTCCCTGGTCCGGTAGGCCCGTGTAGGCCTGCTTCTCCCGGGCCTGCTCACGGCTCTTCCAGAAAACTCTGACCGCGTCGCGGGCTCTTCGGTCGTAGTCCGCAAGGTCAAGTGCCATCCGTACTCACCGCTTACCTGTTCGTAAACGCACACGGGATCGGGGTCGAACGCAATCTGCTGCGATCGCGTGGCAAATGAGAATCAGAAGCGGACTATTCCCTGCGAGACCGCCGGGCTTCCCGGAAAACTCACCTTGGGCAAGACTCGGCCCCGATGCCCACAGCCTACTGGCGACCGAGTGGCTCGTGACAATACTTGCGAGATGCCGGAATGACGTGCGGGGAGTCACCAGGTCAGGTCCTCCTTAGCTCGTCCAGCAGGGCGCACCATCTATGTAGATGCGCTGTCAGCGACTGGGCGACGTGCTGATACCGCTCTATCGCTTCCTGTATACCGTTCCTGATGGCGCCTACACTCTCAGTCAGGATCAGGCTACGTTCCCATTGCTTTGCGTACATGTAGTGATTCGAGGCATGGACGAGGCTCCTCCACGTCGTCCTCGGTACACCGTTCTTGTCCTCCTTCGTCTGACCGAACTGCGCGAAACCCTGTGTCGGACCATGCTCGTTCACTAGCTGCCTACAGGTTGGGCAGGAGCATACGTTGTCGAAGTACGCCGCCTCGGTCGCCAGCCACCCCATTCGCTCAAACAGGCGCAGAGCATCTCGGTACCGTACCCGACGGTGGAGGTCGCGAACGTAGAATCTGGCCGCAGGTGAACCGAAGCCCGTAGTGGGAATCAAGCCGCGATCCTCTCCGTACTGAGGGCCGTTACAGACCCCATCCAAGAGGGCGATATCCTCGTGCGAGAGTAGCATGGACAGGAAGCCACCGTATAGGTTCGTAACGCGACTGCCCAGGCTGTCGAGTAACGACGCGAACGCTCGCAACTCCTCTGTCCTCACCTCCAGTTCCGAGAAGTCACCGACCCAGAGGTAGTACCTAGTCGGGGCCAGTTCGTTGTACGCGTCGAGGATGCCGGGGAGGCGACCGCTAGTGAGTAGCGAGCGCGGGAATGCCAACTTTGCGGCTACGCGGGGGTCGGCCGTCAATCCGGTTTCGAGCAACCGAAGGTTCGTACTCAGGCACTGCTCCTCACTATGAAGGAAAGCGAGATAGGGACAGATCAGCGCCACGGGGCGAAGCGCGAACTGCGGTTGCGTGAACCGGAGATACCGAGCTTCCTCGGTCGCGACCGCCTGAGCATTCAGGGTGTTCCGCTGGAAGTCCAGCACGCGATCTACTATCCCGCGCACGTCACTGCCTAAGGCCTCCGGTGTAATGGGCTCTCCTCGTGAGACCGCATCCGCGAAAGGTCCCTCGTAGTAGTCTTCTGCGAGCTTTTTGACCCACGCCTTGACTTCCAACGCTTCGCCCGGAGGGCGTTGGAACTCGTGCGTGATCGGGTTGACCAGGAAGGGTCTCTCGTGGAGCGCCTCCCGCATCACGAACTTCGCGATACCTCCGGCACTTCCCGCCACCAGATTGGCGTGGTAGACGAGGCCTTCGTAGGTATCGCGCAGCTTGCCGCTTACGAACCGCTGCTCAGGGTGATTCCCATACCGCACGTAGTGCAGGCTAGACATGGACGACCCTGCGCATGAACGAGTCTTCGAGCCAGTCCTGGACGACATCCACCAGGATATTCGACCTCAGTGCGGGCACGTCCTCATATAAAGGCTCCGCGGGCGACCACGCGAGCACCCCCACCCCAGCCTCCCGTGCCGCCTCCCTACACTTTTCGGTGACCCGGGGGGCTGGTAGGCAGACGTACATCCGGGAGGCCCCGAGTTCGTGCCCCTTGGCCTGCGCGATCCCGCGACGCCAGTCGTGGAGTTTGAACTCTACGGCGACGAGTTCGCCCTCACCGTCACGGAAAACGAGGTCGATGTAGAAGAACAACAACGGTACCTCAAGCGCGTACTCGATCTCCCGCTCACGCAGAACCGCCTCCGTCATCTCCACCATGAGACGTTCGGTTTCGGGGACTACGGGCAGGTGAGGCTCGGACGTAGACACGGCTTACCGGACCGTGTCGCGCGTAGCGCAACGAGACTGAAAGCGGTTGCCTAGCACAGGTGGAGGTAGCCCGGACGCATCGCGCTAGCGCAAGACCTTGTCAATGATCTCCGACCGCGTCGCGCTCTCTGGGTAACGGGTATAGACGTACCGGAGCACATCACGAAGAGGGACGTTCGTGAAACGGTGCTTGAGATGGATCAGCGCTTCCTGCTGCCCCTTGGACAGGGTATCCCAGAGACCGTCGTCCTCCACGTATCGGGTGCCAAGCTCGGTTAGGGTGAATTCCTCCACGACGAACCTGTCCAGCCTTGGTTCCTCTCCTTCGGGGTCCTCGTCGAGCCAGAACGCGCGCTCGAAGGACCGTGTAGCCTGCGGCTGGTTGTCCGGTACGTGCGCATCCACGAAGCCGATGCGGGTGAAGAAACTGACGTCCTGCGAAAGCTCCTTCGAGAAGGGACCAAAACGCCAGGGAGCAAACTCGGGAAGCTCCCCTTGCGGCAGAACGTCCTCGAATCCGGACTCCTCCCATGCCTCTTCCCTGAAGATGAACATGATCTTGGCCAGACGGGTTCGGCCTGCGATACTCGCGGAGTCGGGTGTCGGGGCGTACAGCAGTAGGAGCAGAAGGTCCTGTCGAGTCAGAGCCATCACCGAAGTCCCGGGCTAGGTTGGATGCGTCGGGATAGTCTGGGACGTGGAGACCGATTCACCCCGATCAGGTTTCTCATCCGGTTCTCGCTGCGGGGGTCGCGGTGTCGGAGCTACCGCACCCGTGAGCGCCCAAGCGCTGAAAGCGCAATATAAGCGGGTTGTCAAGAGCAGATCCAGCAACCGGCCGGTCACCCGCATGGCTCATGGAGCGCGCGACCATGCGCCCCCATCACCCCGAAGGCAGCCACGCGAACCCAGCCGCCAACGAGGTGCCCCGCAGGGTGGTGCGCGGCCTCTCCAGCGGTTCTGACGCGCACCAGCGAATCGGTTCCAGCTGCCTGTCGACCCAGTTAAGGGGTACGATCTCCTTGGTCTCGGATGGGCGCTGGGGATGGCGGGAGCCCTGAAGGGTGACGGGGGTCCTTCTCCGTTTCGTCCTCTGATCGGACCCAGACGGAGCGGCCGAACGAATAGGCCACGCCGATTCGCACTCGTCCCTCCGCACGGTCACCCCACGTCGCATGGTGTTAGAGTCCCAACATCTGGGCTGATGCTCGAAGCCCGCCGAGGACCATGGAGGATCTGATGTTACAGGAAGAACCCTCACGGGCAACTGAGGGAGCTGCGGATCGCTTCTTGAATCTGGTAGACGGCTCCGGGTTCTGGGAATCGATCGATTTGCGCTTCTGTGCTTTCCGGAGCGGTCGCCTTTGGGTGAACCTTGTCACCCGAGGCTTCCTAGACCACCGAACGCCTCGGTCGGTGCCGCGACGCTCTGCCGTCGACCGGCGAGACTTCCGGGCTTGGCAAGTCGTTCGTCCCATTGCGGATTTGTCTGCTGTGGTGTGCGGAATCGCCGATGGTGTGGCGAAGCTGCGCCCGCGCTCCGTCAGATACGTCCAGAAGTCGGGTCAGCCTACGGTTGATCTGAGATACTGCTTCAGCGAGTTGGCCGCCTCGTACCAGAATGCCGAGTACGACCTGTGGAGCAGTCACACGCTCGTAGGCTATGGTTCCACGATCTTCGATGTCGTGAGGCAGGCCGGGCGCGATCCCTTCGAGTTGGACGGCATGATTCGTGGCGGGCCGAACGCCTACGATGGACTGCCCGACTTGGTGCGCAGGTTCTGCTCTCGGCCGCGAGGCCTTGAGATCCAGGGCAACACCACTGTCGTCGAGCTGATCGCGCCCCTAGCCGTGCGCTTTGATCGCGAGCGTGTAGCGTCTACGTCCGAACGCCTGACCATAGCCTTGCGGGCTGCCGCAGAGGTCTTTGTGGCTAGGGCAGAGATTGTCTGGACCCTAGGGACGGCGGGAGAGCCTGTTCGTCACGGATCAACCAAGCTCAGTGAACACGAATGGAAGCAGGAGGGATCTGGTCTCCACTCCCAACTGGACGTTCCGATTCGAAAAGGCGATGACACCGCTACGCTCTTCATTCTCATCGGGGACAGATGCGTGGACTGCGTATCCGTGCCCCTGGCGGGCTCCAATCCGCGGATGAGAGCGCACAAAGTCTTCGACCGAAGCGGTCACGCGTTCCTCGAGAAGCTCGGGGACGAGGAATGGCGGAATGCGAAGGAATTCGAGACTGCCGTGGGTCTACTCCTCTTCTTCCTGGGGTTCCAAGTAGACCCCCTGAGCGCTCAGAAGGGGATGGGAAACGCTGTAGACCACCTCGCTCATGACCCCGGCTCTTCCACGATTCTGGCGGTCGAATGTACGGTCGGGCCACCGGACGGCGGCGGTAAACTGGGCAAGCTCATCGCTCGGTCAGAGGATGTACGGAGCCAACTCCCTGACAGCGAAGTGGTCGCGGTCCTCGCGACTGCCAGACCGCGCGCGGCGCTGTCCACGGTCGAGGTGGAGAAGGCCGCGCGTGACGATGTTGTGGTTTTGGCGCTAGAGGACCTTCATGACCTCTGGACCGCAGCGCAGGGTGGCGAAACCGGTGGCCATGTGGCCCGCCGGTTCCAGCACCAGCTTGGTGAACACAGGCTGCGACGAGCTCAGGGACCAGGCGAGTGAAGTGATTCGGACTCGTCAGAATTGTTGTGCGAATCTGGCCAGTCGCTCCCCGAGCGCGTGATGTCCAGCGGCCAGCACCCGCAGCATGGCAACCTTGACCGGCACAGTTGATCGCGCCCGTCGGGCCTGCTCCGCCGCAGCGTGCGACCCAGCTGGATCGAGCCGAACGTCCCCATCGCCGACGTGCAGAGGATACGGACACCCAGCGCGACAAGCTGTGTCCAGTCGCTTCACACTGTGGTCGCGAAGGCTGAATCGGAGAGGACCAGGATCTCCGAATCCGGATGGACGAGCCACGTACGCGATGAACTGCTCCAGCAAGGCGGCCGCCACTGAGGTGGAGATCGCCGCTACATTCTCCCGCCGTCGAAGCGGCGAATCCGCGGGGAGGTTGGCGATGTAGCTCGGGTCGTCGAGACTGCCGTCGCGCTCGACTTGGACGAGCGCTGGATCATACTGCCCCAGGCACACCAGGCAGGGACGACCGGGTCTCACCACAGTGGAGCTCCAGTACGCGTTGCGCAGTGATCCGTCCACATTCTGAAACGCACTCATCCCGCCTTCGACGACCGGGATGAGGTCCGTGTAAGCAATCAGGTTGAGGACGTGCCGGGGCCACGGCCGGTCAACGCAGGAGAAGATGAGATCGAAGTCGAGTAGTCGGGTCAGGCCTTGGGGCTCGCAGATGCTCAACTCCTGAACCTCATGTCTTGGCGTTGCTGCAGTCGATCCATCAGCCAACAGCCGCCGAGCTACATCGGCCTTTGATCTCCTGAGAAACGCATCCAAGCGCGATGCACCACGAAGTCGATCGAGGTTGATTGACTCAACGGTGTCGAAATCGAACACGCCGACGCACTCGATCCCCGTACGGGCGAGTACGTCGGCAATTGCCATCCCAACACTCCCCACTCCGGCTACCGCCACCCTCAGGCGGGCAATCTTCGCCTGGATTTCCTCGCCCCAGGTGTGAACGGTGCGATCCTGCATTTCCGAAGGCTGGGGCACTGGCAGGATGCTGTCGTCGAAGGTAGCTCCGAAGGTGGCACCGACCGTCCTCACGGTCTCGCAGGACACGGGAGTGACCTCGCGGCCGGCACCTTCCCACACGCGCGCCGACCAGCACCGATCTCCCGCGAGGGTGAGACCGACCAGAGGAAGCCCGGTCAACTCGCGGGCTACGTTTGCTATTCGACTCTCCGCGATCCGATCCGTCTCGTTCAGCGACTGCCAACCGTCGCCCTTCGGATGGCTGTGCATGAAGGCTAGCCCGCAACCGGCCGCAGCGGCTTCCTGGGCGGCCCTGAGCGTATATGCGGGTTCGAACGATGCATTGCCATGGACGAGCCGGTCGCCACGCCGTGGGAGGATCGCCTGATGCAGTATTGCCGTCCGCCTCTGCCGACCGGTCGATGGCCGCCAAGCCCCAAAACACAGGTCCTCCTGGCCATCGTCCCGGAGCAGGTGTTCTGCGAACTCCGCCTCTGTGGATCCGGTCATCGCGACCGACCGACGCACGCTCACGCCAGCGTCGCCATGAGAAGAAGCGAACGTGCGTGGGCGAGCCATGCCTGAACGGCGTTGTCTCCACCTCTCCAGCTCGGATGCTGCCGGCTCCACTTTCGCCAACCGTCTCCGAGCTGCGAAGACCTACCTGTCTCTTCCGGCAACGCTAGCTCCTTTCGGAGATGCAGCCAGTGCGGAGGGATGTTCGGGAAATCTCCCGCAGGATCGGTGCCCACGACGCTTAGATCAGCGCGTCCGGCGATGGTGATATCCAGTTTCACGACGACGAGCGAACCCCGCTGCTCCGGTGTGAGACCGAGCTCCTCAAGCCCGGCCATGAACCCTCCGAGCCCGGTCATCGTCAGACGACCGGCGTGGTGCCGTCGTAGATGGTGACGAAGCGATCGCCAGATTTGATGCGAACGTCATCGTCATCGGGCAGCTTCCTCACGGTGCCTTGAGGACCGACCAGGCCGAGGTCGTGATCTTTCGGATCGACACCCGCCAGGCACAGGAGATCTGCCACCTTCTGGGGTCGATCGTCCGTGGTGTACTCTACACCGTCGATCGTGAACGTGACCGAGGGCCCGCCCCCGGGTTTCGTGTCAGGCTTCGCTGCGCGCTTCGTGTCAGGCTTCGTAGTCATCAATCGACACTCCGTGTGTGGTGAGCCCATGCGGGGTCCGGCCCCGTGCCGCGACACCCTCATGGTGCTCGGCGACTTGCTACCGCGGGACAGCCAGCGATAGGTTTCAAGCACTGGGAGTAATATATCGTGTGCGCGATGGATGTCAAGACGATGATAACCCCCTTCTTCCTCTGGGATCCAGGCTCATGAACGATTTCGGCAGGCGGTTGCAGGAAATCCGGACCGACGCGGGACTGACTCAAAGCGGGCTTGCCCGCGCTCTAAACACCTCCCAAAGTGCGATTTCGCAGATGGAACGGGGTGAACGCGAACCGTCGTTCCGAATGCTGAGAAGGCTGGCTCGTGCCTTGGGCGTAAGCCCTGGGCACCTCCTCGGAAGGGATGTCGATGAGCTGTCACCCGCTGAGCAGGTTCACTTCCGCCAGTACCGAAGTCTGCCGGACGAGGCGAAGGAGGAGATCCGACACTTCGCGGAGTACCTCAGCCAGAAGCACACCAAGTCGGGGTGAGCCATGGCCACCCGACCAAGTCGGAACGGCCGGCGCGTAGCCCAGCTCTTTCGGCGGGCACGTGGTTTGTCGGACGGGGCGCGGGCTTGCGATCTGGATGCAATCCTCGCCGACGACGGCATTGAGGTCGTCGAGTCAGAGGTCCGAGAACCCGGCTACACCGCTTGCCTCGTTAGGCCGGCCCCCGACTCGCCCGCCGGCATCATGCTCGCGCCTGGTCAGAACCGCGGCCGGCGACGGTTTTCCATAGCCCATGAGCTCGGCCACTACCATATTCCAACCCACAAGAATCGCGCGACCCGACGGTGCGGCGACGCCGATATGACAGCTGGAGCGCACCGTGGGAGCCTCCACGAGCGGGAGGCGAACGACTTCGCGGCCGAGTTGCTCATGCCTCGGCATCTTTTCTCCCAGGACGCACGAGGCCGAGACCCCAACTTCCGAGAGATCGGCGAACTGGCGGAACGGGACATGTACGATGTCTCTCGCACGGCGGCTGCGCTTCGTTACGTGGAGGTCACGCGCTCTTCATGCAGTCTCGTATGCGCCCGTGATGGGATCATCGAGTGGGTCGCGAAGTCCAAGGGTTTCGTTTACCGCATTCCGTGGCGGGGTGATCCGGTACCCGTGGAGAGTCACGCGAAGGCGGTCTTCAGCGGTGAGGAGGCAAACGAAGAAGCTGAAGCTCTCGACCCGTACGCGTGGCTTGAGAACGAGCAACGCCAGCCCGTTGAACTATTTGAGAGTACGCTGGCGGTCCCACGCCAATCCCAAGTGCTATCTCTGGTCTGGGCCGTAGCCGAAGGGGATTGGGCATAGCGTCTCGTACCCGTCGACGGGGTGGTAAAGCCGACACTGGACGGATCGGCACTCAGGGTCGCTGCCGCTCGAGTGGAACGGTGTAGCAACGCGGCCGTGATCGGTTGATGATGGGGTTGTCGCACCATAGGGGGGAACCTATTTGACCCCCCTTTCCGGAGGACCTCTCCAACGATGAGCATCGAGAAACTACGCACGGTCGCCCGCGAGCTAGCTGGCGAAGCTTGGGACTTTGAGCGGCGCCATCTAGTCGCTCAGGCGCATGTCCGCCGCAAAGCGGCCAGAGTGCTGATGGCTCAAGCTGACCTCATTCAACGTGAAGATGTCATGTTCGAAGATCCGCAGGCCAAGCTTCCACTGATCCCAACCGGTTCCGGTGGGTCACGAGCCGCGCCTCCGGGTGAAGAGACCCCGCCGCGGGCAAGATAGCCACGACCGCTTGACCGGCGTGCCGGTCCGTCCAAATGCCAGCCATTTGAGGCCGTTTTCCGGCTATTTGAGTACGGCAGATCCAGACATCATCCAACGGCAAGAACGGCAGATCGTGCAGTCCAGATTGAACTTAGACGATTTCTTGCCGGGATTCACGCCCTCCGTTAGGTTGGCTGATAAGCGTGAGGTCGGTAGTTCAAGTCTACCCAGGCCCATTGGATCCCCGGCGAGATAACGCGAGGCGCATCGAGCCCCGCTCACTCGTACCGCAGCGACTCCACCGGATCGAGACGCGCCGCCTTGCGCGCGGGCAGGATTCCGGCCACGAGGCCGATCGCCATGAGCATGCCGACGCAGATCGACGCGATCGGCAGCGAGAGTTTCGGGTTCAGGATGTACTCCATGGCCGGGTTGTCGCTGGGAATGCTGTCGATGCCGGTCACCAGGAGCGCGGCGATGGAGAGTCCCAGCAGGCCGCCGCCGACCGCGATGAGGATCGCCTCGCACAGGAACTGGTTGACGATGTGCCGTCGGCGCGCGCCCACTGCGAGCCTGATGCCGATTTCCCGCGTCCGCTCACGCACGACGACATACATGATGTTCGCGACGCCGACCCCGGCGACCAGCAGGGTGAAGGCACCCACGAGCCCCAGGAAGACCTGGATGCCGAACCCGATCTGACCCACGATCTTCTCATCCTCGATGAAGTCCCAGATGCCGAGCGCTCGTTCGTCCGTCGGGTCGAACCTGTGCCGGCCGCCGAGGACCCGGTACAGCTCCCGCTTGGCGACCGGTGCGTCCGCGACGTTGCGGGGGCGCACGAGAAGGTGGTTCACGAACTCGTTGCCGTAGATGCTCCGGAAGGTAGAGGCAGGAATCACGGCGCGGTCTTCATCCGGACCGTTGTTGCTCGAGTCCTGGAACTTGGATTCCATCACTCCGATCACCCGAAAGGAGAGCCCGTCGAGCAGAACGGCCTGTCCCACGGGCGGTGTGTCGCCGAACAGGCGCGCCGCGATCCCGTCGCCGAGGAAGAGCACGCGCCGCCGCTGATCGATGTCGCGCTGATTGATGAACCGTCCGCCGGGGGCGGGGAACATACGCCGCAGCTCGGAGAAGATCGGGGCCACGCCCTCCATGTAGGTCGTGGTCTGGTTCTCGCCCGCCTCGATATGCGTCCTGCCGCGTCCGTAGGACGGGCTGCCGAACTCGAACTCCGGGATCGCACGCAGGACCAGGTCGAGATCATCCTCCCGCAACCGTACCCGGCGTCCCTTCGAGAGACCCTGGTGCTCAAGGCTCGTCTGGCCGCCGTAGACCATGAAGATTCGCTCTCCCGCATTGAGCAGGCCGACCGAAACCTGGTTCCGGAGCCCCTGGCCGAAGGCAAGCAGCAGGACGATCGAGATCGTGCCCCACACCATGGCGAAGATGGTTAGAAAGGTTCGGGTGCGGTGGGCCCGCAGGTCGCCGAGCACCTCCGCCAGGAGCATCTTCCACATCGGTCAGACCACGCTGCGGGTGTGGTGCGCCGATGCGCGGGCGTGGTGCGCCGGTGCTAGTGACGAAGACATTCGACCGGATCCAGCGCCGCAGCGCGACGGGCGGGCAACAAGCCGGCGAGCATCGCGATAAACGCAAGCAGCGCCATCGTGACGGCAGCCACCTGGAGCGAGATCACAGGCGTGCCCACGATCTCCTGCATGGACTCCTGCATGGGAAGCAGAGACATCAGTTTCACGATTCCTGCCGAACCAAGGACGCCGAGCGCGGCCCCGACAGCCACGATGAGGGCGCTCTCCACGAGGAACTGCCAGAGGATCGACCGTCGGGTCGCGCCGACCGAGCGCTTGATCCCGATCTCGCGCGTCCGTTCGTGCACGACGATGTACATGATGTTCGCGACGCCGATCCCTCCTACGCTGAGCGTGAAGCTGCCCACGATCGCGAAGAACAGCTTGAACCCGAGGAACAGGTAGCCGAACATGCGCTCCCATTCGGCCGTGTCCCAGAGTTCGAGTGCGTCTTCGTCCTGTGGATTGAAGCGGTACTTCCTGCCCAACACCTCGTAGACTCGCGCTTCTACCGCCTCGGTGCGCGAGGCGTCCGCGGTTCGGTAGACCAGGTTCGAGACGTAGCGCGAGCCGAAAAGGGCGGCGTGCGTGCTCGCCGGAATGAACACCCGGTCTTCGTCGCGCGAGTTGTAGGAACTGTTCTGAACCTTGGGTTGGAGGACGCCGATCACGGTGAAGGGGGAGTCCCCTATCCGCACCTGTTCGCCAACGGGATCCATGTCACCGAACAGGACGCTGGCGACCTCGTCGCCGAGAAACACCACGCGCCGCCGCTCATCCTGATCCCGTTCGTTGATGAATCGGCCACCCGGTAGCGGGAAGATGTTCCGCATCTCGCCGTACACGGGATGAATGCCGGTGATATTGGGACTGAGCGAGTTCCGGCCGCGGCGGACAGGCGCCTCACGCGTCGAGTACTCCGGGCTGATCATCGTGATGTCGGGGATCTGGCGGGCGAGGATTTGAGCATCCGTTTCGCGGAGCCGGATTGTTCGCCCCTCCCTGAATCCCGCGTGAGCCAGCACCGTTCGTCCACCGAAGAGCACGACGATCCGGTCGCCCAGCCCGTGAAACCGCTTGATCGTCTGGCGCTCGAGCCCGACCGAGAAGGCGAGCAGAACGACGACCGCCACCGTGCCCCAGGTGATCCCGAGCACGGTCAGGATCGTCCGCAGACGCTGCGCGGAAAGGTCCGCCCACAGTTGCCGGACCCCGTCGACCAGCCTCACGGCGTTTTCACGACCGCGCGAGCCTAGGTGATCTCGCGCCGCGGGGGCTCCATGACGCGCTCGCCCTCCGCGAGGCCGTCGACGACCTCGACACTGATCCCGTCGCTGAGCCCCGTCCTGATCTCGCGCTCCTCGGTCTGCTCGGGCCCCAGCCGAACCGTCACGAACGTGCCTCCATCCTCGAACCTGACCACGCGCTCCGGGATGATCAGGATGTCCGAACGACGCTCGATGATCACCTGGGCGTTGGCCGAATAGCCGGCTCTAAGCAGGATGCCCGCGGCGGGTACGACCGCGATTTCAACCGGAAAGGTGGTGGCGTTCTCCTCGTCACGTCCGGTGAGCGAGATCTTCGTCAGTCGCCCGTCGACCCGCGCGTCGGGAAGGGCCCCGATCGTGACCTCGACCGGCATTCCCTCCGTCAGCCGACCCACATCGATTTCGTCGACGGTTCCCCGGAAGAGCAATTCGTCCATCTCGGCCATCGTCATGAGGACGGTCCCTTCCTGGAACGTCGTCAGCGGGACTACAGGGTCCCCGATTTCCACCATCTTCTCGAGAATGAAGCCCTGGATGGGGCTCTGAATGACCGTCTCCAAGGCCTCGTCTCCGATGGTCACGCGCCCTTCCGAGAGCAGGGCCAGGCGTTCGCGGGCGATCTGGAGCTGGAGCGAGACTTCGCTGAACGAGTAGCTGGCGTCCTCGAACTCCTCCTCCGACGCGAGCCCCTGTTCGCGCAACGTGGCGAGCCGGTCGCGACGCCGCTCGAGTTGCTGCAACTCGATCTCGCGCAATTCGATGGAGCGGCGCGCCTCGACCAGTTCGATCGGTGTCGGGTTGGGCTGGACTTCGAGCAGAGGTTCACCCCGCTGGACGTATTGGCCGGGTTCCTTGAACATCCGACGCACGACGCCCGCGAGCTGGGACTTCACGCTTACTTCGACGAGTGGTTCGATGCGTCCGACCGCGAGGGCGCGGTCCACGATCTCGCCCCTCTCCACGGGGACGGTGTCCACCTCGGTCTCGCCCCCCCTGGCCGCGAACATTGCGAACGCCGAGGCTCCCAGGCCTCCGGCGACGATCGTGCCGACAAACACCTTCGTGCCTGTTCCCATGATGACTTCCCGCCCGAGTCGCACCCATGAGCGAACTGGCCCGATTCGTTGCAGCACCGCCCATGTCACACTGGACACCTACGGCTCGATCGGGGGGTCGGTTTCGCGTGATGACGGGTGGGCTGGGCGGTATGGCCAGCACCATTACCCAGGTAGGCGAAAGCGGAGAGCGACGACGGAGTGCACCTCGGTTGTCGGGTCCATGACAACGCCGACGATGACGTCTTCCCCGAAGAATGGCGGCGGGTCCGCCAGCAATGGCGCCGGGACGACGACGGTGCCCCTGTAGCGACCGTCGTATTCCAGGACGTCGTAGTAGCGGGACGATCCTCGGCCTTCCGGGGGCCAGCGCTCTACCCAGATGCGGTTGCCGGTGCCTACATGAAGCGCGATGGACGCCGGCAGCGAGTCCGGGATCTCACCGCGCAGGATCTCCGGCGCGACGTGCATGACATCTTCGAGCGGCACGGGAAGGGAATCGATGCGCGCCTCGAGCGCCCTCATGCTGTCCGCGCGTTCGGCGAGGGGCACGGCTCGCCTCTCCATCTCCGGGCCGGTGATCGTCCGGAGAAGCCGGCCATCCTGGTCGAACTCCTGGATCCGGTAGGTCTCTCCATCGCTCGCGATGATCGTCCCACGCTCGGTCATGTCCCAGTCCGCGCGGGGACCGAAGGGTACGATGTTCAGTCCATCGACCAACCAGCCGCCTCCCGCGTTGACCATGTAGAACGCCGTAAACTGTCTCCCGAGGTTCCCCACGGCGGGCACTCTGACCGTGTCACCCGTGTGCCCCCCTGGACCGTACTTCATGTAGAAGTAGTCGACGGGCTCATCGCGGATGGAGGTATAGTGCGGGTAGTAGTAGACACCGTCGACCAGTCGGGCCCGCTCGGAACCGGTATTGGAGAGCGCAGGAGTTCTCCAGGTGTCTACTACCGCGTCCGGATACTCCGACGAAGCACTCGCCGCAAACGTTGTGACGCGCGATCCCCGCACAAAGAGCCTTCCATCGGCTGCGGGCAGAATGTCGACCGGCCATGTGAACTCGCCGGGCCCTTCGCCCTCCCGTCCAATCCATGCTACGAACTCCCCATCGGACCCGAAGACCCGAACCGACGGCGTGAGTTGGTCCGCGACGTAGATCCGGCCGTCACTATCCGCGGCCACGGAGGTCACCTCGCCGAAGATGTACTCCTCTCGCTCGGCGCCCATGGCCTCGTCCCCTATCCGGGCGGCGACCACCGCCGTGACGGTGTCCTGCTGGACGGTCTGGACAGGATCGGCGACTGCCGCAGAGACGCCCACTGCGCCGATCGCCGTGACTACAATTGCGGTGGCCATGCTGCTCCGATGCGGTGGGTCCGGATTGAGGATGGCCGCGATTCTCCTCTCCAGCTGCGACTGCGAGCGCTGGGCCATCGGCAGGGACAAGACGGGGCGATAGGGGCTCATGCCCCCTGCGAGCGAGAGGAGATGGGTGGCGTACCTGGAGGGGCGGGTACCGAAGGCCAACACCTCCTCGTCACAGGCTTCCTCGCTCGCGGTTGCCGCAAGCCACGCGGCCACCCAGCTCAAGGGGTGGAACCAGTAAAGCGCGAGCCCGGCCCGTACCATGAGTTGCCGGAGCACGTCACGGCGACGCACGTGGATCAATTCATGCGCCAGCACCACGGTCCATCGCTCGTGGGTCCACAGCGTCGCCGACATGGGGAGCAGGACCACAGGCTTCCGCAACCCGCCCGTCATGGGTGTCGTGGCTGCCGGGTTCAGAACGACCCGCACCGCGCCGGGGATTCTCAATCGCTGGCGGACCGCTTCCACCTGTCGGAGCCGGGCGGGATCGCAGAGCGGAGTCGCCGTGCGGACCAGTCTTGCGAACCGAAGCCCGCTCATCGCCAGCGACGCCAGTGAGGCCGCGCAGCCTACGCCCCAGAAAAGGAGTGGTATGGGGATGTAGCGCTTCGGCGGCACTGACCCCCTCACCGGGACTCGTGCGGGTCTGGCCTCGGGGAGCACGGGTGCGGGCAGCGTGAAGGACAGGCTTGCCGTACCATTGACCGGGGCAGGCTCAGGAGAGACGACTGCCGGTGGAACGCTACCCTTGGAGGGGATGACCGGCACCTCCCATGAGGGGACCAGGAGGCTGAGGGCAGGCAGCGAGAGGAGGAGCGCGAAGTTCATCGTCCACAGCAGATGACGGACCCTCGCGGGTCCCTTGCGGGTGAGCCACGCCAATGCCAGAGCTGCCGACAGCAGGATGGTCGCCCTTATGAGGAGCTCGAACATGCTTTGGAACAGAGGTGCGGTCAGCCAGTCCATCACCGTCCCTCCTCGGATGCCTGGTCGATCAGCGCCTTGATGCGCGCGCGCTCCTCAGGTGTGAGCTCGCTGTCCTCCATCTGGAGCAGCGTGGCGACCGCGCCCTCCACCGAGCCGCCGAAGAACGTCCTCAGGACATGCCGCATGGCCGAGCTGCGCGCTCGTTGTGCCGGGACCGTGGGTGAGTAGACGTAGCGCGGCCCATCGTAGGCGCTTGACAGATGTCCCTTCTCGACGAGGATCCGCAGCACCGACCGGACGGCCGAGTCAGTAGGCGGGTCGGCCATTCGCTCCCGGATCTGGACGGCGGTTGCATCGCCCATTTCGTGGACGATGTCCATGACCTCGCGCTCTCGTCGGCTGAGTTGTGGCAGGTGGGTCACTGCGGCCTCGCTTGACCTGCGGTGAAGACGAGCGACTCTGTGTCGTCGCCCGCCGATCCCTAACGATAACGGACTGATGCTGAAAAATCAACATTGTGTTGAGAATTCAGCTTTGGTTGGACAGGGCGACGCCGGGAACAGTGTGAAGCCGCTGGGGCCGATCGGCCTTTCGGCGGGCAGTTACTCCAGGCTCAACGCGTGAGCAGCAGCCTGGGCCCGATGAGCCTGTCCGGGTCCGCGTCCGGCTTCGGCGTGAACTTGTTGATCCAGCCCCCGCTGTACGATGCGATGTACAGGGTGCCGTTCTCATCCATGTCCATCTGGTGGGGCAACGACAGCCCGCCCGGCCAGGTGCCGCGACCGATCGCGCCGGCAGCGCCGTATGCGCCCCAGTAGTCCCGAAGGACGCCATCGCGGTCGTACTTCAGGACACGGTTCAGGCTGGCGTCCAGGACCCATACGGTGCCGTTCTCATCGGGCCAGATGTTCACCGGGTCGAAGATGTTCGGCCATTCCTCGATAAACTCACCGTCGTGCGTGAACAGCTGAAGGCGCTCGTTCTGACGGTCCCCGACGTAGACGCGGTCATCGTCTACCGCGAGCCCGTGAAGGAGGTCGAACTCGCTTGGACCGGTGCCGAGGCCGCCCCACTGCATGATGAACTCGCCGTCCTCGGAGTACTTGATGATCCGCGAATTCCAGTACCCGTCGGCCAGAAGGAAGCTCCCGTCCGGGAGGAACGCCAGCTTCGACGGCCAGCCGTAGGTGTAGGGGCCCCAGTCTGACCGTGCACGGGCGGTAGCGCGCGTCTTCGGATGGTCGCGCTCGCCGAGGCGCATGACGATCTCGCTGCCATCGTTGGTGAACTTGACGACCTGCATATGGCCCTGGCCGCCCCCGCTGTCGATCACCCACACGTGCCGGTCGGGGTCGTAGGGGTTGATGTACACCTGGTGCGGGAGCGTGAAGATCGAGTCCCACTGGGCCCACCGTTCGACGATCTCGCCGTTCCCGTTGGCCACGACCACGAAGTTCGTGCGCCGCAACCGCCCCTCGCGGGGCACCGACCGATCGGTGGGCCAGTCGCCGCGCGTGACCACGATGATTCGATCCGGGTGGTCCACCGCCACGCCGGCCACCTGACCCCAGCCCCACTCGTCGTCGTGGTTGGGTGCGGCCTTCCACCACCCAGCCACCGGATCGTACGGTCCCGTGCGGTCGTCTCCCCCCTTCACGATGTCCGTCCCACCCATCGTTGCGGTGGCGGCGCGGTCGCCACTCTCGCACCCCGAGACAGCAAGAGCGGCGGCAAGAGTCAGACATAGCGCCGCGGTCTTCATGAACCGGGCCGCTTTCGCTCCGCATCCGTTGCGGCGGGCGCCCAGGGGTCGTCGACGCCCGCACCGGTGCAGAAGTCCCCGGTATCCAGGAAATGCGTGTGGAGGCACAGGAGGGACGAACCCAGACCGGTCAGCAGCTCGACCGTTTCCGGGTACGGGACGCGGGTGAAGAAACCGGCCCGGCCACCGCGGGCCATGTCGGCCGTGGACTGTCCGAGGCGCGTGATCGCGGTGACGTCGCCTCCCTGCGAAACCAGGTACTCGATGAGTTGGTTGTCTCCGCGGGAGGCCGCGTAGTGCATCGGCGTGTAGAGCCAGGAATCGCGCTGGTTGACGTCCGCGCCGAGTTCCTCGATCAGGTATCTGACGGCGGCGATGAACTGGTCGGGCCGGTTCCGGACGCTGAACGCCCCCAGTCCCAGGTATCCGCCTCCCGCCGCGGCGTGGATCGGCCAGGCGTTTTGCGCGCCCTCCGGTATCCAGGGAAGAGCGGAGTCTTCCTGCTGCCGGCCGTCCTGCTGCCGCCGCTCGCGCATTCCGACTTCAGGCCACCGGGTCGGGATGTGGGGGTCCGCGCCGTGCGCGACGAGGAGCTTCATCGCGTCGAGATCCTGCGCGAAGGCCGCGCGCCAGAATGGCGTCGCGCCGGTGAGGTCAATCCCCATCTTGGTGAGCCCGTACTCCCAGTACCAGAGGTGCGTGTTCAGGCGCGGGTTGGGGTCGGCTCCGGCTTCGAGCAGCGCGCGGAGCACGTCCATGTGCCCTACCTGCTGCACGTCCTGCGCGCGCGGCTGTGGATAGTTGGACTTGGGTGCCCAATGGGTCTGCAGGACGGCGAACAGGGGCGAGGCGCCGTCCGTCGATGCGGCGAGATCCGGATCGGCCCCGCGCCCGATCAGGACGAGCGCCAGGTCGAACTGGCCGTTGAGCGCCGCCATGAGCAGTGGGCTCGTGGCGTCCGCGCTGACCCGGTCGATGTTCGCGCCGCCGTCGAGCAGGGCCGTGGCCGCTTCGGTGTGCCCCTCGCGAGCGGCATACAGCAGCGCGGTCATTCCGCCGGTCCGACCGACGAGCACCTCGCGGTACGGGGGCCGCACGAGGTCGGGGCCGCCCGGGTAGTCCGGCCCGGTGCGGCCGAGCGAGTGGGGGGTGACCTCGCCCACATCGTAGCCGGAGCGAAGGAACTCCCGCTGTGCACGGATGGCTGCCTGGACGCGGGCCGGACCGGGTTCGTCGGGCCGTCCGGCTTGTGGAGCGGCCTCGGGCCCGTATCGTCCGAGCGTCTCCGGTGCCGCGCCCAACATGTCGCGGAACCGGCGGTTGGCCTCACGGTCCAGCGCCAGACTGGGCAGGACATCCACCACGGCGGTCGCGATGTCGGGGTCGGCGCCCGCCTCGATCAGCACGGTCACCGCGCCGGGCCGATTCGCGGCCGCCGCGAACATGAGGGGCGTCTGACCCGCCGACCCCTCCCGGGCGTTCGGGTCGGCGCCGTGCTCGAGCAGGGCAGTTACCGCCGCCTCGCCCTCCACGGCGCCCGCCGCCAGGTGCAGCGCCGTCACGCCGCTGTTCGTCGTCACGGCGTCCGGGTCGGCGCCGGATTCGAGCAGATGTGCGACGATGGCGCCGTATCCGGCCCGCGCAGCCACGTGGAGCGGCGTGTAGCGGCCGATTCGAGTCCCGGCATCAACCGCCGCGCCCGCGTCGATCAACGCGCGGGCCACCGCGTCATGCCCGTGTTCGGCGGCGAAGTGCAGCGCGGTCATCCCGTCGCCGCGCTTCGCATCCGCGTCGGCACCGCGGCCGATCAAATCGCGGACCGCCTCCAGTTCACCGCGCCGGGCTGCATCCAGCAGCGCGTTGCCCGCCACGGCCTGTTGCGCCGCCAGGGCCGACGGCAGAACCGCCGCGAGCAGTAGCGCGACCGCGGCGGCCCTCATGCCGGACCCCTCCCGCCAGAGGGCGCCCCGCCCGCCCAGTCGAGTGAGAACACGCCGTCGCTGTCGCCGAACGTTGCCATCTCGGGGTGTCCAATCTTGCGCATGAGGCTCACGAAGGCGTTGGCCATCGGGGTCCCATTGGGGGCGCGCAAGTGGGTGCCGCCCTCCAGCGCCCCGTTCGCCCGGCCCATTACGAGCAACGGCGCGCGTCGGTGGTTGTGAAGGTTCCCGTCCGCCATCGGCGAGCCCCAGATGATCGCCGTCTTGTCGAGCAACGAGGCATCGCCCTCCACCGTGTCGCGCATCTTCTCGAGGAAGTACGCCAGCTGCCCGAGCCGGTAGGTATTGATCCGGTTGAAGTCCATGATGTCCTCGGGGACGTTGCCGTGGTGCGAGGCCCCGTGGATGGATCTCGTTGTGCCGCTGCCGGGGAACGTCCGGTTCGACTGGTCGAAGCCGGTCTTGAAGGTGATGACCCGCGTCAGGTCCGTCTGCAGCGCGAGCAGTTGCAGATCGAACATCAACTGCATGTGCTCCTCGAAGGAGTCCGGCACACCCGACGGCGCCTCGGGCATCGCGCGCTCCTCACCGCTCGTGTTCCGCGCTTCGACCAATAGGATCCTGCGCTCGATCTCACGGATGTGGTCGACGTACTCCTCCAGCGCGACGCGATCGGCCGCCCCCAAGGTCCTTCTGAGCCGAACGACCTCGGTCGCGATCCAGTCGATGATGCTGCGGTCCGTACGCCGCCGCGCCGCCCGATCCGCGGCCGTGTCACCGGCGCCGAACAGCCGCTCGAACACGACGCGCGGCTCCCGGATTGCCGGAAGCGGCTGGTTGGGCGAGGCCCACGCCAGCGAGGTCGTGTATGCGCAGTGATAGTTGTACGCGCAGCCACCGCCGCGATCGATGCCCTCGATGCAGAGTTCCAGTGACGGGAGCACCGTCTCCTGCCCGAATCGTTGTGCATGCAGTTGATCGAGCGAGGTGCCGAGGAAGATGTCGGACCCCTGGGTCTGCCTCGGATGCGCCTGAGTCAGGAACACCGCGGTCGAGCGGTCGTGGTCGCCGCCGATTTCCTCGGCCCGAAACGCTTCCGCGGAGCGGCAGTCCGTGTTGCTCACGATCGTCATGTACTCGCGGAACGCTTCCAGCGGCTTGAGCTGGCTGTCCGCGACCAGTTCGAAGTCGCGCCCGGTGGCCGCCGGCGCGAACAGGTGACGCGCGTCACCCCAGTCGCTTGATCCGGCCACGCCCATCGACTCCTCGATGCAGACGAGCCGCGTGAACTCCGCCGCCTTCCTCGGGTCGGCCCGCAGCCGTCGAGCGGGGACCATCGCGTCGAGCAGAGGCAATGCCACGCTGGCGCCGGCTCCCCGCAGGAAAGTGCGGCGCGAAAGGTGTCTGCCGGTGATGAAGTTCATGATTCTCCCTCCTTGCCCACGGCGGACGCCGGACGCGCCATCCGAAAGGCGTCGCTGTTCACGACGCCGAGTATGAACGAGGACATTCTGTAGTCGTTGGCTTCCGCCTCGCGGGCTATGGCCCGGATGGTCGGCTCATCGAAGTACTCGGCTCTGCGGCCGATCGCGTACGAGATCAGTTGCGCGGTGAAGTTTCGAACCAGCGGGACCGGCCGCTTGACGAGCACGTCCACGAGTTCTGCGGGCGTGCTGATCTCGGTCCCGTCGTAGAAGGTCCCCCGCGTGTCGAGCGCGACCCCGTTTTCGCGAACCCGCATCCGTCCCGTCACGTCGTAGTTGTCCAGCGCGAGCCCGATCGGGTCCATGAACCTGTGGCACGAATTGCAGGTCGGATTCGCCCGGTGGATCTCGAGCCGCTGCCGCGTGGTCAGTGGCCGCCCGTCCCGGGCCGACTCAGTGTCGTCAAAGGCGGGGATGTCGGGTGGGGGCGGTGGAGGCGGCGTGCCCATGAGGACTTCCATCACCCATTTCCCGCGCAGGACGGGCGACGTGCGCGCGGACATCGAAGTCAGGAGCAGCACGCTGCCGTGCCCCATCACGCCGCGTCGGGTGTCGTCCGGGTAGCTCACGCGGCGGAACCCGGGGCCCGAGACCCCCGCAATCCCGTAGTGCGCGGCGAGGCGCTCGTTCAGGAACGTGTAGTCCGCCGTGTAGAGTTCCAGAAGACTCCGGTCCTCGCGAATCAGGTGGTCGAAGAGGAGCTGGGTCTCGCGGACCAGGTCCTCGCGAAGCTGGCCCGTGAAGTCCGGATAGAGATAGGGCTCGGGCTGGTTGTCCTCCGCGTCCTGAAGCCGCAGCCACTGCGAGGCGAAGCGCGCCGAGAGCGCGTCGGCCCGCGGGTCGGCAAGCATCCGGCGCACCTGCGATTCGAGGATCTGCGGCTCCGACAGCCGCTGCTCCGCGGCCAGTTCCAGCAGCTCGCCGTCCGGGCTAGCAGCCCACAGGAAGAACGAAAGGCGGGAGGCAAGGTCGACGTCGGCGATTCGGTAGCTCTCCCCGGGCGCGGACGCGGGTTGAGCCTGCTCGAGGCGGAAGATGAAGGACGGGCCAGCGAGGATTGCCTGGAGCGCGGTCCGAACGCCGATCTCGAACCCGTCCTCGGCGGCGGCACGGTCGTAGAAGGTCATCGGTCCGGCGAGATCGTCCTCGGTCACCGGTCGCCGGTAGGCTTCGCGGGCGAGCCGGGCCACGATCGACTTGGCGCACGCACGGGCCGCCGCCTGTGTGGCCGCTGTCGCTGCCGCCTCCGTCACAGCCGCTGCCGCCGCGCCGCCCATCGCCGCCCTTTCGTCCGGATGGCAATGGAAGACCTTTCTCCGGCTCGGCGTCTCCGAGAGTCCCGTGCTGCGCTGCGGGCCGGTGATCATCAGCTCGCTCAGGTGGGGAAGCGCCGTGATCCCGTAGTTTGCCCACGCCTGTGAGTCCTCACCCCCGACAAACGACCAGCCGGGCGTTTTCAAACGGTCCTCATACGGTCCCTCGATCGTGCGCACGAACGCCGCCGCAACCTGGCGTTGGCCCGCGCGCACGAAGATCGGCTCGGTGCGGATCGGGACCGTGGAGCGCCCCCCGTGCTCGAGACCGAGCAGCGCCACGCCCTCACCGTCGACGGAGATGTCGACATCCTGGAAGCCGGTCCCCTGACCGAAGAGCGTCTCGAGCGAGATCACATACTCTCCGTCCACGGGGAAGTCGTGGGTCACGACCATTCCGCCGCGCGTCCCGTACGGCGTGCCCTTGATGTGGTCCCACGCATGCTGGGAGACATCGATCGGATTCGTATACTTGGCCGTCTTCGACAGGGCGTCCGGATTGCCGACGGCGAGGCGGCTCACCTCGGTGGCGGCCCTCAGGTACGCTTCGAGGAGCGTGGTCGACAGGCCCTGCGCGTCCGACATGTTGTCGAAGGCGCCCAGGTAGGTGTCCGCGGGCAGCC
The DNA here is from genome assembly GCA_028873815.1 of Gemmatimonadota bacterium. Taxonomy (GTDB): domain Bacteria; phylum Gemmatimonadota; class Gemmatimonadetes; order Longimicrobiales; family Gaopeijiaceae; genus Bin94. The sequence continues at coordinate 108,817 of JAPPNN010000040.1, read as the reverse complement.
AGCGGCTCGCATCGATCTCGAGTTCCACAAGGTCGCGGATTACCCGCTCGTATTCGGCCCGGTTCAGCCGTTGGAAACGCCGCGAGCCGGGATTCCGGTCACGGGCGGCTTCGCGGTCGACCACGGCCTCGAGCGTCTCGACCAGCGCGAGCAGCGTGTCCGGGGGCGGCCGCCGCTGGCCCGGCGGCGGCATCATCCCGGCGCGCAGCTTGCGGATCATCTTCTCCGCCGTCGGCGCCCGCTCGTGGGCGCTCGCCACGTCGAACTCCTCCAGCGTGAGGTTCCCGCGCAGCAGGCGCTCGTTGTGACAGCGAACACAGTAGCGCTGGACCACGCCGGTGAGATCCGCCGCGTCGTCGACGGCGGCGACACCGACATCCTGGTCGTGAGCGGTGGGAGCCGGAACGGACGCACGGTCCCCCGAGGGCAGCCCCGTGAGGGCGAACCAGAGCAGCAGAATCGTACTTGCGCCCAGTGTTTTCACGCGCCCGTCCTTGGAGAACGACGGATGTCGGTGATCAACCTTCCAACATAGGCTATCGGCGTCCAGCCGGCACGAGCCGCACAATCCCGGTCGCCGGCCCGTCGACGTCCCGCGTGTCTCCGTCGATGGCCAGGTAGATGAAGCCGTCCGGTCCTTCCCGTACGTCGCGGATGCGGCCGATGTCGGGGATGCCGCCGATTCCCTGCAGGAGCGTCTCCTCCTGCGTCACCTCACGGCCCTCCAGCCGCAGCCGGACGAGGCGCCGTCCGCTGAGGCCGCCGACGAGCATGTCGCCGCGCCACTCGGGGAATGCGTCGCCCGTGTAGAAGAGCATCCCGGAGACGCCGATCGAGGGCACCCAGACATGGTCCGGCGGCTCCATGCCATCCATGAGGGTGCCTGGGTGGATGCGCGAGCCCGTCCGGTAGTTCACGCCGTACCCCACGACCGGCCAGCCGTAGTCACGGCCGGCTTCGATCAGATTGAGTTCGTCCCCGCCCTGCGGGCCATGCTCGTTCTGCCACAGGTCCCCCGTTTCCGGGTGCACCGCCATCCCCTGCGCGTTCCGGTGACCCCACGTCCAGATCTCGGGGTGGATCCCCTCCCGGCCCACGAACGGGTTGTCCTCCGGGACCCGGCCGTCGTCGTGGAGCCGGATCGTGCTCCCGTTGTGGTTCGACAGATCCTGGGCCGGATGCGCCTCCAGGTCGCCCGCCGAAGGCCACTGCCGGTCGCCCAGCGTCATGAACAGGTAGCCGTCGTGGTCGAAGACCAGGCGTCCGCCCCACATCGAGCTCCGGTCGGTACCATTCCCGAATGCGTCCGCGTGGAAAAGCTCCTCCACATCCGTCACCCGGTCGTTCTCGAACCGGCCCCGGGCGATCGCGATCGTGCCCAGCGAATCCGGCCCCGGCTTCACGTAGCTGAGATAGAGGAGTCGGTTCGTCTCGAACTCCGGGTGGAGGATCGCGTCGCGCAATCCGGCCTGCTCGAAGCCGTTCATGGAACGGGCGCCGCGCCCGAGTGCCCGGATCGGCGGCAGACCCTCGACCGAGTCAGGAAGGAGAACCCCGTTTCGGATGACTCGAAGCCGTCCGGGCCGTTCCGTTACCAGGAGATCGCCTTCGGGGGTGAAAGCCATCGAGAACGGACGCACCAAGCCGTCGGCCACCGCTTCGACCCGGAAATCGTGGTGCGCGGTGCTGACGACGACGACGACGTTGACCGGTGGGTCCGAATCACCCGGATTGCACCCCGAGACGGGCAGAAGGAGGAGGGCGAGAATGCGGAGGTGGCGCGGATGGTTCATCTGAGATGTATCGTCCGGATTGCGTGCGATTGATTAAAGGTAGCAACGCACCGAATCTGCATTGTCAACCTTCCCGGAAGGAGATCCCGAAGTGACCCGCTACGACGCGTATGATCCCTTTGCGCGCATCTACAACCGGCACTGGGGCTTCTTCGCGACGGATGCGTACCCGATCCTCGATCACCTGGTCCTGCGGAATCTCCCACCCGGGAGCGCTGTTCTGGATCTCTGCTGCGGCACCGGACAGCTTGCCGCCGAGCTTTCGCGGCAAGGATACCGCACGACGGGCCTGGATGGTTCGGAACAGATGATCGAGATCGCGAGGCAAAATGCTCCCGACGTGGAATTCGTTGTTCAGGACGCCCGAAGCATCGAACTGTCCCGCAGGTTTTCGGCGGTTTTCTCAACCTTCGACAGCCTGAATCACGTGATGAGTCTGGACGAGTTGGAACAGGTGTTTCAATGCGTATTCGCCGTCCTGGAAGGCGGCGGCTGCTTCGCGTTCGACCTCAACATGGAAGAAGGCTACCGGTCCAGGTGGCAAGGCTCGTTCGGGTATGTAGAGGAAAACCACGTCTGCGTGGTTCGATCTTCACATGATGCGGATGAGAAGATCGGAAGGCTCAAGGTCACCCTGTTCGAACTGAAGGGTTCGGGTTGGACGCGGACCGATTTCCCTCTGATTCAACGCTGGTATGACGAGAGTGAAATCAGGGAGCGGCTGCGAGCGGCCGGGTTCGAGGAGCTGCAGAACTTCGATGGGAACGAACCCATCCTGGAGGGCTCGTTGCACGAGGGCAGGATGTTCTTCGTCGCGAGAAAGCCGTAGCACTTCCCGTTCAGTTCGCGGCCACCGATCCCACCGTCCTGAACCCGGGGTCGTCCAGCGCGCTGAACACGAGTCGTGAGCGGTCGAGGACGACGCCGCGCTGGATGACGACCAGGATGTCGCGGGTCGCGCCGATGTTCGCGGCCGGATTGCCCCGCACCACCAGCAGATCGGCGGCCAGGCCGGGTGAAATGGCGCCCCACTCGCCGTCCGCGTCCATGAGGCGCGCGGCGTGGTGGGTGGCGGCGGAAATCGCCTGAAGCGGGGTGAGGCCGGCCTCGACGAGGAGCTCCAGCTCGCGGTGGATGCCTTCGCCCTGGAAGACGCCGGGGTAGGGCGCGTCGGTGCCCGCGACGAGCAGCACACCGGCGTCGCTCAGCCGCTTCACGTTGGCCATGGCCGCCGCGAGGCGCTCCTCGATGGTGGCCGCGAACGCGGTCTCCTCGTCCGACAGGGTCCGCGTGGCGTGCTCACGCAGCGCGTCCAGAAACCGGGGGGGAGTGGTCGCAGCGATGAGCGGGTGGTCGAGAAACGCCAGGTCGCGCAACCGTCGCCGCGCGAACGACTCCAGCACGGCCAGCGTCGTGATCGAGGCCGTGCCGTGCTCCACCATGGCCGCGATTTCGTCGTCGCTCAGCGGGCCGGAGGGCGCGTGTGCACGTGCCAGGACACCGGCCTCGACCGCCGCCGGGTAGTCGCCGCGCGAGCCCAGGTCCACGATCACGGGCAGGCCGAAGTCGGCGCCCGCCTGCACCAGCGAGTCGACCATCTCCGCGTCGAGGCCGGCGTACCCCTTGAGCGCGTCCACCCCGGCCGCGGCCAGCTGAGTGGCGTGTCTCCGCATGGCCGAAGCCTCGAAGGTGAAGTAGGTGATGGGCGGCCATATCGGCACGGGCCCATCCACGAGCGGTCCCGCCATGTAGACCCGGGGGCCGGCGAGACGGGCCGCCTCGGTCTCGGCCTGGATCTGCTGAATGAACGGCAGGACGTTGCCGACGTCGAGCACTGTAGTGACGCCCGCGTACAGCAGTGAGTTCAGGTAGCGGCGATACCCAAGCATGTCGGTGCTGACGCCGTCCCAGCCCCCCACCATGTGGACGTGCATGTCGGCGAGACCGGGCATCACCGAACCGCCCGCCGCGTCGATGATGGTGGCTCCGTCCGGTACGGTCACCTCGGCGGCGGTCCCCACCGCGATGATCCGGTCGCCCTCGACGACGACTACGCCATCCGGGACCGGCTCGCCGCCCTTCCCGTCGATGATGGTCGCGTTGGTCACGGCCAGCATGCCGGGCTGGCTCTGGTCTTCCACGGGGGCGGGCGCGCAGGCCGCGGCGAGGACGCAGGTCGCGGCGAGCACGGAGGCGAGCGGCACCGTCGCGGCTTGGTGCGCGTCGGTGGGGTGCGTGTGGGTCGGCTCCATAAGGCGCGAAAGAGAGATCATCGTCCTGTGGCCTCCCTCGGGTTCATCCGCGGCCCGCCAGCATGGCGTCCAATGTGGCCCGGCCGAGCCATTCCCCGCGCCGCACCACCCCCGCGATTCGGCGTGTGTTCCCGATGGCGGCCAGGGGATCGGCCTCCAGCAGCACCAGGTCCGCCGGGCTTCCCTCCGTCACCATGCCCGCTCCCTCGCCACGACCGAGGAAGCGGGCCGGGAGGACCGTGGCGCTCTGCAACGCCTCAAACGGGGACAGACCCGCGCCCACCAGCTCCTCCAGTTCGCGATGAAGCGCGAAGCCGAGCGGCGGTGTGTCGGTTCCGGCCATCACCGGCGCGCCCACGCCCACCAGCGCGCGGATCAGCGAATCGGCGACCGAGAACCCGTCCATGGCCGCTTCGAAATCGTCCGGGGTGAAGTTGCTCATCCAGGGGATCGACATGCGCTCGGTGTAGAAGGCGCGCATGCCTTCGGTCATGTGGGACGCCTCCTCGGTGGCGAGGTACGCTTCGACCAGGCGGTCCGGCTTCATGATCATGCGGACCGAGAGCGTGGGGACGCTCCACACGCCGGCGTCGCGGGTGCGTTCGGCGAGCGCCTGGATGCGCGACAGGTCGCCGTGCGCCCACGCCAGCGTGCGGGAGCGGAGGTCCGCCCCGGGCTGGTTGGGCGCGTCTTCCGGCACGAGGTGCCAGATGTAGCCGCGCAGGTGCTCGATGCTGGCCTGGCCCGCCGCGAGCGCGCCGTCGAGCCCCACTTCGAAGGGGATGTGCCCCGCCACCGGGATGCCCAGCGCAGCCGCCTCGGCGACGATCCCCCGGTACGCCGCCGCGGGCACGTTGTTGTAGACCTTGATGAAGTCGTACCCGGCCGCGTGCTGTTCCCGCACAACTGCCGCGCCGTCGATGCTGTCGTGCACGATCACGCGTCCTGCCGTGTCGATGACCGAAGCCAGTTCGGGCGGGGGCAGTCCCTCGATGATCGTCCCGGCGGTGTAGATGTCGGGGCCGACGAGTTCGCCGCGGGCGATCCGGTCGCGGAATTCGACTGTGATGGGGCCGCCCCACAGGACCCGCACGCCCGTCACGCCGGTCGCAACAAAGCGGCCGAGAGCCGACGAGTCCGAAAAGTGCACGTGCATGTCGTTGAGGCCGGGGATCAGGAAGCGGCCCCGGCCGTCGACCCGCACGGCTCCGCCGGGGACATCGGCCTCGTCGGCGGGCTGCACCGCGAGCACGCGCCCGTCGCCGACCAGAACGGTCATGTCTCTCAGCGTCTGCTCCCCGTCCATGGAAATGACCGTGACGGATTCGATGGCGACGGTGGCCCGGTCGGCCGGCGAGCTGGTTGGCGCGTCCTCGGGACCGCACGCGCCAACCGACAATGCTGCCACAGCGATGATCGGCCACACGCTGGCGACCACTCGAGGAACGGCCATTGCGATTCTCCCGTCAAGCGAAGCGGAGCAAACAACATGCCGGTCGCCCACGCTGGCGAGCAAACGGCGCGGAGCATACACTGTGCGCATGAGAGATCCGTCGCCCCCGTCATCGCTTCGCGCCGCTGCGCTGCTCGTCGCATTCGGCATGCTTGCGTGGGGCTGCGAGGCTCCGCCCCCGGGTTCCGGCGACGCCGAGGCAACCGGCGCCCAGACCGCGGACGCGGCTGAGGGGTCGGACTCCGCCCAGGCGGCGGAAGAGGCCGCGCAAGAGGAGGCGCAGGACTCGGCGCAGGAGGAGGTCCCGGACCCCGAGGCCGCGATCATCCGCCTCGACCCCAACGACCCGAACCTGGAAGTCTGGCGGGACCGCGACATCTCGAGCGATCCCCCGCGGGAACCCGGTCCCATCCGGGTGGGATCGGTCCTGACCTTCTTCGGCCTGCCCGTCGCGCGCACGATCGAGGACCTCGTCGCGGGCGAGGTCGAGGTGGCGTTCATGGGCGCGCCGGTCGACATGGGTGTCGGCTTCCGCGGGGCGGGCGAGGGACCGACCGCCTTCCGCGCCATGAGACGCAGCGTCGGCAGCATGGAGACGATGGTGCGCTGGCGAAGCGAGTTGACCGCGGTGGACTACGGCAACGCTCCGATCGACAATCTCAGCACGGAGCGCAGCATGCCGCCGATCCGCCGCATGGTCCGCGAGATTGCCGAGACCGGCGCGATTCCGGTGATCATCGGTGGGGACCACTCGATCGAGTTCGCCAACGTGGCCGGCCTGGCCGACGTATACGGCAAGGAGAACGTCGGCGTCATCCACTTCGACGCCCACTACGACGCCGGGGGCACCCGCAGCGGACACCTCATTTCGCACGCGCAGCCGGTGCGCCGCCTCGTGGACGAAGGCCACATCCTCGGCAGGAACTTCATCCAGGTGGGGCTCCGCGGCAGCTGGCCGGGCCCGGAGGGCTTCGAATGGATGCGCGAGAACGAGTTCCGGTACCACACGATGGCCGAGATCGACCGCGATGGCTGGACCACGGTCATGCAGCGCGTCCTGGACGAGGCCAACGACGGGCCCGAGTACCTGCACATCTCGTTCGACATCGACGTGATGGACCCGGCCTACACGTCGGGCACCGGCACGCCCGTGCCCGGAGGGCTCACCCCACGCGAGGTCTTCCCGATCGTTCGCGGTCTCTGCTCCGAGAACAACGTGGTCGGGTTCGACCTGGTCGAACTCAACCCCCTGGTCGATCCGGGCTACACGACCGCGCTCAACGCCAAGCAGGTCGTGGACGAATGCATGACGGGCATCGCGCTGCGCAAGCTGGGCCTTGGCAGCCGCGACTACCTGAGTCCGCTGACGAGGCGCGACACGCGCAGGTAGGGAGACATGGGGTCCCCCCGCAAACGCTCGACGACCACCCGCAGGGACTTTCTCGCTGGCTCCGCGGCGCTGGCCGCCGGCGGGTTCGCTGCATGTGACGCGGGCGCGGGCAGCGGCCCGGCCGAGGCTGGGGCAGGCGGCGAAGACCCGCTCCAGTCCGCTCCCGAACCCGGCGAGGCCGCCCCCCAGCCGTCCCCCGACATCACTGCCGCCACCATTGCCGAGGCCGAGAAGCTCCACGCCGTCACCTATACGGACGAAGAGCGCGAACAGCTGCTGCAGTCGATCGGCGGGCAGGTCGCCGGGGTGCGCCAGCTCCGCGACGTGCCGCGCGATCTGGCGCTCCAGCCTGCGATCACCTTCGACCCCCGGCTGCCGGGCGAGTCCTACCCGCCACAGGAGAACCGGGTCGTCCTCTCCTCCGAAAACCCCGGACCCTTGCCGGACAACGAGGCCGACATCGCCTACGCTTCGGTCCGCGAGCAGGCCCACTGGATCCGCACGGGCCAGATCACCAGCCGCCGCCTCACCGAGATCTACCTGTCGCGGATCGAGCGGCTGGCGCCCGACCTCTACTGCTACATCACCGTCACCGCCGACCACGCCCTCGCACAGGCCGCCGAGTCGGACCGCGAACTGGCCACGGGGCGTTACCGGGGCGAACTTCACGGCATCCCGTACGGGATCAAGGACTGCTTCGACACGGCCGGGATCGCCACGACCTGGGGCGCGACCCCCTACCGGGATCAGGTGCCCGACCGCGACGCCCGCATCGTGACCATGCTCCGCGACGCCGGCGCCGTCCTCCTCGGCAAGCTCGCGACCGCCAGCCTCGCCAACGGCTACCGGTGGTACGGGGGGAGGGTCCGCAACCCGTGGAACACCGAAGAGCACGCGGGCGGCTCCAGCGCCGGGCCGGGTTCGGCGACCGCTGCAGCGCTGTGCTCGTTCTCGATCGGAACCGACAGCCTGGGCTCGATCCTCAACCCGGCCGACCAGTGCGGCGTCGTCGGCCTGCGCGCGACCTTCGGACGGGTGCCGACCGCCGGCGCCATGCCCCTGACCCCCAGCCTCGACCGAATCGGGCCGCTTACCCGCCGCGTCGAGGATGCGGTGCCGGTCATGGCCGCGATCAACGGCCCGGATCCGACGTCGGCCAGCTCCATCGACATGGGGTTCGACTACGATGAGGCCCTCGACCCGCGCACCCTGCGCGTCGGCTACTCGCCGGACTGGTTCCGCGAAGTCGGCTTCGGGCCCGGTGCCACCGTCCCGGTCGCCGACGCCCACCTGGAGGCGCTGGAAGCCCTCCGCGCGCTGGACGTCGAGATGATCGAGGTCGAATTGCCTTCGTTCCCGTACAGTGCGCTGATCCCCAACCTGTACGTGGAAGCCGCGGCCATCTACGAGGAACTGACGCTGGACGGCCGCGACGACCAGCTCCCCACGGAGGGCTGGCCCAACGCGTGGCGGCAGGTGCGGATGCTGTCCGCGGTCGACTACCTGCAGGCCGAGCGCCTCCGCCGCGGTCTCATGCACGATTTCCACCGGATCTACAGCGACGTGGACGCGCTATTCGCCCCGACGTACGGTTCCTTCGAGCTGCTGATGGCGATGAACTACACCGGACACCCGGGGATCGGCCTGCGCGCCGGCCTGGACCAGAGCCCGACCCGAAGCGCGGGCCCCATTCCCGACGATCCGCAGGGTGAGCCGCACACGATCACGCGTAATGTGGCTTTTCATGGCCGACTCTTCGAAGAGGGGAAGATCCTCGCGCTGGCCCGGGCGCTCGAGGAGCGGCTGGCGGTATATCACCACCGCCCGCCGATCGGGTAGGGGAGCAGTCCGTGGACAGAGCCGCTCAAATGCCGGGGGGATTCTGTCCACGGACTGCTAAGGCGCGCGAAGTCCCGGGTCCGCGCGTTGCGGTCGCACGGCCACGCGGCCGGACGCCTACTCCCCGGACCACCCCCGCGGCGGCTTTTTCGGCGGCCCGGTGTCGGGCGGGATGACCAGTTCGAGCCCGGTGTAGCGGGCGATCACCGCGAAGTCGCGGTTGCGGGCCAGGAGGGGGCGGTCCTTGTCCAGCGCGGTTGCGGCGACCAGACAGTCGATCATCGAGCGGATCGTGAAGCCGGCCTGGCGGCAGGTGCGGTAGATACCCGCCGCGTTCTCGTAGTCCCTGAGCGAGTCCGGGATCAGTATCTCAAAGCGGGACAGCAGTTGGAGAAGCTCCACCGACTCAACTTCGGTCCGGCAGCCGACCAGCAGTTCCATGACGACGGGTGCAGGCGTGGCAATAGGCCGTCCGTCCCTGACCGCCTCGTCCAGCATGATGTCGAATGGGCTCTCCGTTCGCCGGCTGTACTCTACCCAGGCCGAAGTGTCGACAATCACCAGTCGCGTACCCGACCCAGATCGCGAATCTCTTCAAGGTCTCCCGACCACCCCTTGCCCCGCATGGCGAGGGCCTCCTCCTTGGTCATTGGGACGATCGCCTGTCGGCAGACCGCTTCCTTGACGGCCCCCTCCCAGGTGCGGAGCCCGTACCGCCGCCGCACGGCTTCCAGGTCTTCCTCCATCAGCCTCACCTTGACCGTGACGTAGCGGAGGAACTCCGGCTTGATGACGTACTCGGGTCGTGCCTCGCGCACTTCTGCCCTGCCGCCCCGCCGCTCCAGCTCCGCCGCGGCGCGTAGCGTGCGGCGCACCCACGCGGACACCGTGACGCTGTTGCGCCTGGCCGCGTCCCGGACCTCCTCGAGGTCGGCGTCGGACATCACTACCTGCAGTCGCTTACTCATGTTTTGAGTATAACATACTTATCTTTGCCCGCAAGGTTCCTGAGGGGGCATCGTGTAGGCATCCCGCGTACCCCGGCGGCCAAGCGCCGCGCACCACCCAATGCCGGAGAGCCAAACCATGAAGCGCCGCACCGTCTTCGTCCCCGTTCTCGCCCTCGCTACGCTCGCGCTGGCCACACTCGCCGCCGCGCCCGCACAGGCCCAGCGCTTCTCGATCGAGGACGTTCTCAGCCCCGGCTACCCGGTCCAGCTGGTCGCGGCGAAGGCGGCCGACCGCATCGCGTGGATCGAGTACGAGGAGGGGCGCCGCAACGTCTACACGGCGGCCGCGCCCGCCTTCGAACCCGTGCGGCTCACGCGGTACGAGGACGACGACGGGCGCGACCTGTCGAACCTGCGCATCTCCGACGACGGTTCCACGCTGGTCTTTCTGCGCGGCCACACCCCGAACCGGGAGGGATGGATCGCGAACCCGGCCAGCGATCCCCGGGGGGCCGAGCGCGCGGTGTGGGCGGTGAGCACGGCGGGCGGCGAGCCCTGGCGGGTGGTGGAGGCGTGGAACGTAGCGCTGTCGCCGGACGGGGAATGGGTCGCGTACGCGAAGGACGGTGCGATCTACCGCGCGCCGGTGAACCCGGGCGTGGTGACCACCGAGCCCGAACGGCCGCTCTTCAGCGTCTTCGGCAGCCAGGGCAGCCCGGTGTGGTCTCCCGACTCGCGCAGAATCGCTTTCGTGAGCGACCGCGAAGATCACAGCTTCATCGGCGTCTACGACACCGACAACCCAGGCATCACCTACCTGGGACCGGCCGTGGACCGCGACACCAGTCCGACCTGGTCGGTGGACGGCACGCAGGTCGCCTTTATCCGGAGACCCGGACTGCCGTTCGGGGCGCGGGCCGAACTGGGCGAGGCCAGTCCGGACGACCTGCCCGACGGCATGACCGAGGCGCGGTTCGCGGGCGGCTACGACTTCTCGATCTGGGTCGGCGACGTGCGCACCGGCGAGGCGCGCGAGGTGTGGCACAACGCCCCGGACGACGAGATCCACCGCGAGGTGCGCTCGGTGATCTGGGCGGGCGACCACATCATCTTCCAGGCCGAGCCGGACGGGTGGCGCCGGTACTACTCGGTAGAGGCGGCAGGGGGTACCACTTCACCCGCCGAACTTACCCCGGGAGACGGCATCGCGGAGTACATTTCGCTGTCGCCGGATGGCCGCACTCTCTTCTACGCCACCAACGCGGGGGATATCGACCGCCGCCACCTGTGGCGCGTGCCCACGTCGGGGGGCGAGGCGCGGCAGCTCACCCGCGGCGACGGCATCGAGACCTACCCGGCGGCGCTCGCGTCGGGGGGCGAAGTGGCGGTGCTCTACGCGGATGCCAGGCAGCCGCTTACCGTGGCCGTGGTGTCTGCCGACGGCGGTGAGGCGCGGACGATCCGCGAGCTGCCGGCGCGCTACCCCTTCGACGAGCACGTTTTGCCCGAGGCGGTCACGCTCGAGGCCGAGGACGGGTTCGAGTTCTACAACCAGCTTTTCCTGCCACCCGACCTGCAGCCCGGCGAGAAGCGGCCAGCGATGATCTTCATCCACGGCGGGTCCCGGCGGCAGATGCTGCTCGGCTACCACTACATGCACTTCTACCACATGGCCTACGCGATGAATCAGTACTTCGCGAACAAGGGCTACGTGGTGCTGTCGGTGAACTACCGGAGCGGGATCGGGTACGGTCGCGAGTTCCGCAACGCGCCGGGGCGAGGGCGGCAGGGTAACACCGAATACCGCGACATCAAGGCGGCTGGCGAGTACCTGCGTGACCGCGGCGATGTGGATGCGGCCCGGATCGGGCTCTGGGGGCTGTCGTACGGGGGCATTCTCACGGCGCAGGGACTGGCGCGCGACTCGGACCTGTTCGCGGCGGGCGTCGACATTGCCGGGGTGCACCTGTGGGGGAACTCGATCGACCCGGAGACGGTGTCCTACCAGTCGTCGTCGGTGGCCGAGGTCGAGAACTGGACGTCACCCATCCTGCTGATTCACGGCGACGACGACCGCAATGTGGCGTTCTCGCAGACGGTGGGCCTGGTGCAACTGCTCCGCGCGCAGGGCGTGCCGCACGAGCTGATCGTGTTCCCGGACGACGTGCACGACTTCCTGCTGCACGAGCGCTGGCTGATCACGTTTGATGCGACGGACGACTTCTTCGATCGCTACATGGGGGGTGACGGGGCTGTGGCGACGGAGGGGAGGCGGTAGGGGGGAGGACCCCTCGTCAGCGGTTCGTGTCCTCCCCCGTCCTGTGCCGCACGTAGCTCTCCAGCACGCGGTTCATTCGCGTCTGGTACCCCTTTCCTGGAGCCTTGAAATAGGCCAGTACGGAGCGCTTGACGCGCATCGTAATCTGGTCGGTGCGATCGGGCTCGACGAACTCTGCCCGCTGCCAGAACCCTTCGTCCAGTTCGGGGATGTCGCTGAAGTCGATGCCCTCGTCCGTCACTGCCGCGATCTGCTCGGGCGTGAGCGGCCGATCGTAGCGTCCGCTCATGGTAGACTCTCCTTTCCTTCCACGATGCGGGGCGCGCCGAGATCAGACGGATGCGCCCACCGCGCTCGGTGTGGGCAACCACGATCAGCGCTTCGGGCTCCACCCGGCCGATGCTGATATAGCGATTCTCGCCGTAGTCCCTGCGATTGTCGCGCGATGTTGCCACGGTTCCCTCGAAGATGCGCTTGGCGGTGTCGAACCCGATGCCGTGTTTGCGGATGTTCGTCTGATTCTTGGTCTCGTCCCACTCGAATTCCATTGACTAGTGTACATATAGATTGTAGTTACAGCAACGGGTTTCCACATGCCCGCCGGAAGGGAGTGTTCCTGATCTCCGAGCCACGCGTCGGACCCAGGGCAACCAGATCGACATCGCCCCGCCTCGGCGGGTCTACCCGCATTCCCACTCGGACTCGTCAAAGCCGGTGGGAGTCGGGTCGTCCAGGAGGCCACCTTCATAGCGACCCGCGAGTTGGCGGGCTGCCTCGGCCCAGCCGGCCTTTGGGTCGTCTTCAATGCGCTCGATCAGCAGGCCCGTGTCGACGATGCGCATTCGCAGGGAGACGTCGAGGCAAGCTGACTCGATAAGCGCCTTCGGGATACGGATGCCGCGTGAGTTTCCGATCCTGATGAGTCGCGTTCGCATTGCGTTGCCGGGCTTGGAAGGGTTGGTGATTACAAGGTAGTTGCAACCGGTTGATGGAGGGGATGGGGGTGGGGAGGGTGGTTGCCGACGGCGGTTTGGGGAGCGAGACCCCAGTCAAGCGTGACCAGGCTTGCGATCACGAATTTATTACGATATTATCGCGCCAATGTCGTGCAGACAGTCTGGATTCACGGTCCGCACTCAAGCGCACCACCAGCGGGAGTGGTTGCCATTGCGCTCGTTCGAAAGCGCGCGGAGTTTTCAGGTTCTGCTAGCCACCTTTGCGCTCACGCTGCTGGCTGTCGCACCCGCCGCAGCACAGAGCCCCGACAATCCCGTGTGCGACTCGGATGCTCCCAACCTGTGGAAGCGAGACACTCAATTCCTGGAGGTCTGGTGGAATGACGCGAGACCGGTGCACATCGCGGAGTGTCTTGAAGCCGGCGCCGATCCGGAGGCGGACGGAATCCTGAGACACGCGGCCGAGTGGTCGCGCTTTCCCGCCGTGGTTCAGATGCTGCTGGAGGCTGGGGCGAACCCGAACCCCATCGGGGGGGTGGAGAGCCCGCTGTATTGGGCGGTTCAGCGCACCGACAACGTGACGGTCGTTCGCGGCGTGGTGGCCGCACTGCTGTACGCAGACGCGGATTTGGGCCCGGATCGCTTCGGCTACACGCCGCTCTACCACGTCCTAGGCAATCAGCCCAACAGCGTCGCACTAGTCGAACTGCTCCTCGAAGGGGGTGCAGATCCCAATGGATCCTGGGGACCGGTGACTCCGCTGCATCATGCAGCTCAGAACACGACGAATCCGCGAGTGCTGGAGGCACTGTTGGCGGTCGGTGCCGATCCGAACGCGAAGACCACCCTTGGGACGCCGTTACACATCGCCATCGACAGGTGCAGGCAGCTTCTCGTTCGTGCGCTGCTGGAGTATGGAGCGGACCCGAACGCGAGGAGGGGTCTCGATCAGACGCCGCTCGAGGTCGCCGAGTCGTGCTCCAACGCATCCGAGCGAGACAACATCGTGCGCATGCTTCGGGAAGCGGGGGCGACGAGTCCATGACCCGATTCCGTGCGACCCGGTGGGGGGGACTGGCAGGATTGTTCGCGCTGACGGCGATTGGGTTCTTGATGCCGGCGAGATCAGTTGTGGGCCAGGAAATGGGCGAAGTGTTCCGGGACTGCGACGTGTGTCCCGAGATGGTCGTGGTGCCCGCTGGCAGCTTCAAAATGGGGTCGCCGGAGACGGAGGATGGGCGGCGGGAGAACGAAGGGCCTCAGCGCCAGGTCACGATCGGCTACGCGTTCGCCGTGGGCGTGTACGAAGTCACGTTCGATGAGTGGGATGCATGCGTGCAGGGAGGCGGATGTGGAGGCTACGAACCATATGACTGGTACGGCCGCGGCAGGCGTCCTGTATCCGAAGTGAGATGGGAGGATGCGTGGCAGTATGCGGATTGGTTGACGGAACACACGGGAGAGGAGTACCGACTGCTGAGTGAAGCTGAGTGGGAGTACGCGGCGCGGGCAGGAACTCAAACGGCTCGATACTGGGGGGACGGGACGCGCGAGCAGTGCCAGTATGCCAACGGCGACAGTAGTGTCGGCTGTCGGGACCGACAGGAGTATGCGGCGCCAGTCGGCTCGTACCGACCGAATGGTTTCGGCCTGTACGATGTACTGGGGAACGTGTGGGAGTGGTTGGACGACTGTTATGGCGACTACGAAGATGCTCCGTCCGACGGAAGCTCATCGTACGCGGGGGATTGTGACTATCGCGTGGTGCGGGGCGGTGGCTTCTACTACGCCCCGACCTATCTCCGTTCGGCCTACCGGCGGCGGGGCGACGCCAGCAGCCGGAGCCTCCACCGCGGATTCCGGGTGGCCCGGAGCGTCCGATGACCGCGCAGACGTGGGGCTTCGGTGCCGTGGCGCTGGTGCTGGCTCTTCGCGGCCGTCGACCACTGCACCTCAGACGTCGTCGCCTGGCACGTAGGGAAGAAAGGCGACCGCTGCCCGGTGCTGGAGCCGGTGGGGGTGCGGGCCCACTCGGGTGGCAGGCCGGAGCGCGGATCGGGGCCTTCATCGACCATTACAAACAGCAGCTTGCCCCTCCAGCGGCGGGGTACATGACCCCGGCCGGTGCCCGCGAGAAACTCAGCAGAAGGGCAGCCCTGATGTCGACCCCGCCCACTTGTCCAATAAACCGAGACCGCTACATCCGGAGGCAATGTATCGATGAGTAACAACCCTGGGAATCCCGACAGGCCGTTGTCGATTGAGTCACTGCGGGACGACGAACCGATTCGCAAGACACAAAAGGACCTCCTAAGTCGAGACCAACTAGTCGAAGCCCTGGCTCGGCAGATCGAAGCCACGGACACTCACCAGCCCATAGTCATAGGACTAAACGCTCCATGGGGTACAGGGAAGTCCTCATTCCTCCACCTGCTTTCTGGTCGTCTTGAGTCAGGCTCAAAGCGGCCAGATGAAACGACACCTCATGACAGTTCGCGTCTTCAGCCAATTATTGTCAACTTTAATCCTTGGCTCTACGGCAATGTCGAGCAGTTGATTCGGATGTTCTTTGCGCAACTTGCCGACAAGATTGGCGCGAACGCTGGCAATTCGAACATAGGCAAACTACTGAAGGAATTCGGTCCTCTCATCGCGTCATTGTGTCCGGTGGTGCCTCCTGGAACAGCGGCGCTTACAAAGGCCATAGGGAATCAACTCAGCAAGCAGAGTATCTCCGATCGTAAAGAGGCCATCGACCGCAAGCTAGAGTCGCTCGGGCGACGAGTCATCGTGTTTGTGGACGATATCGACAGACTTGAGCCTGATGTCACAGAGTTGCTTTTTCGGACGGTGCGACTATGCGCCGACTTCAAGAACATCACATACGTACTTGCATTCGACAGCGCTGTCGTGGAGCGACACCTGGATCGCGATGACCCAGTGTCGGGTCGCAGGTACCTGGAGAAGATCATTCATGTTTCCTACAATATTCCGAGACCCGGGCGCGCAGCACTGCGTACAATCCTAACAGAGGAGCTGGATGACGTCAGAAGGCTTGTGTCGAAAGAACCGCTCAACCCGCGCCGCTACGAAAAGATGCTCAAGCAGGGTATGGCGACGCACTTTAGCACCGTTCGTGGAATAAAGCGCTACGTCAATGCCCTTAGGCTATCCCTGCCACCCGTCAAGGGGAGAGTTGATCTTATCGACTTTTTTGTCATCGAACTGTGTCGCGTGGTCTATCCCGAGGTGTATGCCATGCTCAGTGCCAGCAGGTATAGGCTCATTGGCGAGAGCGGGGAAGACGGGGTCTCTGACGATGATCCCCCTTCTGTTTGGTTGGCGACATCGTTGAAGAACTTGGAGATGCCGCCGAATATCACTACCTCGTTGACGCAGTTGATCTGCGGCGCTTTTCCAGAGCTGAGAGAAGGGAATGAGAGTGCTGCGCATGGTGACAGACAAGCACGGTGGTCAATGGAGCGACGCGTGTGCTGTCGTCGGACTATTGATCGGTATTTTCTGTTCACTATTCCTAGTGAAGAGCTATCGCCAGAAGAACGAGTCAGGTTTGCGACGCAGTTGACGAGGGCGGCGGACACCGGAACAGAAGGCGATGCTGAGGTGAAGGGAGTACTTTGTGAGTGGTCCAGAATTGTTGGGAGAAAAGGTAGGACTAGAGGATTGCTGCAAGCTCTTTGCGAGGTAGCAAGAGAGATTGGGAAGAGTAACGCACCAAACCTCGGTCCTGCTGCCGTAGAAAGGATCGCACAAGCGTTGTGTACTATTGACCCTGAGGATGATCTCCGGTTACGCGATTGCGACAACGACGGTACGCTACTTGGGCGGATTATACACGAATGTACCACTTATCAGCAGGGGAACAATCAAGTGGGCTTCTTGCGGAATCTGATAGAGTATAATCGCTTTGTTGTTACAAAAGTGTTTCAGTACCTGTCAGAGTCTCAGACAATCAATGAATACAGTGGTACTACGGACGAGGTTGTGAGGGACCTTGGCCAACGACTTTCCGCCAACATCCTTCAGGATGCAGCGCAAGACGAGTTTTGGCGGTCGTATCGTTGGTACTACTTGTTGAGTGTGGATTGGAGTGCGGAACACGGAAATAACATCATGCGCCGTGAGATCAAAGAGTGTATAGATGCAGGAGTAAGAGAGGTGATTGCGACACGTATAGGCGACCGAGAACGATTGCTTTCGTTCTGTGAGGCTTGTCGCGACGTGGTATCCTACATGAGGGATGCGGATCCCGCTAAGGAAGTCTTGCCAGTAATCAGGAGATGGATTCCCGACACGATAGAGCAGAGTGTCCGAGGTCTTCAACAAGATGGTGCGGAAGAGACGGCAATGGCCGCTGCGTACCTGGACCTGCTCGTAGCGCAGTAGTCACTGCTCGGCTGTACAAGTACGGTAATCACCTGACATCCGGCCTCGCCGAGGTCAGGTCTACGCTGCGGTCTTGACCTCCTTTCTGGCTGCAGGCTTCCGAGTGGACAGCTGCCGCGGGAGCTTGGCCTTGAAGACCTCGTAGGGCGTCGCACCCTCCATGCCGCGGCCGCGGTGGGGCCGGCGGGTGTTGTAAGTCTCAAGATAGCCGTCCAAGTCCTTCTGCATCTCCTCGAGGCTCTCGTACCAGGTCGTCCGCTTCTCAGCGTGGCTCGGCGTTGTGCCCCGGCAGCACACGACCGGGGGTAACCCGAAGCTGGCAGGATATCGAAGGTGGGCCAGCGCGACCTGAGGCGGCTCCTCTGCACAGGAGCCATGGCGGTTGTTCAGCAAGCGAGCCGGCGCGGCGAGAAAGCGGATCCGTAGCTGGCCGGGGTCGGGAACACCAGTTCGTTTCGGATGGCCTGAAAGCCCCCTATACCGATTTGGATCCGATCTCACGACCACCACACGGGCCCGCGGCCCATGAGCGCCGCATCAAGAGGCCGGACATATGACAGTACCTGACCACAATGCCGCGACCCGCCTCGGAACTCAGGCTTGCTCACAACGGGGCGTCCAGGCATGTACTACGTACCGAGGAAGGGTGAGGCGGCCCGTCGCCAGTCGAGGCCCCGCGGACGAGTCGATAGACCCTGACAGTCTGTGCCCCGAGCGGCGAGGTGTGGACCCCGTATACACAGCCGTTCGCCACCTCGTGCGCGGCGAACCCGTCGGGCAGGCGCACGGGTCCCAACCAGACACCAGCTGAGTCGAGCACCGTCCAGGTTGCGGGCGGGGCGGGGTCGCGCGGCGGACGCAGATCCTGGATGCCGAGCCCGGTCGATGGAAAGTGGCGAGCCCAGATGTTGCCCGCGTCGTCGATCAGGAAACGGTCAAAGAACGGCTTGTGGGTCGGGACCCGTGGAAACTCGCGCAGCGAGGGGAAGGCGAATAGCGCGTCGGGACTGCCTTCGTACCTGGCGAGGAACTCACTGCGCTTGGCCATGTACCGGTCGTGGTCGGCGGCCGTGACCTCGTCGGGAGTGGCGTGCCAGCGGATCAGCTGCTCAAGGCCCCTGCCGAGGGAATGGATCCGGAACTCCGCCCACCGCCCGTATCCCGCAAGCAACTGGTCGCCCCTGAGCTCCACATTGGCGTCGACCGGTGTCCAGGGGAGCGCCACGAAGACGTCCTCTCCTCGCGGCGAACCCGTGAACCCCTCGCCTGTCACCTCCTGGGCCACGGTGTCGGTGGCGACAAACCCATCGTCAGTGTGCACGAGCACGCTGTGCAACAGCCACTCCTGACCTGACGGCGGCGTTGGTCCGGCCGCAGATCGCGAGGCGATGAAGTTGCGGCAGTCGGGCGCCACCGCCTCGAGTGACCAGGTCGTGCCCGCGCCCGAACTGTTGATGCGGCGCATGAACTCGCCGTCGCCGCCGAAGAAGCTGAGTTCGGTTCGAAAGCGCACGATGACCGTGTCTCCAGCGCATGCGTAAAGGTCCCAGATGCCGCCAACTTCGCCTGGCCCTTCTCCACGGCCGCCGAAGCGGTGGACGAACTGCCCGTCGGGATCGAAAACCGAAACGACGGCGGAGTGTTCGTCGGCGACTGCGAAGCGCCCGCTCGGCAGCACCACCATGGCTCGAATCGATCCGAAGAGGATGTCCGCCCCGTTGCCCATCGGCTCGTCGTTGCCGGTCGTAACGGATGGCTCAGGGGCCACCGTCCACTCGGCTCCCGCGCCCCACAGCGGCGCCGCACTGGTCACGATACGCACGCCCGCGCTGTCCCGGACCGTCGTCGCACCGGGCGCTGATGCCTGATTCGAACCATCGGCGCAGCCCGCCAGGACGACAATCAGCGAAACGTGGAACAGGCTGCCGGGGAAAGATGCCCGGTCGATCCAGGTTTTCATCGTTTGGAACGATGCTCCAAGATTGGAGTCGTCGTCAATGATCGTCATGTCCACGACTCGTCGGCAGGGGTCGCGTTCACGAACGTAGCCATGTGTAGCTACGTTGTCTCCATGAGATATGTCGGAATCAAGGCGTTGAACAGCAGCCTCAGCGAATACCTGCGGCTGGCGGCTGGTGGCGAAACCGTTCTCGTTACGGACCGGGGGCGTGTCGTGGCTGAAATCGGCCCTCCGCAAGGCAAGAGGATTCCGATCCTGACGGACGCCATGCTTGCCGATGCGGTGCGGAAGGGTTGGTTGACGCCCGCACTCTCTCCAGGATCCGAGCCCCCGCGCGGCGGGCCTCCGGAAGCTCCGCTATCCGCGCTGCGGAGTGAACTGGAAGGCGACCGAAGTAACCGGTGAGCTGACGTCGCCACCCGACAGGAACCCGCCCTGCCCTCCTCAGCTCACCGGCCTGAGCGCCCTCCTCAGCGCCTCCACACCCCCCACCACCGGCAACACCACACTCGTCCCGCGCAGATCCACCGTCAGCATCGTACCGGGATCCGGGTGCAGCGTGAAGTACTTGTCGCTCGAGAACACCATCAGCCCGATCCGCGCGCCCGCCGGGATCACCTGGTCGTCCGGTTGCAGCGCGAACTCCAGCTCGACGAACTCGCCAGGCGTGAGGTCCGCGCCGGACCGAGGACTCGCAATGTCCGCCGCGCCCGCATTGGCCGGATCCGCCCAGCCCTTGGTGATGACGTTGTCGTTGATGTCGTCGCTGTCGGTCCAGGGGAGCGAGACGAGCCAGACGGTGAGATTTGCCGCGGCTGCATCGGAGGCCACGCGCACGCGCACCGTGGCCGCGCCCGAGAGGTGAACATCCTGCTGGAGCAACGGTGTCGCATATAGCAGCCGGTGGTTCGACCATTCCGCCGCGGCGAGTTGGCCGCCCTCAAAAGCAAAATTGTCCACAATGCCGCCGGTACCGTCCGCGTCGCCGGCGTTGAGCGAGAGGGTTCCGGTCCAGTTGCCGTCGCCCGCGGGGTGCAGGGGGACGCCCTCGGCCTCGGGGTGCGGATAATCGGGGTAGGCGGTGGGCTGCTGGCGGTCGTCGGTCTCGCGGACGATCCAGGCGCGCGGGTCGTTCTCGACGCTGTTTTCGACGCCCAGGACGTAGCGGGTGAACCAGCGGTTCATGAGCTCGAGGGGCGGGGGACCGCCGTGGCCGCCCTGGTGATAGTAGATCTGGACGGGGACGCCGCGGGCTTTGAGCGCCTCGGTGATGCGGTAGCTGTGCTCGGGCATCACGTTCCAGTCGTTGAAGGCGTGGGTCATGAGGGTGGCGGCTCGGACGCCGTCGATGTGGTTGAGGTAGTCGCGGCCGGCCCAGAAGTCGTTGTAGTCGCCGGTGGTGCGGTCGAGTTCGGCGTACATCTCGTCGCGTACGTGGGCGATGCAATAGTCGCGCACGTCGGGGTAGCCGCTGAAGATGAAGTCGAAGAGGACGTCGATGTCCTCGCCGGGGTAGCCGCCGGGCGAGCGCACGAGGCCGTTCGAGCGGTAGTAGTGGTAGTACGACGTGTTGGGCGCGACTGGGATGATCGCTTCGAGACCCTCGACGCCGGTGGTGGCGGCCGCCAGGGGCAGGGTGCCGTTGTAGGAGGTGCCGGTCATGCCGACCTTGCCGGTCGCCCAGTAGGCTTCGACCGGCTCGCCGCCGTCCACGCTGGTGAATCCGCGCGCGCGCCCGTTCAGCCAGTCGATGACGGCCTTGGGCGCGAGCGATTCGTTGGCGCCGCCGACGGTGGGGCAGCCCTGGGACTGGCCGGTGCCGGGCGACTGCGAGTGGATGACCGCGAAGCCGCGGGGCACCCAGGTGCGGACGTGCGAGTTCGAGATGACGGGCTGGCGCTCGATGTGCCGGATGGTTGCGGGGAAGGGGTCGCGGGCCGGGGGATCGCCGCCGACCTCCTGCCGCAGGTCCCAGAAGTGGTCGAAGTTGAGCCCGGCGACCCCGGAGTAGTAGGGGCTGGTCTCGTAGATGGCAGAGACGGTGAGCCCCTCGGTGTCGGTCTGGCCGGGGCGGGTGACGGCGACGTGCACGCGGTCGGGGCGGCCGTCGCCGTCGGTGTCGAACTCGGTCTCGACCCAGAGGTCGTGGCGGACCCAGGTGGCCGAGTCGGCGAAGGCGGGGACGATCTGGGCCTGGCCGTTTTCGATGACGGGGCCGGTCTGGGCGGTGGCGGGGGTGGGGAGCGTGGGGAGGAAGAGGAGGATGAGGAGGGGGAGGAGGGGGAGGAGGGCGGCGGTGGTGGTGTGGGTGTGGGGGCCGCGCGGGTCGGTGGGGGTGGGTGGGGCGGGGCGGGAGAATGTCATGAGTCGAGTCCGAAGTTTGGTTGGCAGGCGTCGGGACGTCACAGGCACCGTTCGCTGATCGCCGCAACCGCGCCGTCGATCTCGTCCCGGGTGTTGAAGAAGTGTATGGAGAGGCGGAAGTCGCGGGGCTGCTTGACCGGCGAGGCCAGAATGCCGGCGTTTTCGCGCAGGTCGTTGTAGAGGTCGGTGGCGTCGCAGTCGGCGGGGAGCTGGAGCACGAAAACGCCTGAGCGGTCGGGCCGGGCGCGCGGCGACGTCACGGAGAGGCCGTCGGTCGCGTCCACGGTCCCGATCGCGTGGCCGACCAGGGCCTGGATGCGGTTGGTGATCCTTGTGAGGCCGATGCCCTCCATCCACTCGACGGCGCTGGCGAAGCCGGCGAAGTCGGCCAGTGCCCGCGTGCCGAACTCGTAGCGGGCCGCGCTTGGGAGCAGGGTGTAGTTGCCCTCGTAGTCCATGGTCGCGTGGCTGTGTGAGCCTGCCCAACTGAGTTGCACATCGCCGAGCACGTCGCCGCGGACGAAGAGCGCGCCCGTGCCCTTGGGGCCGAGCAGCCACTTGTGGCCGCAGGTCGAGTAGCAGTCGCAGCCGAGTGAGTGGAAGTCGGTGGGGACGCAACCCGGGCCCTGGGCACCGTCCAGGTGGTAGCGCACGCCCCGCGCTCGGAGCAGGCGGCCCAGTTCGGCGGACTCGTCGGTGCGGATCGTGCGCCCGTTGTTGCGCGACACGTGGCTGATGCTGACCATCCGCGTCCGGGGGGACAGTTGGGCCGTGATCTCGTCGATGAGCGAAGTCCCGGCGGTGAGATCGATCTCCCGGATCGCGATGCCGAACCGGTCGCGCAGGACGTACCAGGGGATGACGTTGGCGGGGTGCTCGACGTTCGAGATGATCACTTCGTCGTCCGGCTGCCAGTTCAGGCTCCAGGCCACGATCGAGATGCCTTCCGATGTGCTGTGCGTGAGCGCGACCTCATCGGTCCCCGCATCGAAGACGCGTCCGAGTTGAGCCCGCAGATCGGGTTCGATCGTGGCCATGTCGGTCGCGTAACGGGGATCGGCGGGACCGCGGTTCTGGAAGTCCAGGCGCTCGGCAACCGTGGCCATGACCGCGTTCGGAGAGGGACCGATGCCTCCGGTCTGGAAGTACACGCTGCCGGTCGCGGCCGGGATCTCGGCGCGGGCGCGGGCCACCCAGGCGTCCTGCGGGTGGGTGGAGGCCGCCGTTGGACTCGCCGGGGCGAGGGGCTCCGCAGCCTGGGCAGACGCGCCCGAGTGCAGGGCCGCGAGCCGCTCTACGGGCACGACGGGCGCTGCGGCGGCCCACAGGGCGGATTGCCGAAGAAACCGGCGGCGGTCGGGGGTCGACATCCGGGCGCCGGGGGCCGTCAAGTGACCACGAACCGGATCGCGAACAGCACAGCCACGGTGGCCACCGCGGCGTTCAGTTCGTGACGGCGGCCCGCCAGCACCTTGATCAGGGCGTAGGCGATGAAGCCGAGGCCGATCCCGGTGGCGATCGAATAGGTGAAGGGCATGGCGATCGCGGTGACGATGGCCGGGACGCTTTCCGTCAGGTCGTCCCACTCCACGCCGCGAAGCGCCCTGGCCATAACGCACCCGACGAAGACAATCGCAGGAGCCGTCGCGTATTCGGGAATGGAGGTGGCAACCGGAGCGAACAGGATCGCGATCAGGAACAGGCCCGCGACCACCAGCGCCGTCAGGCCCGTGCGCCCGCCGGCGCGCACGCCGGCCGCGCTCTCGATGTATGAAGTCGTCGTCGAAGTGCCGAGCAGCGAGCCCACGATCGTGGCTGAGCTGTCCGCTACCAGGGCGCGGCGCAGGTGCGGCACGCGGCCGGTGCCGTCGGTCAGCCCCGCCTCGTTGAGTACGGCGACAAGCGTGCCGCTGGTGTCGAAGAGGTCCACCATGAGAAACGCGAACACGATCGCCACGAGCCCCACCTCGAACGCGGCCGCGATGTCCAGCTGAAGGAATGTCGGGGCGAGCGAGGGCGGGGTGGCCAGGACCGTCTCGGGTGGGGGAGACTGCCCCGCGATCCACCCGGTCAGCGACACGGCCAGTATGCAGATGAGTACCGCACCGGGCAGCTTGCGCTGTTCCAGCGCGACGATCCCGACGAATCCCAGCGCGGCCAGCACCACGGGCCACTGGGTCAGCGTGCCCAGCGTGACGAGCGTCGCCTCGCTGGCGATGACCACACCCGCGTTGCGGAGCCCGATAATCACCAGGAAGAACCCGATTCCGGTCGCGATGGCCAGCTTCTGCGAGCGCGGAATGGCGTTGACCACCCACTCCCGCACCGGCAGCACTGACAGGATCAGCATCAGGACCCCGGAACAGAAGACCGCCCCCAGCGCCGTTTGCCAGGACAGGCCCAGGGTGCCCACCGCGACCGCCGCGAAGTAGGCGTTCAGCCCCATGCCCGGGGCCAGCGCGATGGGGAAGTTGGCGTACAGTCCCATCACCGCCGACCCGAAGGCCGCGGCGAGACAGGTGGCGACCAGCACGGCCCCCGCGTCCATCCCCGCGCCCGCCAGGACCAGCGGGTTGACGAAGATGATGTAGGAGAGCGTGAGGAACGTCGTGCACCCGGCCAGCACCTCGGTCCGAACGCTGGTGTTCCGCTGTTCCAGCCGGAAGTGGCTCATCATGGGTGCTTCGCTCCTGTCCGCTTCGGAATGCCCCTCGCCGCAGCGTGCTGCCAGTGGCTAGGGCCCCAGCGCTCCAATCGGAATCACGCCCACCTCGCCGCCGCGCACATGACCGTATCCGTTGGGCACGATCACCGCCAGAGCGGAGGGCGGTGTGCCAACCGAGGATTCGGCAGGACTCCAGCGGGCAATTCGGCAAGACTTCATCTGGCAATTCGGCAAGATTTCATCTGGCAATTCGGCAGAAATTCTCCGAAGATAACTGGGCGTGGGCTTGCCGAACGGACAGATTCCATGCTGAATCTGTCCAACGGGTCGAGGCATGGCCGTTCCTCAGTGTGGTGTGCAACGGGGGACTGGGTGGCTCGTGCCGTGCAGCCAGCAGCCGCCACTTGCGCCACACCCTCTCTAAACGGAGTCTACGCTCTCCCTCCGTACCGCGCCGTGGCGTTCACCGCGTGGCGCGGCTCGGCTCACCGCAAGGACGCGTTCGCTATCATCCCCCACCCAAGGTCAGTCATGCGCATTCATCGTTCCCGGCTCTCGCTCCTCATCGCCCCCGCTGTCCTGCTTTCCGCGGCGGTCGACCGGCATACCGCCATGGCCCAGCAGGCTCCCGCCCCCGCCACCTACACGGCGCTCGAATGGCGGCACATCGGCCCCGAGGGCAACCGCTTTTCGGCGGCGGCCGGGATCATCGGCGATCCGCACACCTATTACGTCGGCGCTGCGTCGGGCGGGATCTACAAGACGACGGACGGAGGCGTGCACTGGGATGCGATCTTCGACGGTTACCCCGTGCAGTCGATCGGGTCGCTGGGTGTGGCGCAGGCCGATCCGAACATCGTCTGGGCCGGAACCGGCGAGGGGAAGATCCGCAGCCATGTCTCGCTGGGACAGGGCGTCTACAAGTCGACCGACGCGGGGGCTACCTGGACGCTGATGGGACTTGAGCGGACCGGGCGCATTCCGCGGATGGTGATCCATCCGACCAACCCCGACATCGTGTTCATGTGCGCGCTGGGGCATGCGTATGGGCCGCAGCCGGAGCGGGGCGTGTTCCGGACGATGGACGGCGGTGCGACGTGGGAGCGGGTGCTCTTCGTCGACGAGGACACGGGGTGTTCCGATATCGCCATGGACCCTTCCAACCCGCGTGTGCTGTTTGCGGGCACCTGGCAGTTGGAGATCCACACGTGGGGGCGGACGTCCGGCGGACCCGGCGGCGGCCTGCACGTCTCGCGGGACGGCGGCGACACCTGGACAAGGCTGAACGGGCCGGACAACGGGATCGGGCTGCCCGAGAAGCCGGTCGGGAAGGTGGCGGTGGCGGTCGCGCCGTCGAATCCCGACCGGGTCTACGCCATGCTCGAGACCGGCGACGGGATCCCCTGGGAGGGACGCGAGACCGAGGACGGCCAGCTCTGGCGCTCGGAAGACGGGGGGCGCACCTGGGCGCTGATTACCCGCA
Source organism: Gemmatimonadota bacterium (assembly GCA_028873815.1). Lineage (GTDB taxonomy): Bacteria > Gemmatimonadota > Gemmatimonadetes > Longimicrobiales > Gaopeijiaceae > Bin94. Next base: position 83,027 of record JAPPNN010000040.1, on the reverse strand, counting down.
ACCGCAACGCGATGGGCCGGCCGCACTACTACTCGCGCGTGGTCATCTCGCCGAACGACGAGGACGAGGCGTACTTCCTGACGGCATCGTTCACGACCTCGACGGATGGCGGCCGCACGCTGGACGTGACCCCGCGGCCCCAGGCGCCCGGCGGCGACCACCACGACATGTGGATCGATCCCACGCATCCGGACCGCATGATCGTCGCGCACGACCAGGGGCTGTCGATCTCGATCAACCGGGGGAAAACCTGGTTCCGGCAGCGGCTCACGAACGCGCAGATGTACCACGTGACGGTCGACAACGCGATCCCGTACAACGTGCTCGGCAACAAGCAGGACGAGCCGACCTACCGCGGACCCAGCAACAGCCGCATCCAGGGCCAGCGCCGGATTACCGGCATACCGCGCGGGATGTGGCACCACGTGGGCGGCGGCGAGAGCGGATGGGCGACGCCGGATCCGACCGATCCGAACATTGTGTGGTCCTCGGCGTCGGGATCAGGCATGGTGGGGGGCATCGTGGTGCGCTACGAGGAGGACCGGCGCCAGTACCGCGCCGTCGAGGTGTGGCCGGAGCAGAGCCGGGGCGCGGCGTCGGGCGTGCGCTACCGTTTCATCTGGGACGCGCCGATCCACATCTCGCCGCACGACAACAACACCGTGTACGTGGGCAGCCAGCACGTGCACCGCACCCGCAACGGTGGTCAGAGCTGGGAGGTGATCAGCCCGGACCTGACGCTCAACGACCGCAGCCGCATGGGGCTTTCCGGCGGGCTGACGGGCGACAACATCGGTGTCGAGTACGCGGGCACGGTCTTCGGCATCGCCGAATCGCCGGTCGAGGAAGGGCTGATCTGGGCGGGCACCAACGACGGGCTGCTCCAGGTCACCCGGGACGGTGGCGGCACATGGACAAACGTCACCGACAACATGCCGGATTTGCCGGAGTGGATGGCGGTGCGGTCCATCGCGGCTTCCCGCTACGACGCGGGGACGGCCTACGTGGCCATTGACGGCCACCAGGTGAATGTGCGCGATCCCCATGTGTACAGAACGCGGGACTATGGCGCCTCGTTCGACAAGATCACGAACGGCATTCCGCCCAGCATGCTGAGCTACACGAAGGTCATCGCCGAAGACCCGAAGCGGCGGGGACTGCTGTACGCGGGGACCGAGAACGCGCTCTACGTGTCGTTCGACGACGGCGACAACTGGCAGCCGCTCCAGAACAACCTGCCTGCGGCACCGGTGTCGGGACTCGTCGTGCAGGAGCACTTCGGCGACCTGGTCGTTGGCACGTACGGCCGCGGCTTCTGGATCCTGGACGACCTGACGCCGCTCCAGCAGCTCACGCCCGAGGTGATGGCGTCGGCCGCACACCTGTTTGCGCCGCGCGACGCGTACCGCTTCCGCGCCATCACGCCGCCGTCGGTCCCCTACAGCGACCCCACCGAGGGTAGGGATCCCGAGTACGGCGCGTCGATCAACTACTGGCTGGGGGAGGCCGCGGCCGAGGCGGCGGCCGGCGGGGAGGCCGAAGCAACGACCATCGAAATCCTGGACGCGGCAGGCGAGGTCGTGCGGACGATCGCGGGCACCAACAACGCCGGCGTCAACCGCATCCACTGGGACCTGCGGGACGAGCCCAACGGGCCCATCCGGCTATTGACCAGCCCGATGTACGCGGAACACATCGCGGTCGGCGAGGAGGGACGCGCCGCACCCGGCGCACGGCAGATCTCGATCCTGCTCCCGCCCGGGCGCTACACGGTGAGGCTCAACGCGGCCGGCGAGACCCACGAACAGCCCCTCACAGTCATCAAAGACCCCCACTCGGCAGGATCCGAGGCCGACATCGCGGCGCAGGTAGCCTTCATCCGCGAGGTCCGGGACGACGTGGTTGCGGCGGGCGCGGCGGTCCACCGGGTCGAAGCGATCCGGGTCCAGCTCGCCACCATGTCACGCTTTGCCGATGACGACGCGCTCACCGACGCGATGGCCACGCTGCGCGGCCAGCTCGTCGACCTGCAGATGGACATGGTCGACCTGCGTCTCACGGGTCAGGGCCAGGACGGCGTGCGCTTCGAGGCGAAGCTGCTGCAGAAGCTGGGCTACCTGACCGGCGCGATCGCGGTGGCCGACTTCCCGCCCACCGACCAGGAACTGGAGGTGAAGGTGCTGCTCCACGAGCAACTGCGGGAACACCTGGAGGCGCTGGACGCGCTGGTCGCGGACGAGGTTGCCGCGCTGAATGAAATGCTCAGGGCGCGCGGGATGGTGATCATCGCGGACGGAGGGTAGCGAGGCGCAACGACACGCGGTCCCCGGTGCGGACCCCGACTGGAACGGCCGGCCCGGGGGACCACTAACGCCTTTCCAGCACACAGTACCGGTACACCTTGAGCGTCTCGCGCCAGTCCTCGGGGTAGTTCGCCACCATCTCACCCAATCCGAACTCCTCGGCCAGGCTGGCGAAGGAGCCATCTTCCACCACCCTGAACGGCGCCTGCTCCTCGAACACGGACAGGTCGGCGAATCCCGTGGGAAACGAGGCGCCCATCGCCTTCTCCACGCCCTCGAGCCGTTTTCTGTCCTCGTCGGTATCGAAGTCGCGGCTCTGCAGGTCGACCGCGAAGTAGTCGAAGGCGATGCGAAACGAGGTCATCGCGTCGGCGAGCCGATTGACGAACGGCATGATGCTCTCGGGTGGCAAGTACATGGTGTTGCCCTCCCAGACCATCAGCGTCGGCGCTGCGGGATCCAGGCCGAGATCGGCCAGGCCGCCCGGCACATCCGCTTCCAGGTAGTTGGCGAAGAGCGACGGCGGTTGCTCGATCCCGTTGCGCCCCAGAATCACGCGCTTGAATTCGAGGACGGCCTTCTGATCGACCTCGAAGAAGTCGGCACCCGCATCGGCATGGATATGGGCGCGCATGTCGAAACCGCCCCCGAGGAGTACGACTTGCCGGGCCCCTTCCGCGATCCCTTGCTCGATGAATCGGTTGAAGTAGCGGGTGCGGAAACGGACCATGCTGGTGGAGGGCGGAAAGACCTCGTCCAGTTGCTGGGCGACCGCCCGGGCCCGGTCGTTCGAAAACCACTGGGCGTAGGGGTCGTTGAAGAGCGGACGCGGCTTCTCGGACTCCACGGCCCGGATGGCCGCGATCACAAAGGCGGTCGCGCCGATTTCATTGATATCGATCATGGCTCAGGAAGGGTTGGAGGGGATTGACCTGTCCGATTTTGTCGCAAGTGAACTCACAAATACGACAAAATCAGCAACTTACGACAATATCGGACAAAACTCGGGTTCCCGCGCGCGTTTCGTCAACGTTTGCGGAGCCTTTGCGCGGCGGTCGATCCGGACCTCCGCGCAACCACCACCCCCGACAGGATAACCACCGCGCCAATCAGTTGCTGCGAGTTTGGTATCTCACCCAGCCAGATCCACGCGGCTCCGAGCGCGATCACCGGCACCAGGTTCTGGTACACCGAAGTGCGGCTCTGGCCGATGACGCGCACGCCCCGATACCAGAGCAGGTACCCGACCGCGATCGCAAAGATCCCCGCGTAAGCGACCCCCAGCCACGCCTCCAGGGAGACGGCCGCCCAATCCATGCTGAGCAGCTCCGGAAGGCCCATGAGCACGAGGACGGGCATCGCCGCCCATAGCGTCCACGCGGTCATTTCGAGGACGCCGCGCCGCTTGGTCATTCTGCGGCCGTAGACGGTGTAGATCGACCAGGAGATCGCCGCCCCGAGAACCATCAGGTCGCCCCACCGCGCTCCCCCGACCTCGTTGCCGCCCCCCGTGATCAGGACGACCGTGCCGGCCAATGTGGCGACGACACCTGCGAGGATGCGCGGATTGAACCGTTCCCTTCCCACCGCCAGTCCCAGGAGCAGGACCCAGACGGGACTCGTGGAGAGGAGCAGGGCTGCATTGCCGGTCAGCGTCCAGGCCAGTCCGTAGATGAAGCCGATCTGGAAGGTGACGTGGCCGAAGACGGCCAGCGCGAGGACCGGAAGCCAGTCCTTGCGAGCGGGCATGAGGCGGCGTCCCTGTGCCCGAAGCAGGATCCAGACCGCCAGGGCCGCACACGGGAACCGCAGGGCGTTGAATGCGAGTGGGCCGATCTCTCGCAGCGCCGCCTTTACGACGGGGAAGTTGAGTCCCCATATCAGGGCGGTCAGGAAGAGTCCGAGATCGACGGTGATGTCGTAGCCTCTCGGTCGTAGGCGACCGGTGCGCCGCGGCTTCATCCGCTCCTCCTTCAGTGCCAGGGCAAGCGGGTCGACTCCACCTTGTAGAGAATGTAGTCCCGCAGCCCTGCGGCGGTGTCCCGCGCGATGTAGGGAACCGTGACGACGCCCGACGAAAGATGCACCTCCAGCGTCGCCAGTCCCCTGCGGCGTTGCAGCGGCGACCGCTTCACCGTCACTCCCTGAACCTTGCGGAAGAGGAAGGCGTCGACCCTGCTGCCGATCAGCCCTCTGCGGCTTGCCAGTCCCTCTTCGTCGTGGAGGTAGCCGCGGCGGCGCCAACTCTGCAGGCCAATCAGTCCCGACAGCGCCAACCACAGGAGGCACCAGGCGGCGAAGGGCGCGCTCGTGATCGCCGCCGGTCCCCATTGTCCAAGAGTGAACACCGCACCGCCGAGAACCGGAACGGCAACGGACCGAAGCACGAGCGCGCGGATATAGTACGGCGATACCCGCATGAACCCGGGGCTGGCCGGGATGAGTGTGAGTCCCGGCGCCTCCGTCCCTAACACCTGCCGGCGCATCTGCTCGGCGACCGAACCGTCGAGGAGCGGTACGGTGAGGTTTTCCGCGATCTCGAGGTTCCCGGTGTTGTCGCCACCCGGGACCGGTATCGCACCGGCGGGAAGCGCTTCGAGCCGGTACCGTCCAAACCAGCGCAGGACAAGATTCCGGGAAAGCGTGAGCTGCTGGATCTTGGCGGACTCGACGACAACCTCCTTCTGGGTGAGGAGCCCGCCGCGCGAGCGAAACGCAGTGCCCTGTCGCCACAGCGTGAAGTCGTGATGGCGAAGGAACGCGCCGATGACGACCGCGAGAAGCAGGAGGAACAGGCCGGCGAGCACGACGAGGATGACGGCGGTCGCCTGGCTGAAGGTGCCGAGGTCGGCGACGGCCGTCTGCAAGCCGTCGAGTACGCCGAGGATCGCTTCCTCAAAGGGCTCGGCCGCCTGTGCCAGTGCCGCCAGCGCCCCCGCCAGCACCAGCGCCTTCCGGTCGGCGAGTCCGATCCGCAGCATGTCGCTGTTGGTGAGGCTGACAAGGACCTTGCCGGTGGCTGGAGCCGATGCGTCCTCCGGCATTCCAGCAAGGTCCTCGGCGCCGGCGTCCGCTTCGCCCACGGGGCGCCCCAGGCCGTCCTCGCCATCGCCCACCCGCTTCCCGCGCCGCCCACGGTCGACCCGGGTCCGCAGCCAGTCGGCCAGTTCGGTACTCACGGCGGGGAGCCGCCCCTCGGCCGTCGCGGTGCCCGCGGTATCGAGCCGAACGGTCACCAGGCCAAGCGCCCGGTCGACCAGGGAACGCTCGACGTTGATGCCCTGGACGCGGTCGAAGGGCACGTCGAGCGCGGTCCGTTTCACGAAGCCCTGGCGGATGAGTATGCGGTCTTCTTCGAGCTTGAACCGGAAGAACGAGTACCTGAGGAGTGCGCCGGCGCCGATGGCCAGGACGGCCAGCAGGATCGCCCACGGCAAGGAGCCCCGGGTCAGGAAATCGAAGCGGGTGAGGTACGCTATGGCACCGAAGGAGGCCACCAGCTGGATATAGCTCCCGGCAACCGCCCTGACCGTGGCGCCGAGAAAAAAGACGACCGCGAACGGCGAGGTTCGCCGCCAGACGCCGTAGTCAGGCCGGCTCGCGGACACTGGACTCTGTTGCCCTGGCGGCCTCGGCTTCGATTCGCGCCGAGACGAAGACCCATAGCTGTTCAGCCGTCTCTCCGCCAAGCCCGCGGATCTTGTGAGCGCCGCCGCCAGCGGGGAAGACGGACAGGTTGGCCAGACCGAATCTCCGGTCCAGGGGTGTGCTGTCGGTCTTGGTGTGCTGAATGCGGTTGAAGGGGACGGCCCGCACCGAACGCCAGAGCACGCCCGACCGGTACAGGATGTCCCGGTCACGAACGGCGTAGCCGCGGTAGGGCACCGCGATCGCAGGCCATGCCAGCGCCCAGAGAGAGATCACCCCGAACACCGCCCACACGACCGTCGGCAGCAGGGGCGCGGCCCTGATCAGCACCGCCATGCCCCCTGTCGCGACGCCGTAGTGCAGGCCCGCGCCTATTCCCCCGAACACCAGGACACGGAGAAGCACGCCGGCCTGCAGGCGCCGGGCGAAGCGGGGATGCAGCGGCTGCCAGTCGACGTGCTCCGCGTGGGGTAGCGATTCGGTTGGCACCTGGGCGTTAGGGAACATGTCGAACCGTTTCGTTGGCCGGTTCGGCTGCGCCCGGCACCGGAGCCAGCCGTCCGAAGCGCAGGAAGAGCGCGGGGACGACCACCATGTTCAGGAAGGTCGAGGTGAGCAGGCCGCCGAGGACCACGACCGCGAGCGGTGCCTGAATCTCCTTGCCCGGCTCGCCGATCCCGAGCGCCAGCGGGATCAGGGCAAGTCCCGCGGTCAGCGCGGTCATCAGGATCGGACTGAGGCGCTCCATCGAGCCGCGGCGGATGCTCTCCGCGAGCGGCAGGCCGGTGCCGTGCAGGTCGCGGTAGCGGCTCACCAGCAGGATGCCGTTTCGCACCGCGATGCCGAAGAGTGTGATGAAGCCGACCATGGTCGCGACGTTCACGGTGCCACCGATGAGGAGCACCGCCAAAACGCCTCCCGCCAGCGCAAGGGGGAGGTTTACGAGGAGCAGCGCCGCCGTGCGCACGCTCCGGAACGTCCGGAACATGATGAGGAAGATTGCGGCGACCGAAAACAGCGACAGGATGGTGATCCGTCGCGTAGCTTCGCGGCCGCTCTCGAACTGTCCACCGTACTGCACGAAGTACTCCGCCGGGAGGCTGACGGCGCTCTGAACCCCCTCCTGCAACTCCTCTACCGCACTTCCGACGTCCCTGCCGGCCACGTTGGCGCTGATGACGATCTTCCTCTGCACGTTTTCGCGGCTGATGGTGTTGGGCCCGCGTCCGGGGACGATGTCGGCGAGCTCCGAAAGCGGGAGGGTGACCCCGATGGGCGTGGTGATGAGGGTCCGGCCGATGGCCTCGGGGTCGGTGCGGTAGGCGTCGGTGTAGCGCACGATCAGCTCGAACGCCCGCTGGTCCTCGCGGATCAGCGAGACTTCTTCGCCCTGAAACGCCACGTCCACGGCGTGGGTGAGCGCGCCGGGGGTGACCCCGTAGCGGGCCATGGCGCGGCGATTCGCCTGAATCTGCAACTGCGGCACGTCGGCCTGCTGCTCCACAGCGATGTCGACGAGTCCGGGCACGCCTCCGGCGACGACTTGGATCTCGCCGGCGATCTCTCGGAGCCGCTGCAGGCCGGGCCCGAAGAGGTTGACGGCGATCGCGGCGCGGGTGCCCGAGAGCATGTGGTCGATCCGGTGGCCGATTGGCTGACCCACGGTGACGTTTGTGCCGGGGAGTCCCTGCAGATCGGCCCTGAGCGCGGCCATGACGTCGGCGAGCTCGTGGGCCGAAAGGTCCAGGCGGGCGTCGATCTCGGAGGCGTTGGGCCCCTGGGCGTGCTCGTCCAGTTCGGCGCGTCCCGTGCGCCGGGAGGTCGACACCACCGCCGGGTGGGCCAGAAGCTGCCGCTCGACGCGGGCGCCGATCGCGTCGGATTCTACAAGCGACGTGCCCGGCAGGCTCACGACCGAAATCGTAAGCGAGCCCTCCTGGAACTCGGGGAGAAACGCGCGGCCCAGGCCGGGGATCACAGCGAGCGTAGCGGCCAGCAGGAGCGCGGTGCCCCCCAGCACGATGCCGGTACGCCGCATGGTCCGGTCGAGCACCAAAGCGTAGGCGCGCTCCAGTCCGCGCAGCAGCCATGGACTGGTCGGCCGGCCGAGTGCGCGGTCTCCGGTGAGCAGCGCGTGGCAGAGCGCGGGAGTCACGGTGACCGCGACCAGCAGCGAGGCGAGGATGCTCACGACATAGGCGAGGCCGAGCGGCCGCAGCATGCGTCCTTCGACGCCGGACAGGAAGAAGAGCGGCACGAAGACGATCGTGATGATGACGGTTGCGCTGAGGATGGGCGCGCGGATCTCTTCGGCGGCTTTGCGGATGACGGCCAGCGAGCCCCGCCGCTCGTGCTCCGGGCGGAGACGGTTGTCCCGGAGCCGGCGGTGCGCGTTCTCGACGAAGATGATCGCATCGTCGACCAGCGCCCCGATCGCGATCGCCATCCCACCCAGGGTCATCGTGTTGATGGTGCCGCCCATGGCCCGCAGGACGATGAGCGCCAGGGCGAGCGACAGGGGAATGGCCAGCACCGAAATCGCGGTCGTCCGCACGTTCCACAGGAACAGGAGGAGAATCGCGACAACCAGCACCGCACCGTCCCGCAGCGCCGTGATCACGTTGTCCACCGCGAGCGAAATGAAGTCGGACTGCCGGAAGATGTTTCGCTCCAGTGAGACCCCCTCGGGCAGCGATGCCTCGATCCGGTCCAGCTCGGTGTCGATCCGGCGGGTCAGGTCGAGGGTGTTCACTCCGGGCTGCTTCTGGATCGAGAGGATCACCGCCGGCTCGGCGTCGACGGACGCGGTCCCGAAGCGGACCCGGGGGCCGATAGTCACCTCGGCGAGGTCGTCGATCAGCACGGGGACGCCGTTTCTGACCGCGACGACGGTCTGGCCGATCTCTTCCGAATTGCGGGCGCGCCCGAGTCCACGGATCAGGACCTCACCGCCGCCAGAGCGGTAGATCCCGCCCGAAGCGTTCCGGTTGGACTCCGTGGCCGCGTCGAGCACCTCGTCGAGGCCGACGCCGTACGCGAGCAGCCGCTCGGGGTCGACGAGTATCTGGTACTGACGGACGTGGCCGCCGATGACGACGACCTGCGCGACGCCCGGGACCGCCAGCAGCCGCGGCCTCACCGTCCAGTCGGCGGCCGTACGCGCGTCCGTGAGCATGTCCTCCGGCGCAGCAATCCCGAGCAGCAGGATTTCGCCCATGATCGAGGCCACCGGCGCGAGCACGGGCGGGCTGACGTCCTCCGGCAGCCGGGTGCCCGCCGTTTGCAGCCTCTCGCCCACCGTCTGCCGGGCGCGGAAGATCTCCGTGCCCCAGTCGAAGTCCACCCATACGATGCTGATTCCGTGTGCGGAACTCGACCGCACCCGCCGCACGTCGGCGGCGCCGTTCACCGCCGTCTCGATCGGAAACGTCACTAGGCTCTCCACCTCTTCAGGGGCGAGGCCGTGTGCGTCGGTCAGGATCGTGACCGTCGGGGCGGTGAGGTCGGGAAAGACATCGACGGGCAGCGTGGCGGCGATCCAACCACCGCCGCCCAGGAGTACTGCGGCCGCGAAGACCGTGAAGAAGCGGTGCTCGAGGGAAGCGCCGACCAGCCGGTTGAGGATCACCGGTTAGCGGTCCCGTGCTGAGCGGAGTTGGTCCACGGGCCCCGGGCTCTCAGTGCGGATGGCCGTGGTCCGTGATCACGGCGTCTCCAAGCGAAGCGAGCTTCACCTGGTAGGCGCCGCTCGTTACGACCTGCTCACCGCTCGCGATCCCCGACGTGAGGATGGTCCAGGATCCGTCCGAGGGGCCGAGCTGGACGATCCGCCGCTGGAAGGACTCGCCGCCGACCTGCACGTACACCACTGCGAGTCCGTCCTCCGCCTGGACCGCCGCGGCCGGCACGGCCACGCCGTCGACGGGCTCCCCGAGCAGGAGGCTCCCGTCGGCCAGCATTCCCACCTTGAGCACGCGTTCGGGGTTGGGCACCGCGAAGCGCACGGGGAGGGTACGGCTCTCGGGGTCGATCACGGTGCCGATGGATGCGACCACACTGGCCGTATGTATGCGCGACCCGCCCTCCACCGTGAACCAGGCTCCCCTGAAGTCTCCCGCGTCCGCTGCGTACCGTGCCGGGACCCGGGCGACGAACACCAGCGTCTCCGGGTTCACCACCGTGTAGGCGAGCGCTCCAGCCTCGACATGCTGTCCCGGTGACACATGGCGGGATGACACGAGTCCCCGTATCGGACTCCGCAGGTGGAAGAGGTGGGGGTCCGAACCGTCGTCCTCCTCTGTCGGTCGAATCCCGCCAACCGCATCAAAGGCCGCCTGCGCTACCTCCAGATCGTGCCGGGCCCGCTCGAGACGGCGCCTGCTCGTCGCGCCCGCCGCGAAGAGACGCTCCACGCTTTCGGCCTCGCGGTCGGCGGTCAGAAGGTCTGCCCGCATGCGGGAATACGAGTCGTCCAGGCTGGTAGGGGCGATCAGCGCGAGCGTCTGACCCACTGCGACCGGGTCGCCGGGACCGAGCAGGTCATCGCGGGCCAGGATCACGCCTGCCGTCAGCGTCGAAACCTGGGCCAGTCCGTTGCCCGGTGCGGATATTTCGCCAGCCACCGGGATCGTCCGGGGTATTCGGCGCTCCTCGGCCGACGTCACCAGGAAGGGCATCGACCACTGCTGTTCCTTGGTGAGCGTGATGAGTCCGGGCGGCGCCTCCGCCACGTCGTGCGGCAACGCGTCCTCGCTTTCGAACACCTCAAACTCTCCGACCGGGATCGCGTATTCGCGGCCACGGGCGGAAAGGGATAAATCCGCGCGCCAGGTGCCGGTGACGGCAAGCGTCGCGACCGGCGTGTAGATCCCTGGGCTGGCAGGCGCGTCCACGACGAGCGTTTCGCGGGCTCCGCCCGGGCCCCTGAAGAGCAGCGTCAGCGTTCCCTCGCCCACAGGCTGCCAGTCCGCAAGCCAGGTCAGATGGATCGCCCAGGCATCGCCGGGGACGTCACGGACGTGGGGCGGGTACTCGACGAAGGCTTCGAGCACGTCGGTCCGGTAGGTCACCAGACCGCCCCCGGCATGGGCGTGGTCGGCCGCGACGACCGCATCGGACGGGGGCGAGCCGCAGCCGAATGACCAGAAAACCGCCGCCAGCGCGACCGGCCGCGCGGCGAGGTAGCCGCCCTGTTTCATCGATCGTCCTCCGGGTGACTCCTGTGGCATCTTCCGAACTTCGCCAACTTCTCACCAATGTAGTAGGCGGGAGGCGTACAGGAGATAGGCAATGACCCACGACGAATACGTGCGCTGCGATGCTACGGCGCTGGCCGGGCTCGTGCGCACCGGCGAGGTCACCGCGCTGGAGCTGATTGAGGTCGCGGTGCGGCGCCTTGAGCAGGTCAATGCGGCCGTCAACGCCGTCGTGTACCGCATGGACGCGGAGGCCCGCCAACGCGCGGCCGGGGTGGACCGCAACGCCGTCTTCGCGGGCGTGCCATTTTTTGCCAAGGATCTGCTGAGCGGCTACGCCGGGCACCCGACGTCCGGCGGCAGCCGGGTGGCCAGGGACCTCGTCGTCGAGAGAGACACGGAGCTGGTGCGCCGCGTGCGCGCGACCGGGGTGTCGATTCTGGGGAAGACGAATGTGCCGGAATTCGGCCTCCTGCCGTACACCGAGCCGGAGCTGTGGGGACCGTGCCGGAACCCATGGGCGCTGGATCGCACGCCTGGTGGGTCGAGCGGGGGCTCGGCGGCTGTGGTCGCGGCGGGGATCGTACCGATGGCTGGTGGTGGCGACGGGGCGGGCTCGATCCGCATGCCCGCTTCGTGCTGCGGCCTCTTCGGGCTGAAGCCGACCCGGGGACGAATCCCCCCTCCAGGCCCCCGAGACGCGGAGCCATGGCGCGGATCGGTCGCGGAGCACGTGCTCACGCGCTCGGTGCGCGACAGCGCGGCCATGCTCGACGCCACCCACGGTCCCGAGTCGGGCGCACCGTACAGGATCGCGCCACCGGCCGCACCATTCGCGCACGAAGTGGACGCCGACCCCGGTTGCCTGCGGATCGCGTGGACGACCGAGCCGCTCGTGGGGTCGACTCAACCCAGCGCGGATTGCGTCCAGGCGGTTGCCGAAGCGACTGGACTGCTGGAAGAGCTCGGCCACCGCGTCACCGAGGCCGCACCCCGCATCGACGGCAGGGCCTTCGCCCGCGCCTTCATGCACATGGTCGCGGGCGAGGTCGGCGCCGAGTTCGAGGATCTTGCGCGGATCCTTGGGCGGCGGCCCCGCCGCACGGAACTCGAGCCGCTCACCTGGGCGCTCGGCCTGGTGTCCAGGGCCGTATCGGGCAGGGAACTGGCCGTTTCACTGCGGACGCTGGAGCGCGTCGGCAAGGTCGTCGCGCAGTTCTTCACCGACTATGACGTCCTGGTGACGCCCACAGTCGCCACGCCGCCACCGAAGCTCGGCGCGCTGCCGCCGAGCCGGTTCGAGCACCTTCAGCTGCGGCTCGTGGGCGCATTGGGATCGGGACGCCTGATCAAGGCCGGCGGGATGCTGGAGCGTATCGCCGACAGCGCGTTCGAGTACACACCCTGGACGCCCGTCTTCAACATCAGCGGACAACCCGCCATGTCGGTACCTCTCCACTGGAACTCAAGCGGGCTTCCGGTCGGGGTGCACTTCGTCGCGCGCGTCGGCGACGAGGCGACCCTCCTGCGCCTCGCCGGACAACTGGAGCAAGCGCGCCCATGGTTCGACCGCCTGCCACGGGTGACGCCGCAGCCGAATTAGGCGGGGCGCCGGCCACGCGCCGCCGCAGCGGCCTGCCCACCCTTGCCGCCGCGTTCACCACCCCCGCACCTTGACCGTTCACCGCAGCCCCGGAGGACCCATGCGCGCACTGTCCATGCTCGCCCGCTCGCCCGCCCGTTCGACCCCTCACGCCGCCGCACGGATCGCCGCCGTCGCCGCCATCGCCGCAGTCGCCGCGACCTGCCAGCCGGCCCCCCAGGCCGGGGGCACCGCTTCCGGCAACCCGGCCTCGGCCGCCGCAACCCCCGCCCAACTTCGCATCGAAGTCACGCACGACGCCGCGCTCCACGACGGCCCGCTGACCGGTCGCCTGTACACGGTGTTCGCGCTCTCCAACGACCCCGAGCCGCGCATCGCGGGGTACAATTCGGCCCGCCAGCGCAATGGCGAGGTCCCCTTCTTCTCCGCCGACGTCGAACAGGCCGCCCCCGGCGACGCCATGGTCATCGACGCGGGCGCCGACGGCTACCCGTACCGCCGCCTGGGTGGCCTGCCCGCCGGCGACTACTGGGTCCAGGCGATCCTGCACGTCTACACCGAGTACAACCGCGCCGACGGGCACACCATCTGGGCGCCCCAGGACCAGTGGGAAGGCCAGCGCTGGGCCTTCTCGCCGGGCAACTACTTCAGCGAGGCGCGCCGGGTCCGGATCGATCCCGCCAGCGACGACGTCATCAGCTTCGAACTCACCGGCGAGCTTCCGCCGATCGAGGTGCCGCCCGACACGGAATGGGTGAAGCGCGTCAAGATCCAAAGCGAGATCCTCTCCGAGTGGTGGGGACATCCCATGTACCTGGGTGCCGTCGTGCTGCTGCCCCGCGGCTTCGACGAGAACCCGGACATGCGCTATCCGCTCGTGATCGAGGAGGGACACTTCCAACTGGACCCCGTCTTCGGCTTCACCACCGAGCCGCCCAGCGGCGAGGCGCTGTTCTCGCAGATGCGGCGCGAGGCGGGCGGCCTGCGCGAATCAGGCTACGAATTCGCGCAGGCATGGATGGGTGACGACTTCCCACGCGTCGTCGCGGTCATCCTGCAGCACCCGACGCCCTACTTCGACGACTCCTACGGCCTCAACTCGGCCAACAACGGACCCTACGGCGACGCCATCCACGAAGAGCTGATCCCGTACATCGAGGAAAACTTCCGGCTGATCGGCGAACCCTACGCGCGCGTGATGACCGGCGGTTCGACCGGCGGCTGGATCTCGCTCGCCAAGATGCTGCACTACCCGACGTACTACGGGGGCACGTGGACCTACTACCCCGATCCGATCGACTTCCGGCGGTACCAGCTGGTGAACATCTACGAGGACGAGAGCGCGTTCATCGTGCCGGGGTCGGTGCCGGGCGCGCCGGAGCGCATGTTCCAGCGGACGGTCGAGGGCCAGCCCGTGGGCAGCAACCGCCAGATCAGCCAGCTGGAGGTGGCGCAGGGCTCGCGGGGGCGGGGCGCGGGACAGCTCGACGCCTGGCACGCGGCCTACGGACCGACCGACGAGGACGGCTATCCCCGGCGACTGTGGGATCTGGACACGGGCGTCATCGACCGCGAGGTGGCGTACTACATGCGCGACAACGGTTACGATCTCCGCCACTACGCCGAGGAGAACTGGTCGCGGATCGGACCCGACCTGGTCGGCAAGATCAGGATCTACAACCCCGAGATGGACCACTTCTACCTGCCGTACGCGGTCTACCTGATGGAGGAGTTCCTCGAGAGCACGACCGATCCCTACTACGCCGGCGAGTTCATCCACGGCGCCCCGATGAAGGGTCACGGCTGGTCTCCCTTCACGAACGCCGAGCTTGTGCGTCAGATGGCGGCCCATGTGGCCGACAACGCGCCCGAGGGGGCGTCGACGGCGTGGATGGAGGGGCGTTAGGAGGGGGCCTTTGGGTAGGAGGGCGGCGGCGTGGGGCACGGCTGGGTCGGCTTGCCCGCTGCGGCCGGGAGCTTACCCGGGGGTGCCTGCCCAGAGATTCAGGATGCGGATCGGAGCGACCAGATTCGTGCAATCTTGCATTTGAAATGCAGATGTGCAGGAATCCGACAGATCGCGTTCGGATCACACCTCCTGGTCGTCCAGCCGATCCGATGGATCCGGTGGCTGGCCGCCGCGCCGTCGCAACAGGCGCCGCGCGGCTTCGATGTCCGCCTGGGAACCTCGCTCGGCGAAGAACTCGGCAGTCCGCATGGCGGATAGCTTCTCCGCGACTGCGGTGTTGACGAACTGGTTGATGCTCGTCCCATCCCGGCGGCTCACTTCCCGGACGGCCTGCTTGAGGGACGACGGCATTCGGAGCGGATAGACGGTGGCTTGCTTCTTTCGCTCGGTCATTTCGGCCTCCCTTTCCGCCTCTCGGCGATCTTGCCAAGTGCCTGACGCGGCGACAACATCTCGATCCCGAAGGCGCCGGGAGCATCGCCGAAATCCCGCCAGTTGAAGGTCACGAGTCCATCCGCGTTTCCGTTCACCGCCGTCTCGAGCACCATCTCGTCTGCCGGATCCCGCAGTTGCGGTCGCCAGAGGAACCAGGTGCAAACCGGTTCGGCCACCGCGCACAGCGCCGACACGATCGTCGCGACCTCGGACTCGGAAAGGCCGGAGCCGATTCGCTGGGCCGGATCTCTGCAGGTCCCTTCGTATTCGAGCACTAGCGGTACCGAGAGCAGCAGGGTGAATCGCCGGTCGAGCGCCTGTTCGAGCAATGCGGCCGACGCTCCGGACGGGCTTCGCAGACCAGTGACGACCACGTTGGTGTCGAGGACGATGCGCATCTTATAAGATATGATATCATATGAGATGTTACAAATCCAGGGTGCTACGCGCGGTCAACTCCCGATCCGGTAGTGCAGCCCGGCGATGAGCGACGACGCGATGCCCAACCAGGGATCCAGCCCGTAGCCGATCAGGTCTCTCACGTCGGCGCCATACCGATAGTCGAGAGACAGGTCGAGGCGGGGCGAGACCTGGAGCCCCGCCCCGGCGCCGATCACCAGTCGCCAATCGGAGCTGAGGAAGGCTGCCGAGCAATCCTGCACCCCCCCATGCGAGACGCTTTTCCTTCGGCATTTGACCGGAATGCCCCACGTGGGGCCGAAGACGAAGCGGACATCAAGCTGGGCAACTACCGGGATCCGTGCCTGCCCGAGCATGGAAAAATCGATGTAGTCGTACAGGCGGTGCACGGTTTCGGCTTCGTGCGTATCCAGCATGTCCGGCAGGACGCACGGTGGGGTGGCCCCGATCGACGTCTGGCGTAGTGCGGGGAGGTAGGTTTCGTCCTTCGGGCGAGCCACGCACCTCTCGACGCCGCCCTGCTTGTACCCACCGCCGAACTGCACCCCGAAGTACTCGTTGAAGGCAGTGTGTGCGGTGAGCCCGATAGCCATTCGGCGAAACGTCTCACGGTCGTCGATCTCCGGCCAGTACGGCCCCCCGCTGATCCCTACCTCGGTAATGGGCGGTTGCAGGATCACGCCGAACAACGCCATCACTATGAAACCCGGAAGTCTATCCATCGCTCGGTGCTGCCGACGACCGCAGCCGCGTCGAATCCGGCAGCGGCCACGCATCGCTGCCTCCAGGCACCATCTCGCGGCTCTCGATCAGGTACAGCAGGATCGCGTCGTACTCGCTGTCCGGCAGGCTGCCGGGCGCCTCGTGCGGCATGGCCACCCGCAGGTAGCGGTCGAGCTGTCCCACCGTGGAATACGCAGCCAGGACGCTGGGCGTGACGGCGGCCCCGATGCTGTTCGGCACTTCGTGGCAGTAGCTGCAGCGCACCGTGTAGGCCCACTCGCCGTCGACGGCGGCGGTTTCGGGGGCCTCGGCGTCGGGAGAACAGCCGACGAGCCAGGCTGGCGCGGCAATCAGCCAACCGCGCCGGAGACGCATGGCAGCATTCACACCACCTCCACCGGGTGCGGCAGCGCCACGTTCAACAGGTAGCCCTTCTCGTTGTAGACGCCCTCGAGCGGCTGGGTCTCACCCGACGCGTCCGTAGCGCGAGTGCGCAGCACGTGCTCCCCAGGTGCCGCCTCCCACGCGAACTCGAAGCGGCTCCATGCGTAGGGATGGTCGGCCGACACCCCGATCAGACGCGCCGGTGCCCACGGCCCGTCGTCAGCGCTCCACTCCACGCCCGCCACCGGTCCTCGCGGCGAGTAGGCGAACCCCCTCAACCGATGCGTCCCGGCGGCGAGCCGGGCCGGCCGCGGCAACGCCAGCGCGCTCTTCACGCTGCCGGTCGTGATCGGGGCGCCGTCGGCGGGCGCGTACCGGTCGGCGGGCCATTCATCCCCCACCAGCACGTACGACGACGTATTCGCGCGCACCCACACCTTCTCGGTCGCCACCTCGACGCGCCCCACCCATTTCACGCTGGACGACCCCACCCACCCGGGAACCACCGCGCGCACAGGAAACCCGTGATCGGGTGGCAGCGGCTCGCCATTCATGGTGAGCGCCAGGATCGTGGCCGGGTCGAGCGCCTTCGCGAGCGGCATCGGGCGCTCCCACGCGCCGTCGTCGAGCCCGATCACGTTCACCTCGAGCGCGTCGTCGCGCACACCCGCGACCGCCAGCACGTCGGCGATGCTGGGACCGGTCCACTCGGCGCACCCGATCGCCCCCGTCCCCCACTGGCTGCCCGCCGCCGTGCGACCCGTGACCGACTGGAAGAAGCCCCGCCAGTTCCCCGCGCACTCGATGTACGCGATCAGCGTCTGGCTGGGCAGCGCGCGCAGGTCGTCGAGGCTCAACCGGACCTCCGACTCCACGCCCGGCCCACCCACCGTCAGCACATACGAAGCCGGGTCGATCACCGGCGTTGGCGCGTGGTTGCGCACGAAGAAGAGGTCGTTCGGGGTGAGGAGGCCGTCGAGGTCCTCCAGGCGCGTCTCCAGGTTGGTGCCGTGCTGGACGAACCGAGAGGGATCCTTCACCCAGATCCCGGCCGCGCCCTCGCCCCCGCCTCCCGCGCCCGCCCCGGGTGCCACGCCCGATGCCCCGCCGGGCCCCGAACCGCCGACGCTCGCGCCCTCGGGCGCACACGCGGCCGCGCCCACTCCCGCCGCCATCAGCGCCAGGGCCTCTCTCCGGTTGACCAACGCCGCTTTCCTGTTCACAAACACCTCTCTCCAGTCTGCCGACAAGCTCTTTGCCACGCATCGCGCGCCGCATTGGACAGGCCCCTCATGTCTGCTCAATCTGGGAGCGGCCGCGAAGCCGAGCAACGAAGAGCGCTCGCCCCCTCAGCAACCGGGACGGATACGGATGCGCGGCCGAGCTACCCGGCTACCTGCAGCCTCGACGAATCTCGTACCGGTAAACGTGCGGTATATCCAACTCCCCCCGGATCTGCCCCCACACTTGGTCCCGGCTGGCATGGAAGATGTATAGCCGTGAGCTCCGATCACCGGGGCGCGTCTCTTCCAATCGGACGCTGCCTTCCAGGTTCCCAGCTTGATCGTAGACTTCCCAGAGATCTGCCGCACGTGGCCATCCCTCGCGCTTGAGCCAGATCGAGCCGTCGCTCCCCGCAACGATACGCCGAACCGGAGGATGCCGCTCCGGGAAAGTGATGGCTTCGCGAGCTACCTGCCGCCGGCGCTCTGCGTCTCGGTCGCCCCACGGGGGTCTGAGCCGGTCAGGGACCCAATCTCCCGCCTGCCCTGCGGCGAACTGCTCGCGCAACAACTCTCGTTCCGCTCCCGTGACCGAAAGCGGCACATATGGAATGGCCCTGTGCAGCAGCGTATCACCAGCAATACCGATCCGGAACAGGTCGAAGGTCGGTTGATCGTCCTCCCCTTGCACATTCCCGATGAAAACAACGGCGGAACCGTCGGCGGCTGTAACCACGGGGAGCCACGACTCCTCGGTCAACGGTGCCAACGGGTGGGCGGCCAACATGCCGAAGCCCCTGCTGTCCGTTTCCCTGTGTATTACATGCTCGGCCAAGTGGCGCTCGATCGTTGCAACGGTATCAACAATCTCGCCGGATGCCGAAAGCCGTCGAAGAGGTGTCCGCAGCATTAGCATGAAGCGCTCCTGCCGTTCAGTCACGCTGCGCCACGGCAGGAAGGTACCGTCGGTGAGCGGCGTACCTGGGGCAAACACCGACCCCTCGTTGACGAATGGAATCCGAAAGCTGACCCGACGCACAGGTGTTCCGTCTGCGAGGAAGAAGTGAGTAGCGAATCGCTCGCTCACCCAAAGTGTGTCCGCGAGCCACCCCAATCGGCGAGGCGGTGCCGCAAACTCCCCGGGTCCACCACCCGCCCGGCCAATTCGTCCTGTCGGTCGACCGTCGGGCAGGAACAGCGACACGTGATGGTCCCAACTCTGGATGGCGTAGATACGGCCGTCGGGCCCTAGATCCAAGTCGTATAACGGACTTAGCTCTACTTCGCCGCTGCCTGACGCCAGTTGCAGGGTCTCTTCGAGTTCCCACTGAGCATCACACGGACGGCCCTGCGCAAGAACCTCAGCGCAACCAGCACAGATGGCACCAATCGCCCCAATGCCGACTGCCCACAGACCTCTTGTCACCGTCGAAAGAACATTGGAGGATGATCGTCACTTTTCGCACCGCACGGATACGGACCCTCGATCGGATCCGCGCCTGGAAGGCAGCCGGCCGGACCGATGTCGGAATCACCGACCGCCACGCACACTAGCCTCCCGCGCCCCGCCGCCACAAGTTGACACGGTGCGCTGTCGCGCCACGGACCAAGCCCTGCGCAGTTGGAGGTGCCCCGATGATCGCCCGCCATTCCCGCCGCATCCGACGCCCCGCCCGCCGCGGTCTGCTCGCCCTGGCGACACTGCCGCTCCTCGCCGCCGTCACCGCCCCGGACGCCGCCGCCCAGCGCGAGCGCGTGTACGCCACGATCGATTCGCTCCGGCACATCCAGTCGGTCGAGCCCCGTTTGGGCCCACCCGGGACGGTCGTCGAGATCTACACCGAAAACCTGCCGCCGCAGGCCAGGATCCACGTCGGGGTCGGCGCGATGCGCGCGGGTTTCGAGGCGCTCGCCGAAGGCACGCAGGACATCTGGGGCGAGGTGTCGGCGACGGTCAAGGTGCCGGGCTACGCCAACTGGGAGCGTCCCCTGGTTTTCATCGTCTTCAACGGCGTCTTCAGTCCCATCGGCATCTCGGACCCGTTCCACGTGACCGACGAGAACGGGATGGTGCAGCGCACCGGCCGCATCACGGACGAGGGGCTGGGGTGCGTCACGTTGCGCGACAACGACCAGTACATGTACGCCCTGAGCGGCGACGTGGAGGGGCTGAGTCCCGGCGACGAGGTGGTCGTCGAGGGCGCGATCACCCTGGCGGGCCAGTGCGGAGGGGCGGACGCGATCGAGGTGGTTCGTTGGAGAGAGAGCGGCTGAATCCGAGCCGTCGCGTTCGCCGCGACGACCGGCCGGCCCATTCACAACAATCGGGAAGGGATGATGAAGATGCGACGCACCGCAACCCATGCGAACCTGATCCTGCTCACCGCGCTCGCCGCGGCCTGCGCGGCCCCGGACATGCCCCCGATGCAGTCGGACGGCCAGACCCACAACTTCGAACTGGACGCGGGCACGTTCTTCCTGGCCGAAGTGGACCAGATCACCAACGACTTCACGGTTACCGTCACGGGTCCCGACGGCGAAACCGTGACCGAGGTGGACGGCCGCACGAGCGGCATCGAGACCATCCGGTTCGAGACCGAGGCGGCGGGCGCCTACGAAGTCGCGATCACCGCGAGCGACACGACCGACGAGGCCGGCGAGTTCAGGTTCAGGGTGCTGCGCTCTGAGCCCGTCGCCACGGACCCGGCCGCGCGGCTCGACCAGATGATGGCGGTCTACGACGGTGACGGCCGTCCCGGTGCGGTGGTGGGCGTGGTCGACGGCGGCGAATTGGCCCTGGTGCGCACGTACGGGATGGCGAACCTGTCGCACGGAGTGCCGTGGGGGCGCGGGACCATCTCCAACATCGGGTCGGTCACCAAGCAGTTCACCTCGATGGGCGTGCTGACGCTCCAGGCGCAGGGCAAGATGTCGCTCGACGACGACATCCGGACGCACATCCCCGAGCTTCGCGACTTCGGCACACCGATCACGATCAAGAACCTGCTCAACCACACCGGCGGCTACCGCGAGATCTACAACCTGCTGCCGATCGGGGGCCACCAGGGCGAGGACGCGTTCGCCCGCGAGCGCGCGATCGCCATCGTGCAGCGGCAGCCCGAGCTGCAGGCGCCGCCGAACACCGAGTGGAACTACAACAACACGGGCTACATTCTCGTGTCGCTGGCGATCGAGCGGGCGAGCGGGCAGTCGTTCGCGGACTACATGCGCGACAACGTCTTCGAGCCGCTGGGCATGATGGACACGCGGGTCAAGATGGTGCAGGGCGAACTCATTCCCGGCAGCGCCCAGGGCTACGTCGCGGAGGCGGGCGGCGGCTACCGGACGACGCGGGACCTCGCGGCGTCGGCGGGTGCCGGTGGCGTGTACACGACCGTGGACGACCTGACGCGCTGGATGCTCAACTACCGCGACGCGGCGGTGGGCGGGCCGGAAGCCGTCGAGGCGATCGCGACCACGGCGGTGCTGGAGTCGGGCGACTCAACCGGCTACGGGCTGGGGCTGGGCCTGGGCGAACAGCGCGGCCGCACCCTGTACACGCATACCGGCGGCGACGTGGCGCACCGCGCCTATCTGGGCTACTACCCGGAGCTGGAGAGCGGCGTGATCCTCATGAGCAACAACGCGGCCTTCGATCTGTCGGTCGGCGGGGTCATCGGGGAGATGTTCTTCGCGGAGCACTTCGACGAGGCAGAGGGCGAGGACGACGCGGAAGCGGACGCGGGCGACGCTGCGGACGAAGCGGTCGACGCGGACGAAGCGGACGAAGCGGCCGAGGATGCGGGCATGTCGGACGCGCGCAAGCTGGCGATCTCGGGGGACTGGGTGCTCGAGACCCAGGGCATCTCCCTGGCCATGACGGTTGCCGTTGAGGACGGCGACGTCTTCGTCGACGTGCAGGGGCAGGGCCGGACGGCGGCGCGCCCGACATCGAACTCCACGCTCGAGATCGCGTCCGTGAGCGCCGAGTTCACCTTCGATTTCGACGCCGACGGCACCACGAGCACGGGCACGCTGGTTCAGTCCGGACTCGAGATCTCGATGCGGCGGGTGGATCGGGCCGAACTGGCCGAGGAAGCCCTCGCTGCGTATGTCGGCCGCTACTACTCCGAGGAGCTGGAGACCTTCTACGAAGTCGCGGTCGAGGACGGCGGCCTGGTCCTGCACCACATCGAGATGTCCGAACCGCTGGCGATGCAGCACACGGACGGAGACGAGTTCTCGACGGAGGTCATCTTCCTGAACACCATCGCGTTCGAGCGCTCGGGAGGCGGCGCGGTAACCGGGTTTACGGTGTCGAACGGCCGGACGAAGGGGGTGCGGTTCCGGAAGATGTGAGTGGGGGTACCGGCTGGCGTTGCCTTCCTATCCCACCGGCTCCAGCCTCACGATCGGCGTCTCGCCGTCGCCGCGCGCCTCGAGGGCCACGTAGATGAAGCCGTCCGGTCCCTGGCGAATGTCGCGCACGCGGCCCATCCCCTGGAGAATCGTCTCGCTCGCGACGATCCGCCCGTCCTCGATGGTCAGCCGGTCGATGCGCTGGCCCGCGAGGCCGCCGGCGAGCAGGTTGCCCTGCCATTCCGGGAACTTGTCGCCGGTGTAGAAGGCCAGACCCGACGCCCCGATCGACGGCACCCAGATATGCAGGGGCTGCTCCATGCCCTCCATGTGCGTCGCTTCGTGGATGGCGCTCCCGGACCGGTAGTTCACGCCGTAGCCGATCACCGGCCAGCCATAGTTCGCGCCGGGAGTTGAGACATTCACCTCGTCACCGCCCTGGGGGCCGTGCTCTGTAGACCAGACGGCGCCGGTGCCGGGCTGAATCGCCAGCCCCTGCGGGTTGCGGTGGCCGTAGGTCCAGATTTCGGGGCGGGCGCCCACCTGTCCCACGAACGGGTTGTCCTCGGGAATGCTGCCGTCGTCGTGCAGCCGCACGATCACGCCGTGATGGTTGGAGATGTCCTGGGCCGGGTGGGCGGCGAGGTCGCCTGCCGGGCGAGCCTGCCGGTCGCCGACCGTGAGGAAGAGGTAGCCCTCGTCGTCGAAAGCGAGCTTGCACCCATAGTGGCCGTTGCCCTCGGAGACCGCCTCGAAGATCTCGTCGGTCATGGTGAAGCGGTCGTTCTCGAAGGTGCCGCGGATCACCATCGTTGTGCCGCCGGGCGAGTTGCCGGTGGCCTTCGAGTAGCTGATGTAGATCAGACGGTTGCTCGCGAAGTCCGGGTGGGGCAGGACCTCGAGCAGACCACCCTGTCCGCGTGCCACCACTTCCGGGATGCCCGGGACCGGGTCGGGAAGGAGCACGCCGTCGCGGACGATGCGCAGGGTGCCGCCCCGTTCGGTGACCAGCATGTCGCCGTCGGGCAGGAACGCCATCGACCAGGGCACAACGAAGCCGTCAGCGACGGTGACCACGCGGTAGTCGTGGAGCGCAGTCCGGTGGATGTCGGACTGCTGGATGTCCGACTGGGCGCAGGCGGGTGAGGAGGCCGCGAGCAGGGCGGCAGAAACGACGAGCAGGGAACCGGTGCGTACCATCTTCATGCTGCCTCTTCGTGTGGGGCCCGCCCGCCGGCTGGCGAGGGGCCGTAATGATCGTAGCGACGTCGTGACCGAGCGTTGCGGAAGGTAAGGCTGGCGACCGGTGGAGGAAAACCCCGGTGCGGAGGGCGGGGGCGTTTCAGCTGAAACTTTTCGCGCCTGCTTCGCGACCTGCACCCACACCCACCCGGTGGGCGGGCGGCTAGCCTCAGAGCAGTCGGACCAGCTCGCCCAGCTCCGCGTCCCACCCTTCGTCGTTCTGTCCGCGGTGCAGATCGGTCCTGAAGCCGGTTTCGAGCAGGTGCAGCGTGGTGCCGCCGTCGTCGCGGGGCGTCAGCCTCCACTGGACCCGGGTGGCCGGGGCATCCTCGAAAGCCACGTCCGGTTCGTGCACCCAGCTCCAGACCAGCCGATGGGGCGGATCGACCTCTTCGATGCGCATCGCATAGCGGCCGTGGTTCTCCCAGATCATGGCCGCGTCGCCCCCGGGCCGCAGGTCCACTTGTGCCTCGTCGCCGAACCAGCACGCCAATTCGGCCGGATCGGTGATCGCGCGCCACACGCGCTCCACCGGAGCGTCGAGTTCCAGCACCTTCTCGACCGTGCGCTCGCTCATGTGTCAGTCCTCTCCGTGCAGGTGGAATCGCAGACGTTCCAGGCGCTCGTCCCAGGCGGCGGCGTACGGCGCCAGCCAGTCTTCGACCTCCCTGAGTGGCTCTGGGCGCAGCGCGTGGAGGCGGTTGCGGCCCTGCGAGCGCTTCGTGACCAGGCCCGCGGCGACGAGAATGTCCAGGTGCTTGGTGACGGCCTGCCGACTCATGGGGAGGCAGCGGGCGAGCGTCTTCAGCGAACTCTCACCCTCATCGCGAAGGCGGCCGAGGATGAGACGGCGTGTCGGGTCGGAAACAGCTGCGAATACGTCGGGCATGGACTGAATATGCAACTAAACGGTTGCACGTCAATGGGGGACCCGCGTCCGGGGACCCACGGGGCCAAGCGTGTCACCCGGAGGCCCCCGCCACCCTCGATAGCCTCAGCACCCATTCCCGCGACCGGTTCCGCACCTGCAGGCCGGATCCGGAGTACGCCTCGGTCAGTCCTCTCACCCAGCGCGTTTCGGCTTCGACCACCCACGCGCGCATCACGCGCAAGCCGAGCCCCGCTCCCGCCGCGACCCCCAGGACCGTGCCGCGCTCCTCGATGAGCACCTGGGCCAGGACCGGATCCTCCCGGTTGCGCAACAGGTAGTCGATGACGGGTCCCGCCGCCCCGAACACGTGCGCGGGCCCGAGCGACACACCCGCCTTGGCCTCGATGTGGACGCTGAGGTAGTCGCCACGCACTTCCCCGTCGACCGGGTTGCCGCGCGTGTCGGTCGACACCAACCCTCCGCGCTGGGCCAGTCCTCCGTCCGCCCTCATCCGCAGCCAGGAGACAGGGGTGGGGACGTCGACGAACGCGCCCGCCAGGAAGCCGGAGCGCAATGAAGTCTCGACCGGCGGACTCCAGAGCATTTCCGATTCCGTTCGGCCCGCGAAGCCGCCGGTGAGCCGGCCGGAGTCCTGGGCGTAAGCCGGGCGCCCGTCGAGCGAGAGGGCAACGGCGGCCAGCACGGTCCATTTCGCCTGCGCATGCATGTTCCGTTGCACCCCTTCCTGCTTGACGATCCGCCTTCAACACGAGAATACATGCATGTTGGCACCGAAATGTCCATCGAGGGCCTGTCGGTTCCTTCAAAAGCCGTTCGATTTCACAGGAGCCCAGCGATGAGGCCAAGCAACCGGATTCCCCGCCTCCGATTCCTCCTCGTGGTGGCCATGGGCCTGGCCTCGACGGCCCTGGCCGCGACAGCGAGCCTCGCGTCCGCCCAGCAGATGGACGTCACCCGCTACCACCGCGCCGAACGCCTGCTGGCGTGGAACGTCGATCCGCTCATCAGCGGCGGCCCCGTCTCGCCGACATGGATGGCGGGCGGCAACCGCTTCTGGTACCGCAACCAGACCGCATCCGGAGCTGAATTCGTCCTGGCCGATCCGGATCAACGCTCCCGGACGCTCCTCTTCGACCACGACCGGCTGGCGGCCGCGATGTCGCTCGCTGCCGACACCGCCTTCGACGGGAGCAAGCTGCCGTTTCGCACCTTCGAGTTTGGGGAGGGCGACGGACTGGCCCCCGACGAGGGCACCATCCGCTTCAACGCCAACCAGCGCGGCTTCACCTGCGACATCCGCGCCTACGACTGCATGACCGGCGACACCCTGGTCAGCCGGGTTCCGTTCGTGCGCTCGCCCGACGGACGCACCGAGGCCTTCGTGCACGAACACAACCTGTGGATCCGTCCCGCCGAAGGGGGCGACTCCACACAGCTGACCACCGACGGCGAGGAGTTCTGGTCCTACGGCACCACGGCTCCGCGCCCCTCGCAGATCATCGCGTCGATTCCCGCGCGTCCCGTCCTGCAGTGGTCCCCCGACTCCCGGCGGATCGCGGTCCAGCGCATGGACGAGCGCGACGTCGAGCGGATGCCGATCATCTCCCACACCTCGCAACGGCCCAAGCTCTACACATACCCGTACGGGCTGCCCGGCGACTCGATCATCGGGACCTTCGACATCCACGTGATCGACGTCGAGGGCGGCGCCAACCTCAAGCTCCAGACCGACCCGCAGCCGTACATGACCTTCACGGCCACGGGCATGCGCGACTCGACCTGGGTGACGGTGAAGTGGAAGGAGGGTGGAGAACGCCTGTACTACGTGCGGGGATCGCGGGGCGGCAAGAGCGTCACCCTGTACGAGGCCGACCTGGAGACTGGCGCGGCCCGCACGATCATCGAGGAGACCCGCGCCACCCACGTCGAACTCAACCTCGATCTCATCGGCGGCTACCCCAACTGGGACGTCATCAATGGCGGGGACGACGTGATCTGGTTCTCGGAGCGGGACGGCTGGGGGCACCTGTACCGCTTCGACGGCAACGGCAAACTGAGGAACCGCATCACCGCAGGCGCGTGGACCTTCGGCGACATCCTCGACATCGACGAGTCCACCGGGCGCATCGTCTTCACGGCGCGGGGACGGGAGCCCGGGCGCATCCCCACGATGGCCGACCTGTACACGGTCAACCTGGACGGCTCGGGCCTGACCCATCTCGGCGGCGGGGACGCGGACCACACCCTGCGCGCCAGCCCCGACGCCCGCTACTTCGTGGACTCGTACTCGCGGCCCGA
The DNA here is from genome assembly GCA_028873815.1 of Gemmatimonadota bacterium. Classification (GTDB taxonomy): domain Bacteria; phylum Gemmatimonadota; class Gemmatimonadetes; order Longimicrobiales; family Gaopeijiaceae; genus Bin94. Next base: position 56,333 of record JAPPNN010000040.1, on the reverse strand, counting down.
CGTGCCTCCGGTCAGCGTCGTGCGGGACCGCAACGGCCGCGTCGTCCTCGAATTGGAGACCGCGGACGTGTCGCGTCTCGAGGAGGTCGGGTGGTCCGCGCCCGAAGTCTTCGAGTACAAGGCCCGCGATGGTGTGACCAGCATGTACGGTCTGCTCTACAAGCCCTCCGACTTCGATCCCGAGAAGGTCTATCCGGTCGTGGAGTACATCTATCCGGGCCCGTTCATCGGCAGCGTGGGCCGCTGGAACTTCACCGGCGGCCTGCTGGGGTCCGCGCTGCGCGGCGACCAGGACGCGCTCGCGGAACTGGGGTTCATCGTGGTACAGATGGACCACCTGGGCACTCCCTACCGCTCCAAGGCCATCCAGGACAACTACTGGGGCAACATGGGCGACAACGGGATCCCCGATCACATCGCCGGCGTCAAGCAGCTGGGCGCCCGCCACCCCTGGATCGACCTCGAGCGGGTCGGCATCTACGGGCATTCCGGCGGCGGGTTCGCTTCGACCGACGCGATCCTGCGCTACCCTGACTTCTACAAGGTCGCCGTGTCGACCGCCGGTAATCACGACAACCGCAGCTACCACGCCGCCTACGCCGAGAAGTACCAGGGCCTGCTGGTGCGCGACACGGTCGCCGGCACCGACAACTACGCCAACCAGGTGAACGCCTCGCTCGCGGGCAACCTCAAGGGCAAGCTCTTCCTGATGACCGGCGACATGGACGACAACGTGCACCCGGCCATGACATACCAGGTGGCCAACGCGCTGATCGCCGCCAACAAGACCTTCGACTTCCTCATCCTGCCGGACCGGGCCCACGGCCTCTCCGAACCCTACGTGATCCGCCGCCGCTGGGACTACTTCGTGGAACACCTTCTGGGACTGGATCCGCCGCCGGACTACCAGATCCAGCCGCCGCCGAGCTGAAATGAGTATGATATGAGTACGATATGAGTATGATTTCTCGACTCTGCGTGATTCGACATTCCGCGCTTGCCTGCGGCCTGGTTCTGTCGGCGGGCGCGCTCGCGGGTTCGGTATCGGCCGCCGCGGCAGCGTCCCGGGGACCCGCCGAGGCACGCCAGGCCCCCACCCAGGCGCGTGAGGCCTCTGCGGCCCAGCAGACTGCCGTCCAGGCCCGCATCTCCGAAGAGGTGCTGCTGCTCGACACCTATCCGTTCTCGGACCCCGATCCCATTCCGATCCTGGCCAGCGATCCGCGGCTGTATCCGTACCACGCCTTCCGCGGCTACTCGCCGACTTCAGAGCTGCGGGAGTGGAAGGTGGTGAGGATGGAGAACGGCCTGATCGAGGTGTTCGTGCTCCCCGAGGCGGGCGGCAAGGTGTGGGGCGCGGTTGTGAAGGAGACGGGTCACGAGTTCATCTACCGCAACGAGGTCATGAAATTCCGCGACATCGCGCTGCGCGGACCGTGGACCTCGGGTGGGGTCGAGTTCAATTTCGGCGTCATCGGCCACACGCCGGCGACCGCCACCCCCGTCGACTACACGGTGCGCGAAAACGCGGACGGGAGCGTGAGCACCTTCGTGGGCGCCATGGATCTGCCGTCGCGCACGCACTGGCGGGTCGAGATCCGCCTCCCGCCCGACAAGGGCTACTTCGAGACCCACGCGCTGTGGTACAACCCCACGCCGCTCGAGCAGCCCTACTACAACTGGATGACCGCGGCGGCGTTCGCGCAGCAGGATCTGGAACTGTTCGTGCCCGGGGACTCCTACCTGGAGCATTCGGGCCGCGAGCGCCCCTGGCCCCTCGACGAGGCGGGCCGCTTCCTGCCGCTCTACCGCGACAACGACTTCGGCGGCCACAAGTCCTACCACGTCGTGGGCGAGCTGAACGACTTCTTCGGCGGCTACTACCACGATGACGGCTACGGCTGGGGCCACTGGGCACGCTACGAGGACATGCCGGGCCAGAAGATGTGGCTCTGGTCGCTGTCCCGTGAGGGCGGGGTGTGGGAGGAACTGCTCACCGACACCGATGGCCAGTACGTGGAATTCCAGGCGGGCCGGCTCTTCGTCCAGTACCAGCCGGGCGACCATGTGAACCCGGTTACGCAGGCCGGCTTCGACCCCATTTCGGCGAGCAGCTGGACCGAGACGTGGTTCCCGCTGGAAGGGACGGGCGGGCTCACCGACGCGTCGCGGGAGGGGGCGATGCATGTCGAGCGCGACGGGGGCGCGCTGCGGGTGACCGTGCAGGCCTTCGGCGACGTGGTCGACACGCTCAGGGTCTGGATCGACGACGAGCCGGTGGTGGAGCGGGAGATCGAGCTCGCGGCTCTGCAACCGGAGACCCTGGCGTTCGGGAGCGCCCGTCCCGCGGGTTCCGGGGCAGGAGGCTCCACGTCCGCGGCGGGTAACCAGCCGGCGTTTCGGATCCGGTTGCCGCGACTCGACCTGGACTACAGTTCCGAGCCGGCGGTCCGCGCGCTGGACCGCCCCTTCGAGATGGACCCTGCGGCTTGGGAGAGCACCCCGGAGGCGGACCGGCTCTTGTTCCAGGCGCGTGAACTGGCGAAGGGGCGCCGGTACCGCGATGCGCGCGAGCTGTACGAGGCCGCCGCGGCGCTCGAGCCGTGGAACCGCGGTGCGCTGCTGGGACTGGCCGACCTGGACCTGAGGTCGGCGCGCTACGAGGAGGGGCTGGAGCATGCCCGCCGCGCGCTGCAGCTCGACACGTACGATGCGGCAGCGAACTTCATGGCCGGGAACCTCTACCGGGCCCTGGGGCGTGACGTGGACGCGCGCGAGGCCTTCGGGTGGGCGGCCCGCGCTGTGGCGTTCCGGACCGCGTCGTACGTGCGCCTGGCCGAGATCATGACCGGGGCGGGGGAGTGGGGGGAGGCGATGCGGTACGCCGACCTGGCCCTCGACTTCGACCGCAACAGCGTGCCCGCCTGGCAGTTGATTGCGGCGCTCGGCCGGCTCTCGGGCGACGCGGCCGCGGTCCGGGAGGCGCATGATGCCCTGCTGGAGATCGATCCGCTGCACCACTTCGTGCTGGCGGAACGCTACCTGGCGGACCCGACCGCCGCCGACGCGGCGGCACTGACCGGCGCGATGTACAGCGAATACCCGGACCAATCGCTCCTGGAGTTGGCGGTGGCCTACGCCGGATGGGGGCTACGGGACGATGCCATATCGGTGTTGGATGTGGCCGCGAGCGCCGCTTGGGAACGATCCTGGCCGCAGCTCGACGGTGAGGGTGGCGACGAGCCGCGGGTGAACGCGGCGGCGCCCCTGACTAACGCGTGGCGGGCTTTCCTGGCCGACGATCCGGCCGGGCTCGGCGAGCCCGGTGACCTCGCGTACGCCTTCCCCTTCCGTGCCGAGACCCTTCCCGTATTGCGCTGGGCCGCTCGCCACGACAGCCACTGGGGCTGGCGATACCTGCTCGGCCTCAACCTGTGGGCGCTGGACCGACGGGACGAAGCCGCCCTGGCGCTCGAACTCCTCGGCGCCGAACCCGACTACGGTGCGGCGTACGCCGCGCGCGGCCACCTGCTCGCTGAGGTCGACGGCCGTGATCCCGGCCTGGACTTCACCCGCGCGGTCGAGTTGGTGCCGGGCAACCGGATTCTGCGGACCGTATTGATTCGGTACCTGCTGGACGAAGGGCGGTGGGCGGCCGCGCTGGAGTCGGCGGCCCGGGCACGGGAGATCTTCCCGAACGACTTCAACCTGGCCCTCCTGCAGGTCCGGGCGCTGCTCCATCTGGGGGGCTACCGCGAGGCCATCGACGTTCTTGCCGGCACCTACGTCCTTCCCTCCGAGAACGCACGCGAGAGCCACCATCTTTACGAGCTCGCGCATGTGGGCGCCGCAATGGATGAAATGGACGGGGACAACCGGGAAGCGGCGCGCGCCTACCTCGAGACTGCGCTGCTGTGGCCCGAGTCGCTCGGGCAGGGACGACCCTACGAGCCGGACGAGCGCCTGGTCCGGTATCTTCTGGGCGTTGTGGCGCAGGGCGTTGGCGACCGGGACGGCGCGCGGGAGGCCTACGAAGCGGTGGCGGCGGGCTCGGGCAGCTCTGACGCGGGCGGGGTGGCGAGTCCTCCCTCCGATGCCGGCGACCTGCTTGGCATTGCGGCGCTGCACGCCCTCGGGCGCGATCCCGGGACTACCGTCGAGGCGGCCCTGGCGCGCGTGGAGGCAGCGATGGCGGACGTCGGGTCCGGGACTGCCGATGGCCTCTTGGCTCTGGAGTGGAGCCTCGTGCAACGGGCGCTTGCCGCGGGCGAGCCGCCGGGAAGGGGACCATAGCCGATGAGGATTCCGGCCACTGCGATGGTCGCGATTGGCGCGCTGGTCGTCGGAGGCGCCGCCTATTCACATGTCCCACAACCATTGTCGCATGCCTATCCCACCGCAGTGCGCGAGGCGGGGCGCCCGGACGCCTCCTCGCTCGAGACCGTCGTCGAACGGTATTGCACCCGGTGCCACAACGAACGCCGGCTGCTGGGCAACCTGACGCTCGAGGGCTTCGACGTCACCCGCGCCGACGAGAATGCCGAAACCGCGGAGCGCATGATCCGCAAGCTGCGGGCCGGAATGATGCCGCCGCCCGGTGTACGTCGACCGACCGCCGACACCGTGGCCGCGCTGGCTCAGTTGATGGAGGGGGTGATCGACGAGGCGGCCGCGGCGAATCCCCGACCGGGCACGCGGCCCTTCCAGCGCCTGAACCGCGCCGAGTATGCACGGGTCGTGTACGACCTGTTCGGGCTCACCGTCGACCCGGCGGAGTGGCTGCCGCAGGACCGGATCACCGCCGGCTTCGACAACAACGCCGACGCGCAGACGCTGTCGGCCACCCTGATGGACGCGTACCTGAACGCGGCAAGCGAGATCGCGCGGCGCGCCGTTGGCGACCGCGACGCGGCGGCGTCCTCGGTCACGTACACCAATCCGCCGACCGTCTCCCAGCACGAGTGGGAACGCGTCGAGGGGGCGCCGTTCGGCACCCGGGGCGGGATCAGCATCCTCCACTCCTTCCCGGCCGACGGCGAGTACACCTTCGAGATGTCCTTCATGTCCGGATGGGGAGAGCGCTTTCACGACATCGACATCTCGATCGACGGTGAGCGGGTCGCGCTGCTCCGCTACGGCGGGGACATCGACTTCCAGGGACGCAAGAGCTTCCCCTTCCGCACCGACCCGGTCCTGGTGCGCGCCGGGGAGCATCGTGTCACGGCGGCGTTCGTGCGTCAGATGGACGGACCCTACGAGGACCTTATCCGCCCCAACGACTGGTCGCTCACGGGAACGGAGACCAGTTACGGGACGACCTCGGTCCCCCACCTCATGAGCCTGACCCTCGAGGGCCCGCAGAACCCCACGGGCGTGTCGGATTTCGAGGCCCGGCGCAATGTGTTCACCTGCCGGCCCACCGGTCTCTCCGAGGAGCGGCCGTGCGCCGAGGAGATCCTGTCGCGCCTGGCTGTCCGCGCCTACGGACGCGACCTCGATCGCGACGAACTCGGCGATCTCGTCGACTTCTACGAGCTGGGCGCGGAGGACGGCGGCTTCGAGACGGGAATCCGGACCGCGCTGGAGGCGATCCTCTCGAGTCCCCATTTCCTGTTCCGCATGGAGCGCGAGCCGGGCGGTGTCGAGCCGGGGGAATCCTATGTGCTCGCCGGCGAAGACCTGGCGGCCCGCCTGTCCTTCTTCCTGTGGGGCAGCACGCCGGACCGGGAGCTGGCGGAGGCGGCTCGTGACGGTACTCTTGCGGACCCGACCGTCCTCGAGGCGCAGGCACGGCGAATGCTCGCGGACCCGCGCTCCGATGCGCTGGCGACGCGCTTTGCCGCGATGTGGCTGCGTCTGCAGGACCTCGAGAACGTCGAGCCCGACGCCTTCCGCTTCCCCAACTACAGCCGCCAGCTGGCCGACGCCATGCGCCGGGAGACCGAGCTGTTCTTCCTCGATCTGATACGCGGCGACCGGAGTCTCATGGAGCTGTACGGCGCGGACTACACCTTCGCGAACGAGCGGCTCGCGCGGCACTACGGCATCGACGGAGTGCGCGGCCAGGCGTTCCGGCGCGTCATCTACCCGGACGACCGGCGGCGCGGGGTGCTGGGGCACGGGAGCATGCTCGTACAGACGTCCTTCGGGAACCGCACGTCCCCGGTTCTGCGAGGCAAGTGGGTCATGGAGGTGCTGATGGGGGCGCCGCCGCCGCCTCCTCCGCCGGACATCCCCGAGCTGGAGGAGACGGAGGGCGCCCGGGACGGCCGGATCCGCACGACGCGCGAGCGCCTCGAGGAGCATCGTGCCAACCCGGCGTGCTCGTCGTGCCACAACTTCATCGACCCGATCGGGCTGGCGCTCGACAACTTCGACGTGACGGGCCGCTGGCGCGTGCGGGAGCAGGGTGCCGCGCTGGACACCCGCGGCACATTCTACGACGGCACGGACATCGCCAGCGCCCGCGATCTGTCGGAGGTCCTGCTCAAGCGACCGATTCCCCTGGTCCGCAACTTCACCCAGAACCTCATGGCATACGCGCTCGGGCGCTCGATCGACTATCGCGACCAGCCAGCCGTGCGCGCGATCGCCCGGGCCGCGGCGGAAGACGACTACCGCATGTCTTCGTTCATCCTGGGCGTGGTGGGCAGCGATGCTTTCCGCATGAGGCAGGCGCGTGCGGGTTCATCCATGGACCGCTAGATTCCGAGGTTGGATGCATAGCTGATACACGGAGCCGACATGCATTTCCTCACCTCCAGGTCGTTGCCGCGCAGAACCTTCCTCAGAGGCGCGGGCGCGACGGTCGCACTCCCCTTGCTGGACGCGATGTTCCCGGCGGGCCGGTTGCGTGGGGAGCCCCTCGCCGACCGACCCACGCGGCTGATCTGCATGGAGGAGGTCCACGGCGTTCCCGGCTGCAACGAGTGGGGCGCCGAACAGCACCTTTTCGCGCCTGCAACCGAGGGCCGCGACTTCGAGCTGGTCGACGCCAACGTCCTCAAGGCGCTCGAGCCGTGGCGGGATTACCTGACCATCGTGAGCAACACCGACGTGCGCATGGCGGAGGCTTTCGAGGCGCAGGAGGTGGGTGGCGACCACTTCCGGTCCAGCGCGGTGTTCCTCACGCAGGCGCACCCCAGGCAGACGCAGGGCTCGGACATCTACTGCGGCACGTCGCTGGACCAGCTGCACGCCCAACGGTTCGGTCAGGAAACCGCGCTTCCCTCGCTTCAGCTCTGCATCGAGCGGACCGACAAGGGGGGCGGCTGCGACTACAACTATTCCTGTTCGTACACGGACTCGATCAGCTGGGCGACGCCCTCCACGCCGCTCCCCATGATCCGCAGCCCCCGCACCGCGTTCGACATGCTCTTCGGTGCGGGAGGCACAGCCGAGGAGCGTGCGCGGCGGCGCCTCACGCACAGGAGCATTCTGGACTGGGTGGTGGGCGAGGTGGCCGACATCAGGCGCGAACTGGGCGCCGTGGACCGTGGCCGCGTCGACCGCTACCTGGAGAGCGTACGCGAGATCGAGCGGCGAATCCAGCAGGTCGAGGCGCGCAACACCAGCGGTGAGCCCAGGGAGCTTCCCGGTGCGCCTCCGGGAGTGCCGGATTCCTTCACCGAGCACATGAGGCTCATGTTCGATCTCCAGGTGCTCGCCTTCCAGACCGACACGACGCGGGTCGTGGCCTTCAAGACCGGGCGTGACGCGTCCAATCGCGTCTTCCCCGAAAGCGGGTCGGACAGGGCCTTCCATCCTGCTTCGCACCACGGGGGCAGGGAGAAGAACATCCTCGAGTTCAACCGGATCTGTCAGTACCGCACGGGGCAGATGGCATACTTCCTCGAACGGTTGCAGGAGACCACGGACGGGGACTCCAGCCTGCTGGATCAGTCCATGATCATCTGGGGCTCTCCGATGGGCGATGCGAACCTGCACAACCACCGCCGCTGTCCGCTCGTGTTGATGGGCGGCGCCAACGGCCTGCTGGAAGGCGGCGTGCACCTGAAGGCGGCCGCGGGGACGCCGATGGCCAATGTCTTCACGACGCTGCTGCACCGGCTGGGGCATGACCAGCTGGAACGGTTTGGCGACGCGACGGGCGAGTTCTCGCTGGCGATGCCCGCGGAGGCCGCGACGGGGTCATGAACCGGACCGGTGGCGCGGTCGGCGGGATGACCGGGGCCGGTCGTCGTTGCTGGCTCGCATTGTGGCTGGTGGCACCGGTTCTGACATTCGGAGGGTTCGCGACGGTAGCGTTGGTGTCGGCCGAGGTAGCGGCGGGCGGCGCACCCGACCTGCCGGTGGCCGAATTGCCCGCGGGCACCGCGCCCGACTCGCCGGTGGCCGATGCCGCCCAGCGCGGGGACCTGGCGGTCGTGCGGCGTCTGCTGCGGGACGGGGCCGACGTGAACGCCGCCCAGGGCGACGGAATGACCGCGTTGCACTGGGCGGCCGAACGCGGGAACCACGAACTGGCCGAGGTACTCCTGTACGCGGGAGCGAGAGTCGACGCCGGCACCCGGATCGGGCACTACACGCCGCTCCACCTGGCGGCGCGCGCGGCGCACGGGCAGGTCGTAGCGCTCCTACTCGACGCGGACGCCGACCCGGATGCGCGCACGACCAATTCGGGCGCGTCGGCGCTGCACCTGGCCGCTGGCGCCGGGGACCCATCGGTGATCGAATCCCTGGTGAAGGCGGGCGCCGGCGTGAACGCGCGCGAGGCCGCATGGGGCCAGACGCCGCTGATTTTCGCCGCCGCCAACGACCGCGCCGATGCCATCCGCGTGCTGCTGGACGCTGGCGCGGACCCGTCGCTGGCGGCGTATTCGGTCGACGTCGAGGAGCGCGCCAGCGCGGATCAGGCCGCCGAGAGGCGCCTTGACGAGTTCCTGGCAACGTTCAAGGAAAAGGAGGGGGGAGGCACGGACTGGCAGCCGACCCCGCGCCAGGTGCAGGCGGCGATCGAAGCTTCCCAGGAGATCCAGCGGAAATGGCCGGACGTTCCCGATCCCGCGGACGACGGCGAGGAGGCTGAGGAGGGCGAGGAGGGCCAGGAGGGCGAAGGCGGCGAAGAAGGCGAGGTCCCGGACACGGCGGCCGCCGTTGACACGGCCCCCGAGTCCGCAGAAACGGCCGCCGAAGCTCCCGAGACGACAGCCGCCGAGTCCGACACGGCGTCCCCCGAGTCCCCCGCCGACGAAGAGCCGCGCCCCATGTCCTATGCGCAGCTCGTCGGTTCTTGGGGTGGGCTCACGCCGCTTCTCCACGCGGTCCGGCAGGGCCACCGGGCGGCTGCCGAGGTGCTGCTCGCGGGTGGAGCCGACATCGACCAGCCGTCCGAAGGCGACGGGACCACACCCGTGCTGATGGCGGCGGTGAACGGGCAATTTGACCTCGCTCTGTGGCTGATTGACCGCGGTGCCGACCCGAATGCGGCCAGCGCGGCCGGCGCCACGCCGCTCTTCGCCGTCCTCGAGCGCCAGTGGGCGCCGCGGGCGTCGTACGCACACCCCACCGAGCATGAACAGCAGGCGGCGACCCACCTGGACGTGCTCGAAGCGCTGCTCGATGCCGGAGCGGACCCGAACCCACGGCTCAAGAGTCACCTCTGGTACATGGAGTACACCTTCGGCGTTCTCCGTGGCAGCGGGATCAACCTGCAGGGTGCGACACCGTTCTGGCGCGCCGCCTACGCGCTCGACGTGGATGCCATGCGGCTGCTCAAGGAGCACGGGGCGGACCCGAACATCGCCACCATGAAGCCTCCGCAACGCCGCCGCCGGCCACCCGCCTCCGAGGAGGAAGAGGAGAAGACGGAGGAGAAAGTGGAGAAGGCAGAGGCGGAAGAGGCGAAGGCGGAAGGACAAGCGGCCGAGGCGGGCGAACAGTCGAAGCCCGAGGGTGCGGCCTTCGCCGAGGCCACAGAAGGCGAGTCCGTCCCCACCAAGGGCAATGCGGAAGCGGAGACCGTCGCCGAGGAAGGCGAGGCGCCCCGCCCGGGCGCGAGGGATGCGGAGGAGGACTTCTCAGGTGTGCCGCCCGTCCCGGTCGGAGGGCCGCACATGTATCCGATCCATGCGGCCTCGGGCGTTGGCTACGGTCAGTCGTTCGCGGGCAATGCTCACCGCCACGTTCCGGACAACTGGCTGGCGGCCGTGAGATTCCTGGTGGAAGAGTGTGGCGCCGGGGTCAACGTGCGTGACGCAAACGCCTATACCGCGCTGCATCACGCCGCTTCCCGGGGCGACAGCGAGCTCGTGCTCTACCTGGTCGAGCACGGTGCGGATGTCACCGTGGTGAGCCGCAGGGGTCAGACCACGGCGGACATGGCCAACGGCCCGATCCAGCGGCTTCAACCCTTCCCGGCGACGGTCGCGCTCCTGGAGGAACTCGGGTCGAAAAACAACCACAGGTGCCTGTCCTGTTGAGGGGGCGCTTCAGGGCGAGGGCGTAATCCCCAGTGCCTCTGCAACCTCCTGGGCGACTCGCAACTCAAGCACGCCGCGCGACTGGCAGTGAACCATGTTGCCGCTCACGGCACGGGGCTCCCCGAAAGCGTCGACGATGGTCAGGACCTCGGTGCTCTGGGGCCCCTTGGCGGTAAGCCTGGTCGATACGGATAGGGTGACGTCGTACAGGTTGGCCATCGGTCCCGCAAGGCCGCTGCCGCAGTCGACGAATGTGTTCATGCGGTCGCCGCCGACACGCCGGGCCGAGTAGCCGGGATTCCCCAGTTCCATGGTCTGCGGGTTGGTTGACGTCACCGGTATTCCCAACTCGCCGTAGACGCCTCCGAGAGCGCGCCAGGCCAATTCGGCCGCCACGCCGATCGTGCGCACGCCGACCCCCGGCTCGTTGAAGATCTCCAGGCGCTCGTAGTTGCCGACGCGCAGGATGGTGCGGCGTTCGCCCGGGACCACAGGCCGGTCATTCTCGGCGTTCGCCGAGCCGGATGAGCCCGAAGCGCAGCTGGCGATCCCGACCGCGACGGTCACGGCCGCGACGGCGACAAGCCCGGGATGCAAATGAGTGCCTTCGCCTCTTCGTGAGCGTATCCGCTTCATTATCGGCCCTTTCGGGTTGTGGGGGCAATTCGGCCTACGTCGTCTACACCGCAGGCGGCAACAGGGTTCTCTTCACTCCCTCGCCACCGCCCCGGACTCGAAGACCTCGATGTCTTCCCGCCGCAGTGCGGCCCGGGTCCGTTTCAGCCAGGAGGAACTGCGCACCAGTACCAGCTCAAGGTACGGAGGGGCCGGAATCCCGTCTACGATTCGAATGAAGTGGAAGTCGCCGAGTTCGCCGGGATGGCCGATGCCGTAGCTGCGTCCCGCCCATGAGAAGCGGATCTCCGGCGCACGCACGAAATCGGCGCGCTTCCAGAACTGCTCGATGTACACTTCGTCCTCGACGGCGTAGATGCCCGGGGCGAGGCGGTCACCGTGCCGGTAGTAGCCGGGGTCGAAGTCCAGTCCCTGGTGACGTTGGAACGTGTGTTCCATCGCGTAGTCCACACCCAGCAGGTCGTCGGTGTCGGCGAGCGATTCGAGGTGGTGACGCAGCTCGTGGGTCAGGGTCTCCCAGATCTGTTCGTTCCAGTCGAAGGTCGGGTCGACGGCTGCCAGCGCCCTGAAGGACCCCCAGTGCAGGAGGACCTGAGACCGCAGGGTGTCAGGTCCGTCCCAGCTCGACGGATAGGACTCGGTCAGGCATTCGCCAAGCGTGTACACGCCGGGGAAGCGTGGATGGGGGAGTGCTGCCCGGTGCACCGTCAACCCGTCGACGCCCTCCCGGTAAGTCTCCGGAATGCTCTCGTAGACACGGCGCGATTGCTTTTCGAAGGTTTCGAAGTCCATTCGGATGGAACGCTCGCGGGATTGATTCGGCCAACTCGGGTGGAGCCGGAGGGCGCGCCGGCAGCCAGGGTCTGCTATGCTCCTTCCTGAACTATCGCGTGGAGGCGCTCTTGCCGGTACCGGGACGCGGCCGCCAGGCTGCCATGATCTTCATCCTCATCACGGTCTTCATCGACGTATTGGGGATCGGGATCATCATCCCCATTCTCCCGGAGCTGATCAAGGACTTCGCCGGGGGCAGCACCACGCTCGCGGGGCGCTGGTTCGGTGTCCTGGCCTCCACCTACGCGCTCACGCAGTTCATCTTCGCACCGGTGCTGGGCGCGCTGTCGGACCGCGTGGGGCGCAGGCCCGTGATCCTGATTGCTCTCTTCGGGCTCGGTGTGGACTATATCATCATGGGATTCGCGCCGTCATTGGCCTGGCTCTTTGTGGGCCGGCTGATCGCCGGCGTAATGGGGGCGAGCATCACCACCGCCAACGCCTACATCGCCGATGTATCGAAGCCGGAGGACCGGGCGCGCAACTTCGGGCTGATCGGCGTGGCCTTTGGCCTGGGCTTCATCTTCGGCCCGGGCCTGGGCGGCATCCTCGGCGGCATCGACCTGCGGCTTCCCTTCTTCGTCTCGGCGGGACTTGCGCTGGTGAACTGGCTCTACGGCTTCTTCGTTCTGCCCGAGTCGCTGCCGCCGGAAAAGCGTGACGCGTTCAGCTGGAAGAAGGCGAATCCGGTCGGCAGCCTCTTCGTACTCGGCGCCTACCCGCTGGTCGCCGGCCTTACGGCCGCATTCGTCTTCGTCGTGCTGGCGCAGCGCGGCCTGGAGACAGTCTGGGTCCTCTACACCGGCCACAAGTTCGGCTGGGACGAGCAGATGAACGGATTCTCGCTCATGCTGGTCGGGGTGATGGCGGCGATCGTCCAGGGGGGACTGGTGCGCCCGATTGTGGGCAGGCTCGGTGAACGCCGTGCGATCCTGTACGGCCTCGTCGTCGCGGTCATCACCTACCTGGGATACGGGCTGGCCACGGCAGGATGGATGCTGTTCGCGTTCATCGTCTTCGGCTCCATCGGCGGTGTGGCGGGACCCGCGATTCAGAGCCTGGTCGCCGGCACCGTGCCGCCCGAGGACCAGGGGAAGGTGCAGGGCGGCATCACGTCGCTCATGAGCCTGACCAGCATTCTGGCACCGCTGATCTTCACGGCGGGTCTGTTCAGCTACTTCACCTCTCCCGATGCGCCGATGGAGCTGGCGGGGGCGCCGTTCCTGCTCGGGGCGGTGATGTACGCGCTGGCGTTCGCATCGCTGCTGCGGCTGTTCCGGAGGATGCCGGGGTAGGGCGCGCACGGGCCTTGGCGGTGCTCGTTACCTTTCTCCGATTGGCGAAGGCCCGAGAGAAGCCAACCTACCCGAGACCACGAACGAGATGATCCCCGGCGCAAGCAGAGATCTGGAAGACCGCGAGGCGTACTCCCGCGACTTCGGCAGAATGACCAGGCGGGTGCCGAAAGCGGTTGCAAAGCCTCGGAGCGTGGAGGAGGCGGCAGGTCTCGTGCGCCGTGCCGCGAGAGACGGCGTCCGGGTGGCCATTCGTGGAGGAGGACACTCGCAGGGCGGACAGTGTCTGACGGACGGCGGCGTCGTACTCGACACGACGGGACTGGATCGGATCCGGCCGGCAGGGCCAGGTTTGGTGCGCGCGCAGGGCGGCGTGCAGTGGGGCGCGCTGGTGGACACGCTGCGCGCGGAAGGGCGCCTCCCTCGGGTGCTTCCTGACTTCGGCGCGCTGACCGTCGGTGGAACGCTGTCCGCCGGAGGCCTTGGCACGACTTCGCATCGCTACGGAGCCCAGGTCGGCCAGGTCGAGCAGCTCGAGGTGGTGACAGGCACGGGCGAGCGAGTGCGGTGCTCCGCGACTCGGAATGCGGGACTCTTCAATGCCGTGAGGAGTGGTCAGGGACAGTTCGGCATCATTGCCGAAGCGTGGATCCGGATCCGCAAAGCAGGCGGAAGATTCCGGCAGTATGAGTTGCACTACCGCGACCACGAGCGGTTCGCGGACGACCTCGAGCACATCGTGGAGGCAGATCGCTTCGAGCACCTGCGGGCGGAAATGCGGCACGACGAGGACGTGATTGTGCTTCACGCCGGCTTCGAGTATGACGAGGAGCCCGACGACCAGAGAATGCTGCACGCACTGGGACACGACGAAAGCGCGTACACAAGGGACACTGCCAGTGTGGGCCGCGCGGGCATGTATCCCACATGGAGTTTCAGCCGAATGTTCCACTACCCATGGCGGGATTGGTTCCTGCCCTGGGAGACACTGCGAACCGTGCTCGCACAGCCGTGGCTGGATCCGGACTCGGTGCCACGCAGACCCTGGCGGTGGATCGGGCTATACCCGATGGGAAAGGAGGAAACCTGCGCTCCGATGTTCATGCGTCCGCCGGGAGAGCGGGCCATCTCGTACTCGGTCCTCACCGTAATGGCTGAATCCCGGTATTCCCAGGCGGTCGCGCTGGCGAGCTACCTTGAGGAGGTCGACAGAACGCTGGTCGGACTTGGCGGCAAGAGCTACTTGTCCGGCGGCGTTGGCTACGGTCCCGCGCGTTGGGCGGAACACTACGGGGAGATGCTCGAAAAGGGCATTGCGTGGAAGCGGGAATTCGATCCGAAACACGTGTTCGACGCGGCGGGCAGGCCGTTCGCGGCCGTGCGCCCAACTGCGTGACAAAAAGGGGACGCCGAAAACAGCCATGGTCGAGAAGCTGCCGTCGCAGGAGGGGTCCCGCGGCCTGTTGAAGCGGACCACGCCTTCCGACCGTGGTCTCGTCGAGTTACCGCAGCTTACGCCCCACCTTGGATGCCACCTGATCGGCGACGAACAGGTGTTGCTGGTCTCCGAGGTCTTCGACACTCTGCTGCGGGGGCGGATCCACTGCGACCTCATGCCCTTCCTTGACGGGGGTCGCACGGTGCAGGAAATCGTTACCGCCCTGGCCCCTGTTCATTCGGCTCTCGACGTGCAGACGGCGATTCTGGCGCTGGCCTCGCGGGGGTATGTCGTTTCGGGCGACTACGGCATGGCTCCGGGGCGGGCGGCGTACTGGTCCTCTCTCGGCGCCTCGCCGTGCTGGGCGGAGCAGCGCCTGGCAGCGGCTGCCGTGACCGTGGCGGGGGATGACGGTGTCCTTGCCCGTCGGCTTGATGGACTGGGCGTGCAAACAAGCGATCGGGCGGGAGCCGTCCGTCCCTCCTTGGCCGTGATGGTGTGCGCGGACTATCTGGACAAGCAGCACGATTCCATCAATCGGCGGCATTTGGAGTCGCGCACGCCCTGGGTGCTCGTCAGGCCGAACGGCATGCAGCCGCTGTTCGGACCGATCTTCCGGCCGGCAGAGGGCGGCGCCTGCTGGGCGTGTCTTACCTACCGCCTGCGGGGCCATCGGGAGGTGCATGGATTCCTGAGCAACCTTGGCCTCGACTCATCGGCTGTCGAGCCCCGCGCGGCCGACCCGGCCGTGCTTGACGCGGTGTGCGGTCTGGCCGCGGCCGAAATCGCCAAGTGGCTGGTACTAGAGGATATGGCACCCATCCATGAGCGGGCCGTTTCCCTGGATATCGCTGCCCACCAGAGCGCACAGCATCCGGCAACGCGGCGCCCGCAGTGCCTGGCGTGTGGGGACGAGGCTCTTTATCGCGCCGACCGTCCGGCCGAACCGGTGCGTCTGCAAGCGAGCCCCAGGACGTTTCGCAACAGCGGCGGCCATCGTTCGATCCCTCCAGAGGAGACACTGGCCAAGTATCGTCATCTCGTCAGTCCGGTCACCGGCGTTGTGACTTGGGTGGCCCGCACCACGGAGGAAACCGACCCGTGGCTCCACGTGTTCTGGGCGGCCAGCAATCTCGCGCCGAGAGGCCGTAAGCTCGGTTCACTGCGACGGAGCCTGCGGAGCAAGAGCGCGGGGAAGGGCAGTTCGCCGCAGCAGTCCGAGGCCAGTGCCCTTTGCGAGGCGGTCGAGCGCTACTGCGGCGCATTCCATGGCGACGAGATCCTGTGCCGGAGACGTCTCGCGGATTTCGAGAAGGCCGGAGAGTCGGAGGCCATCCCCCCCAATGAAGTGCAGCTGTTCAGCGACCGGCAGCTGGATGACGCGGATCGGATCAACGCCCGTGGTCACCCGTACAACGTCGTGCCGCCGCGGCTGGACCCGGATGCGAAGATCGCCTGGTCGCCAGTCTGGTCCTTCACGCAGGGGCGGCACCGCTATCTTCCCACATCGATCCTCTACGGTATGGCGGAGGCGGCGGAAGAAGGCAGCGGGCCCGGTTTCAAGGCGGACTCGAACGGGTGTGCGGCGGGGAACACGCTCGAGGAAGCGATTCTGCAGGGGTTTTTCGAACTCGTGGAACGTGACGCCTTCGCCATCTGGTGGTACAATCGGCGGCGCCTGCCGGAGGTGGACCTGGCGAGCTTCGACGACGCATATCTGGCGTCCGCACCCGACTACTACCGTCGGCGGAATCGGGACATATGGGTGTTGGACGCAACGAGCGACTTCGGGATTCCGGTCTTCGTGGCCATTTCCCGCAGAACCGACGGCGCAACGGAGGACATTCTCTACGGGGCCGGGGCCCACACGGATCCACACATCGCGGCTCTGCGTGCGGTGTGCGAGTTGAACCAGTGTCTGCAGTGGATTCTCGGACCCGCGCGTGGTGGGGTCGGCGCTGCTGTCCACGATCCGGTGAGCCAGTCGTGGTGGCGCACGGGCAAGGTGGCGGACCATCCCTACCTGACACCTGCGTCGGGGACGCCGCGCCGCGGCAGGTCACACTACCCGGTTCCCGACACCGCGGACACGCGGGAGGATGTGGAACACTGCCGGGCGCTGGTCGAAGCCCGCGGCCTGGAGTTTCTGGTACTCGACCAGACCCGGCCCGATATCGGCATGCCGGTGGCACGCGTCATCGTACCGGGCATGCGGCACTTCTGGGAGCGTTTCGCGCCGGGGCGACTGTTCGATGTGCCGGTCGCGATGGGCTGGAGTGAGAGGCACCTGACGGAGCAGGAACTCAATCCCTTCCCGGTCGTCGCCTGAGCGACGCCGAGACGCAACACAACTGCGGACAGCACCGTTATGAACATCGAAGAAAGCCGGGCCGGTCTCGAAAAGCACATGCTTGCCCAGGCGGACTCCGTCGGGAAACTGCTGGAACAGTTCCGGAGTCGCATTTCCCCGCAGCTGATCGACGGGTCTGGGTGGGACCGGTTGCTGGAGAGAGCGAGGGCACTGCCCATCAGCCTGGCAACCTCCGGATTCGGATTCGAGTTGCCGCTGCACGAACCCGAACGAAGGGCCGATCTGGGGGTCGCGCTGTTCGAGGGAAGCCTGTCGGCGACACATTTCGAAGAATGGTGCCGGACACAACCCGAGGATCCATCCACGGTTGCCGCGTTTCGGCTCCTGCATACGATGCAGCGAGAGTCCACAATCCAGCGAATCGGCGGCACCAAGCTCATGCTCGAATACGACATCGATCCGGGACGCGCCGGACCGCTGCCGGACCCCGGAATCTTCCTCTACCCTGCCCCCGATGCGGTGTCCTGCGAGGAAGCGGCCCGGGGGCTCGAAGGGTTCCATGCCGCCGCAGACGCCGTGGCCGGCGCCGGCGGCTGGCAGTTGGAGGCTTCGGAACGCCGACAGATCGAACGCCTGTTTTCGGCGATGCCGCCGGGCACGCACGTCGGGTCCGTCGGTGCCTTTCCGGCACGGTCGGATGGACTGCGGATCGCGATCACGGGTTTCAGGAAGACCCGCGACTTCACGGCCTTTCTGGATCGCACCGACTGGTCCGGACGACCCGAGGTGGTCGTCCCGTTCCTGTCGGAGATGGAGGAACGCGACGCCTTCGCCCACTTGGCGGCGCACTTCGATATCCCGGCGCATGGCGGGCTGGGGCCTGCGCTCGGCGTGAGTTTCTACGCCCGCGACACCCAGTGGGTGAAGGAAGTCGACCCCTGGATGGCACTCATTGACGGCGTCGGCGAACACGGCCTTGCCCTGCCGGACAAACTATCCGCGCTCGCCACGTCCTGGTCGGGGGCGGAAGCGGTTTTCGGACGCCGCAGCATGCTGCTACTGGTCAAGGGCATCCACCACATCAAGCTCGTGGTTTCCGACGACCGCTTCGCCCAGGCCAAGGGCTACGTCTTCGTGCTGATGCTTCCTCCGTTCCCGGCCGCCGCGGCAACCGGGGGGTAGAAGCTGCTTTGCGGGCCGCTGCAGCTGGGCAACGGCCGAACTGCGATCAGCCGCAGCAGCAAAGACCGGCCGCGATCGCCTCCAGCCTTTCCTCGTCCAACTCGACGTTGGGGCTGATCGGCAGCGCGATGTGCAGGACGCTCATGTCGCTCTCGTGCACCTGGATTTTGGCGTGGTCCGGCACATCGATGCCGAATTCCTGTTTGATCGCGTTGTTCGGGTCATCCACCAGCCGCGCGCGGAACTCGGCGTCTTCTGTTGCCCGGGAGATCAGCTGATGCTGCATCTCGTTCGACGCCTGAATGACTGACTGGACCGACATGTTGCCTCCTCTTTGCGGGACAAGAACGTGCCCATTGCGGGACAAGAACGTTAGAACTACTAGATTGCTACAATAACAACCTTGAAGCGAAGTTCGCAAGTTGTGGCCGCGGATATGCGACAAAAAGGGACATGGATATGTTCAATCGTTTCGGTAACTCCTTTCGCGAACAGGCGATAGCCGCGAGCGAAAACCGGCAGCAACTCGACCGCCTGCTCCGCGTTACGGCTCCGCACGAGCGCATCGTCCTCGCGGCGACGGGGTTGCTGCTTGCGAGCCTGGGGGTCTGGGCTCTGTTCGGCAGCATCGATCGGGAGATCACGCTTCAGGGTGTCTTGCTCGAGCCGGGGCAGCGCTACGAAGTCGTGGCCACGGAGCCCGGCTATCTCGTGGAATACCTGGTCGAGCCCGGGGACCGGGTCGAGCCAGGAAGCGGCATCGCGCGCATGAGGGTCCCGGCCCCGGCGGGCGAGGCTGGCGTGGCGCTGCCGGGGCCGGAGCAGCAGCGCCCCGAATCGGAGGCGATTGCCAGCCAGATGGGCGGCGAGGTCACGGTGCTGCGCGCCACCCTGGGTGACTACCTGTCGGCCGGGACCGCCGTCGCGCAGCTCCGGGAGCCCGTGGATCGCCCCCTGCAGGCGGCGGTGCGGGCGTCTCCGCGTGTGGCGCAACGCTTGCGCCCGGGCATGCCGGCAACGGTAGAGGTCCAGCTGCCCGGCGGTGAAACGCGTCGGCTGGACGGAACGGTGAGTGCCGTCATGGGGCCGTCGCCGGTGTGGCTCTCAGATTGGCCGCCGGCGGAAGCGGAAGCCGCACCGCGCATCGACATCGATCTCGAACCGGTACCCGGTATGGCCTTCGGCGATGGGACTCCGTGCAGGGTTCGAATCAGCCTTGGACGATACTCGCTGGCGGCGCTCCTCGGTCTCCGATCGGTCTGAAATGGCATCGCGCGGTCCGCTGAACGCGTCGCGAGGTCTCCGGGTTGCGTCCGGCGAACGAGGCCGGCGCGTGGTGACGCCTCTTCTGCTCCAGACGCACGCGACCGAGTGTGGCGCCGCCTGCCTCGGGAGCGTACTGGCCCATTTCGGACGTTGGGTACCCCTCACGGAATTGCGTGGCACCTGTGAAGTCGGGCGAGACGGATCTACCGCCGCCGGCCTGAAACGGGCCGCCGAGCACTATGGCCTCGAGTGCTCCGGCTGGAGCGTGCAGATCGCGCGCCTCAAGCAGATGCGGCTGCCGATGATTCTGTTCTGGGAGTTCAACCACTTCGTGGTCCTCGAGGGATTCGACCGGAAGTGGTTCTATCTGAACGATCCGGCCACGGGCCGTCGCAAGCTCTCCCCGCAGGAGTTCGAGGCCGGGTTCACGGGGGTCGCCCTGAAGTTTCGCCCCGGCCCGGAATTCAAACCCGGAGGCAGTCCGTCAACCCTGTGGCAGCGTCTCCCGCATTGGCTGAGCGGCGCCTCGGGCGGGCTGGCGCATGCCATAGCGTGCGCGCTTCTGCTGGCCGTGCTGGCCCTGACTGTGCCGTTCGCCGCATCGCTGTTCGTCGACCGCGTTGTGGGCGAAAACGAGCCTTGGGGACTCCTTGTGGCGGGCGCACTGGCGGCAGCCGGTTGTCTGGTGTACGGCATCGCCTGGCTGAAGGGATGGCTCCTGCGGCGGCTCGCGATCCGCATGTCGATCGTTGCCGGCAACCGTTGCGTATCGCGGCTGTTGCGGCTCCCGGTCGAGTACTTCAGCCACCGGCTCGTCGGCGAGTTGACCACACGCATCTTTTCGATCGACAGAATCGCGTGGGGACTCTCGGAGCTTCTTCTCGGCCTGCTCATGGACGTCGCCATGAGCGCCGTTTTCCTGGCGGCCATGGTCGCGTACGATCCGCTGTTGGCGCTGCTGGTCCTCGGGCTGACGCTGCTGAATGCGTTGCTCCTGCGGCCGGTGGCACGCGTACGCTCGGAGGAGGCTGTCGCGCTGCGCCACGAGCAGGGATTGCTGACGGGCGTAGGCACGCTCATGCTGAGCCATGCGGATACGCTGCGCATGACGGCTTCCGAGGACCGCATGTTCGCCCGCTGGGGCGGCCATCAGGCTCGTGAGTTGAGGGCGCACCAGCGATTCGCCGAGCTCGGCTACATCATTGCCGCCACACCCGGCCTGTTGAAGATACTGGGTGGCGCCGTGGTGCTGGCCGTCGGGGCGACAAGGGTCATGGCCGGCGACTTGACGCTGGGCGGGCTGCTGGCGGTCTACCTGCTGTCGGTGCTCTTTCTGGAGCCCGCCGGGCGCTTTGTCGAATTCACCCTCGAACGCCAGACGCTCCTCACCGACATGCAGCGTCTGGACGACATCACGGAGACGCCGAGAGATCCCGGCCTCGAGCGCCTGGCGAACATGCCGGAGGGCATTGCCACCTTCAAGGGGCGACTTCGCTTGACTGGGCACGTCGAGTTGCGCGACGTGACCTTCGGCTACAACCGCAACCGCCCTCCGCTGATCGATGGCTTCAGCCTTGTCGTCAAACCCGGACAGCGCATCGCGGTGGTTGGGCCGAGCGGGTCCGGAAAGTCGACGCTGGCCCGTCTGATCGCGGGTATTCTCCATCCCTGGTCCGGAGAGATTCTGTTTGACGGCCGGCCAAGGCATGAGATTCCACCCGAAGTGCTGTCGCGCTCCCTCTCCATGGTGGACCAGCATGTGGTCCTCTTCTCCGCCACCGTGCGCGACAACCTCACGCTGTGGAACGCCGCAGTGCCCGACGACGACATCGTTGCTGCCGCCCGCGACGCCGATATCCACGACGAAATCCTCGGCAGGCCCCTCGGCTACTCGACACGGGTGGACGAGGATGGCGGCAATCTCAGCGGCGGACAGCGGCAGCGCCTTGAAATAGCCCGGGCGCTGGTCGGGAACCCGACGGTGCTGATTCTCGACGAAGCAACGAGCGCGCTGGACCCGGCCACCGAAGTTCGGGTCGACGACGCGCTGCGCCGGCGGGGCGTCAGCTGTCTGATCGTCGCGCATCGGCTGAGCACGGTTCGCGATTGCGACCAGATCATCGTGATGAACGAAGGCAAGGAGGCGCAGCGCGGCACTCACGACGAGCTGCTCGCGGACGCGGACGGACTGTATCATCGCCTCGTGCGGACGGAGCTGGGCGTATGACCGCACCCGAGAGGCTCACGCTTCCGCAGGCCGCCGCCGAGTGGGGAACCGCGGTGCCGTGCGCGGGCAATCTACCCGTCGATATCGGCGATCCCGAGTTCGCATGGTTCATTGAATCCGGCGCGGTCGACCTCTTCCTCGTCGAGCGGCAGGGCGAGGTGGAGCAGTCCGCGCCCCAGCACATGATGCGTGCAAGTGCGGGCCGCCTCCTGCCCGGTACCGCGCCGCAGGAGGACCTCACTTCACTCGGAGTGATCGCCAAGGGGCTGCCCGGCACCACGCTCCGCCGGCTTCCGGTCTCCCGGCTCAGCGCCATTCACAGTGCGGAACTGGCCGAGCAGGTCGACGCATGGCTCGTGGACATCTCGGCGATGCTGGTTCGCGACGTCACCCACTCTCCGCGGACGGACGCGCTTCTGGCAACAGGCGAAGCGCCGACGACGAGGAACGGCACACTTGCGGTGCGCCGCGGAGTGGTTTGGCTTACCGGACTGCAGCCACATGCGGGTTTGTTCATGGGTTTGATCGATCCCGCGCAAACCGAGACGGGAGCGTCAGCGTCCGGATGCGCGCTGCCCCTGACGCCCGCTACGTGGTTCAGCCTGACGCGGGAGGTTCGAGTCGCCACGGCGTCCTCCGCGGAACTCGCCGACGGCGAGCTGTTGCTGCCGGCGGTGAAGGCATTCAACCGCGTCGCGTTCTCGCTTGAGCGGCTGAACCGTCAGTTGGCGGTCGTCGACCAGGCGAATCTGGCGCGGGCGCGGGTTCTCGGCCGCCGGATTGACGAGGAGGACGCCCGCCGGCGCCTCTTCGATCTCTATGGTGTCCTCGAGGGCGATGAGGGAGCCAGGGAGCAGGATGTCTCAGCGCTGTACGACGCACTGAGGGCGATCGGGCGGCACGAAGGCATCACATTCCGGGGTCCGGCCTCCACGGGTGGATCCGATCCGGAGACCGCTCTCGCCAGTGTGCTCCGCGCGTCCGGAATACGCGCTCGGCAGGTGCGGCTCTCCGCGAAGGATCGGTGGTGGGTCGGCGACAGCGGCGCCATGCTGGCGTTTCGGGCCGCGGACGGCAGGCCTGTGGCGCTCCTGCCCGGGCTGCTGGGGAACTACCGGGAAATCGATCCCGCCAGCGGGCGCAAGCGGAGGGTCACGGCCGCCCGCGCTGGATCGCTGCGCCCGGATGCCTGGATTTTCTACGCGCCCCTGCAGGGTGAGGCCAGCAGATGGCGGGACCTGCTCAGACTCGCCGGCAAGGGATTGGGTGCCGACTCGGCGCGCATCGTGTTGACGGGGGTGCTGGGTGGTCTGGTCGCACTGTTGCCGGCCGTTGCGATCGGCTTCGTCGCGGACGAAGTGATTCCGGTCAATGATGTCGGTCTCCTGTACGGGATCAGCGTGGGCCTGGTGGCGTTCGGCCTCGTGCGCGCCCTCATGCGCGTCCTTCAGGGCATGACGGTCATGCGCTTCGAAAGCCGAGCGACGTCCCGGCTGGAGTCCGCGTTCTGGGACCGGTTGCTGCGGCTGCCGACGAGGGTCCTGAGGCGCTATCCCGCCAATGACCTCGCCATGCGGGGCATGACGTTCCAGAGCGCCCGCGGCGCCGCGCAGAGCGTGATTGGCAACGGCGTGCTGTCGATCGTTTTCCTTTCGCCCGCGTTCCTGCTCATCGGTCTCCGCGATCCGACGCTGGGGTGGCTGACCGCCGCGTTCGGGGTGTTGTCGATGGTCGCGACCGTGGCGCTCGGACTGCAGCAGATTGCGCCATACCGCCGTCGCCTGAGGGCAGCCGGCCGGCTGGCTGGCCGGTTGTTCCAGCTCGTCAACGGCATATCCAAGCTGCGGGTGGACGGGGCCGAGGGCTCTGGTTTTGCTGTCTGGGCCCGCGACTACCGCGAACAGAAACGCGCCGAGCTGGAGGTCGGAGCGATCGAGATGCATCTCCGGGCACTCGGGGCCGCCTTGCCACTGCTCGCAGCGGCGTTGCTGGTCCTGGTCCTCGCGTTGTCCGGTCCGGAGACCATCGCAGTCGGCGATTACATCGTCGTCTATGTCCTGTTCCTGCTCTACCAGACCGCGGTGGTCCGCCTGGGTGAGTCGGTCACCGTACTGGCCGGCATCGTGCCGGCATTCGATCAGATTCGACCGCTGCTGGCCGAGACTCCCGAAACGGGGGCCGAGGGGCAATCCGTAGAGGTGCTGGGCGGTGACGTCGCCTTCGACCACGTCTCGTTCCGCTACGATGCCGACGGGCCGCTGATCCTGGATGACGTATCGATCCAGGTCCGCGCGGGCGAGTTCGTCGCGATCGCCGGCGAGTCGGGGGCAGGCAAGAGCACCCTCTTTCGGCTCGCCCTCGGATTGGAGCGGCCGTCGAGCGGATCGGTCTACTATGACGACCGCGACCTGCAACACCTCGATCTCCGGGAAGTGCGCCGGCACATCGGCGTGGTGCCGCAAATGGTGCGACTCCACCCGCAGGACCTGTGGGACAACATCGTCGGCGATCATCAGGGGGTCACGCCCGAAGACGCGTGGCGCGCGATCCAGCTTGCCGCCATCGATCGCGAAATCTCGGCCATGCCGATGGGCATGCTGACACCCGTGGGCGCGAGTGCCGCGGTCACCTCGGGAGGCGAGAGCCAGCGTATTCGCCTCGCCCACGCACTGATCAGCGACCCACGCATTCTGCTGCTCGATGAGGCGACCAACTGGCTGGACAACGAAACGCAGTCCAGGGTCCTGGCCAATCTGTCCGGCCTGACATCGACACGGATCGTGATTGCGCACCGTGTCTCCACATTGCGGCACGCGGACCGCATATACGTGATGCACGCGGGAAGGATCGTCCAGGAGGGTTCGTTCGAGGAGCTGGCGGCCACCCCGGGCGCCTTTCAGGACCTCGTGCGGCGGCAGGTGGCCTGACCAGTGGCCGGAACGCTAGGTTTGGGTGGGGCGGGGCCGTGCAGCGGTTCACCTTGGTAGAGGGTTTCCAGGATGGAAGCACGTAGTTCCAGCGCTTCGGTATCCATGACCGGGCGGGTCGTCAAGCCATCGGTTGCGAACGCACTCCCACACTTCGTTCCGCTGCTCATCTTCCCGCTCGTAGCCGCCGCCGCCATCCAGGGCGGCTGGTGGATTGCGGCCCCATTTGTCTTCTTCATGCTCGCGGACCGGTTCGACAGGTTCTTCGGCGTGGAGGAGCGCAACATGGATCCGGCCACGACCCACGAAAGCCAGTTGTTCCTGTACAAGTTGTCCCTCTGGCTGTGGGCGGCGTTCTGGCCGGTGATCTTCGTGTTTTCGCTGTGGCAGATGCTGGTGGCCGACCACCTGGCCTGGTGGGAGATCGGCTTCATGGCCGGCCTGCTGGCGATGGTGGCGCAGACGGTCTTCGTTGTGGGCCACGAACTGGTCCATCGGCGCGCCCTCTGGGAACGCCGGCTCGGCGAGCTTCTGCTGGCTTCCGTCTCCTACCCGCACTATGCGACCGAGCACGTCTACATTCATCACCCCCGCGTGTGTACGCCCCTGGACCCGGGATCCGCACCCAAGGGCTTGAGCTTCTGGGACTACCTTCCCCGGGAGGTGGCCAACAACCTCCTGGGCGCGTGGCGGTTCGAACGCCGCCGACTTGCCCGCCGTCAGCTCCCGATCTGGCATTACACGAACGCGTTCTGGCGCTATGTCGTGGAACTGGGCATCTGGTACGGGCTGATCTACTGGATCGGCGGGGTGTGGGCGGTGCTGGCGTTCGTCGTTCTGTGCGGGAGCGTGGTCTTCTCCATGAAGATCAGCAACTACGTGCAGCACTACGGACTCAGGCGCATCCGCATGCCCCATGGCCGTTTCGAACCGGTCAAGCCGCGGCACGCCTGGAGTGCCGCCTACAAGTTCACCAACTGGCTGTACTACAACATGCAGCGCCATGCCGACCACCACACGTCCAATCGGCGCTATCCGCTCCTGCAGCACTATGGCGAGGCCGACTCGCCGCAGTTGCCCGGCAGCTACATCCAGATGAATGGCCTGGCGCTGTTCCCCAGGCGGTGGTTCGAGACCATCGATCCGTTGCTCGATCGACAGCGTGCCCAGTTCTACCCCGAGATCGACGACTGGAGCGCTTACGACAGCCGGGCGTTCGCGGCGCGCCCCGACGCGTTCGACGTGATCGCCGAAATCCACGCCGCCGCCCCGCGCCTGGCTGGTTGGATCAACCGGTCGCCGGTACTGCTCGACCGGCTTCGGGACCGCGAATTCACCGACCTGGAGTTGCCGGAGGGATTCGGGCCCGACCCGGAATTCGAGACGATCGCCCGTTGCGGGCTCGCGCGCCTCTACTGGACGCACGAACTCGGCGTCGCCGAGATGAAGGACCAGCTCGCCGACATTCACATGCAGGACAGCGGCGAGGCGGTCGATGCGGCGCGGGAGTGGTCGAATGCCAAGGTCTTCCAGATCGGCGTGCACACGATGCGCGGCAGCCTGTCGATGAGCGAGGCGGGCATGGCGCTGTCCCGAGTAGCAGAAGCCTCCATCGCGACCGTGCTGGCCGCGGTGGAGGAGGACTTCGAGGATCGGGGGGTTCCGAGCAACGGCGGTGGGGTGGCGGTGGCGGTTGTGGGGCCTCTGGCTGGCGGAGCGGCGATGCCGGGTGTCGAACTCGATGTCCGGTTTGTGCTTGACGGCGGTCCCACCCGGTACAACCAGGCACTGGTCCGTCGGTTCCGCAAGGCTTTGCGCGGGCTCGCGCGCGACAACCTGGTGCTGGCGCAACTCCCGCGCCGCTGGGCCGGCGAATCGGTTTCTAGCGGTGGGTTGGAGGAACAGCTCCGGAAGCCCGGTTTGGACGGCGACCTTCTGGCGCTCGCGGGGGCGCGTTGCGTGTTCGCGTCCGGCGACAACGGAATCAGGGAGCGGTTCGAGCAGGTCCTGCAGGATGGCCTGAGCCGGGGTGCGGCGCGCGACGCATTGATGGTCGCGCTGCGCGAAACCGCTGCGGACGAAGTGGAGCCCGACCTCACGTCGGTTGCCGAGATGCGTGGCGGGCTTCGGGACCTCGAACGCGCGGCCCTGGCCCTGCGATTGACGCTCCGGGAGGATGAGTCGGACGTGCCGGACCAGGACGCGGCTTCCGTCTTCAGGGTGGCCGGCAAGCGCGGGCTGATCGCGGCCGATGCTGCCGAGCGGCTGGCAGAGGCGGCGGCACTGTGGCGCGACCTGCATGGTTCGCTGCGGCTCATCGCCGGGGATGGGTTCGAAGTCGATACCGCGTCGGCCCAGGTCAAGACCGGGATCGCCAGGGCTTGCGGACTGGACGACTTTGATGCGCTCGCTGCCAGGTTCCTTGAAACCGCGTCCCTTGCCACCGCCGACGTCGACGCGCTCGCACACTGACCCCGCGGCGCTGGACGATTTCGTCGCAGCGAGCCGGGCGCGGGTCGACGCCGTGCTGGACGAGTGTCTGCCGGCCGCGACGGAGCATCCCGTGGAACCGCACCGCGCTCTGCGCTACGCGGTTTTTTCCGGTGGCAAGCGTCTGCGTCCAACGGTGGCGTTCGGCGCTGCGGTTGCGGGCGGTGCGGATCCGGAGGAGGCGATGCCGGTCGCCATTGCGGCAGAGCTGGTTCACACCTGTTCGCTTGTCCTGGACGACCTGCCGGCGCAAGACGACAACGCCATGCGCCGGGGTCAGCCAGCGGCCCACATTGCCTTCGGCGGCGCCACCGCCATTCTGGCGGGGAGTGCCCTCCTGGCCGAGGGGTTCGCACAGTGCGTCGGGCTGCCCGACCCCTCGGCGGGTGTCACGGCAGCAACCGGCTTGACCGAAACAATCGGCTATCGGGGATTGATCGGCGGACAAATCGACGACCTCGCTTTCGATCCGTCCGAAACAAACCTGGAGGAGGTTTCGCAAATCCATCTGCGCAAGACTGCCGCCCTGTTTCGCTTTTCGGCCTGGGGCGGCGGCGTGGCCGCGGGGCTCTCGGGCGATCACCTGGACAGCCTCGGTGCCTTCGGGTCCGCCTACGGGCTCGCCTTCCAGGTTGTCGACGACCTGCTGGACGAGGATCCGGGGCAGTGCTCGATACTGCACGTGCTTTCGCGGGGAGAGGCGCGCAGGCACATCCGCGGACTGCTCGACCAGGCCGAACGCGAGATCGAGGTGTTCGGGCCGGATGGCTGGGTGCTTGCCGGTCTGGCACGGCGCGTGGAAGGGCTGATCCCGTAGCATGAACTACAGCGGCGGGCGCCGCGGCCCGATCGCCTACATGGCGCGGAACAATACCGCGGTCAACGTCGTCATGCTCGTCCTGCTGCTCGGTGGCCTGTACACGGCGTTCGGTCTTGTTCAGGAAGTGATCCCCGACGCCTCTCTGGATCGAATTCAGATCCTCGTACCCTACCCCGGGGCTTCTCCGGAGGAAGTGGAGGAGTTGATCGTCCGCAGGATCGAGGAGCAGATCCGGGGCGTGGAAGGACTCGAACGCGTCATCGCTACGGCCTCCCGGGGATCGGCATCGGTGGTTGCCGAGTTCAGGAACGGGACGAACATCGGCCGTGCGCTCAACGAAGTGAAGGCGGAGGTGGACCGCATCCCGACGTTCCCGGCCGAGGCAGAGCGGCCCGATATCCGGGAAATCACCACCCGGCAGGTCTTCCTGCGCCTCGTCGTCCACGGCGATGTCCCGGAGCGCACGCTCAAGGAACTGGCGTACAGGATCGAGGAGGGGATCTCGGCCCTGCCCGATGTGTCGCTCGCGCGGACGAGCGGGACCCGCCCGGACGAGATCTCGATCGAGGTTCCCCAGGTGCGGCTGCGTGCGCTCGGGATGACCCTCGCGGAGGTCGCGCAGGCGGTGCGGAAGGGCTCGCTGGAACTCTCGGCCGGCGGGGTATCGGCCGGCGAGGAGGAGATCCTCGTACGCACGCTGGGACAGAACTACAACCAGTACGACTTCGAGGACATCGTCGTCCTGACCCGTCCGGACGGCACCTCCGTCCGGCTGGGCGATATCGCCACGGTGCGTGACGGCTTCGCCGACAGCGATCTCCAGATGCGCTACAACGGCCGGCCCGCCGCCCGTGTAGACGTGTACCGCACCTCCGACGAACATCTCCTGGACATCAGCGCTGCGGTTCAGGACTACTTGGAGGCGAGCGTGGTGCCGAGCCTGCCCGCCGGCGTGGACGTCGCAATCTGGAGCGACGATGCCGCTCTGGTCGGTGGGCGCCTGGGCCTCATGGTCAAGAACGGACTGATCGGCCTCGTTCTTGTCTTCATCACCCTGGCACTCTTTCTGGAGATCCGGCTCGCGTCCTGGGTGGCGGTGGGCCTGGCCGTTTCGTTCGCGGGAGCGTTCCTCGTGATGGGCTTCCTGGGCGTGACGATCAACATGTTCTCGCTGATGGGCCTGATCCTGGCGCTGGGGATCGTCGTGGACGATGCGATTGTCGTGGGGGAGAGCGTCCATCTGGAGCGCGAAAAGGGCGCCGGGGGGCTGGAAGCGGCGATCCGGGGGACGAAACAGGTGAGCAGTCCCGTGATCTTCGCGGTCCTCACTTCGATCATCGCCTTTTCGACCCTGATGACCGTGCCTGGCGCACAGGGCAAGCTCGGGCGCGCGGTCCCCATCGTCGTCATCGCCGTTCTCTTCATTTCGCTGCTTGATTCGCTGCTGCTGCTGCCGAACCACCTCTCACACCTGCCACCGGCCGGCCGACGGGCGCGGCATCGAATTGCCGTGCTCTGGGCCAGGCTCCAGAAGGGCGTGGATGTTCTAGTGAAGCGTCTCGCCGATGGCCCGCTCGACCGCGGGCTGCGTCTGGCGACCGGGCGACCGCTGGTCGTACTCGCTTCCGCGGCCGGGCTGCTCGTGGTCTCGGGCGGTCTCGTCGCATCGGGTATCGTGCCTAGCCGATTCATCATTCCGCTCGAAGGCGACATCGTGTCCGCGGACCTGGAGCTGCCGGCCGGCACGCCCGGAGAACTCACGGCCGAAGTGGCCGCGCGGGTGGAGGCGGCTGGACACCGTGCGGTGGTGCGGGTCGCTGCGGCGCACGGGCTGTCAACGGACGACGCGCCGCTGGAGGTCGGCGTGGCCGTCACGGTCGGGCAGTCGGCGGAGTTGTTCGATCCTCTGATCGGCGACGTGGTCCGGGCCGCGCGCGGGCATGTCGCGACGGTCCAGTTCAAGCTGATCGACTGGGAACGCCGCGACATCGCCGCCTCCACGCTGGAGAGGCTGTGGCGGGAAGAGGCCGGTGTGATCCCCGAGGCGACGGAGTTCTCGATTACCTCCAGCATTGTGGGCGGGGACCTTCCCGTGCACTACGACCTCTCGCATCCCGATCCGGACCGCCTGCGTTCGATCGCCGACGATGTCGTCGCGGAACTCGCCGCCATCGATGGCGTCTTCGATGTTCGGGACAATCTGGACGAGGGGTTCAGCGAACTCCGCCTCGAGCTGGACCCGCCCGCCCGGACGCTCCAGCTGACGCTCGATGACTTTGCCGGCCAGATGAGGGCCGGCTTCTTCGGCGTTGAAGCGCTCAGAGTCCTTCGCGGCCGCGAAGACGTACGGGTCTACGTAAGACTCCCTGAGGAGGAGCGGAGGTCCGTGGTCGATGTCGAGAAGTACATGGTGCGCATGCCCGGGGGCGGAAACGTGGCCCTGGGACAGATTGCGTCGGTGGGCCTCGACAGGTCGCCCTCCGCGATCCATCGGATCGACGGGCGGCGCGCCGTCACGGTTACCGCGGACGTCGACGCCATTCACGCGACCGGCCGACAGGTGGACAATCGCCTGGAACGGGACATTCTCGCGCCTCTTGAAGCCCGGGATACCGACTTCGCCTATGCATTCGGCGGGCAGCGCAAGCAGCAGGACACGGTCAATGGAGCCCTGGCCCGATCGGGGTTCTTCGCCCTGATCATCATGTACGCGCTGATGGCGATCCCTTTCCGATCCTGGTCGCAGCCGCTCATCGTGCTCGTCGCCATACCTCTCGGGGCGGTCGGCGCACTGGTGGGACACATGCTGCTCGGCCTCGATCTCAGCATCTGGTCGACGCAGGGGCTGGTCGGCGTGAGCGGTGTGGTCATCAACGACTCGATCGTGATGGTCAAGTTCATGAACGACTGCAGGGACTCCGGCATGGAGCCGCGAGAAGCCATCATCGCCGGATCCAAGGTCCGGTTTCGAGCCATACTCCTGACGTCGCTCACCACGTTCTTCGGCGTCGCGCCGCTGGTGCTCGAAACGAGCACTCACGCCCGGCACCTTGTGCCGCTGGCCACATCGGTCGGATTCGGCGTCCTCGTCGCCACTCTGCTCCTGCTGCTGGTCGTACCGGCGCTCGTTATGGTGCAGTATCGTGTGGGCGAGTGGTCTGCGCGCGCCCTGGGACGGGAGGGGCGGCTTTCGTGAGGCCTACTACCCGGCTACCCACCCTCAGCCGCCCACGGATACGGCCCCGGCATCTCGACGCCGTGCGCGTCGAATAGCAACTCCACGAGCCGCTGCCACGAACTCCAGCTGGTGGTTCGCCCGTAGGCTGACTTGGTCTTGTGCGCGATCACCAGGTCCAGTGCCGGGAAAACGCTGATCCACTGGCCGACCGCGCCGCGCCCCGTGTAGGCGCCCTCGAAGGGGCCGCTGACGCGCGGGCCGTCGAAGACCCACCACATGTAGCCATAGCCGAAATAACCGTTGCGCCTGCGCGTCGGGTTCATCTCCTCCAGGGGCGTGACGACGTTGACGATTCGCCGTGCCCACTCCCGCGAAATGACCTGTTCGCCGTTCCACGCGCCCTCGTTGAGCATGAGGTGGCCGATGCGCGCCATGTCCCGCGTGGAAAGCCAGAAGTGGTAGGCCGGGTTTCGCGACACCGTCAGGTTGCCGCTCTTGCGCTGCGCGGACCGGTCCCAGTCCTCGAATCCGAGCGGAATGGCGAGTTGCGCCTGGGCCTCGTCGTAGATGTCGCGCCCGGTGAGCTGCTCGAAGACGGCGCCGGCGGCGTTAAAGTCCCAGTTGCTGTACAGCATGTACGCGCCCGGCTGCTGGGAGCCGCGTGGCGGCGCTTCGGCCAGGTTGTCGCCGGAGTTGGACGCGGGGTGGTAGACCCCCGACCGGGCCGTCACCAGGTGGTCGACCGTGGCCTGCCGCTCGATCGGAAGGAGACCGCCGATGTCGTCGACGCCCAGGTCTGCCAGCGTGGCATTCAGGTCGATCACGCCGTTCTTCACCCAGTGCCCGTACAGCATCGCCAGAATGCTCTTGCGCACGGACGCGAGGTACGAGAGCTCCTCGATGTCACCGAAGCTGAAGACGACGCGGCCCTTGTGCGCGACCACCACGCCGGTCGAGTTGGCGCTGTCCCGCAGGAAGGCGGCGGCGCGCTGGAGTGCGTCCGGGTCCCAGCCGTGCTCGGCGAGGCCGGCCCCGCGCACCATTTCCCATGTGTCCCCCGGGAAGGTGCAATCGTCGCATTGGGCGGCGAGTGGCCGGGTGGGCGCGAGCGCCAGGACGGCAAGGAGGGACCCGAACAGTCCGCGTGCGAATGCGGCTGAGCAGGCCGCGCGGGAGACTCGGCGCCTCATTGGTCCACCTCCCCCCCCGACCCCCAGCTGCCCCAGCAGGAACGCCAGTTCCATCGCCGTGTTCCGCACGCTGCGGTTGAACGTGCGCCCGCCCGCGTGCCCCGCGCGCGGATCGTAGTCCAGGATCACCGGCAGCCCCGAGCTGCTCGCCGCCTGCAGCCGCGCCGCCATCTTCCGGGCCTGGAGCGGCGGCACGCGCGTGTCCAGGTCGCCCTGGGTCAGCATGACCGCCGGATATGCCACCCCATCACGCACGTTCTGGTAGGGCGAAAACGTCCGCAGTACCTCGAACTCCTCTGCGACGGCCGCGTTCCCATACTCCAGCAGCGCGGGCATGTTGTTGCTGTCCGTGAACTGGTAGAAGCGCACCATGTCCAGGTCGGGCAGGCCGCAGAAGACCGCGCGGTAGAGGTCGGGCCGTTTGGTGAGCGCCGAGCCGACGAGCAGCCCGCCGTTGCTGACCCCGCGGATCGCCAAGCGGTCCGGACTCGTGTATCCGTTCGCGATGAGCCACTCGGCGGCCGCGATGAAGTCGTCGAACACGTTCGGCTTGTTCTCCAGCATGCCGGCCCGGTGCCACTCCTCGCCGAATTCGCCGCCCCCGCGGAGGGTCGCCAGCGCGTAGACCCCGCCCTGCTCCATCCACGCCGCGGCGCCGTTGTTGAACCGGGGCATGTTGTTGCTGTTGAAGCCACCGTATCCGTACAGCAGCGTCGGCGTATCGCCGTCCGGCTCATATCCCCGCCGATGCGCCACGTACATCGGCGCCTCGGTCCCGTCCGCCGACGTGTACCACACCTGGCTCACCTCGTACTCCGCGCCATCGAAGGGCACCGCCGACGGCAGCCACGGCTCGGTCTCGTGCGTCTCCAGGTCGATCCTGACGATGTGGGTGGTTGTGACGAGGGATGTGAGGGTGAGCAGTCCCGCGCCTTCGCCCCACGAGCGCAGCGTCGCCACATGGTGTTCGGGAAGGGGGATCTCCCCCGTTTGCGTCCCGTCCAGATCGTAGCGCACGATCCTGCTGCTCACGTTGTAGAGATAGTCCGCGTAGATCGCGCCCTCGATGATCTGGTAGCCGGTCAGCAGGTCGCTCGCCTCGGCGATCACCTCGCGCCAGTTGGCCGGATCGGGGTCGGGATCGCGCAGGTCCACCGCCAACACCCGGTTCCTCGGCGCGTCGAGGTTCGTGAGCAGGTGGATCTCGTCGTCCATGAAGCGGGCGCGAAAGCGCGCCGGCGCGCCCACGCTGATCGGCCGCGGTTCCGTGCCGGCCGCCAGGTCGTGCAGGTAGACGTCGCTGCGGGCCCAGCCGTGCTGCACGGTGTAGACCATGTAGCGGCCGTCGCCGCCCTGCGTGGCGGTGATGAACGTCTCGGGCCCGTGTCCCACGCCGAACAGTTCGGTATCGTCGGCGATATCGGTGCCGAGAGTGTGATGGCGAACCCGGGGGCCGACTTCGCGCGACCGCCACGTGTAGTAGAAGCCGGTGCCTTCAGGGTCGAAGAAGGTGGACCCGTAGAGGAAGTTGGGCAGCCGGTCGGGCAGATCCTCGCCGGTCGTGACGTCCCGGATGCGGATCATGACCTCGTCCTGGCCGCCGTCCCGGATCGCGTACATCATGAGCGTGCCGTCCGGCGAGAAGTCGCGGATGCTCACGCTGGTGGTGCCGTCCGGGTGGATGTCGAGCGGGTCGAGGACCATCTCGAGGTCGCTATCGGGGTCGATCGGTTCCCGCTGCGGCTCCTCGGGCGCCGGGCGGCGGTAGATCGCACCCACCTCACGGTCCGGGGCGCGGAAGGAGAAGTACTCGTAATCGCCGGCCCGGCGGGGGAAGAGCGCTCCGGGGACGTTCATCAGCTCGCGCAGCCGCGCCTCCAGCCCCCGCCGCAGCGGCGTGTCGCCCACGATCTGCTCGGCATAGGCGTTCTGCTCGGCGATCCAGGCCCGCGTTTCGGGGCTGTCCTGTTCCTCCAGCCAGCGATAGTCGTCGGTGATGGCGACGCCGTGCAGCGTGTCGACGACCGGGGCGCGCGCGGTGTCCGGTGGGGACGGGTAGGGGGAGCACCCTGCCGCGGCCAGGACGGTGGCAAAGGCGAGGAGAACGGCTTGGGTCGCGCGCGGGCCGTCGCGGACCGTGCGGAGACGAGGGGCGGGGCGAACGAATCGATACGGCATGGCTGGCTCCAACTCGGGCGTGGTGGCCGCGTCGCTCCTGACGGGTGCCGCAACGTGCGACTGCGTGGCCGTGGGCCGCAAGACGACGGTGAGGCTCCGCCGGGCGCGCGACGTGCCCCCTGCCGAACCCGTCGTGCTCTTAGTTTAATTTATGCCATAAAGTGAACTAACAGGCGCACGGCAGCTGATGGGGCACGACTGATCCCCGGGCACGGCCCGATCCCCGGGCACGGCGAGGTGCCGGAACGCGGGGCCCGTCAACGAATCTCCGCCAGGACCTCGCCCAGCGCGCCGAGCTCCGGCGCGATCTCAACGAAGCGGCGCGGTTTGTCCAGTACCCGGGCGATCCCCGGCGGAACCGGGATAGGCTGCCCGATCAGCGGCTCGACGGTTTCCGCGAACTTGGCGGGATGGGCGGTCGCGAGGACAACGCCGCGGGGACCGGGGCCGCCGCGAGCACTCGGGCCAGCGGACAAACCCGGCCCCGGCCGCAGCGCGCGACGAAGCCCCAGCAGCCCCACCGCCGTGTGCGGATCGATCGCGATGGCGCGCCGCTGCCACAGGTCGCGGATACAGTCGCGGGTCTCGCGGTCCGTCCAGGAGGAGCCGGTGAACGGAGGGGCTTCGCCGAACATGTGCCGGATCCGCCGGAAGTTGCTGGGATCGCCCACGTCCATGGCGCTGGAGATGGTGGGCAGGGAGGGTCGTGGGCGAAAGCCGCGTCCGGCAAGGTAGTCGGGTACAACGGAGTTCTCATTGGTCGCGGCGACGAAGCGCGCGAGGGACATTCCGAGCGCGCGACGCGCGAACAGGCCCGCCGTGAGGTTGCCAAAGTTCCCCGAAGGAACTGAAAAGACCAGTGCCGAATCCGGAGCCGTCCGCGCCAGTTCCGCCCACGCGTGCACGTAATAGAGGGTCTGGGGGAGCAGGCGGCCGATGTTGATCGAGTTGGCGGAGGTGAGCCGGGTGCGCGCGCTGAGATCCGGGTCGGCGAAGGCCTGGCGGGCGAGGCGCTGGCAGTCGTCGAAGGCGCCCCGCACGGCCACGGCGATGACGTTGCCGCCCAGAGTGGTGAACTGCGCTTCCTGCCGGGAGCTGACCTTGCCGAGCGGGTAGAGGATCACGACGCGGATGCCGGGGAGGTTGTGGAACGCGTGTGCCACGGCTCCGCCGGTGTCGCCGGAGGTCGCCGC
The DNA here is from genome assembly GCA_028873815.1 of Gemmatimonadota bacterium. Classification (GTDB taxonomy): domain Bacteria; phylum Gemmatimonadota; class Gemmatimonadetes; order Longimicrobiales; family Gaopeijiaceae; genus Bin94. Next base: position 20,726 of record JAPPNN010000040.1, on the reverse strand, counting down.
GAGGATGGTGAGCGGGGGCGCGTTCGTGTCGCGAAGGGCGGACATCATGCAGGCCATGAAGCGCGCGCCGATGTCCTTGAAGGCGTGCGTGGGGCCGTGGAAGAGCTCGAGCATGTGGATGCCGGGCTCGATTTCGCGCAGGGGAACGGGGAAGTCGAGCGCGCCGTGCACGGCGTCGTGAAGGATGTCGTCCGGGACCTCGCGGCCCATCAGGTGGCGCGCGACCACGAAGGCCCGTTCGGGGAAGGTGAGGTCGGCCAGGGATGCGCGGTCCTCGTCCGGCAAGGGCGGGACCGAGGCCGGAACGAAGAGTCCGCCGTCGGGGGCCTGGCCGAGGAAGAGGGCTTCTCTGAAAGTCCAGCTACGGCCGGTGGAGCCGCCGCGGGTGCTGATCAGGTGCATTGCATGTATGGGCCTGTGGCTGTTTCCGGGATGGTGCTCGGAACATATGGAAGGGATCGGTTGGTACCTATGGGAGGGCGCACCGGAGCGACCAGATCGGCGGTCGCGTGGACTTCCGTGGACTGCCGAACGGAAGCTGGATCGTGTCGAACTGGCACATTCGCATGCCGCTGATGGTCCTGGAGCGCGACGGCGTCTTCGGAATGCGGAGGACGAGACTCACCGGGATCGCGGAAGAGGGAGGGCGGGTCGTGCAGGCGGTGGGGACCGGAACGCGGCGGGTGGCTTACACACCGGTTGAGGGTGTGGTCTCCGGGGAGATCGACCGGCCGCAGGGTCGTGTTGGCGTGGTGGGCACGGGCGTGGAGGCGGGAGTGGACGCACATGGACGGTTCACGATTCGCGGACTGCCGGAGGGGGTATACCAGTTGGCCTATCTGAGCCCCGCGTTGCTGGGTCTGGATCGGGGCCATGCGCTGACGGACGTCCGAGTCACGGGCGGCGACACGACGGCGGTCCGCCTCCGGGCCCCGGATCCTCACGAGGTCATGGCGACGGCGTGTGGAGCCGACCCGACCTGGAGACCTGGGATTCAGGCATGGGGGTGCTGTGTGGCGTTCCGGCTGACTACCGGGCGGTCACGGTCGCCGCCGGGTCCGGGATGTCGCGCGTGTCGGACGATGTGACCCTGTCGGAGGAGGCGCCGGTGGACGCGGTGTCTCTGGAGTTGAGGCGATAACGGGAGACCGCCCGCGATCAAAGGGGTGTGCCCGCCTCACCGCAAGGGCGTGCGGTCATCCTGTCTCCAGGATCCTCGCCCCCCCGGCATTCGCGCGGGAGACCACGAGATCCGACGAGACACCCGCAGCCGCGCGGAAGGCCTCCGCCATTGCCGCCGCGGCCCTCTCCGCGGCCGCCCGCCCCCGGCAGAGCGCGAGAACCGACGGTCCGGAGCCCGAAAGCCCGGCCGCGACGGCTCCCGCGTCGAGGGCGCCAGCCTTCACAGCTGGAAACCCGGGGACGAGCTGCGCCCGCACCGGCTCGGCCACCGCATCGCGCATGCAGCGCGCGATCAGTTCCCAGTCGCCGCTGAGCAGCCCGGCGACCATCCCCGCCGCGTTCCCCCACTGCTGCACGCCCGCCGAGAGGGGGATCGTGTCGCCCAGGATCATCCTCGCGCGGCGCGTCTCCACCTCCATCGCGGGGTGCGCCACGGCCACCATGAGGTCGTCCGGGGTCGGCAGCTGAACCATCTTCGGGGGGCGGCCCGGCAGTACCAGCACGAACCCGCCGATCAGCGAGGGCGCCGCGTTGTCCGCATGGTCGGCGCCCGAGCCCTTGCGCTCGCCGATCATGGCGCACTCGAGCAGCGCGGTCCGGTCGAGGCCGCCGCCCAGAAGCGCGTCGGCCGCCACCGCCCCCGCCACCGCGCTGGCCGCGCTCCCACCCAGTCCCGAGGCCAGCGGAATCCCCTTCCGGACCTGGATCGCCACGCCCGCCGCCGACTCCAGCCGGTCGAGCACGCCGTCCACGGCCAGCGCGGCTGCGTTCCGGGCCGGATCCGTGGGCACGCGCCCGCCGTCGCCCGCCACCGACACCGAGACGATGCCGCTGCCCTCCACGGCGCGCACCACCACCTCGTCGCCGGGGCGCTCCAGCGCCATCCCGAAGATGTCGAAGCCGCACCCCAGGTTGGACACCGACGCGGGGGCGAAGACGCGGACCGCACGGGGGGGATAGGCGCGTTCGGACATGTCAGCGCCCGGGGTCCCCGGAACGAACGCCGGTCCCGGCCCGGTTGGCCCGCCGTCGCCCCCGCCGCCTCGCCCGCCGCCGCCGGAACGGCATCGCTGCCATGCCCGGCAGCGTGGCCCATTCCCGCCGCTCCACGTCCTCCAGCCCGAGCGTCAGCACGCGCGGATCCGCGACGAGGCGAAAGCTGCCGAAGATCCGGTCCCAAAAGGAGAAGACGCTGGAGTAGTTGGAGTCGGTCTCGGGCTGGTAGTCGGAGTGGTGCACCCAGTGCATCCACGGCGTGACGATCAGCCAGCGCAGCCACCGGTCCGCGCCCGCAGGCACGCCCACGTTGCCGTGGTGGAAAAGGATGATCGGGAGAAGCACCGCCTCGTACAGCAGCACCTGGCCGACCGTCATGCCGAGCAACGGCAGGACTGCAAGCCGTGCGACCGAGGACAGCACGATCTCGCCCGTGTGGAATCGCAGCCCCGAGCTGGCGCTGAGCTCGCGATCCGCGTGATGCACCGCGTGGAAGCGCCACAGGAACGGAATCCGGTGGTTCAGCCGGTGCCAGAAGTACTGCCACATGTCGAAGAGGACGAAGCCGAGCGCAAACGCCCACACGCCCTCGACGCCGAGCCAGTGCAGGAGGCCGAAGCCGTTGTCGCGGGCCCATTCGGTCGCGACCAGGGTGGCCCCGGCGAAGATCAACGACGCGACGACCGCATTGAAGATGCCCAGAGCGACGTTCGAAGCGTCGTGCCGAATCCGCTCCCGGCGGCCCTCGAACATCGGGATGAGCCCCTCGAGGAGCCACATTGCGCCCAGGGCGGCGGCCGCCAGGACGGGCTTGTAGGCGAAGAGCGACTCGGTCATCGAGAGCGCGGCGGCGTTGAGATGCGGGTGGCCATGGACCGTAAGGTAAGCCGGGTGGCGCATGGCGACGACCTGCCCCGCCCCGGTTGTGGCCCACGCCCCCGCGCCGTCTATTGGGCGGGTCGATCGACCATGCCGCCAACACCCGGTCCCACGCCAACCGGAGCACCACCGTGCCATTCACCCACAACTACTCGGGCTACAAGTCCTACCAGTACGTCAAGTCGCACCGCGATTTCACCGAATACGACCTGATCGAGGGCGAGTCGCTCTTCGAGCCGTACCTCGTGCCGCTGGCGCCCGCCCAGGAGGCCCGCGTCCTCGACCTCGTCGAGCGCACCCTCATGATCTCGCTCCACGAGCACCCGCACCTCTTCCCGGCAAGGGCCGACCAGATCCGCGCCTACGACTCCGAGGGGCGCGTGCACACCGCCTACGAAGCGCTGGCCGACTCCTGGTGGGACTGCGTCTTCGACAACTTCCTCGATGGCGCGGCGTGCATCACGTCGAAGAACGGGTGGAAGTGGGACGACATCATCTACGACATGGGGATGCGGTTCTGCGACCTCGCGCACCAGGAATTCATCATCAAGTGCGAGCGCGTCGACGACATCTACCGTGCCCACAGCGAGAAACGGATCGCGCTGGTGGCGGCGCAGGAGGGCGCGGCGATGATCGAAAACGAACTCGACCGGATCGAGATCCTCTACGGGATCGGCCTGCGCGTCCTGGGCATCACCTACAGCGAGTCGAACGCGCTCGGCACCGGCCTCAGGGAGACGCGAGATGGAGGACTGACCTCGTTCGGGCGGAAGGCCGTCCGCCGCATGAACGAGGTTGGCCTCGCGATCGACTGCGCGCACGCCAGCGACCAGACGACCCTCGACACGGTCGCAGTCAGCCGCCACCCGATCTTCCTCACGCACACGGGCGCCCGCGGCCTCTGGAACATCAAGCGCCTCGCGCCCGACAACGTGATCCGGACGGTGGCCGACAAGGGCGGCGTGATCGGGATCGAGGCCGCGCCCCACACCACGGTCTCGCCGCGGCACCTGCGCCACGGGATCGAGTCGTTCATGGACCACTTCGAGTACGTGAAGGACCTGGTCGGGATCGACCACGTCGCGTTCGGCCCCGACACCCTGTACGGGGACCACGTCGGGCTGCACAAGGTCTACGCCGCAGCGCTCTCGATCGAGGAGACGCAGACCGGCGGGGCGGGCAACGGGGCCGGATCGGGCGACGCGGCCGGCGCGGGCAACGGGGCTGGCGCCGAGGCCGCTCCCCAGCATATCCCGGTGGACTACGTGCGCGGCATCGAGAACCCCACGGAAGGCTCCAAGAACATCCTGCGCTGGCTGGTGAAGGAGGGCTACAGCGACGGCGACATCGCGAAGGTGATGGGCGAGAACATCATCCGCGTGCTGAAGGAGGCGTGGCAGTGAGCGCGCGGGCCCAGGGCGGGGGCGCGCCGCACGGAGGCGGCGGAGAGGCGGGCCGCAAGGGCAACGGGGGCGCAACCTCCGAGGCGCCGGCCCGCGTCCCGATCGTCTCGATGATCCTGATGGCGATCTTCCTGGTGGGCGGGAGCATCGGGCTGCTGGCGGACTGGCCAGCTGGCCCGTACAACCTCGACTGGGGAGTATGGGTTGTCCTGTATGGGGGATATGGGTTTGTGATCGGGGCGGCCATCCTTCACGCCCGCACCGGGCGCTAGACGGCAGGCGCGGCGATGTCCACAGCGGCCCTGTACACCGTCATTCTCATCCTCTACTTCTCCGCCCTCATGGGGCTCGGGTTCTGGTTCAACCGGCGCAACCGCTCACGGCAGGAGTTTTTCCTCGCGCGGGGCGACCTGGGGCCGGCCACGCTCGGGTTTTCGTATTCGGCCACGCAGATGAGCGGCAGCTCGTACATGGGCGCGGTGGGCACGGAGCGCGAGCTGGGATACAACTTCGCGCCGGCGGGCGTGTCCTCGGCGGCGGCGGCGTGGTTCACGTACATCCTGCTGGGCGAGCGGCTGCGGCGGCTGGCGTCGCGGATCCGGTGCACGACGATCGTCGACGTTTTCCAGGCGCGCTATCCGGGCCGGGCGGTGGCGATGACCGCGACCGGGCTCATGCTGGTGGCGTTCATCCCGCTGATCGCGGCGCAGCTGAAGGCGGCGGGCAACCTCTTCGAGGTGCTGCTGGGCATGCCGTACCTGCCGGCGCTCTTCGTGTTCGGGGGCATCGTAATCCTGTACACGGTGATCGGCGGGATGCACGCGGTGGCGTGGACCGACCTGATCCAGGGCTCGATCATGATCGTCGGCTTCGCGGTGCTGGCTCCCGTGGCCGTCCACGCGGCGGGCGGGTTCGGCGACATGCATCTGCGCTACGCGGAGTTCAACCCGGACGGGATCTCGTTCCTCGGCGGAATGCCGGCGATGTGGGTGGTGTCGTCGTTCCTTGTCTGGGGATTCTTCCAGATCGGCGGGGCCCCGGCGGCCGTCACCCGCTTCCTGATCCCCGAGGACCGCGGGACGCTGCGGCGCGCCCTCGTCTACTCGATCGGCTTCTCGTCGTTCATCTTCATCGGCTCGACGCTGATCGCCATTGCGTCCGGGGTGCTCCTGCCCGACCTGCAGCAGACCGACCTCGCCCTCCCCACGCTGGTGCAGCTGCTCCTGCATCCGCTCTTCGGCGGGATCCTGGTCGCGGCGGTGCTCGGCGCAACGATGTCCACGATCGATTCGGTGCTGCTGCTCGCGAGTTCGCTGGTGGTGGAAAACCTGTATGTGCCGTTGGCAAAGAGCGACGTTTCCCAGGAGCGGGGCGTTCGTCTCGCGCGCTGGACGACGCTTGGGATCGGGGCGCTGGCGCTGATTGTCGCGACTGACCCGCCCGCAACGATTCTGTTCATCGTGACGATGTCCTTCAGTTTGCTGGCGTCGGCGTTCACGTTCCCGCTGCTGCTCGGGATGTGGTGGCCGCGGGCGACGCGCACGGGCGGCCTGGTCGCGATGATCGGCGGGGCGGCGACCTGCGTGGTGTGGTACGTGCTCGGCTACCTGGAGCACGGTACCTTCGACAACTGGATCGCGGGGTTGTGGCCGGCTCTGGTGGGCCCGGCGGTGTCGCTGGTGCTGCTGGTGACGGTGAGCCTGATGACGGCGCCGGTCCCGCGCGAGGTGCGGCAGGTGTTTTTCGAGTAGGGGGCATGACTATGCCGCCGTTGGCTGTACCCCTCGAGGAGGCCAGAATGGAAGAGCGATTCGAGCTGGAAGGGAAGCGCGTTAGGTCCGGTCTGGCCCGGCTCGTATCAGGTTTCCGGGTCGCGGTTGTCCTGACCCTCACGGCGATGATGCTGGCAACCCCCGCCCCCGCCCAGCAACCCGACTGGACCGTCGAGACCCACACCGGCCCGGTCCGCGAACTCGCGTTCGAAGCCATCGAGGGCACGTGGATGAGCGTGGACGTCTCGCCGGACGGCGGGCACATCGTCTTCGACCTCCTCGGCACGATCTACGAAATCCCGGTGCTCGGAGGGGATGCCGTCGCGCTCATATCCGGGCGTTCCTGGAACCTGTCCCCCCGGTACAGCCCGGACGGGCGGCAGATCGCGTTTTCGTCCGACCGGACCGGCAGCCACCAGGTGTGGGTGCTGGACCGCGAGTCCGGCGTGGTTCGGCAGGTCTCCGACTGGCCGGGCGCCAACATCTACCGCCCTGCGTGGTCCGCCGACGGCCGGCGGCTGCATGCGGGCGTGTCGGGTGACGGGATCGCGAGCCAGCTGGTGGCTTTCGATTTGGACGGTGGCGGCGGCCCGGAATCGCTGATCACCGGGCAAGGGCCGGTCAATGGAGCCCAGCCGCTGCCGGGTGGGCGGGGCTTCCTGTTCGAGCACCACGCGGTGGCTACGTACCCGTTCGGCTTCAATCCGTACGTGATTCCGCCCGGTGGCTCCCGGATCGAGTTCTTCGACGAAGCGACGGCGACGAGCGAGATCGTGGTGGAGCGGCCGGGCGGTGCGTTTCAGCCGACGCTCTCGCCGAACGGCAATGCGCTGGCGTACGTGCACAGGGGCCTGGAGGGCACCGTGCTGATGCTCCTGAACCTCGAGACGCGGGAGGAACGCGTCCTGCTGACGGGCCTCGACCGCGACCGTCAGGATACGCGTCAGGCTTATGGCCCCTACCCGAACCTGGCGTGGTACGAAGACGGGAGCGGCGTGGTCCTTGGCTATGAGGGCGGTCTTGCCTCGGTGGACGTGGCTACCGGGACGGTGTGGCGGATTCCGTTCAGCGCGCCGGTGCGGCGGGAGATGTCCGAGACGATTCGCTTCCCGACGACGTTGCCCGAGGACCGGGCGCGCACGCGGACGCACCGCTGGGGACGGCGCGTGGCCGAAGGGGTGATTTCCGAAGCGCTGGGCGACCTCTGGCTGCACGACGGGTCGGGGGCGACCAACCTGACTCGCTCCGACGCCCATGAGACGAGCCCAGTGGTCGATCCGGTTTCCGGGGCGATCTACTTCGCGTCCTGGACGGACGACGAAATGGGGTCGGTGCGGCGGATGGGTCTGGCGGACGGTGGATCGGCGGACGGGGGATCGGCCGACGACGCTCTGCCATTGACGGCGGTCGCTTCCCAGTACGGGAGCCTGGCCCTCTCTCCGAACGGCGCGGAACTGGCCTTTGTCCGGGGGACCGGCGGGCTGCACCAGGGGCGCTGGCTGTCGAACCAGACGCAGTTCGAGCTGGTGGTGCGCGGTCCGGATGGGGAGCGGCGCCTTACCGGGGTGGAGGGGCAGCCGCTGGAATACGCCAACATCGCCGGGAAGATCCCGCCGGCGGTGATGTTCGGGCCGGGCGGGGACGTGGTCTACTTCACCGAGTTCGCGGACGGGGTGCTGGTGCTCAAGCGGATCGGGGCCGACGGTGCCGGCGAGCGGACGCTATTTGTGTTCCCGCACGCGGTGGACGCGGTTCCCTCGCCCGACCTGGAGTGGATGGCGGTCCGGGAATACCACCGCAGCTTCATCGTGCCCTTCGAGCCCCGGCCCGGCGACGAACCGGTCACCGTGTCGCCGTACGACGGGCTTGGGGATGCGTACCGCGTCGATTCGGAGGACGGCGGCTACATGGTCTGGTCCGAGGACGGCGTGACGCTGGGTTGGACGCGCGGCGCCGGTTTCTACGAGAAGACCGTGGACGAGATCGTGGCGGGGTCCGGGGTGGGTGCGGGCGCGCGGGTGCCGGGGTCCACGGCTCGCCGCACGGAACTGGCCATCGAGTACGAGGTCGACCGCCTGTCGGGGGTCGTGGCGCTGACGAACGCGCGCGTGGTCACCATGGATGCGGCCCGCACGGTCATGGACGGCGCCACGGTGGTTGTCGACGGTGGGAGGATCGCGGCGGCCGGTCCGGACGTGGAGGTGCCCCAGGGCGCCCGTGTCTTCGACGTGCGCGGCAGCACCATCATCCCGGGACTGATCGACGCGCACGCGCATCCGCACATCGACCACTCCTCGCTGCACGTGATCGAACAGGCCCCCGCCTATCTGCGCGGTCCGGTCGCGTACGGCGTGACCACCATGATCGAGGTCTACGGGAACGAGTACCGGGACGGCTGGCTGACGGACATGATCCGCTCAGGCCGGATGACGGGGCCGCGCTTCCTCACGACCGGCTCGGTCATCTACGGGAGAAGACAGAGCGGCCGGCTGCGCATGTTCCGCCCGATCGAAACGCTCGACGACGCGCGCGAACAGCTCCGCTGGAACCGCGACCACGGCGCCATCGCGGTCAAGGACTACTCCCAGCCGACGCGGAAGCGGCGGCACCTGGTCGCGACCGCGGCCCGGGAGCTGGGCTTGAACGTGCTCTCGGAGTCGGCGGCCGACCCGCAGATGAACCTGACCCAGATCATGGACGGGGTTACGGGGATCGAGCACACGATGGGCCTGGCGCCGTTCCATGACGACGTGGTCCGCTTTTGGGCGGGTACCGAGGCGGGAATGACGCCGACGCTGTCCGTCGTGTACAACGGTCCCATGGGCGAGGGCTGGTTCCACCAGGCCGGCGAGCTCTGGGAGGATCCGAAGCTGACCAACTTCATCGATCCCATGTCGCTCATGCGCGTGCGCCGCAACACGCACCTCTGGCCCGACGACATGTACGCGTGGGAGATGGCCCGCGAGCTGCGCAAGCTCTACAACGCCGGCACCTCGCTGCAGCTGGGTGCGCACGGCCAGATGATGGGGCTGGGCACGCACTGGGAGCTGGAACTCTTCGCCGGGGGTGACTTTCCGCCCTCGCAGATCCTGGAGATCGCTACCATCCGCGGCGCGGAGCAGCACGGTCTGGATGCCCAGATCGGTTCGGTGGAGGTCGGGAAGCTGGCGGACCTGGTCGTCATCGATGGGAACCCGCTCGCGGACATCCGGAACGTCGCCCGGATCCGGTACGTAATGAAGGGCGGCGTGCTGTATGACGGAACGGATGCGGCGCGCGTGTGGCCGAACCCGCGCCCGGCGCCGAGGCCGTACTCCATGCGGTAGTAGCAGGCGGGGCAGGCTTCAGCTTTTACCCACATGCGCCGGGGCCGTATCATATCCCGATGACCCGGTCCCCCCAATCCCACCGCCACTTCGGCCTACTCGGCGCGACTGGCGTCGGTATCGGCGCGATCGTGGGCGGCGGCATCCTCGCTCTCGCGGGCGTCGCCTTCCAGACGACGGGTCCCAGCGCGATCGTGGCCTTCGCGCTGAACGGTGCGATCGCGTTCATCACGGTCTTCTCCTTTGCCGAACTGGCCGCCCGGTTCCCCCAGTCGGGAGGCACCTACACGTACGCGCGCAAGGTCCTGACCGTCGAAGCGGCCTTCGCCGTGGGGTGGATCGTCTGGTTCGCCTCGGTGGTCGCGGCCGTGCTGTACGCAATGGGGTTCGCGGTCTTCTTCGTCCCGCTGCTGGAGCAGATCCTGATCCTCGTCAACGGGGAGGCACCGGCGTGGCTCGGAGGCCGGGGAGCACTGGTCTTCTACGCGCTTGCCGCCGTCGGTTTCTACGTCTGGCGCCTGACGCGCTCGGCCGCGGGTGGGGGCCAATGGGAGACGGTCGGGAAGGTCATTGTCTTCGGCGTGATCATTCTGGCCGGATTCCTCGCGCTTGCCGCGGAGGCTCCGCCCCCCGGCGAGCTGGCTGCGCGTTTTCGCCCGTTCTTCCTGGAGGGCTTCGGCGGACTTGCGCAGGCGATGGGCTACACCTTCATCGCCTTGCAGGGCTTCGACCTGATCGCGGCCGTCGGCGGGGAGGTGAAGAGGCCAAGGCGGAACCTGCCGCGCGCGATGTTCCTGTCGCTCGGGGCGGCGCTGGTCATCTACCTGCCGCTCCTCTTCCTCATCGTTGCGGTCGGTGCGCCGGGCCGGCCCGTGGCGGAGGTGGCCGCCGAGAATCCCGAGATCATCGTGGCTGTGGCGGCCCGCAACTTCATGGGCTCGGCGGGCTACTGGCTGGTGGTGGCGGCGGGTATTCTGTCCATGCTCTCGGCGTTGCAGGCGAACCTGCTGGCGGCGTCGCGCTTCGCCCGCACGATGGGGTCGGACCGGACCCTGCCGCAGCGCTACGCGCGGCTTGCCCCTGGAACCGGGACGCCGACGGCCGCGATCTGGCTGTCTGCCGCAGTGGTCACCTTTCTCCTGGTCGCCGTGCCGAACGTGGCGGTGGCCGGCGCCGTCGCGAGCTTGATCTTCCTGACCTGCTTCTCCCTGACGCACCTGATCGGATACCTGGCCCGCAAGCGCACCGGGCGGCCGTTGGCGTTCCGGACCCCGTGGTTTCCCGCCATCCCGGTGGTGGGAGGTGCCGCGTGCATGGCGATCGCGCTGTACCAGGCCGTTGCGGTGCCGCAGGCGGGCGTACTGGCGGCCCTCTGGCTAAGCGTGGGGGCCGTCTTCTACGCGTTGCACCTGGCCCCCCGGGCACGCGTCGTGGACGCTTCGTCGGAGGGACGCGATCCCCAGATCATGAGGTTGCGGGGGCGCCGTCCAGTGGTCCTCACACCGATCGCCAACCCAGCCAGTGCCGAGATGCTGGTGACGATGGCGAAGGCGCTCGCTCCGCCGGATGTGGCCCGCGTCCAGTTGCTCTCCGTCGTGGGCTCGCTCGAGGACCCGCCGGGCAACGGATTGCGAAGGGGAATCCGCGACGCCCAGGCGGTGCTGGGAGGTGCCCTCAGTACGGCCGTTGATGTGGAACTGCGGCCCGAAGCGCTCATAACATTGCACGAGGATCCGTGGAACGAGATTGCCCGTGTCGCCGAGGCGACCCGTTGCGAGAGTCTGCTGCTGGGGGTCGGACACCTCGATGATTCCCTCATGACGGGCCCGCTGGCGCGCCTGATCGGTGCCGTCGATGCGGACGTGGTGATCATGCGGGCGCCTCAGGACTGGAAGCCCGAGCAGGCTCGTCGAATCCTCATTCCGTCCCGGGGCGGACGCGATCAGAGTCCGGTGCGCGCGCGGCTGCTGGGCAGTCTGTTGCGGACGGCGTCCCGGGATGTCGCGTACATGGGGGTCGTGACCGCCAATGTGGGGAGCAGCGTGCACAAGCGGGCAATGCGCGACCTGGAGCGGCTGGCGCGGGACGAGGTGGGGGAGTCGGCGCACGCCGAACTGGTCATCGGCGACGATGTGGTGGCCCAGGTGGCGAGCCGTGCGGAGGAAACCGATCTCCTCATCCTGGGATTCCACCGCCGGGGCCGCCGGCGCGCCGTCTTCAGCAGCCTGATGCTTGAGATTGCGCGTGCGACCACCTGTCCGCTCGTGATGATCAGTCACCGGCGCGGCGCGTCGGTGTTGCCGGACAGGTCGTTGTTGTCAAAGGTGTCGCTGGCGGAGAGGTAGGGGCGCCGGGGCATACTCATATACGCATATTGCTCACCTGCGTGGCTCAGCGTGCCTCCAGGTCCCGCAGCAGCCCCTCGTACACCGCCGCGGCCTCGTCCACCCGCGCCAGGAATCGTTCCCGGTCCTCTACCGTGACCCAGCGGTCGCGCGTCATCACCCGGTCGCGGAACGCCTGCACGGCCTCCAGCAGGAACTGGATGTCGTCGGCGGACCGGTACTCGCTATCCCCCGCCACCACCCACACGGGGCTCGTCTGCGCGAAGGCGTAGCTGTCTGCCACCAGCGGTGACGGCGGTCCCAGCGCCCGCGCCGCGATCCAGCCGCCGCCAACCAGCCGAACATGGCTCTCCACCCGGAAGCGCTCGCCCATCCCCGCCACCTCATGAACCTCGGCAACGGCGCCGTTGACCACGATCTCGACCGACTGAAGCGCGGAATTCGTCACAACCTCGACCGCCACCGCCCGCTCCCCGCCACCCCCTCCCGGCATGCGGATCTCGCCACCGGGTTCCACGCCGTCGACGGTCAGGAAAAGCAGCGGGCCGTTCGTCGCGAAGGTGCGGCGCTCACGGACCGCCTCCAGCCACGAGTCCACCGAGAGTTCGCCCTCGACGCGGGCGTAGGTGCGGCTCGCTCCCGGCCCGGGGTCGCGCCACACGTCGGAGAAGTTGTCCGTGCCCCCGGTCGCGGCGAGGCGGAAGCCCGCGTTCAGGAGCCGGTAGTAGATCTCGGCGTTGTTCAGTTCGTCGTACCAGAAGCAAATCACGTCGTAGAAGTCGCCGACACCCAGGGCGACGTCCACCGGGATTTCCGACACGCCGATATAGTCGGGCATGGCCACCAGGCCGCTGAACGGATGCATGAACCCGCCCGTGGCGCCCTGTTCCCGCGCGGCCGCAAGGTAGTCGGCGTTGAGCACGTCCGCGGCGAACGGCGTGTTGGCCGCGCCGCCCACCAGGGGCATGATGAACTCCTTGACCCCGGCCAGGCCGACGTGGCCGAACGAACCGCGGAACTCCTGCGCGTACTGCAGGATATGTTCGCCGGTGGAGAGGGGATGGGGCCGTCCCGTGAGGTCGTCCCAGCGCCCCATGAGGCGGGTGCCGTCCATATGGATCAGGGCGATGGAGACCCGGAGGTCCTCGCTGAGCAGGTCGTTGAAGAAGTCGGCGTGGGTGAGGCCTTGGCGTCCCTGATGCAGGTCGTGGACGTGCGTGTCCCCCGAGTACCAGCCCGCCTCCCGGGCGTCGACGAGCCGGTCCAGCTGCAACACGGCCTCGACGCGGCCGCCCGCGGGCACCTCGACCGTCTGCGAAACCGGGCGGAACTCGAGCCCCTTGCGGGCCTGAATGGTGACGGGTCCGGCGGGCACCTCCACCTCGAACGTGCCCGTCGTGCGGAAGTAGTGGGTCTCGGTGGGCGTGAGGACCCGGTGAAAGCCGTCTCGAGGCGCGTAGCTGCGACCGTCGGAAGCGGCAATCGAAACCCTTGCGGGGGTGTGCGGCTCGTTTGTGCCCACGACCCGTCCGTATACCCGTCCGGTCGGCGCCAGGTGCCTGCGATCGCTCACGTCGAGCGTGCGCCAGGATCCGCGCGCCCCGCCCGCGACACTCATGACGTGCAGCTCGGTGTGCCCGCGCTCGTTCGACACGAAGGCGATGTCCTCGCCGCTCGGACTGACCCGCGGTGTAAGCTCGTGACTGGTTCCGCCCGTCAGCCGCAGCGGGTTGCCCCCGTCCGCGCCGATCAGCACCAGGTCGTTCGAGCCGGCCTCGTCCGAGACGTAGACCAGGCCGCTCCCGTCGGGAAGCCAGTCCGGGCGTGCCCGGTATGCGGTCTCCTCGGCCCGCACGAGGGTGGGCTGGCCCGCCGCCCCGTCAGCCGCCGCTGTCCAGATCCCGCCGCTTCCGGTCACCCCGGGCGTCGGCGCCATGTAGGCGAGCATTCCCTGCGGCGACACCCGTGGCTGATACTGGCTGCCCGGCCCGTCGGCCACCGCCTCGCGCTCCCCGGTCTCCACTTCGATCCGGTGAACGTCCATGCCCCGCCCGGCGGTGGCGAAGTACACGTAGCGCCCGTCCGGGCTCCAGGACGGCTGGACGTCCACGCGCCCGCCCTCCACCAGCGGGGTGACTTCACCCCCTTCCACGTCCAGGAGCGCGATGTCCAGGCCCCTTCCCGTCTCGACCGTCATGACGATGCGTGACCCGTCGGGACTCCAGCTCGGCTCGAAGTGGTACCAGGGCCCCTGCGTCAGCTGCTCCGCCGTACCGCCGCGCGCGGGGATGCGCCAGATGTCGCCCGCCATCGCGAAGGCGATCCAGCCGCCGTCGGGCGACCACGAGGGGCTCATCGGCCCCGTGCTCACGGGCGGCAGCATGTGGAGTTCGCCGCGTATGTTGCCCTGGAGGCTCGTGTAGCGAAGGACGGAGGCGCGGTCCTGCGCGTGGAGTCCGGCGCAGTAGGCGGCAGCGGCCGCGCAGAGGATGAACGGCGTTCGGCGCATGGTGGTCTCCGGTCGCGGCATCGGCAGGGGGCAACATCCGATTTGCCTGTGTCGCGGCCCGCCCGCAAGATCAAACGGTGTCGTCCCCCACGAAACTCGGAGTGAGAAGCATGCGCCCGATCCGGTCCGTTTTCCCGTTCGCCACGCCGCCGCAGGCACCCGCCGCGCCCGCAGCCGTCCTCATCCTGGCCCTTTGCACCGTCACCACCGCTACGCTGCCGGCCCCCGCCGCTGGCCAGGAGGTCGACTACCACCGCGCGGAACTGCTGCTCAATTGGCACACTTCGCCGCTCATCGCGGGCGGTCCGGTCACACCCAACTGGATCAACGACACGGACCGCTTCTGGTACCGCAACAACACGGGCGCCGGACACGAATTCACCTACGTCGATCCGGCGTCGAACGTGAAGCGGCCGCTCTTCGACCACTACCGCCTTGCGGCCGCGCTCTCCCTGGCCGCCGACACCAGCTACGTCCCTGAGAAGCTTCCCTTCGAGGACTTCGAGTTCGTGGACGGGGACGAGACCCGCATCGAGTTCGCGGCCCGGGCGAAGCGCTTCGAGTGCGACCTCGGCGAGTACATGTGCCAGGTCGGGGACACGCTGCCCGACGCCACGCCCTTCGTGGAGTCCCCCGACGAGCGCTGGGAGGCCTTCGTCACCGATCACAACCTCTTCGTGCGTCCGGCGGGCGGGGGTGACACGATCCAGCTGACCACGGACGGCGAGGAGTTCAACGGCTACGGCCTCGCCTACCCGCGCCCGAACGACATCCGCAACAATCGGGTGCGCCGTCCGGACGTGTACTGGTCACCGGACTCCCGCAAGCTCCTCGTCCAGCGCATGGACCAGCGCGGCGTCGAGCATCACCACTACGTCTCCTACACGCCGCAGCGCACGGTGCACTATTCCCAGCCCTACGCACTGCCGGGCGACTCGATCGTGCCGCTCCCGGCCTTCCACATCCTCGACGTCGGCGAGACGCTGGGCGCGGTCGCGGCGGGGGGATCCGACGGCGACGCGGAAACGGGGTCCAGCGGTCCCGCGGGCGCGCTCCCCGAGGTCGGCAACATCCGCGTCGAACTGGAGCCGCGTCCCAACCGCCTCTACCTGGCTGGCTCACAGGTCGACTCGCTGTGGTCGGCGGACTCGCGCTTCGCGTACATGCACTGGGAGACGCGCGCGTCGAAGAGCAATCACCTTGCCGAGGTCGACGCCTCCACGGGCGATTTCCGGCTCATCGCGGGCGACAGTTCGCGAACCTGGGTCGAGACTGCCCAGCGCAACCCCACCTCCTGGTTCGTGTCCGAAAGCACCGACGACGCCTTCTGGTGGTCCGAGCGCGACGGCTGGGCGCACATCTGGCGCTTCTCGAAGGACGGGACCGTGAAGAACCAGGTGACCTCGGGTCCGTGGGCGGTGGGCGCGATCTGGCACGTCGACGAGGCGAACCGGCGCATCTACTTCACCGCCTACGGACGCGAGGAGGGAGTCCCCTACTACGGACGCCTCTACCGCGTCGGCTACGACGGCGGCGGCCTCACCACCATCGCGGGCGAAGTGGGCAACCACGCCATCTCGGTGTCGCCCTCCGGCCGCTTCTTCGTCGACACCTGGTCCACCATCGGCGATCCACCCGTCTCGCTGCTCAAACGGCTGGCCACCGGCGAGGTGGTCCGCACCCTGGAGACCGCCGACATCACCAAGCTCGAAGAAGTGGGCTGGCGCGCCCCCGAGGTCTTCTCGGTGAAGGCGCGGGACGGCGTCACCGACATCTACGGCCTCATCTACTTCCCCGACGACCTGGACGAGTCGGCGCTGTACCCCGTCATCGACCACATCTACCCCGGCCCGCAGGTGGGCAGCGTGGGTTCGTGGACCTTCAAGTCCGGGGGTGAGGACTTCTCGCTGGCCAAGCTGGGTTTTGTGGTGATTCAGCTCGACCACATGGGCACGCCCCACCGCTCCAAGGCGTTTCACGACATCTATTACGGTGACTTCAACGATAACGGCCTTCCCGATCACGTCACCGCAATCAAGCAGCTGGCCGCTCGCTACCCGTTCATGGATCTCGACCGGGTGGGCATCTACGGCCATTCGGGGGGCGGGTTCGCGTCGACGGATGCCATGGTGCGATTCCCCGACTTCTTCAAGGTGGCGGTGTCCGGGGCGGGGAACCACGACAACGCCAGCTACAACATCTACTGGGCCGAGAAGTACCAGGGACTGTTGGTGGCCGACTCTGCCAGCGGCACGACCAACTTCACCGACGAGGCCAACAAGACGCACGCCGCCAACCTGAAGGGCAAGCTGTTGCTCATGCACGGCGACATGGACGACAATGTCCACCCGGCGATGACGGTCCAGCTGATCGACGAGCTCACCAAGGCCAACAGGGACTACGATCTGATCTGGGCACCCGACCGGGCCCACGGACTGAACGAGCCGTACTTCGTCCGCCGCCGGTGGGACTACTTCGTGGAGCACCTGCTGGGTGCGGAGCCGCCGAAGGAGTACGAGATCACGCGTCCTGTAAACTGAAGTTTACCTCATGTAAACCGGAGTTTACCGGGGTGGCGCGGGGCCGTCGCCACCGTGCCCCCGAATTTGACGTGGGGAACAAATCGCCCCAACATCTACTAACAACATAGGAGTTGGTGTCGGACGCCCGTGCCGGGAAGGCCGGACGACGCGCCGTTCACCACCAGGTGCGGGTGGATACCCGCAAGGAGATGGCATGAGCCGAACGCTCACGACTCGAGAGATGGACATCATGGCTGTCTTGTGGGACCAGGGATCGGCGACCGTCGCCGAGGTCCGCGAGCGCCTCGACGACGATCTGGCCTACAACACCGTCCTCACCATGCTGCGCATACTGGAGGCCAAGGGCATGGTGAACCACGTCAAGGAGGGGCGGGCCCACCGGTACCAGCCGCTGCTGGGCAGGGTGGAGGCCGGACGTTCCGTGCTCGGCCGGCTGAAGGACAAGGTCTTCTCGGGTTCGGCGGAGCTCCTCATGACCCAGCTGGTGTCGGACGAACAGCTGTCGCCGGAAGCCGTAAGGCGGCTTCGCGAACTGCTTGACCAGCAACTGGCGGCGACGGGCCGCCCCGAAGAAGGAGAAGACGAATGACTGCCGCGTGGATGTTATGGTCGATTGGAGCAGGGCTCCTTTTCCTCGTTGCGGGACTTGCCCTCGAGAGACTGCTTGACGGCCGCCGGCGCTGGGTGTGGGTGGCCGCCGGCGCCGGGACTGTGATTCTGCCCGCCGCGCGTCTGCTTGCGGGCGTCCTCGGTTCGGGGGCAGCGGGCCCGCCCGAGTCGGCGCCGGTGATGCTGGAGCCCCTCGCGGTTACCGTGGCCGGGGATTCCGCGCTTCACTCCCTGGACGGCGTGCTGCAGCTGGGCTGGGCCGGCCTTTCGGCAGTGCTGCTGATTACGGCTCTGATCGGGGCTGCGCGGTTTGTCCGCCGCCGGGCGTCCTGGCGGGAGGGGATGCTGCTCGGGCGCAACGTGCTGTGGTCGCGTGATTCCGGTCCTGCGGTCGTGGGGCTTGTCGGCTCGCGCATCGTGCTTCCCGACTGGGTGCGGGGCGCGGGGCTGGAGCGGCAGGAGCTGGTCCTGGGGCACGAGGAGGAGCACCAGAGGGCGCGCGACGCGCAGCTTCGCTTTCTGGCTGCGGCACTGCTCGTCGCGTTCCCGTGGAATCCCGCGCTCTGGATCCAGTATCATCGCCTCGGTCTTGCGCTCGAACTCGATTGCGACAGCCGCGTGATGCGCCGTTGGCCCGACAGACGGGCGCTGTACGGCGACCTGCTGCTTCGTGTCGGGACCGCGCGCGGACTCCTGCCGGGCGTGGCGGTGGCGGCGCTTGCAGAACAGCCCTCGCTGCTGGAACGACGTCTGCGCGCGCTGCTGAACAAGGCGCCCCAGGTCCGGCTGGCCCAGGGGGCGATGCTGCTCTTCGGCGCGATCATGGTCGTTGGGCTCGCCGTGCTGATCCCGGGCATTACGGGTGAAGGCGAGGAGGCTGACATCTCCGCCGCCCCGGTCTTCACGCCCTTCACGGTCAAGCCGGATTACGTCAACCGCTCCGAAATCATGGCGGCGCTCAACCGCGAGTACCCGCCGCTGCTGCGGGATGCCGGCATCGGCGGCACGGTGCTCGTATGGTTCTTCATCGACGAGACGGGCACGGTGCGCAACCAGGCCGTTTTCAGGAGTAGTGGACACGCCGCGCTCGATGAGGCCGCCTTGCGGGTGGCGCCGGTGTTCCGGTTCACGCCGGCGCTCAATCGCGACCGCGCCGTGCCTGTGTGGGTCCAGCTGCCGATCACGTTCACGACGGAGTCGGGGGCAGAGGCAGCTGACGTGGCGGCGCAGAGAGCGGCGGCCGAGCGCGCGGCGGTGGTGGAGGAAGCGCGGCGAGTGGCCGAGCGAGCGCGCTCCGACGCCGAGGCGGCGGAAGCCGGCGGGACCGAGGTGGACATTTCCGCCGCACCGGTCTTTACGCCCTACACGGTCAAGCCCGACTACGTCAACGGTGCCGAGGTCATGAGGGCAATGGAGCGTGAGTATCCACCGCTGCTCCGGAATGCCGGCATCGGTGGCACGACACTCGTGTGGTTCTTCATCGACGAGACGGGGGTGGTGCAGGGCCAGGAGGTCCAGACAAGCTCCGGCCACGAGGCGCTGGACCAGGCCGCATTGCGGGTGGCGTCCGTGTTCCGGTTCACCCCGGCACTCAATCGGGACAAGCCGGTACCGGTCTGGGTGCAACTGCCGATCACGTTCACGACGAAGTGACCGAGGGCCGGGGGGCCGCGCCCCCCCGCCCCGGGGCCCCCCCCGGGGGGGGGGGGGGAAAAAAAAACCCCCCGGGGGGGGGGGGAAAAAAAAAAAACACCCCCC
>JAPPNN010000040.1:0-1394 GCA_028873815.1 Gemmatimonadota bacterium | reverse complement strand
ACACCCTTGGGAGGGAATCGCGGGGGGGCGGCCCCCCCCCCCCCCCCCCCGCGTGGGGGGCGCGGGGGGGCCCCGGGCCCCCCCCCCCGAAATGGTAGGCCCGGGCGCCGCCCCCCCCCCCCCCCCCGGGGGGGTGGGCCAACCCCCCCCCCCCCCCCCCCTTTTTTTCCCGGGGGGGGGGCCCCGGGCCCCCGGGGGGGGCCCCCGGCCCGTGGAGTCCGTGGACAAAACGCCCATGGCGCGTGGCCGTATCTTACACACATGGCCACCTCGCACCCCCTCTCGGCCCCCCTGACCTTCGCGTCGCGATTCAAGGACTACATGTGGGGCGGACGGCGCTTGGCGGACCTTCTCGGCCGCGACCTCCCGGACGGGGTCGTCGCCGAGAGCTGGGAGGTGTCGGGACACGCGAGCGAGCCGTCCATCGTGAACCGGGGGCCCCTCTTGGGACGTGATCTGCCCGGTCTCGTGGCCGAGTACGGGGTTTCGCTCCTGGGCACCCGCGGGAGGGAGGCCGCCGAGCGGGGTGTGTTCCCGCTCCTTGTCAAGCTGCTCGACGCGACCCACGCGCTGTCGGTTCAGGTGCATCCCGGCAATGAATACGCGGCCGCCCACAACCTGGGCGAACCCGGCAAGACGGAGATGTGGTACGTCCTCCACGCCGAGCAGGGTGCCTGCATCATACACGGGCTCCAGGCGGGCACCGACCGGGCCGCGCTCCGCCGCGCGGTCGCGCGCGGAACCGTCCCGGATTGTCTCAACCGGGTTCCCGTCTCACCCGGGGACGCGATCTTCGTCCCGGCGGGGACGGTGCACGGCATCCTGTCGGGGATCGTCCTGGTCGAGATTCAGCAGTGTTCCGATACGACATACCGGATCCACGACTGGGATCGCCCGGGTCCCGACGGGAGGCCGCGTCAGCTGCACGTCGAGCGCGCGCTGGACGTGATCGACTTCTCGGGCGCCGTTCCCGCGTCGACCGCTCCGCGGCTTGTCCACGAAGGCGGCGGGGTGAAGCGCGAGGTGTTGGCCGAGTGCGAGCATTTCGTCGTCGAGCGGCTGGGCGTGGACGCCGCGTGCGACTTCGAGGCCCGACTCGGCGGCGAGACCTGCGAGGTATGGGGGATCCTGTCAGGCTCGGCGACGCTGGGGGGCGGATGGGGCGGTGCGCTCCCGTTGCAGTCGGTCGGATTCGCGCTGGTGCCTGCGACCATGGGCCGGTTCCGGGTGCGTGCCGGCGACGCCGTGGTCGCGCTCCGCGCATACCTCCCATGAACGATGGGGTGGCCCCGACGGTCGCCGAGACCACCCCATGCCGCAGTGCCCCGCCAGGGACTCGAACCCCGAACCTGCCGATTAAGAGTCGGATGCTCTACCAGTTGAGCTAGCAGGGC
>JAPPNN010000016.1 GCA_028873815.1 Gemmatimonadota bacterium | reverse complement strand
TGTGGATCGTACTGGAAGCTGTCAATGCAGTCGATGATGGACTGCACGATCTGCCGGTTGGAAACATCGCGGCGGCGGGGCTCCTTCGCCAGTCGCGGCTCGGCCGGGGCATGCGCCTTCCGGGGCAGGTTCTTGAGCGCGATCCGGGGCGCGCCGGGCCGTCCGGCGTTGGGGATCTTGCCATCGCGGACGAGCCGGCCGAGGTGGTCGGCGGAGTATCCGCTCTCGCGTGCGGCTTCGACGAGCGAATAGGTGGTCTCGTCCCGCTCCACGAGCGTGGCCTCTAAGTCGGCGGCGCAGCGCTCGATCGCGGTGGCGGGGGTCTCGCCGCCGTAGCGGCGGAGGGCTTTGGCCCGCCTGCGCCAGTCGGCCGGCAGGCCTTCAACGTTCGGTCTGTCTGTCATTGCGGCGTTCACTCCCAGTCTCCTTCGGCGTCCCTTCGGAGCGCCTCGGTGAGGTCTCGGTCTCCTTCGCCCCGGCGGACGGAGCGCTCGGCGAGATCGACGCGCCTGCCGAGGTCGGCGAGTCCGGTGGCGCGGGCGGCGCCGTAGATGGCGGCGGCGACGGCAACGACGCCGAGCGCCGCGTGCAGGCCCACGGGGACCCCGTGCCGGGCGAGGATGAGCGCCCAGTGGGGCGCGAGGTAGTCCAAGCGGGGTCCCGCGAGGAGGAGAGCGGCTCCGGCGAGCGAGGCCGTGAGTCCGGCGCTGATCTTCCAAGGCTGCATGGCGGGTCTCCTCCCCGACGGTCAGAGTTCGACGGACGCCGGATCGCGGTCGGCGGGTCCCCGGAGCCAGGACCCGTCGTCGCCCGGACCGAGGCCCAGCTTGCGGAGCATGCCCGCCGCGGCGGGTCCGCTGGCGTGCATCCTGAATCCGGCGGCCGCCTTCGCCTCGATGGTCTCCCGGCTGTAGTTGGCGGACGCGACCTCGATGTTGACGCGTCCGGTGCGCCCCTCGGCGTCCTCGTACTCGATCTGCGCGTCCGGGTGGAGGACGCGTCCCGCCCCGTCGAGGGGGAGCCCGAGTTCTCTCGCTATGCGGTGCCGCGCGGCGTCGGCGGCCCGCCTGCCGTTCTTCCGGCGCTCGGGACTCGCTCGCTCGCGCGACGGCGCCCTTGAGTTCGGCGTCGAGCCGGACGCGGCGCACCCTGGCGCCGCGCTCGCGGAGCCGCTCCCGCTCCCGGGCGCAGGCGCGGTAGATGGCGGTGTCGTGGGCGGCCTGGGCGGACCGGACTCGGGGGATCCCGATCTCCTGTCCGCGGTCCATCCCCAGGGCGGCGGCGTGCTCCCGGGCCTTGACTACGCCCAGGGGGGTGAGGGTCAGGACCTCGAAGGGGTTGCCGTGCGGTCCCCTGGCTGTGGTCTCTTGGGCGAGTCCGTCGTCGATCCAGCAGTTGACGGCCCGCCGGGTGGTGTAGGGGTGCCCGCCGAAGCGGACTTCGGCGAGGTCCCGGTAGGACACCGCGCCGTGGACGCCGATGTCGGTCAGCCCGCGCGCGCAGCGTTCGCGAAAGGAGATGGTGGACCCGCGCTCCCGGCCGGCGGCGTATTCTCGGCGGTGGCCGTCCCGCATCCGGTTGGGATTGCGGCTGGGTGGCGCGGCGGGGCGCGGGTCCGGTTCGGCCGTGCGGCCGAACATCTCCTTGCTTCTCACGGATGCCTCAGCGGCTCGGTCCGGCGCCGCGTCGAGGCGTCGGGATCTGAGGCACGGTCACCTGGAGCCGCTGAAGTCCGGGTGCGCGGGTCGCGGCCACGGCCATGGGTTCCCGCGCGGCGCCCGCGCTCTCCCGCGCCTGGCCGCGCTCGATGTGACGCGCGAGCACATAGTCGGAGATCCTCTGCCCGTCGGCAGCGGCGCGCCGGATCTCGCGGGGGTCCTCCTCGAGCGACTTGACCCAGGCCTCGACGTAGGCGGCGCCCCGGCTCGGGTCGTGGCCCACGCCGACGCGCTCGCCGGTCATCATGGCGCTGATTTCGGCCCGGAGCTCCTCCCTGGCGTAATCGGACGAGCCGAACCCGCTCTTGATCCCTTCGACGAGCGTCTCGCGGTTCATCCGCTCCGGGTGGCCGGTGCTGTGGCCGAGTTCGTGGAGCGCCGTCTGGTAGTAGTGGTTCGCGGAGGGGAACTGCCCGCGCTCGGGCAGCACGATCTCGTCGCGCTTCATGTGATAGTAGGCGCGGTCGCCGGCGACGTGGCGCATCGGCACCCCCGCGTCCTCCATGACCTTTTCGGCCTGCTGGTGGGCCTTCCAGAGCGGCTCCGGCGTCGGGTTCGAGCGCTCGGGCAGCCCGTCCGCCTGCTCGGCGTTGAACACGGTGTACTGGCGCACGAACGGAGCCTTGAGCTTCTCGTAGCGGTAGACGCGCTTGCCCTCGGCGTCCCTCCTGGGCTTCCCGCTCTCGTCGGTGACGGAGATCCGCTTGTGGTCCTGGAAGGAGAGGATGCGGGTGCCGCGCTCGCCCTTTCTGACCTGTCCGCCTTGGGCCTGGATCTGGCGGTAGGTGCCCCAGCGCACGTCGCCGTAGCCGAGTTCCTGCTGGACGGCCGCGAGGTGCAGGCTGTTACCGCCCCGGTAGGAGCGGCCGGTGTCGACGTTCGTGGGCATCACGCGCTCGCCCGGCGCCCACGGCTTCTGCCACGGGGCGTTGCCCTTCTTGATCTGCTCGATGATCGCGTCGGCGAACTTGCGGTGGTATTCGTCGTGGTTCATCGCCTGTCCTCCTCCTCACCGTGCGGATCGCCGCCCGCGTCCCGGATCTCCTCCTCGGTCCCGACCTCCTCGGGGAAAAGGCCGTACTCCTCGGCCAGGTGGGCCGGCACTTCGAGCGCCTCGCCGCCATCGCGCGCGAGTTCGCGGTCGAAGCCCTCCAGCGTGTCGATGCGGATGGTCCTGCCGTTGCCGGTCATGCGTTCACCTCCTTCGGTGGGTTTGCCTGCCCGTCGCCTCGGGGCGCCTTCGCCCCGTTCCAGACGGGCACGGTGATCCAGCGGCCGGTGGCCGCGTCGTAGCCCTTGACCTCGATGGCCTCCTCGACGAACCGCCGGCCGTCGCGGCGGGTCACGTGGAGCACGAGCGCGATGCCGTCGACCACGCCCCGGCACGTCACTTCCCATGGCGACGCGTCGCCGGCCTGCATGGCGCAGCTGGCCAGGCGCGAGAGCGCGGAGCGCGCGTTGTTGGCGTGGATGGTCGTGAGCGAGCCGCCGTGGCCGGTGTTGAGCGCCTGCAGC
Source organism: Gemmatimonadota bacterium (assembly GCA_028873815.1). Lineage (GTDB taxonomy): Bacteria > Gemmatimonadota > Gemmatimonadetes > Longimicrobiales > Gaopeijiaceae > Bin94. The sequence goes on along the minus strand of JAPPNN010000016.1, from coordinate 52 downwards.
AGGTCGGCGGCCTCGCCGCCCCTGACCTCGCCGACGACGATGTGGTCGGGCC
>JAPPNN010000060.1 GCA_028873815.1 Gemmatimonadota bacterium | reverse complement strand
GGGTATCCGAAGTGATACGGGACTCAGTGCGATGCACTCTAACTTGTTGTATTACCGCCGGTTGCGATCTTTTCAGGGCAGTCCATCATCGCAAGAGGAATCGAATGATGGCACGCACGAAACGTGACCGGCGCGCGTACAGCGCCGGCGAGTGGGGCCGGAACCGGGTGAGGGTATTTCCCGATCCTCGGACCGGCGTCATACAGATCCAGTGGCGCGAGGATGGGTGCAGGCTCACGAGGTCGCTCAAGCACCGCGACTGGAGCCGGGCGAAGCGGCAGGCGGACGAGTTCGCCGCGGGCTTCACCGGGCCGGACATCGGCCGCGACGCGGAAGCCGAGCCCGAGCCGCTCACGCTGGAGACGCTTTTTGACATTTACGGTGACGAGGTTACGCCTACCAAGGCGTCGTCGTCGCAGAAGTACGACCGGGCCACGAGGGCGATGTTTCTCAAGTTCTTCGGGAGACACCGACGACCCGAGACGCTCTCTCAACGCGACTGGGACCGGTTCATTCGGGCGCGGCGCGCAGGCAGGGCTGGCCGAAGCGGAAGGCCGGCACGCGACCGAACGATCCAGCAAGACCTCAAGTTGCTGCTCGCGATCCTCAATTGGGCCGCGAAGTCGAGGGACGAGGAAGGAAGACTCCTCCTCGAGTCGAACCCCCTCAGGGGCCTCAAGACACCAGTCGAGAAGAACCCAACCCGCGTGATTCTGACCCAGGGGGAGTACGAAGCCTTGCTCAAGGCATCGCTGACGATGGACTGGCGGTTCCGCGTGGCTCTGGTGGTCGCCCACGAGACGGGACACCGCATCGGTGCCATACGTCAGCTTCGGTGGTCGGACATCGACATGGAGCACGAGACCATCCGGTGGCGGGCCGAGCACGAAAAGACTGGATACGAGCACTACACGCCCGTCACAGCCGAGGCGCTCGCGGTCCTGCAAAAGGCGCGGAGGCGCAACCCCGGAATCGGGGACACTCCTCTGCTTCCCGCGCCGAAGGATCCTTCAGCTTGTATCAGCCGGTTCCTGGTCCGCGACTGGTGGAATCGGGCCGAGGCGGGCGCCGGGCTCCAGCCCAAGCGTGGGCGCGGCTGGCACTCGCTGAGGCGGAAGTTCGCCTCCGACCTCATGAACCAGCCGCTGAAGGTGCTCTGCCAGCTCGGCGGCTGGAAAGCGCCCCAGACGGTGCTCCAGTGTTACCAGCGCGCGGACCAGGACCGGCTCAAGCAGGCCCTTCAGGATCGCGGTATCGCCCGTTCGTGATTGCATTTAGCAAACACAATTAGCAAACATCGGGCGGTCGAAATCCCGTAAGTCCTTATGGGCCCGGGTGGACTTGAACCACCGACCTCACGCTTATCAGGCGTGCGCTCTAACCACCTGAGCTACAGGCCCCTACTGAAGTTACGGGATTTCGAGGTGGAGTTCCAGCTATTCGATTCCCGCTAATTGAGCTAGTAGCGGACTGTCCGCTGGTGCTCAAGGGCCTCGACCATCGGCTTCACCTAGGGTCGCGGAACGCCCGGTGGCTCCGGGTCGTAGTGGATCGGCACGTCAGTGGCCGAGAATCTTGCCCACGAACGCTTGGCACCGTCGCGTCCGGGGGTTGTCGAAGACCCGGTCCGCGGAGCCTTCCTCGATCACACTGCCTCGGTCCATCATGACTACCTTTGTGGAGATCTCGCGGACCAACGCCATCTCGTGAGAGACCATCAGCATGGTCATCCCGTCGGCGGCCAGGATGCGGATCGCGTCGAGCACCTCACTGACCAGCTCGGGATCAAGCGCCGACGTCACCTCGTCCAGCAGCAGGATGTCCGGCTTGAGCGCCAGGGCCCGAGCGATCGCCACCCGTTGCTGCTGGCCGCCTGACAGCTCGTCAGGATACGCGTGCAGCTTGTCGCCGAGTCCCACCTTCCGGAGAAGCGCGGTGGCTTCCTCCTCGACTTCTCGGGCGTTGCGCTTGCGGATCTTGACCGGTGCGACGGTCACATTGCGTAGCGCATCCATGTTCTGAAACAGGTTGTATTGCTGAAACACGATCGCCAGCCGCTCCCGGAGCGCCTTCACGCTCTTCTTGTTCGTATAGTCGACCTTCTCCCCGTCCAGCATCACCTCGCCGGACTTCGGCACCAGAAGCCCCATGAGGCTCCTCAACAACGAGCTCTTCCCCGAGCCCGAAGGGCCGATCAGGCTGATGATCTCTCCCTTCGCGACCTGAATGCTGACGTCGACGAGGACATGTTCCTTCCCGTCGTAGCTCGCCGTGAGGCGATCGATTTCCAGGTGATGCATCAGGCCGACTGGACCGGGGCGGCACGGATCCGGAACAGCTCTCCCGGATTGGTCGAGTTCATCGTGCGGATCTCCTCTTCGCTGAAACCGGCGCTCTCCAGGAGCAACATGTACTCCCGAAACGCCTCGACCGGCGGCGGCAGCAGGAAGACACCCGCATCGCTCGAGACAATGGCACGTTCCGGGGTCGCGGCTCGGATCCTGGGCGCCATCTCGTCGATGGTCATGCCCTTCGAGCGGTGTTTCTCCTTGTCCACATGGGTCAGGCTCACCTGCGTCGCATGCGTCAGGATGAAGAACGAGAACTCGGCGTACGCACCGGCTGCGACGACGGCTTTGATCTCGTCTTCGGTATAGCGTGCCGCCTGGGTGCGCATTCGCTCGAGACCTCGTCGCCTGCCTTCCTCGACCAACGCGACCGCTTCGTGCCCGGCCACATGACCGCAGTCGAAGACCGCATCGGCCTCGGCGACCAGATCCATGATCTTGAGCACCACGTCCGGCACCTTGCCCGACTGGGGCACCGAGAAGGTCGTCTCGATGTAGGCAGGACTTCGGCCCTCACCCTCGGCAACATTGCGCGTGTGATGGGTGGGCAGCGAGACGAACCGAGCGCCGGTGCCCGGTCCGTACCCGTAGGCCAGCGCTGTACGTGCGGCCTCGACCGTGACGCCTCCAGCAATCGGCTGCATGATGACGCCGCCGAACACTTCGACGCCCAGCCCGCCGAGTTCGGCCATGGCCAAGGCGGCGAACCCTGAGCTGTTGCCGAAGTTGTCCATCAGGCCGATGGCGCGCATGCCGGCGTCGGCCGCCTGTCGTGTCGCCTCGAACACGTTGATCGATCGGCCGTTGATGTGCGGACAGACATGCGTATGGCAGTCGATCGCACCTCGCAGATACTGCATCCCGGGACTCGTCGATGTCGTCATCTTTCGGGTGGGTTGGAGTGGTCAGTCGCGGTCATGCAGCCCCGGACTCGGCGAGCAACGGGGCGCCCGGCTTCCAGTCACGAGGTCGCTCCAGCTGCCTCTCGAGCCTTCGTGCGTAGAGGTTGAGCGGGTAGCAGATGATGAAGTATAGGACGAGCAGGGACCCGAAGCTCAGGACGGGCGAGAACCCTCTCTCGTTCAGGACCTTCGCCGCGTAGGTCAACTCGAAGACGGAGATTTGCGAGGCGATCGACGTCGACTTGATGAGGCCGACCGTAAAGCTCAGCGCGGGCGGCAGAATGACCTTCCACGACTGTGGCAACGCCCAGAGTCTGAGGCTCATGACGCCCCCCATGTTCATGGATTCCGCCGCGTCCCACTGACTCTCGGGCAATGCCTCGAGCCCCGCGCGCATGATCTCCGCCGAGAAGGCGGCCGCGGCCAGCGCAACCGTGGTCGCAGTGACGGTGAACATGGAGACCCTCATACCGACGACCTCGAAAGCGAAAAAGACCACCATCAGCTTGACCAGGAACGGAACCCGCCGGAAGGTCTCGCTGAACCCGACGGAAAGGAAGCGCGCGGGCAACACGTCGACCACATGGCGGTTACGAATGAAGGCGAGCAGCGCGCCGACGGTGTACCCGACGACGGCGCCGACGATCGACAGGGCCAGGGTTACGCCAAAGGCCTGGGCCAGAAACGACACATTGGAATACGACAGGAAGAGGGGTAGCTGCTCCAGGAGGGACCCGCCCATCAGACGAACCTCGCCTTCACGCGGAAGAGATGGCGTCCGATGAGCCACAGCACGGCGCTGGCGACGAAGGTCAACACCACGTAGAGGACGGCCGACAATGAGAAGACCTCGAATGAGCGGAAGGTCTCGGCGCTGACGTTGTAGGTCCGGCCGGTGAGCTCCTCCAGACCGAAGATCGACGCGATGGACGTCGTCATCGTCAGCAGGATGTACTGGTTGGTCAACGGTGGATAGAGCACTCGGATGACGTGGGGCAGAATGACGTACCACGTCATTTGTGCAACGCTCATGCCGAGCGTTTCCGCCGCCTCGATCTCCGACCTGCGTACGGACTGGAAGCCGGCACGCAACGTTTCCGTCAGATACCCGCTGACGTTGAGCGTCAACCCCAGCAGCACGGCCTGGTAGGAAGACAGGAACACACCCATTTCCGGCAGAGCAAAGAACAGGAAGAAGATCTGTACCAGGACCGGTGTGTTCATGAAGAAGGCGACGTAGCTGCTCACCGCAGCGCGCAACGGTCGATTCCGGCTATAGGACAGAACGGTCGCATTGACGGTGGCGATGGTGACGCCCCCGACGAAGGCGAGAAACGCTATCTGGAGCGCGAGCCAGGCTCCCCCGATCAGGTAGCCCGTGAAGCCGACGACCTGCCCCCATTGCAGCGTATAGGCCACGTCAGTCCCTGCCGGTCGCCACTAGTCGGTCCCTCGGCGCCACGGTGGCGCGAGTGCGGCTACCCCCACTAGAAGAAGGGAGTGAACGGTACGGGGGTGGCCATCGGGGCTCCGAACCACTCCTCCCAGCGAGTCGCGATGAAGCCGGACTCGTGCATCTCGTAGACAGCGACGTTCAGCCAGTCCCGAAGCGTGTCGTTACCCTTGGCGACCCCGAACCCCGAGTAGTCGGGAGGTCGGAAGTCGGGCGTGGCGAACCAATACCAGTCGACATCGGAAAACGCACGCGTGAGCCGGAACCCGAGGGTGTCGATCCCGTCCACCGACGCGTCCGCGCGACCCTGGGCCAGCGCCCGGTCTCGGTCCGTGTAGTTGTCGAGCAGCAGGAGCTGGGCCTGCGGCAACAGCCGTCTGACGATTTCGACTGTGACGGTGCCCCGTACCTGAACGAGAGTGATGTTCTCGTGGTTGAGTTGCTGCCACGTGGTGATGCCCGTGTCCTTCCGGGTCAGGACACCGTAGCTCGACGTGTGAATCGGAACGCTGAAGTCGATGACCTTGGCCCGCTTGGAGTCCCGCGTCATCGCTCCCATAACGGCATCCACCTTCCCCAGCGCGACGAACGGAATGCGGTCCGGTGAGCCGACGACCACGAGTTCGACATCGACCCCGAGCAAGCGACCGATCTCGGACGCGACGTCAACCTCGAACCCGACGATCTCGTTCTGGTCGTTGTACAGGGCGCGCGGTGGAATCCTCGGATTCAAACCGATCCTGATCGTACCGGCCTTGAGGATATCGTCGAGTGTGCGAGCCCCGGTCCCTTCCGTGGTGCCCTCCGACGCACATCCGCCCGCCCCCACAAGCACGACAAGGCCCAGGACAGACACTCCCGGAATGCCTCGTGCCGCCCAACAGGGTGTCTTCATCCTGCGTCCCTCCCGGACTCGATCAACGGGCGGATCAAGATAGGGGTTGTGGGGCGACGGCGCAGCCGACCGGCACACCTGAGGTGGCGCGGCGCGCTGTTTGTTGGCATTCTGCCACCAACCTGAGGGATTCAGCGTTCCTCGGCATGGCCGACTGGCACCGTACCCAGGGGCACCTCATCACGGGGGATCAGGGCATATGAAGACGTCGACCTCGATCAAATCCGCCTCGACGGCCCTACTACTCCTCCTCGTCTTGACGGCGTGCCAATGGCAGACGGGAGACGCACGTGAGGAGGGTATGCCGGACGGGTCGGGCACCTACGATGACCTCGTTGCACTGTTCCAGGAATTCCTCGAGTGGACGGATCCGGCCAGGGCGTCGGGCAACGTTCCGAACCGGGACATCGCCGGCAGCGCGACCGACGTCTATCCCGACTACGCCGAGGCGACCGTCGAGCGTCGTCGCGCCACGATGCGGGACTTCCAGGCGCGGCTCGAGGAAATGGCGGTGGTGGACTGGGAACTCGATCAACAGGTCGACTATCTGGCAGTTCGTTCCCGATTCGACCGTCACGACTTCACATTGAACGTATCCCGCCCCTGGTCCCGGGACCCCGGCTTCTATGTGGATCAGATGCTGCGGATCACGTTCGCGGACTTGCCATTGGACGACGATGGGACCGCCGCGCTGCGGACCCGCCTCGAGGCCATCTCACTCCTGGTCGAGCAGGCCAGGAACAACCTGACGGAAGTGGCCGCCGACTACGCGGACCTCGCGATCTTCAATCTCACCAACGCCGATGGCGTGGGGCACGGCTACCCGTATCGGGCAACGCCGCCGGCCGGCGTCCTTGGCTGGTACGACGACTTCCACGAGCGGGCGGCCACCCAGCAACCCGATCTCCGCGCCGACATCGCCGCGGCCTGGGAGTCCGTCCGCGGCTTCCACGACTGGCTCGTCGCGAATCGAGGCGACATGACCGCCGAGGGCGGCGTGGGTCGAGAGATGTTCGACTGGTACCTGAAGCACGTGAAGCTCATGCCGTACGACGCGGATCAGATCGTCACGCTGGGCCTGCGGGAGCTGGATCGCCTCTGGAGTGTGTATGCGCTGGAACAGCACCGGAACCGGCATCTGCCGCCGCTCGAGCTGCCGGCGTCGGAGGAGGAGTATGAGGCGCGGATCGGCAGCGTCGACACGCGGATCCGCGACTTCCTGGTGGAGGAGGACATCATCACGATCCCGGACTACGTCGGGGAGCTCGACACGAACGTGCCGTGGATCGTCCGTCCCGGCGGCCCGAACTTCTGGGAGCAGGTGCAGTTCCGTGACCCGACGCCCGATCACCTGCACGCCGTTATCCCCGGGCATCGTTTCGACGGCCTGGTCGCACGGCACAACACGCACCCCATCCGCGGCAGGATCAGCAGCGGGGCGCGCAACGAAGGCTGGGCCACCTATCTGGAAGAAGCCGTCATGGAAGCCGGCTTGCTCGATGACGCGCCGCGGGTCCGTGAGCTCATCCAGGTCTTCGGTATCTTCCGGGCCGCCAGGGTGCCGGCGGACGTGTGGCTCCAGCTCAACGAGATGACCGTCGAGGAAGTCGTAGCGTGGTGGATGGAGCGCACCCCGTGGCTGGACGAGAACGTTGCGCGCGTGGACGCCGAGATCTACCTGCGCCGGCCGCCCGGCTACGGCCTGGGGTACGCGATCGGCATGCTGCAGATGCGGCAGCTCCTCGCCGATCGCAAGCGCCAGCTGGGCGACGATTTCGACCTCGCGGAGTTCCACGACACGTTCATGGCAGCCGGGCGGCTCCCGATCTCGCTGATCCGTTGGGAGATGACGGGCCTGGACGACGAGGTGCGGGATCTCTGGAAGCGGGAGCGGCTCAACTACAAGGAGTGACAAACATGAGAACGCTGAACTCGGTCCTGGGCTTGTCGGTACTCTTGGCGGGGTGCGCCGGAATCGGTGATGGAGAGCTCACCGATGCCGAGCGTGCGGCGCTTGCAGACTCCATACGTCAGTTCGCCAACGAGATGGTCGAGACCATCGACGGTCACGATGTGGACGGCTTCATCGGATATCACCTGGACGGCCCCGACTTCGCCTGGGCGAGCCGCGGGGAGGTCACCCCGCTGGAGTCACATCGTGCCTCGATGAAGGAGTACTTCCCCGGCGTCGGACGGAACGTGCACTTCACGCTCGGAGAAAGCACAGTGCACGTGCTGAGCCGGGACGCCGCGGTGGCCACGTCGGTCATTCACTCGACCAACGTCGGCGAGGATGGAGAGCCGATCAGCGGTCACGAGGTCTGGAGCATCGTGGTGCAGCGCATAGTGGGCGAGTGGAAGGTAGTGCAGGTGCACGAGTCGTACCCACCGCTCCCGGACCCCTAGTCTAGCCACACCGTACGAATCCACTTGCGGGTGTCCCGACCGACCCGGTCGGTCACACGCGCGGTCCCGGGTCCGGAGCCATCCAGTTCATGGGCCGGGGTCCCGTCCCCGGCGGAGCGAGGGCGCCAACCAGCGTGTCGTCTTCGTCAAGCAGGGTGGCCAGTCCGCTGCCGGTCATCCACGCACGCGCGACCGCGCTCGCCCCCGTGATCACGATCCTGCCTCCCGGCATCAGCACACGCAGGCACTCCCCCCACCACCCCTCCCCAGCCCCCCCCTGGGCAACCACCCCACGCAACACACCATCACGCAACGGCAGCCGCGGCCCTGTCACGAAGCTGCTCACACCGTCGGCCAGCAGCCCCCGTCCCCCCCACCCCACCACCACCACCTCGATCCCGCTCACCATGCGCGCGAGCCGCCCGGCTTCCGCACGGCACGAATCCGGCACCACGATCAGCCCAGGGCCACGCGTGACGCCCAGCGCGGCCGCCAGGCGCAGCGCAGCGTCCGACGAGCCGGAATCCGGGTCGCCCGCACCCGGGCCCGGCCCCCGCGGCGGCGGCCTCAGGTCCCCAAAACCACCCTCCACCGGGAACCGGTCCCGGCAATTCGGACACCCGAACTCGCCCTTCCGCACGCGGCGGTCGCGCACGTCCCGCGCCAGCAGGATCAGTCCGAACGGAGGGCCGCAACGAGGACAGACGAGGTGGTCGGTGAGACCGACGTTCACGCCCGTTCGATCCGCAGCAGGGGGACCGCCACGGGATCGGGCAGACCGGCCACGAAGCTGACCGCGCGGGCCACATCGTCGGGCCGGAGCATCTCGCCGCGGCTGGGTAGATACGGAGAGCAATCCGGGGCGAGTGGGTCCCAGATCGGTGTGTCCACCGCCCCCGGCTCCAGCAGGCACGCGCGCACACCGGTTCCGCGAATCTCTTCCAGCAGCACCTCGTGAAACCCGCGCAGTCCGTACTTGGACGCCGAGTAGGCCCCGTTCTCGGGAAAGGCCCGCCACCCGGCCACGGACCCCACCTGAATCACCAGCCCGGACCCTGCGGCCAGCATCGCCGGCAGGAACGCCCTCGTCACGCTGAACGCGCCCCTGAGGTTCGCATCCAGGTTGCGATTGAGCACGGCCTCGCTGGTTTCCGTCACCGGAGACAGGTCGAACACACCTGCTGCGTTTACCAGCACGTCGACCCGCGCGTTCGCCTCGCTCAACACCCGCCGTGCGCCCTCGACCTCGGCCTCCTCAGTCACATCGAAGGCCAATGCCACGCCACCGACTTCCTCCGCCAGCCGCTCCAGCCGCCCGCGCCGACGACCGGCGGCGAACACCCGGAAACCGTCCGCCACCAGGCGCCGAACGATGGCCTCACCGATACCGCCGGTCGCCCCCGTGACCAGCGCGGTGCGGCTGACGCCATCACTCACCCGAGTATTCCACCCAGTGACGCGGGGTCTCGCGCAACACCAGCTTCTCCAGCCTCGCGGGCGGCGGGATCAGGGGCGCGAGGCGCTCCCAGATGCACACCACCAGGTTCTCGGTGGACGGGATCACCCCTTCCAGCCACGGCACATCCACATTCAGGTTGCGGTGGTCCAGGTCGTCGAGGATCCGGGTGTTGACGAGCTCCTTGAGGTCCTTGAGGTCCATCACGTACCCCGTCTCGGCGTCGACCGGGCCGGCGACCGTGACCTCGAGGTCGTAGTTGTGGCCGTGCCAGTTGGGATTCGCGCAATCGCCGAAGACGTGCCGGTTCTTTTCCTCGTCCCACTCCGGTCGGGCCAGCCGATGCGCGGCACTGAAGTGGAGTCGGCGCGTGATTCGCACGTCAGGCACGCGTGCTCTCCTGGCTGGAGGTAGGCCCCTAAAGCAAGGGTCGGCGCCCGCGATGGAGCGCCGACCCCCGTGTGCCGGAGGGTGTAAACCTGAAGCCCGGGCTTAACTCTTGGTGACTCCCCCACTGCTTCCGCAGTCCCCGGGAACGAGGCGTGACGTCCACCGCGGGAGGCAGTCCCGGCTCTTCTAGTGTTGGCTCAAATACGAAGCCCTCCAGCACGACCCGAATATGTGGAGCGACCGCCGCCATCGCAATAGCCCCCCCGAAATCAGTCCCATTCGGACATGCGAACGCCCGCGCACAGACCGTGCGAGCGCCCGCGCACCCGCCGCGCCAACGCCCACGCACCCACCGCGCCAACGCCCGCGCACCCGCCGCGCCAACGCCCGCCGTCAGCTCCCCGGGACCCCCGGCTCCGTCATCTGCCGGACGTCCAGCGCCTCGTCCAGTTCTTCCGGCTCGATCAGGCCCATCTCCTCGACCACCTCCCGCACCGACCGCCCCTCCGCGGCAGCCTTCTTCGCCACTACCGCAGCCTCGTCGTAGCCGATGTACGCGTTCAGCGCGGTAGCGATCGAGGGATTCCGCTCAAGCAGCTCGCGGGCGCGTTCCGGGCGGGCCGTGATCCCGGCCACGCACCGTTCGGTGAAGACCGCGGCCGCGTTGGCCAGCAGATCAATCGACTCCAGCAGCGCGTCCGCGATCACAGGCATCATCACGTTCAGTTCGAAGTTGCCGCGCTGGCCCCCGATCGTGACCGTCGTCGCGTTTCCCGCCACCCGCGCGCACACCATCATGAGCGCCTCGCAGATCACCGGATTCACCTTGCCCGGCATGATCGAACTCCCCGGCTGCACCGCGGGCAACTGGATCTCCGAAATGCCGGACGTGGGCCCGCTCGCCAGCCAGCGGATGTCGTCCGCCACCTTCATGAGGCTCGCCGCCACCGTGTTCAGCGCACCGGCCAGCGACACGCACGCATCCTTGGCGCCCTGCGCCTCGAAGTGATCCTCCGCTTCACGGAAATCGATCCCGTACCTGGTGGCCACCCTGGCCATCGTGCGGCGCGCGAACTCGGGATGGGTGTTGATCCCGGTCCCCGTCGCAGTCCCCCCGAGCGCCACCTCGGCCAGCTCCTCGCCCGCCCGCTCCACTCGCTCGATCCCCTTCTCCACCTGTCGCGCGTAGCCCCCGAACTCCTGACCCAGGCGCACCGGCGTCGCGTCCATGAGGTGAGTGCGCCCCGACTTGACGATGCCGTCGAAATCGCTCGCCCTGGCCGCCAGCACCTCCTGCAGCCGTCCCAGCGCCGGGACGAGTTCGTCGCGGATCGCCGCCCGGCACGCGACATGGATCGCCGTCGGAATGATGTCGTTGGACGACTGCCCGTAGTTGACGTGGTCGTTCGGATGCACCCGCGACTCCGCCGCCGCCGAGCGGTTGGCCAGCGCCGCGATCACCTCGTTCGCGTTCATGTTGGTCGAGGTGCCCGAACCCGTCTGGTAGATGTCCAGCGGGAAGTGATCGTCCCACTTGCCGTCCGCTACCTCGCGCGCCGCAACGGCGATCGCCTCGCCCCGCCCCGCCGCCAGCAGCCCCAGTTCGACGTTCGTCTCGGCCGCCGCCTCCTTCAGCCTTCCGAGCGCCTCGATGAAGCGCCGACCGAACCCGCGGCCGCTGATGGGAAAGTTCTCGACCGCGCGCTGGGTCTGGGCTCCGTAGAGGGCATCGGCGGGAACGCGCACCTCGCCCAGTGAGTCCTTCTCGATTCGATGGGATTTGGACATGATCGTACTCTTGTAGCAGCTCGGGTGGTGCCTGCGAATGGCCCGTGCCAGGGCCGAACGAACGGACGAAAGATAGCAACGATGACTCCAGTTGCACTCGTAACCGGCGGCGGTGTGAGGGTGGGAAGGGCGATCTCCCTGGCGTTGGCCGAAAGCGGCTACGATCTGCTGGTCACCTATAACTCGTCGCCTGCGGGTGCCGCCGAAGTCGAAGCGGCGGCCCGACGGGCCGGCAGACGGGCCCACGCGGTGAGCGCCGACCTGTCACGCGAGGAAGATGTGGTCCGCCTGGCCCGCGAGGCCCGGGAGCGGTTCGGCCGCCTCGACCTGCTCGTCAATTCGGCGGCCACCTTCGTCGCCAACGACCTGCTCGATGTCACCGCCGACGAATGGGACGCGGTCATGGCGGTGAACCTGCGCGGCCCGTTCCTCCTGATCCGCAAAACCGCCGGGATGCTGCGCGCGGCGCGCGGTGCGGTCGTGAACATCGTCGACCTGTCGGCGCTGCGGCCCTGGACGAGCCATCCACACCACTCGGTGGCGAAGGCGGGACTGCTCCACCTCACGCGGGTCGCGGCCAGGCGCCTCGCGCCCGAAGTGCGCGTCAACGCTGTCGCCCCGGGATATGTGCTGCCACCGCGACACCACACCCCGGACGTCGTCGAGCGCACACGTCGGCGCATCCCGCTCGGCCGGGTGGGCACGCCGGAAGATGTGGCCAGCGCCGTGTGCTTCCTGGCGACCGCCGACTACGTCACCGGCCAGGTGATCGTCGTTGACGGCGGGCTGGGGCTGGATTAGCCGACGGCCCCTCGATTAGCCCTCGTGGAGCACCTTCGCCACCACCATGCCCGCAATCCCGTACATCACGATCGAAACGACGGCGTCGCCGACTACCGTGTTTACCGTGTACATGCCCTCGGTGGTCCCGAACATGGTCAGTCCCATCGAGAGGCTGAAGAACACGCCCACACCCGCCCCGGCCTTGAACGCCTCGGCGGGCCCCCCGGCAGCACGCCAGCTCAGCACGAGGGCGAGGAGCGCACCGCTGGCCAGCTGGCCCGCCCCGATCGCCCAGTAGGCCGGTGTCTCGGACATGGAGTCGTTGGCGAAGAAATCCGCCAGCAACACCCCATAAATGACGAATCCGAGCACGAACAGGGTGACGCCACCCGCGACGGTCGCAAGTATGCATTTCTGGTTCACGGGATCTCCTTGTTGAACGAGAACGCTTCGCTGACGCGGTCAACGTGGGGCTCGACGGTTGGATCCGCAAACCGTGTCGGCGCGGGAGATTCGCTCTCAGACCCCGAACTGCCGGAAGTGATGGTCCAGGTGTCGCCAGCAGAGCATTCCCCATTCCTGACCTGACACCGAACCGAACCACGGATGACGGCCCCAGCGTACGACGAGAGACCGGTCACCAACGCGATCGATGAGGGCGTGAAGCGAGGCAGTATCCTGCCGCCACTCGCCGGGAGCTGTCCTCCACATCTCGGGAGGAGCTCCAATGCTTGCTCGCGGCCACGGAAAGCGGTGGACGAACAGGTATCGAAACGGTTTGAATCGTAGCAGGCCGGGGCTTATGGCGATTCTCCCGTTGCCCAGCCGGACTGTGATTCGCCGGGGGCTTGTCTTGGTATCCCCGAGTGCGACGCGCAATTGATCCGCAACGTGACAGACCATTTTTCCCGCCGACATCGTCCCCCAGATCGGCTTCCTATCCGGTGACAGACGGTCGAGCCGCGCGTGGATCCTGGCGCGGCCGGAGCGACTGAAGAGGGTTTGGTTCATTACCCCCCGTGCGCCAGAAACCGCTCCGCTTCCAGCGCCGCCATGCACCCCGTACCCGCCGCCGATACGGCCTGGCGGTAGAAATCGTCCATGACGTCGCCGGCGGCGAACACCCCGGGCACGTTGGTCTCGGTGCGCCACGGGATCGGAAGCCGCACGTAGCCGTTGTCCTTGAGATCGACGTGGCCGCGCAGGAAGGCCGTGTTGGGATCGTGGCCGATCGCCACGAACATCCCGCCGACGGCCAGCGCCGAATCTTCCCCCGTCACCGTGTCCCTGACCCGAATGCCGGTGATGAATTCGTCGCCGAGCACTTCCACGACGACCTTGTTCCACAAAAAGCGGATCTTGTCGCTGGCAAGGGCCCGATCCTGCATGATCCGGGAAGCCCGCAACTCGTCCCGCCGATGGATGACGAGGACTTGACTAGCAAACTTGGTCATGTAGAGGGCTTCCTCCATGGCGCTGTCGCCGCCGCCCACGACGGCGATCACCTGGCTGCGGAAAAACGGCAGAGCCCCATCGCACACGGCGCACGCCGACACGCCCCCGCCGCTCTGCGCGAGCCGCTCCTCGCCCGGGACACCCAGCCAGCGCGCGTTGGCCCCGGTCGCGAGCACGACCGTGCGGGCCCGAACCTCCTGCCCACCCGAAGACCGCAGCCGGAACGGCCGGACGGAGAAGTCGACCTCGGTGATGTCCTCGGTGAAGACGCGGGTGTCGAAGCGGATCGCCTGGTTCTTGAAGTGCATCATCATTTCGATGCCGCCGATGCCCTCCGGAAAGCCGGGGTAGTTCTCGACATCGGTGGTGAACATGAGCTGGCCACCCGGGATCATGGTGCGGCTCCCGGCGCCTTCGAAGACTAGCGGGCTGAGGTTCGCGCGGGCCCCGTAGATCGCGGCGGTCCAGCCGGCGGGGCCGGAACCGACGATCACGAGGTTCTCGATACTGTTGTCGGACATATGGGTTTCAGGGTTCCTTTTCTCAGGTTTCCTTGTACAGCGTGGAGTTGCGGTAGCGTTCCAGGCCCCGCACGAGAAGCAGCTTGGCGCCCACGGCGACCGGCACCCCGATCAGCAGGCCCGCAAAGCCGAAGAAGAAGCCGCCGAGAGACAGCGACAGGACGATCCAGACGGGGTGCAGGCCGACCGAGTCTCCCACGATGCGAGGGCTGATCACCGTGCTCTCGAGCGCCTGGGCGGCACCGTACACGGCCGCGACCTTGATGAGCGAGAGACCGATGCTGTCGCTCACCAGCGCAAGGATGATCGCCGGGACGAGCGAAACGGCCACGCCCAGGTAGGGCACGATCCCGAGTACGGCGACGGTCGCGCCCAGCAGGAAGGAATAGGGGAAGCCGACGATCAGGAGGCCGAGCCAGGTGATGGCTCCCGTCAGAAGCGACGCCGATACCTGGCCGCGCAGATAGCGGGAGAGAAGCTCGTCGTACTCGCGCAGGAAATCGGTCGCGCCGGGGCGGATTCCGGCGGGAATGAGACCCTGTACGCCCGAGACGATGCGATCGTAGTCGCGCAGCACGTAGAACATGAGGACGGGCGTCAGCACGAGATAGCCGGCGATCACGAGCATGGCGCCGAAGCCGCGCCCGAGCCCGAGGACGGTCGCCCATGCCCGCTCGGTGAGGTCGGCGCGCCTCGACTCCAGGAATTCGGCAACCATCTGTCCGTCGATCGCCTGCACACGCGCCAGCAGGGCAGCCTCGTCCACGAAGGGAATGTCGAATCCCAGCGCGGTCGGGGTCAGGGCCTGCAGCCAGGTTGTGAACGCGTTGAGAGCCCGGGGCGTCTCGCCGATCAGCGCGCGCGCCTGCTGAACGATCTCCGGGACACCGAAGACGACGGCCAGGGCGCCCGCCGCCAGGAAGGGCACCAGAATCAGGAAGATGGCCAGCGTGCGTCCGATGCGCGGGTGCGCGGAGACCCGATCCGCCAGGGGGTCCAGGATGTACGCGAGCACGAACGCCAGGAAAAACGGCGCCAGGAGCGAACCCGCCGTGTCCAGCACCCACAGGGCCACGAGGACCGTGGCCACGGTGACCGTGAGCGCGTGCCCGCGCACCCCGCGAAACGGAGTCAGCAGCGCGATGAACACGCAGTAGATGATGAACGGGTTGAGCAGGGCGCGCAGACTGTACAGGAAGTAGCCGGCAACCAGGATCAGCACCGCGGCCTGCGCGATCCGCCAAGGTCCCTGGCTGCCGCCGCCGCTAGCCGGGCTCACCACCCCGCCTCCGCAATCTTCGCGTCCGAACGCAGCACGACGTCCCGGGTCTCCTTGTACGGGACTCGGGACGCCGCATCCGGGATCGGGAGCCAGGCACAGGCGCTGATCCCTTCGTCCCGTTGCGGGATCGGCTGGCCCAGGCGGCTTCGCATGAGAAAGAACGTGCAGTACTTGTGAATGGTCCTGTCCCCCTGTCGAAACTTCCAGTCGATCGTGTCGATGCGCGGGCCGACGACCTCGGGCGTGATCCCGGTTTCTTCCACCACCTCGCGCAGGGCCGCCTCGCGCAGGCTCTCGCCGCCCTCGATATGACCCTTAGGCAACGACCAGTGGCCGTAGGGATCCTTGATCAGGAGCGCGTGCCATACGCCGGCGACAGGGCGCACGACGACCCCGCCCGCACTGCGCTCGACCGTTGCCGTCTCGCCGGACATCGTCGCCTAGAAGATGGAGAAGCTCAGGTAGCGCCGCGGGTTCTGCTGGATGTCACTCAGCAGGTCGCGCATCTGTGCGACCGCCTCCAGCGCGCCTTCCGCCAGTGCGGGATCCGCCAGCAGCCGACCCAACGACCCGTCCTCGTCCTGCAGCGCGACCAGCAGGGCGTCCAGACGTGCAAAGGTCGCATCGGCCTGACGGGCGGCCGTCTGGAGGTCCGTGAGCGAGGCGTCCATGTTCTCGGTCAGCCTTCTCAGGTTCTCCACGCCCGTACCCGCGTCGGCGAACAGCTTCTGGACCTGGCCATCCGCGACAATGGCGTCGACCCGCTCGAACGACACCCGGGCCGCCCGCGCCGCCGCACCCAACTCCTGCGTCGATGCGTCAACGCGCTCGGCTAGAGCGTCGAAGCGTTCGGCCTGCTGGTCGATGATCTCGGAGAACTGGTCGCTGACTTCGCCCAGGTTGTCGATCGCCCGGCCGAGATTCTGCGCCGTCTCCTCTGTGAACGCGACCTCAAACCTCTCGGAAATGGTCGTGAGGTTCTGCGCGATCTCGTCCGCGGTGGCGGTGAGGCGCGAGAAATCGGGGAGCGCCACCCCCGGGAGCACACCCTCGCCCGGGTATTCCAGGTAGGGATGGGTGTCGTAGTCTCCCCGCCGGATGATCTCCGCCTGCCAGTCGCCGAACATCGACTCGGGCGCGATCAGGACCGCCGCGTCGGAAGGAATGATCAGATCCGGCCGCACCGACATGTCGATCAGCACGGCCTCGCCGCTCGGCACCACCGCCACCGATTCCACCCGTCCGACCGCGACGCCGCGAAACTTCACCGACGCACCCTCCATAAGCTGTCCGACGCTGGTCGAGGCGGCCCGCAGCGATACGCGATCCCGGCCCCATCCGTCCTGCAGCCAGATGGTGCCCACCACGCCGACCGCAATCCCGAGCACCACCACCAGTCCCACCATGATCTCTCGTCTACGGTCCATGATCCCCCCGTCCTTGAAGTCCATAGTACAGTCCCGGATCCCCCTCCACGAATCCGCGCAGCACGTCGTCGCGCGCGACACGCACCTCCGCAGGCGTACCCGTGAACCGCGCCTTTCCTTCATGCAGAAGCGTAATCCTGTCGGCAACGCGGAAGGCGCTGGTCATGTCGTGCGTCACGACGAGTCCGGTCACTCCCAGTTCGTCGCGCATACGGAGTATGAGTTCGTCGATCACCGAAGTGGTCACCGGGTCCAGCCCGGTCGTGGGTTCGTCGTAGAGCAGGTACTTGGGCGATGCGGCGATCGCCCGCGCCAGCCCGGCCCGCTTCTTCTGGCCGCCGCTCAGTTGCGAAGGATAGCGCTCGCCCATGCCCTCCAGATCGACGAGGGCCAGACACTCGTTCACCCGCTCATGTATCCGGTCCGCACGCCAGCCCGGCAGGCGCTTCAGCCCCATTCCCACGTTTTCGCCGATCGTCATCGAATCGAACAGCGCGGCGAACTGGAAGACGTAACCGACGCGTCTGCGAAACCGCGCGAGGTCCCGTCTGCCCAGGTCGGGGACCGATTCGCCATCCACGAGAACGGATCCCGCGTCCGGTCGCATCAGTCCGACCAGGTGCTTCAGCAGCACCGACTTGCCGCTCCCCGACGGCCCGACGATCGCCGCGGTCGCCCCGACGCGAACCTCCAGCGAGAAGCCCCGCAGGACCTCCTTCGGGCCGAACGCCTTGTGGAGCTCGGCGATCCGGATGCTCACAGCAGAGTCGCCGCCCAGAAGGCGTCCAGGCAGAGAATGATCATGCTCGCGATCACCACCGTCTGAGTCGCACTGCGCCCGACACCTTCGGCCCCGCGCTCCGTCTGAAGTCCGTAGAAGCAGCCCACGCCGGTAACGACCGCCCCAAAGGAAACGGACTTGATGATGGCGAACCAAACATCCCAGGGCTCAAAGAGGAGCCGCAGTCCCTTTACGAACTCGGGAGAAGACATGTCCAGCAGCTGGAGCGCGGTGAACCAGCCGGAGACGATGCCGACGGTCATCGCCAGAAGAACCACGATCGGGAACATCACGATCCCGGCGATGACCCTGGGCACCACCAGGTACGCGAGGGGATCGTAGGCGAGCGTTTCGAGCGCGTCGACCTGTTCCGTGACCCGCATCGTCCCCAGTTCGGCGGAGATGTTGGCCCCGACGCGTCCCGCCAGAGTGAGTCCGGTCAGAACGGGGCCCAGCTCCAGCATCATCGTCTTGCCGACCAGGGTGCCCACGAAGTAGAGCGGGATCGTGCCGGTCAGTGTATACGACGCCTGCAGCGACATGACGATGCCGGTGAAGGTCGCGATGAAGAGCGCGATGGGGACCGAGGCAACGCCGATGCGCGCCAGCTGCGGGACCAGCTGCGGACCCCAGATGCCCGGGTGGCGGAGCGCTCCCGCCGCACCGGCGAAAAGAACCCACGCGCGTCCCACGGAACCCAGTGTCTTGACCGTTCCACGCCCTGCCGAGGCGAGGGGTCTCATCACGAAGTCAAGCATTGAGAATAATAATGGATGCGGGGCTCTCACCCCCGCCTTCGCGACACGGCGCTAGCGAAACGCCGACACCGTGAACGACACTCGGTCCAACAGGGGATCGTTCCCCCCCTTACCACGCCAGTGCACCTCGATCTCGCCGACCTGACCCGCCGCCGCCCGAAAGACGATCTCCACCTTCAGGTCCTGCTCCCGGCTCTCGATCGTGGTCCTGACCAGCCCACCCTCCCGACTTTCCCGGACCCTCGCAGGGTTCCGGAAGAGCGTCCTTGTCGACTGCCGTCCCGTAGGCAGGCGGCGCGTAACGCGGATCCGGTCCAGCCAGTCGGGCTGGTAACTGATGCGGTAGCGGAAGCCGCGCTGATCGACCCCCGAGGCCTCCCGGTTGTGTCTTGCCATCCTACAACTGCAACGGCGCGGGTGAAAAACTGAGGAAGAAGATCGCGATCGTGGCCCACCCCAGGATTCGGCGACCCCTCTCGAGCGGCACTTCCTCCATCAGCACCGGCGGGTGGGCGAGCCTGCCCCGGCCGACAACCAGCGCGACCACTCCCCAGAGCCACCATCCCCACCACACGAAGCCCAACGGTAGCATGAGCAGCACGAATGCAAGCGCGAAGGCGCGTTGTCGGGGTCCGGCGAGGGCGTAGAGGATGTGTCCACCGTCCAACTGCCCCAGGGGGACGAGGTTGAGGGCCGTGACGAAGATCCCGAGCCAGCCGGCGAACGCCAGCGGATGAAGCAGGACGGTGTTGCCGCTCTCGAATCCCGGCACGGCGATGAGTGTAGCCGCGTGGAGCACAACGTTGTTTCCGATCTCGACCGGCACATCCAGGAAATGCACGAGAAACGGGCGGAGTCCGGCGTCGCTGGTAGCAATCGTCTCCGACAGCCCCAGTCCCACCAGGAGCAGTGGCAGCGACAGCAGAAAGCTCGCCACCGGCCCCGCCACACCGATGTCGAAGAGCACCGATCGCCGGATCATGGGGCCGTGGAGCCTTATGAACGCTCCCAGGGTTCCCACAAGCGAGATGTAAGGCGGACACGGCAGGAAGTACGGGAGCGAAACGGGGATTCGGTGACGGCGTGCCGCGAAGTAGTGCCCGAGTTCGTGACCGAGCAGCACGCCGATGAAGGCGATCGCAAAGGGTATCCCGGCAGCGAGAGCCGAGCCCCTCACCCCCGTGGGCACCGGGAACCACTGTCCACCGATCTGGCGCGAAACCGTGTCGAGAACATCGGTGCCGGCGAGAAACCCGCCCGCGACCATCGTGCTCGCGCAAGCCGCCAGAAAGAGGCCCAGGTGCAGCGCAAGACGGGGACGCGGAGCGGGTGCGTCCCGCCGCAACGCCACCAGTTGCGTGGCGTCTCCATGCTTGTGGGTGTGGACTTGGTCGGCCCACGCCACCACTTTTAGCATATCCTCTTCGGAGACATCGTCCCGCACCTGTCCGCGCACGACCTGGTACGCGCCAGCTCTGCCAGCCCCGTGGTGCGTCAGAATGCTCGCCCACGGCGGATCGGGATGGGGAACTTTGGCCTCCAAGGATAGGGTGTAGTCTTCTCGAACCCCGGCACGGGGTTCTCTTTCCAGGACCGTCGATTCCGGCTCCATTCCCGACTTTCCAATGGAAATCGCCGACCTCAAGAACAGAACGGTAGCGGAACTCCAGGGGTACGCGGAAGCGCTGAACATCCCCAACGCCGGCGGACTCCGCAAGCAGGATCTGATCTTCATGATCTACCGCGGCCTCGCGGAGCAGGATCAGACCCCGCAGGCAGAAGGGGTGCTCGACATCCTTCCGGACGGATACGGGTTCCTCCGCTCCGCCAGCTGGAACTACCTGAACGGTCCCGACGACGTATACGTCAGCCCCGCTCAAATTGCCTCACTCGGCCTCCGCCGCGGGGACACCGTGGCCGGAGCGGTTCGCGCACCCAGCCGCCGGGAGCGGTACGTGGCGCTGGTGCGCGTGGACACCGTCAACGGGCTTGGGCCGGCGACCGCCAAAGAGCGCCCCAAGTACGACGACCTGCGTCCGTTCTATCCTCAGCAGCGCCTGTCGCTGGAGGTGCCCGGCGGCGAAATGGACATGCGCATCATGGACCTGATCGCGCCGGTTGGACTGGGACAGCGGGGTCTGATCGTGTCTCCGCCCAAGGCCGGCAAGACCACGATCCTCCGCAACATGGCCAACGCGATCAAGACGAATCATCGAGACGTGGACCTCGTCGTGCTCCTGATCGATGAACGCCCGGAAGAGGTCACGGAGATGGAGGAGACCGCCGGCGCCAGGGTTTTCGCATCCACGTTCGACGAGCCTGCGACCCGCCACCGGCAGGTCGCCGAAATGGTCCTGGAGCGAGCGAAGCGAATGGTGGAACAGGGGCGTGACGTGGTGATCCTCCTGGACTCGATCACGCGCCTCGCGCGGGCCTACAATATCCTGGCTCCCCACTCCGGGAGAATCCTCTCGGGTGGCGTCGACGCCTACGCGCTTTCCAAACCGAAACGGTTCTTCGGTTCAGCCCGCAACATTCACGAGGGCGGATCGCTCACCATTATCGCAACGGCGTTGGTGGAGACCGGAAGCCGCATGGACGAGGTGATCTTCGAGGAGTTCAAGGGTACCGGGAACATGGAGCTGGTACTGGATCGCGAGATCGCTGACAATCGCGTATACCCGGCGATAGACCTGAACCGGTCGGGCACCCGGCGCGAAGAGTTGCTGCTCTCGGAGACCGAGCTCAACCGCGTCTACCTGCTGCGCGGCTTCCTCGCCGACATGCCCGCCCCAGAGGCGATCCGTTTCCTGATGGACCGCATGAGCCGCCACGAGACCAACGCCCGGTTCCTCGACGCGATGGTCGCGGGGGAATGACCCGGCCGCCGGTCAATTGCCGGATGGCCGCGGTGGCTGGAGTCGCCGGCTGGGGCTAGCCGTCCAGGTCCTCGTACCGGGGATTTACCACCAGACTGCCGCCCTCGAAGACCTTGCGGTCCCAGGGATAGACCAGCGTGGCGTCGGTAACGAGCGCGTGGTAATCCGGCGAGAAGCCGCGGGTGCGCGCGAAGCTCGTAGCCGTGCGCACCTCCGCCGGACCGACATCCCGGACCGCGGCCAGAGCCAGCCGCAGCGTTTCGCCCGAGGTGGTAATCTCGTCGACGATGAGCACCCGCTTCCCCCGCGCCTGTCTTGGAGCCGCGGACAGAATGGAGGGACGGTGCCGTACCACGCGCCCGCCCTCGCGACGCGAGATCTTGAGGGAGAAGAAATCCCGACGCATGATGGAGGCGATGACCGCACCGGGGATCACCCCCGCGCGCGCCACGCCGATGATGATCTCGGGGTCGTAGTCGGCCGCTACCTTCAGCGCCAGTGCGCGGCAGAGTTCGCCGAACATCTCCCACGACAGCTCCATGTAGTCTTCGGACGGCATGATGTCGCGCTGGTCGAAGGAACCCGTCAGCATTGTGTTCTCCTCTCCGCGCTTTAGACTTTCCGCCATGACGACCGATCTCCAGGAGAAGGCCGACGCCCGCTTTGCCGCGGCGCTTGCCGCCAGCGGTGCCCGCGACCCCAGGGAATACTATCGCACGCAGCTTCGGGAGTTGAAGCGATCCAATCCCGAGGGGTACGATCAGGCCGTCGGATATTATCAGGACGAACTGGTCCCGTCCATTGCCAAGCGGGACGCCGATCCCGTACAGGCATGGCAGGCCTACGGTCTTCTCATCGCCCGGTTGGCCGCTCCAGGGCGTGCCGTGGCGATCGATCCGACCGGCCGTTCACGCCCCCTGGAATCCTCCGGCACCCCTGACGACATGATTCTCCACCTGCCGGATGCCCGAAACGCGCCGGCACTGCTGGTGGGGCTGCCCCCGAAGCCCTCGCCCGCGCAAATGGCCACGCACCGGTGGCTGGTCGCGGGCCGCCGCGCTCTCGGCGAATAGCCGGCCATTTCTCGCCTCAGGGCGCCCGCCGACGCGGCGCTGCTAGTCCTCCACCATGTAGGCAATGCCCCACGCTCCCGCCCCCAGGTGCGTCGAGATGGTGGGCGTGATCGGTGAAACCAGCGTCTCGCCGTCGCCGTAGCGCTCCCGCAACTCCTCGCACACCCGGCTCGCGATCTCGGGCGCCGCGACATGCACGACACCGAAGCGGACCTTCCGGGCGCCGGGCGGGATCTCCGCCGCGACTGTCTCCATCAGCAGCCTGCGGGCGCGCGTGGAGCCCCTGGCCTTGCCGTAGGCCTTGATCTTGCCATCCGGGCCCACACCCAGCACCGGCTTCAGGTCGAGAATGCCACCGAACCAGCCGGCGAACTGGCTCACCCGCCCGGACGCGATCAGCCGGTCCAGGTTTCGTACCGTGAACAGAATGCCCGACTGTCGCCGAATCCGCCGCACCTCCGCAACGATGTCGTCCGGGGGCAAGCCGGCTTCGGCCAGCTCCGCCGCTTTCAGGGCCAGCAGACCCACCAGTAGAGAGGCCGCCTCCGAATCGACGAGCCGGATGTCGAGATCGGGCACCATGCTCGTGGCGTTCTCGGCCGACCGGTAGATGCCGCTCAGCGCTGCGGCCACCAGCACCGCGATCACCACCTCGGCGTCGCCGGAGGCCTGCTCGAACGCGGCGATGAAGTCGCCGGGAGGAGGTTGTGAGGTCGACGGGAGCGTCCGGCCGTCTTCCAGCCGTGCGTGGAACTCCTCCGCGGTGACGTCGATGCCGTCCCTCAGGGTCTTGCCGTCCTCGATGAGAAGCAGGGGGACCACGTGGATCCCGTGCGCCCGAACCACCGCTTCGGGAAGATCCGAGCCGGAGTCGACCAGGATACCCACCGGACGCCGCACCGCATCCTTCCCCGCTCGCCGGGCTGCTTCGAACTGGGCCAGCATGTCTTCGGCCTTGTGGGCGGTCACCGTCCCCAGGGTCGAGCAGTAGTCGATCGCCGATTGAGGCTCGTTGGTGTGCACGTGGACCTTCAGGATCTCCTCGCTGCGGATCACCAGGAGCTCTTCGGTGCCCTCGGAAAGCGCCGCGCGCACGACCCTCTCGGCGGGAAGATTCGGCCCCTCGACCAGGATCTCGGTGCAGTAACGCCGCGTGCCGTGCGTGAATGGATGAGAGACACCCCCGATCGGGGACCAGTCGGTGCGTGACAGGTCAGCGACAATATCCTCGGCGACCTCCTCCTGGACGGCGGCCTCGTAATCACCCTCCTCGATCAGGCTCACGACGCCCTCCAGCATCTGCACAAACCCCATCGCACCCGCGTCCACAACACCCGCCTCGGCAAGGACCGGAAGCAGGTCCGGGGTGCGGGCGAGCGACTCCCGGGCGGTCTCGAGTACGCGGACCATGGATTCGGCGAAGTCTCCGGCACCGGCACCGTCCCCCTCCGCGACCGCCTTCGTGGCCGAGTCACGAACCACGGTGAGGATCGTCCCCTCGACCGGGTTTTCGACCGCGCCGTCCAGCGAACGCGCCCCCGCCCGGAGCGCCGACGCAATGTCGGCGAGGGATGCCCGCACCCGCCCCTCCAGCTCTCCGGCAAAGCCAAGCAGGAACTGGGACAACATCATGCCGCAATTCCCGCGGGCACCCACCAGGGCGGAGCGGGCGACGGTCGCCGCGACATGATCCACGCGCTTTTCCCGGGATCTGGCGAGCCCACTGGCGACGGCGTCCAGCGTGAGCGCCAGATTGGTGCCGGTGTCGCCATCGGCCACCGGGAAGACGTTGATCCGGTTGAGTTCGGCCTTGATCAGCTGTCCATGGTCGCACGCCGCAAGCACGGCGCGCCTCAAACGGTGACCATCCACGTACGCGATCTTGGACCTGTCGGACATGCTGACTAGACTCCCACGGGAAGGCTTGGTCGGAAGGACCCTGGCTGCACAGTAAAGAGGCCACATCCGCCGCGACAGTACGCGCGCCGGACGAGAACGCAAGGAGTGACGGTTGAGAGCCCTGCGAGACGGAATCGTCTACATCTGGGAGGGACGGCTCGACGTCGATCCCGCCGTGACAGCGGAGGCCAGGACGCTGCTTTCTTCCAGAGAGCGGGCGCGGGCCGACCGATTCGTCTACGACCACCACCGTCGGCGGTACACCGTGGCGCAAGCCCACCTTCGCCGGGTGCTGGGGGACCAGACTGGAGATCATCCGGTAAACATTTGTTTCCAATACGGCGAGCACGGCAAACCGTTTTTGGCCGATGGTCCCGTCTTCAACCAGTCCCACTCATCGGAGAGGGTCATGATCGGCGTAGCGACCGGGGGCCGCCTGGGAATCGATATCGAGAAGAGAAGAACCGTACGCCTGATGTCGGAAATAGCTGGTAAGAATTTTGCACCGGATGAATCCGAATTCTTACACAGGACTCCCAGCCCGGACCGGCAACGCGTTTTCTTCAAGTTGTGGACGTGCAAGGAGGCGTTCCTTAAGGCACTTGGAGTGGGGCTCACCGAGCCGCTTCGTTCCTTCGCCGTCGACCCGTCGCGCAATCCGCAGAACACCCTGGTGCAGGCCGACGCTCACGGGGAAGACCCGGCGGACTGGCACGTCCGCAACATCCCTTGCTCGACAGGTGCGGAGGCGGCCGTTGCGATCGACCGCCCGGACATCGCGGTCGAGCCGCTCGGCTACGACCCCGCCGGTCTCTGAAGCGCGACGTCAGCCGCAGGTGTTGACGGCGTCCTCGCCGCAGGTGTTCGCCGCCACGGCGCCCTCGCCACAGCTACCCGCCGCCACGGCCACATCCCCACACGGACTCGCCTCGCTCGACTCACCCGTACCCGTCGTCGCATTGGAGCAGATCGCGCCGTTCTCGTAGCAGGTGTAGCACGCCGACTCCGCCAGCGGCGCCCGCATTCGGACCGCCTCGGTCAGCGTGTCGGCGAGGCGCGCGCTCGGATAGTCGAGCAGGATCGGACACGCGTAGACCCCGGCCGCCGTGACGAGCCGCGCCCGCGTGCAGAGCAGCTGATCGAGATCGTAGCCTTGCAGCATCTCGTGCGTGACCCGCTCGCATGACCGGTACGGCCGGTTTCGCTTCGCCTCCTCGCCGATCAGGAGCGGCGGCAGCACCTTCAGGCGCGGCTCATCGTACCCGGCCGTTGCCAGTACGTCGCGAAACGCCTGCAGCATGCACGACATCTCCTCGCAGGGCCAGCTCTGCATGGTGGTGATGATCGGCCGGAAGCCCGCAGCCACCAGGTGTCCAACGCCTTCCATGGCGCGGTCGAAAGTCCCCTCTCCCCGGATCGGGTCGTTGATCTCGGCCGACGGGCCGTCCACGCTGACCCGCAGCTCGAGCGGATGCGCACTCGTGTCCTGGATCCGGCGAAGCTCTCGCACCCGGCGCGTCGGAAACAGCGTCGCGTTGGTCAGCACGGTGGCCGGTCCGTACGCCAGCGTGTCCTCGAGGATGCCCTCGATCTCGTTGTTCATGAAGGGCTCGCCGCCCGTGAAGTAGTACTCCCTCACGTGCATGACGGAGGATTCCTCCAGAGCCCCGCGCACCTGTTCCCGGGTCATGAACCAGAAGGAGTGGTTGTCGGGCGAACACGAGATGAAGCAATGGCTGCAACGCAGGTTGCAGACCGTGCCACTCACCTGGATCCAGAGCTGGTCCAGCGAGGTGAGCGGAACGCTGGGGGTCAGGGGAGCAATCATGATCCGCAAACTAGCCGTGATCCAACGGAGCGGATAGGGTATTCCCCATGGGATTCACCACGATCAACCCCGCCAGCGGCGAAATGCTGCGCAGGTACCCTTTCATGTCCGCCGAAGCACTGGACATCGCGCTCACTTCCGCCCAAAGGGCCCAACGCGCCTGGGCCGCCGTACCCGTGGAAGAGCGTGCCCGCACCGTGGCCGGCCTCGCGGCGCACCTCCGCCACCGCGACCGGAAGCTCGCCGAAATCGTCACCATGGAGATGGGCAAGCCCCTCGGTGAAGCCATGATGGAGGTGGACAAGTGCGCGTCCGGTTGCGAGTACTACGGCGAAATGGGTGCCGCGTACCTGCGTGACCAGGCGGTCGAGACGGAATCGCACCGGAGCTACGTCACGTTCCAGCCCCTGGGCCTCGTGCTGGCGATCATGCCGTGGAACTTCCCCCTCTGGCAGGTAGTCCGCGCGGCCGTCCCGGCCCTGATCGCCGGAAACGGGGTGCTCCTCAAGCACGCGCCCAGCGTCCCCTGCTGCGCACTGGAACTCACCGAGCTCTTCCTGGAGGCCGGGCTGCCGGAGGGCCTGTTCACCAACCTCTTCATCGACCTGCCGGCCGCGGCGGACCTGATCCGCGACGCGCGCGTCCAGGGGGTCACCCTGACCGGCAGCACCCGCGCCGGCCGCGAAGTCGCGCGCCTCGCCGGATCGGAGATCAAGACGTGTGTGCTGGAGCTGGGCGGCAGCGATCCCTACATCGTGCTCGAGGACGCCGACCTGTCCCGCACCGTCGAGGCGTGCGTGACCGGCCGCCTGATCAATGCGGGACAGAGCTGCATCGCCGCCAAACGCATGATCGTCCACGAGGCGGTGGCGGACGAGTTCACCGAGGCGGTCGTGCAGCGAATGGGGGCAGTGCGGGTCGGCGACCCCGTCGCCGAGAGGACCGATGTCGGGCCGCTCGCGCGCGAGGATCTGCGCGATCACCTGGCCGATCAGGTCGCCCGCAGCATCGAGGCCGGCGCGGAGTGCCCGCTCGGCGGCAAGGTCCCCGACGTGCCGGGCTGGTACTACCCGGCCACGGTCCTGACGGGGGTGAAGCCGGGAATGCCGGCCTACGACGAGGAGATGTTCGGACCCGTCGCCTGCATTATCCGCGCCGAGTCCGAGGAGGAGGCGGTCCGCATCGCCAACGACACCGCGTACGGACTCGGAGCCGCGGTCTTCACGCGCGACCTGGAGCGCGGCGAACGCATAGCCCGCACCGGGATCGAGGCCGGGTCATGCTTCGTGAACGACTTCGTGAAGTCCGACCCGCGCCTGCCCTTCGGCGGCGTCAAGTCCAGCGGCTTCGGGCGCGAACTGGCGGACTTCGGGATCCGCGAATTCGTGAACGTGAAGACGGTCAGGGTGGAGAGGTAGGCGCGCCGGCCCGGGCGACCGGGTCCGCCCCCGCTGGGGACTACTCCCGCCGAAGCACCTTCCCGGGCGTCGCACCCGTCACTGCGCCGCCCTCGTACACAGCCACACCCGCCACCCACACCCGCTCGATACCCTCAGCCGTCAGGTGCGGCTCGGCCGTCGTCGCCCGGTCGACCACCGTCGCCGGGTCGAACAGCACCATGTCCGCAGGCGCGCCCACCGCCAAAACCCCCCGCCCCGACAGCCCCATGTGCGCCGCCGCCAGCGCGGTCATCTTGTGGACCGCCTCCTCCAGGCCGAGCCGCCCCTCCTCCCGCACATACCGCCCCAGCACCCGCGGGTAGGCGCCGAAGCCACGCGGGTGCGCCCCCCTCAGCCCCCCGTCGCTCGACACGTTCGTGTGCGGCCACGACATCAGCGTCGCGATGTCGTCGAAGGTCATGCTGGTCCCGACGATGCTCTCGCCCCCCCGCCCGCTCTCCCGCCCGGCCCGCGACTCCGCAATCAGATCCAGATACGTTGTGATCGCGTCCGTCCCCCGCGCCTCGGCAATCTCCGCCAGCGTCTTCCCCTCCAGCGTCGTGTCGGCCTCGAAGCGCCCGATCAGCATCCCCTCCGGCGCGACCAGCTCCTCCAGCGCGTAGCGCGCGGCTTCCCGATCGGTAAAATCCCGCTCCGGAAACAGCACCGTCATCGTCGACTGCCAGTACTCGTACGGATAGACATCGGCGGTGATATCCAGACCCGCCGCGCGCGCCTCGTCAAGCCGCGCCAGCACGTCGGCCGCCTGCCCCCACAGCCCCCGCGCCGCCAGCTTGAAGTGCGAGATCTGCACGGGTAGCCGCGCCCGCTCAGCAATCTCGATCGTCTCCTCGACCGCATCATGCAGCGCCCGATCCTCGCTGCGCATGTGCGAGATGTAGCGGCCGCCGAGCGCACCGGTGGTCTCGGCGAGCGCAACCACTTCGTCCGTCGACGAATAGATCCCCGGGTCGTACTCCAGGCCGGTCGACAGCCCCAGCGCACCACTCGCCAGCTCGATCCCCAGCAGCATCTGCATCGCCACGATTTCCTCGGCTGTGGCTTCCCGGCGGAAGTCGTCCCCCATGATCTCCCGCCGCAGCGTGCCGTGCCCCGCGTACGACGCCACGTTGACCGCCGCCGGCGTGGCCTCCAGCGCGGCAAAGAAGTCCGCGATCGGGAAACGCGACCCCCCATCCTGCCCCACAACGATCGTCGTAATCCCCTGACTCACCGCGGCCAGCGCCGTCAGTTCGTCCAGCAGCCCGCCGTCATGGTGGCTGTGGGTGTCGATGAAGCCGGGTGCGAGCACAAGTCCGCCGCCGTCGTGGACCGGTTCGCCGTTTTTGGGTGAGAGGGCGTCGTCCGCGTCATCGGCTGCCACCTCGGCAATGACCCCGCCTTCCACCCTCAGGGAACCGAGGAAGCCGGGGCTCCCCGTTCCGTCGACGATCGTGGCGCCCCGGACGAGGAAGGATTCGGCGCCCGGGAGCGTGGCCGTGTCGGCGCAGCCGGGCAGAAACGGAAGCCACGCGACGAGGAACATGGCCGGACCCAGGCGGTGCCTCATGTCAGCCCCGATCCACCTCAGGCACCGCCCTGTCCATCTCGGCCGCCACGTCCTGAGGATCGCGCATCGTCGCCAGGTCCAGCTCGTAGTCGGGCACCTCGCGCGGCACGAGCTTCTCCTTGAGCTCGCGGATCTCGCGGCCCGACAGGCCCAGCCCGGCCAGCTCGGCGTTCGACAGTCCGGCACCGCCGCGGGCGGCCAGCCCATCCGCGTCGGCCGACACCAGCCGCGACAACGCCGCGATCTCGGCACCGGACAGCTTGTCGCCCATGACCTGGTAGTCGACCCAGGCCTCGTAGCTCAGCGGCGCGACGCGCTTCACCATCCCGGCCATGACCCGGCCGTACTCCTGGATCTCCCACTGGGCGTGGTCGTCGACGCGGAGGGTGAGGAAGTGGAGCAGGTTGTGCAGGTCGATCTTCCAGTACCACTGCGTGTAGGTCGAAAGCGGCAGGTCGATGCGGGCCAGTTCCCGGGCCACGTTCTCGCCCACCAGCCAGCCGTAGTCGTCCGCGGCGCGGCCCCGCACCTCGTCCCAGCGGCGCATCGCTTCGCGGTAGAACTCGGGGCTGACCGATCCGGGTGCCCGCCCCTGGTTGCTTGTCGCGCTCTGCAGCGAGAACTGGTCCTGCTCGGGGCTGTAGAAGAGGAGCGGCATGAGCGAATACCTGCCACTGTACTCGTTCACGGAGTTGTGCGTCACGATGCCGTTGGCGACGAAGTTGTGGTGAGGGCCCTCCACCTCGAGGTCGTAGGTTTCACGCTCGCCGACATACTCGAAACGCGCGATGCGCACGAGTTTGGCCTTGTACCGGATCTGGTCCCAGTCCAGCTTCTCCGCCGCCCCATTCACGTGCACGAAGTAGTCGTCATGCCGCCACACCGCGCGACCACCCGTCTCGCGCACCCCGGTTGCGCCCCGCAGCGTGTCCCACCCCCCCGCAAACAGGAACCGGTGATCCGCCGTGGCCTCGATCGACTTGCCGTCTTCGAGCACCATCCGGAACACCGGCTTCACACCATTGCGGTAGACGTCCACGATCCGCGTGTACTGGAAAGCGAGCGTGCCTTCGTCGACCTGCCTCAGCTTCATCCGCTTGACGCGGTCGCGGCGGAAGAAGGGGTTGCGCTGCTTGTCCGGACGCCTGTTGCGCGTGGGCTGAAAGCGTTGCCAGATCTCTTCAATCGACAGCTTGTACAGCTGGCGCCGGCCTCGTGCCTCCGCACCCGGCAGGTCGAAATAGACCTCCGTGCCCTCCGCCAAACACGCCGTCCGATGCCGTATCCACTGGCGCGCCACAAACATCGGCATCGCGCAGTGGAACTTGAACTCGACCATCTCCGACGGCGTCGTGTGGAGGTGTCGGCGCAGATACCGGATCAGCCCCCGCGTGGCCGAGACCTTCCGCGTCCCGTACCCGTAACTCACCCGCGCCGCCCGCTCCACCGAATCGTCGGTCCCCATGTAGTCCACCAGCGCCACGAAGCCGTGGTCGAGGACGGGGAAGTAGCCCCCCAGAATCTCTTCGGCAGCGGGGACGGTCGGGCGGCGGGTGGGGTGCGAGTCGCGGGCCATGGCTACAACCTAACCAAGCGCTGGCGAATCGGGCGAGACGCGGTTGCGCCCCCTCGCAGGCCGGACTATCGGTACCTGCACGACTCGCCACACAAGAGGATCCCATGCCACTGAGTGCCCCGAAGAATCGGTCCGTCGCGACCACCACGACCGCCGCCGCAGCCGCCTGTCTGGTCCTCCTGTCGTGCAGCCCCCCTCCCGACACTCCCACCCCCCGCGGCATGGTCACCGGCACCACCGGCGCGCAGGCCATCGAGGGCGGCGTCGAGATCCTCAGGGCCGGAGGCAGCGCCGCCGACGCCGCCATGTCCACCGCCCTCACCCAGATCTGCATGGCCGTGGGCTCGTGGGTCAGCTACGCCGGCCTCATGACGATGGTCTACTACGACGCCGAGAGCGGCGAGGTCCACAACATGAACGCGGCCTACAACACCGTCGCCGCGGAGACCGATCCCCTGACCATCCCCGGAATCGACCTGGCCGGCGGCTTCGGCGGCTTCGAGGCCGAGCCCAACGGTCGCACCGTCCTCGTTCCAGGCTTTATGAAGGGTGTCGAGGCTGCCAACGAACGCTTCGGCAAGCTCCCCTTCGCGGACCTGTTCACATCGGCCATCGCGTGCGCCGAGGAGGGCTTCGAGTACCAGGAAGGCAACGCGGGTCAGTATGCGTTCAGGGAACAAGTGTTGAGCCGTCTGCCCGAGACGAAGGCAATCTTCACAACGGCGGACGGATCGCCCTACCAGGCGGGCGACATGTTCACCCAGCCCGCACTGGCCGAGACCCTGCGCCGGATCGCTGATCAGGGCACCGACTACATGTACAAGGGTCCCTGGGCGGATAAGCTCGTCGAAATGGTCGGCGACATCGGCGGCCGGATGACCGTCGAGGACCTCGCCAACTACGAGGTCGTCTGGAGTGCGCCCGCCCGCGGCAGCTACCACGGCTTCGACCTCTACGCCCACGGCAGCCCGGCCGAAGGCGGCATCGGCCTGATCGAGGCCATGAACCTGGCGGAACTGGCCGGCATCTCCGACCACGGCCACTACGGCGACTCGCCCGAGGCGCTCTTCTGGCTGACCCAGATCGCGCGGCCCGGTCTCACTTTCGCGATCGGCGGCAAGCAGGCCGCGGACGGCATCGCAGCGATGATCGGCGCCGACCTCACGCACGAGACCCGGGTGCAGAAGGAGACATCGGCGAAGCTCTGGGGTGCCATCCAGGACGGATCCTTCCCCGGCGTGGTCGTCCCGGAGGCCGCCGCCGCCCCGCACTCCGATGCGGTCGTCGCCATCGACCAGTGGGGCAACATCGCGGCGGTCGTGCACTCCATCAACACGGTGAGCTGGGGCACGACCGGCATCTTCGTCGACGGCATCTCGATCCCGGACTCGGGCATCTTCCAGCAGGGCATGATGGCCCAGATCGAGCCCGGCAGCCGCCTGCCCGACCCCACCAACCCGGGTCTGGTCCTCAAGGACGGCAAGCCGTTCATGGGGTTCAGCTCGATCGGCTCGGGGCTCCACCAGCGCACCATCGGCGGCCTCATCAGTGTCCTGGACTTCGGGCTGACCCCGCGCGAGGCGGTCGACAAGCCCGCGCTGGGCTCGTTCTCGTTCAGTGCGCTCGTGGAGGGCGCGACGGGCCCCGCGGCGCAGGAAGTGGGCGTGGGCGACTTCCCGCCCGAGTTCATAGCCGAGGTGGAGGCGCTGGGCCAGCCGATCGCGGAGAACGACGCCACGCGGGGATACTGGATCGCGATCATGATCGACCCCGACACCGGCGACCTGCACGGCGCTTCGATTCGGGGGCTTGAACTGGGTGGCCGGGCGGTCGGGTACTGAGAAGCATCAACAGCATGGAGGAAGACATGAGCAGGGGACATCTCACGGCGGCAGCCGCCGCGGCGATCGTGGCCCTGGGCTTGGGTTGTGCCGACGCCCCGCCGGGCGAAGCGGACCGGTCCGGAGCCCCCGAGCCGGTCGCGTTCGAAATCTACGACTCGGAAGCCTTCGTGATGAGCTCGACGAACGTCGGCGACGACTTCCTGATCGCGGTCAGCCTTCCGGCCAGCTACGGCACCGGTGAGCAGTCCTACCAGCTTGTCTACGTACTGGACGCCAACATCTCGTTCGGGATGACGGCCGAGATCGCCCGCCTGTTCCAGGTAGATCTGATCCGCCCGGGAATGCCTGAGATGGTCCTCGTCGGGATCGGCTACCCGGACCCCACTCGCGCCGGCACCCTGCGCGCCCGCGACCTGACGCCGGAGGGCTCGCTGTCGGACGAGTTGGACCAGCTCCTCCGCTCCGCCCCGGTATTCGATGGCCTGGGCGGCGCGGCCGCGTTCCTGAGCTTCATCGAAGACGAACTGCACCCGCGCATCGTCGCCGACTACCGCGTGGAGACCGAAGGCGTGGGATTCCTCGGCGACTCCTTCGGGGGCCTGTTCACGGCATATGCCTTCCAGCAGCGGTCACCCACCTTAGACCGCTACTGGATGGGGAGCCCCGGACTTCTTCCGGCGACAGAGCTGCTCGAAGGACTCCCCGCCGCGATCGAGCAAGGGTTCGAGCGCGACACGAGGGTGTTCATCACGCTGGGCGAACTGGAAGAGACGGGGCCGGTCGACATCTACCACGATCTCGCCGTGGGCACGCGGCGCCTAATCGAGGTGTTCGAGGCCAATCCTGCGGACAACCTGACGGTGACGTGGAAGGTCTACCCGGACGCCACCCACATCACGACCGTGCCCCCCGCGCTGACCGACGCGTTTACGGCGCTGTTCATGAACTGAGGGGCTGCGAATCGCTCCCGCCTGCCGTCACCGTGGCACCCTAGGGCTCCCCAGCCCGGGCGCTCGCCAAATTGCGTAAAATACGCATTTTACGTATTATTCCGGCATGTCCAAGCAATCGAGTGCATCCAAGGCCCGCGCCGTCAGCGCCAGTTACGCGGCGAGGAACTTCGCATCGCTGGTCAACCGCGTTCAGGAGGAGGGCGCGGCCTGCGTCGTCGAGCGCCACGGAAAGCCGGTCGCCGAGATCCGCCCCGTGGAGGACCGCATGTTCACCGTGCGCGAGTTCGTCGCGCTCTTCCCCGCGGACGCTCGCCGACCCGCCGACGAGGAGTACCTGCGGGCCGTGGAGGAGGGGATCGCCTTCCACAACCGGGCGGAGATTCCGGAGAATCCGTGGGACTCCTGATCGACTCGAGCGTGCTGCTCGCCGTGGAGCGCGGGCAACTGCGGGCGGATGACGTCGCGGCGGCAGCTCGCCCGGACGAACCCGTGGCGATCGCGGCGATCACCGCTTCAGAGCTGCTCCACGGCGTCCACCGGCTGGCAGGAGCGCGGCGGGTCCGGACCGAGCGGATCGTCACACGATGGCTCGCAACGCTTCCGGTAATCCCCTTCGACATCGAGGTGGCGAAGGTCCACGCGAGCCTGGCGGCCCAGCACAGGCGCCGTGGGCGACCGGTCGGAAGCCATGACCTGATGATCGCGGCGACAGCGGTGCATCTGGACTACCGGGTGGCCACGCACGACCGCCGCAGCTTCGCACGCATCGACGGGCTGGCGGTGGAGTACTGGTAGGTGCGCGGCCCGATTTCGGTTCGACTATCGGGCGCCTCAGTCTTTTCCAATACGGAGATGAGCCTGAACCAGGAGAGGCGCGAGAGGTGA
>JAPPNN010000066.1 GCA_028873815.1 Gemmatimonadota bacterium | reverse complement strand
CTCGAACGTCTCCTTCGCCATGCTACCCCCGCTCAGATTGTGGTGTGTGACGCGGCATCACACGCCCGCCACGGCTCTCTTCCCGGACTTGACCCGGGCGACTTCGTCGTAGTGTGAAAACTGCATCGTGAAAACGGCCCGGCCCTGACTGAGGGACCGAAGCCGCGTCGAGTATCCGAACATCTCTCCCAGCGGCACGCTGGCGCCGATGACCTGGGCGTCGCCGCGGTCCGTCATGCCCCCGACCTTGCCGCGGCGGGCCGAAAGGTCGCCGATGATGTCGCCCATGTATTCGTGCGGCGTGACCACCTCGACATCCATGACAGGCTCCAGCATTACCGAACGCGCGCGGCGGAGTCCCTCCTTCAGCGCGAGGGAACCCGCGACCCTGAAGGCCATTTCGCTCGAGTCGACGTCGTGGGACGAACCGTCCACGAGAGCCACCTTGACGTCGACCACCGGATATCCCGCCACGACCCCCGACTGCAACGCATCGACAACGCCGCGCTCGACGGCGCGGATGAACTCGCGCGGAACCGTGCCGCCCTTGACCCGGTCCTCGAACAGGAAGCCCGCACCTGCCGGACGCGGTTCGATGTCGATCACGACGTGACCGTACTGGCCCCGCCCGCCCGTCTGGCGCACGAACCTGCCATGCACCCCGTCCACGGCCTGGCGAATGGTCTCGCGGAAGGCGACCTGCGGTCTGCCGATGTTGGCCGAAACGGAGAACTCGCGACGCAGGCGGTCCACGATGATCTCGAGGTGGAGCTCGCCCATCCCGCTGATGATCGTCTGCCCGGTCTCGCCGTCCGTATGCACGCGGAAGGTGGGGTCCTCCTCGGCCAGCTTCGTCAGCCCGCCCGAGAGCTTGTCCTGATCGGCCTTGGTCCGCGGTTCGATCGCGACGGAGATCACGGGCTCCGGGAAGTCCATCGCTTCAAGGATGATGGGGTGCTCGGGCGCACAGATCGTGTCTCCCGTGCGCACCCCCTTCAGGCCGATCACGGCCGCGATGTCGCCCGCAAACACCTCTTCGCGCTCCTCCCGCTTGTTCGCGTGCATCTGCAGCAGACGGCCGGCCCGCTCCTTGCGGCCCTGCGTGGCGTTAAGCACCCGGCTTCCCCTGGCCAGCAACCCCGAATAGACCCGCACGTAGGTGAGCTTTCCGACGAACGGGTCGGTCATGATCTTGAAGGCCAGGGCCGATAGGGGTGCCTCGTCCGAGGCCGCTCGGGTCTGGGCGGTCGAATCACCGTGGGGCGGCCGACCGACGATCGCCTTCACATCCAGCGGCGACGGCAGGTAGTCTATGACGCCGTCGAGAAGACGCTGGATACCCTTGTTCTTGAATGCGGAGCCGCAGAATACCGGGAAGAGCGTTCCGGAAGCGGTCGCCGCGCGGATCGCCTGGCGCACTTCGGCCTCGGTCAGCTCCTCGCCCAGGAGGTACTTCTCGAGGAGTTCGTCGTGGTGTTCGACCGCGGCCTCGACCAATTCGTGCCGGAGCGCCTCCACCTTCCCCCGCAGCGAGTCCGGGATCCCGACCTCGGTGATCGTCGCGCCGAGTTCGTCGTCCCACACGTACGCCTTCATGGCCACGATGTCGATCACGCCGGTGAAGAGGTCCGCTTCGCCCAGGGGATACTGTACGGCAAACGCATTTGCGCCGAGCCGCTCCCGCATCATGCCGACGACATGGTCGAAGTCGGCACCGGTGCGGTCCATCTTGTTGACGAACGCGATCCGCGGTACGCCGTACCGGTCGGCCTGGCGCCAAACGGTCTCGGACTGGGGCTCCACCCCGCCCACGGCACAAAAAACAGCGACCGCCCCGTCCAGCACTCGGAGCGACCGCTCCACCTCGGCCGTGAAGTCCACGTGACCGGGCGTGTCGATGATATTGATCCGGTATTCCGAATCGTCGCGCTGCCAGAATGCGGTGGTCGCGGCAGACGTGATCGTGATTCCGCGCTCCTGCTCCTGCTCCATCCAGTCCATGGCCGCAGCACCCTCATGCACTTCGCCCATGCGGTGCAGACGACCGGTGTAGAACAGGATGCGCTCCGTCGTCGTCGTCTTGCCGGCGTCGATGTGCGCCATGATGCCGATGTTTCGGAGCCTCGGCAGTGGTGTCATTCTGGGCATTATCTAATTCGCAACTCTGGTTCTTTTCACCTGTCAAACAGCATCCCCGCCGGGATTCCTCCCATTCGCCGCCAGCCTCACGGGCCGGCGACGGCGGGGCGGAAGACTACCAGCGGTAGTGCGCGAAGGCTTTGTTGGCTTCGGCCATCCGATGGGTGTCGTCCTTTTTCTTCACAGTGGCACCTTCGCCCCGGCTGGCGGAGAGAAGCTCGCCCGCCAGCCGCTGGGCCATGGTCCGTTCCCCGCGCGACCGCGCGAAGCCGATCAGCCACTTGATTGCAAGCGCCTGCCGGCGTTCCGGCCGTACTTCGATCGGGACCTGGTACGTGGCGCCCCCGACGCGCCGGCTCTTCACCTCCAGGGCCGGCTTCGAGTTGTTCAGCGCCTGCTGAAACACATTGACGGCCGGTTGGCCCGACTTCGTCTCCACGATCCCCATCGCCTCGTAGAAGATCCGCTCGGCGAGCGACTTCTTGCCGTCCAACATCAACCCGTTGATGAACTTCTGGACGACCGCCGACCCGTAGCGCGGGTCGTCGGGAATCTGTCGGCGGATCGCCCGGGTACGTCGGCTCATGCGGCTACTCCATCGAATGCGGCGCTACTTGGGCCGCTTCGCTCCGTATTTGGACCGCCCCTGCCGGCGCTCGGTGACACCCGAGGTGTCGAGCGTGCCGCGAACGATGTGGTAGCGCACTCCCGGAAGGTCCCGCACCCGGCCGCCGCGAATCAGCACGATCGAGTGCTCCTGAAGGTTGTGACCCTCGCCACCGATGTATGCCGTCACTTCGTAGCCGTTGGTGAGACGGACGCGGGCGACCTTCCGCAGCGCCGAATTCGGCTTTTTGGGCGTGGTCGTGTACACACGGGTGCAAACCCCCCGCTTCTGGGGGTTCTTCTGGAGCGCGGGCGACTTGTTCTTCTTCGCCAGCCGCGCGCGCCCCTTCCGCACCAGTTGGTTCAGTGTGGGCATTGGGACCCGGGTCCGCGAGTTCATGTCGTCTGGTCCAGCTACCAGGCGAACAAAAGCGCGCCTGTTCGATCAAGCGCGCCGGGTCGCCTGGAAGCGGAACCCTCCAGGCACGTTTCCTGGACAGCCTGAAAAAGGTAGGGGAAGGGCGTGAAAAAGTCAAACGGGAGTCTTGTCCAACGGCAAATGAGCCTGAACGCGGGGCCGGTTTCCAGCGGG
>JAPPNN010000043.1 GCA_028873815.1 Gemmatimonadota bacterium | reverse complement strand
ATCCGTAGCTGACCCATACGACCGGGTAAGGCGGCTCGGCCTCGGGGTAGCTCGAGCACTCCATGTCGGTGAGGTACAAACATACGCCCGGCTGTATCCCCTGCTCGTCGAGCCACTCGAAGCCCGGGCGGAAGTCCGTGCCGCCCCGGCCCTTGAGGGCGATCTCCCGGGGGAGGTCGTCCGGGCCGTACTCGGCCGCGTCCCGCAATGCGGCGTCGACCTGGAGCACGAAGACCCTCTCGGGGCGGATCTCGGCCACGATCTCGCGCAACTCCGCCCAGAACTCGGCGAGGGTCCCGGCTGGAACGGAGCCCGAGGTGTCGATGATGACCGCGATCGTGTCGATGCCCTCGGAGCGGATCGAGGGCAGGTAGAGGCCCGAGTCGATGAGGCGACGGTTGGGCGCGCTCCAACTGTAGTCGCGCTTGGCGGCGTCGGTCATGTAGCGGCGCAAGAGCGCGCGCCAGTCGAGGGTGCTTGAATGGGCATTGCGGACCGTCTCCTCGACGCATCCCGGGACCTTGCCCTCGGCCCTGGCGATGTTGAGGGCCTGGTGCATGGCCTCGTCCCAGGCCTGCTCCTCCGCGGCGCTGTCCACGGGCAAGTCGGAGGAACCGGAGCCTTGGCCCTCCCGGGCGTCGGCGTCCATGACCTCGCCCGTGCCGGAGGGATCATGGCTCGGCGGTGCGCCGGATACGCCGTCCGGGCCCTGCGGGCTCCCCTCTCCATCGTCGGGATCGGACGGATCGCGGGACTCGCCGCCGTTGCCCGTGGCAGGCGGCTGCCGGGCCGCCCCGGCGCTGGCAGCTTCGGCGGCCTGGGACGTGTTGCCCCCCTCACCGGAACCGCCGTCATCGGGGTCGGGCAGGCGCTCGTATGCCTGCTCCACACTGACGTCCTCCCAGACCTGGGCGTCGGGCGGGAGGGTGAAGCCGGCATCGCGGAGCAAGGCATGGGTGACCAGTTGCGAGGCCTGCTGCCATCGTTCCGGGTCCCGCCCGTTCCGGCGGGTATGGTGCTTCAAGGCGCACGCCATCACCACCCGCGCCATGGCGGTCTCGATCAGGTGCGCGTCGGTCTCCGCCACCCAGTCGGGCGAGTAGCGGATCTCAAGGCCGTCGCTCGCGAGCGTCCGGCGCGTGGGGTCGGCGCGGAGCGGGAGCCTCAGCA
Source organism: Gemmatimonadota bacterium (assembly GCA_028873815.1). Lineage (GTDB taxonomy): Bacteria > Gemmatimonadota > Gemmatimonadetes > Longimicrobiales > Gaopeijiaceae > Bin94. The sequence continues at coordinate 2,203 of JAPPNN010000043.1, read as the reverse complement.
CGAGGCTCCCGAAGAAGGGCTGCTTCCACAGAAGCCCGGTCACGCAGTCGCTCACCCGGAGCGCGGACTCGTCGAGCACGCGGGCGCACATCACGCCACCTCCCGGGCCAGCTCGGCCTGCGGCGGCGGGGAGAAATAGCCGGCGAACTGCTCCAGAAGCGCGTCCGCGTCGCGCTTCACCCGGTCCCGGGCCGCGGGATCGAAGGTCTTCGACGGCCGGAGCGAATCCGGCTCCACGCGCGCGATCCTGTCCTTCACCTGCTGGCAGAGGTGAGCGAGCCTCTGGTCGCCGAAGATGTTGAGCCGGGGAACCACGTCGACGAGGTCCCGGATGTTGGAGATCATGGTGTCGCGGAACACCAGGGGCTTGCCGTCCCCGTCTTCGTCCAGGCGCTCCGAGACCCGCTCGACCGCCTCGGCCAGGCGCCGGTAGAGGTCGCCCACGGCGTCGTGTAGCTGCTCCTCGATGTGGCTCTCGATGTCCCGCTTCACCCGCTCGGTGTCGTCGGACGCGAGCCGGGCGATGAAGTGGTCGGCGTCGGGCACCGCCGTGATGCGGTAGCGGATGGAGAACCTGTCCCGGAGCCGGTCCTTCGAGGGATAGTCCTCGATGCGGAAGAGTTTGCCGAGGTCGATCCGCGCCTGCTCCACGTAGTCGTCGTAGTCCTCGATGAAGCGGGCGCGCTGGCGCACCAGGCGCTCGCGGAGCGCGTCCATGACTTCGGTGTAGTGCTCGTAGTTGGCGACGGTGAGGAGCCGCGAGCCCTTGTCGTCCCAGGGCAGGGATTGGGCGTCGTGCTGAGTGCGCGTTTCGCTCATGGTGGCGTTGAGCGCGGCCAGGGCGACCTTGGGCAAGAGTCGCTTTGTGTAACGCCCTGCGCTTGTGCTGGCGTCGTGCTGGGCGGCGACATGGTCGCTCGCCTCGCGGTCGTAGAGCCGGCCGGACCAGGCGCTGATGCGAAGTCTGACCAGCATGGCGTCTCTGGTGAGATCCATTGACGTTCTCCTCCCGGTCTATCTGAGGGTCCACAAGGGGACCCGGATTGCGGCGGCGAGCTTGCGCCGGGCGCCCTCACGGTTGCGCGCCCGCACCGTGTACTCGCGCGAGGGTGCGTCGCCCGCGGGATAGTGGCTGATTCGCCAGTGCATGGCCATCTCCCTCATTGCGTCCTGGCGGCGGCCCAGCGGATGAAGGCGGGGGAGCGCTGGAGCGCCGGGTCCCGGCGTACGCACGCCCCCACCAGCGCCTCTCCCACCTCCCGTCGGAGCCGCTCCGCGAAGGTGACGATGGCGTCCATGGTGACGTCTGTCGCAAGACGGTACAGAGAGCCGCAGAGCGCCATCAGGGCGCTCGCGTTTTCCGGGATGTTGGCGTTCGCGGGGTCGTTCAGGACCGCCCTGGGATGGGGCAGTTCGCGCCAGACCTTCAGGAACGCCGAGAACTCCACCGCCGCCGCCTCCCCCACGGTCCCCCGGAAGAGCGCCCGCTCCGTTGCCGGATCGAGCCCGTTCCGGTGCTTGACGATGTTGCTCACTGCCTCCCATGCCCTGGGACAGGCGAAAGCCGCTTCCCTGGACTGAGGGTCGAACTGGTGCAGGAGGTCGGGCCGGTAGGCTACAAAGAAGAGTGCTTCCGGAACGATCCCGTGAGCCGCGCCCCAGGTGAGCCAGTCTTCCGCGTCGACGCGGATCTCCAGGTGGACGAAGCGGGAGGCCAGGGGCGTGGGCATGCGGTGCACCACCCCGCGGTCCGTCTCCCGGTTGCCGCAGGCAATGAGAGACGCGCCCTCGGGCAACTCGTACTCGCCCACCTTGCGGTCGAGCACCAGTTGGTAAAGCGACGCCTGCACCATGGGAACGGCCGACGGCAGCTCTTCGAGGTTGATGAGCCAGCGTCCGGTATCGTTGGACGGCGGCAGAAACGCGGGCGGCGCCCAGCGGGTGCGGTCGTCGCTGTCGCGCCAGGGGATGCCGCGGAGGTCGACGGGGTCGAGGAGCAGGGCCCGGACATCGACGTACTGGCGGTTGGTGGCCGCGGCCACCTGTTGGGCGATCTGGCTCTTGGCCGATCCGGGCGGCCCGGTGACGATGGCCGGCTGGCGGGCCTCGACCAGGACTGTGAGCACCGAAGCCAACTCGCTCGGGCGGAGCGTGTAGTCCGCGGAGATCTTCTCGGGTACGGTCATGGGCGCCTCCGTGTGAG
>JAPPNN010000067.1 GCA_028873815.1 Gemmatimonadota bacterium | reverse complement strand
CGCTGGAAACCGGCCCCGCGTTCAGGCTCATTTGCCGTTGGACAAGACTGGGGCTGGCGAAACGCGTTTCGAGAGTGCAAGTTGGTCGGGTTTTTGACCGGGAGAATACACTGATGACAATCGCAATCCTGGCTGAGAGCCGACCGGGTGAACGCCGGGTCGCCCTCGTGCCCGACGTCTCGCGGCAGTACCGAAAGCGAGGCTGGGACCTTCGTATCCAGGCCGGCGCCGGAGTTGGCGCCTCCTTCCCGGACGCGGATTACGCGGAGGCGGAGACCAAGGTGGTGCCGGGCCGCGACGCCCTGCTCGACGGCGCCCGCGTCGTCCTCAAGGTGCAGCCTCCTTCGCCGGAGGAGGTTGGCGCGCTACCCTCCGGTACCGTGCTGGTATGCCACCTGAACCCGCTGGGTCCGACCGGCGTCATGGAGGCTCTGGCGGACCGGGGAGTAACCTCGTTTGCGGTCGAACTCATCCCGAGAATCACGCGGGCGCAGAAGATGGACGTGCTGTCCTCGCAGGCGACGGTGGCGGGCTACAAGGCCGTTCTGATGGGTGCCGACGCCATGACGCGTTTCCTGCCCATGCTGACGACGGCGGCAGGCACGGTTCGTCCTGCAAAGGCGCTGATCCTCGGCGCGGGCGTGGCCGGACTCCAGGCCATCGCGACGGCGCGCCGCCTGGGAGCGGTGGTGTCGGCCTTCGACATCCGGCCCGCCGTGAAGGAGCAGGTGCAGAGCCTCGGCGCGAAATTCCTGGAGGCCACGCTGGATGAGAGCTCCGAAGACGAGGGAGGCTACGCCAAGGCGCTGTCCGAGGAGCAGCACCAGCGTGAACTGGAGTTGATCGCGGACAACATCAGGGACCAGGACCTGGTCATCACGACGGCGCAGATCCCCGGCAGAGCCGCCCCCGTGCTCATAACTGAAGAGATGGTCGCAAGCATGCGGCCCGGCAGCGCGATCGTCGATCTCGCCTCCGAGTCGGGCGGCAACTGCGAGGTCACGGTCGCCGGGGAGTCGGTCGACCACGGTGGCGTGACCGTGATGGGGCCGACGAACCTGCCGGCCGAGCTGCCCTTCCACGCCAGCCAGATGTACTCCCGCAACCTGGCCAGCTTCGTGGACGATCTCTTCGACGACGAGGGAGAGATCGACTTCGACGATGAAATCACCGCCGCCACCTGCGTCACCCACGGCGGCGAAATCAGGAACGAACGCGTCAGAGCGAAGCTGGCGTCCGCTACGGAGTGACGAACCCATGGGTGAACTGCTGATCCTGCTGTACATCTTCGTACTCGCCACCCTCGCCGGGAAGGAGGTGATCTCCAAGGTCCCACCGACCCTGCACACGCCGCTCATGTCCGGCGCGAACGCGATCTCGGGCATCGCCATCATCGGCGCCCTGGTCGTCACCGGTGCCGCCAACGCACCGTGGGTGAAAGTCCTCGGAACCGCGGGAATCGTGATGGCGACGATCAACGTGGTCGGCGGCTTCATGGTGACCGACCGCATGTTGCAGATGTTCCGGAAACGCTGAGGTCAACGTGGAATCAACTACCATCACCCAGATCGCCTACCTGATTTCGGCGGTTCTCTTCGTATCAGGGATCAAGCAGCTCTCTTCTCCGGCGACCGCACGCTCCGGGAACGCCCGGGCATCCCTGGCCATGCTCCTGGCCATCGTCGTCACGCTCCTGGACCACGAGATTCTCGACTGGACGACCGTGGTGGCCGCGGTCGTGGCCGGCGCCGCAATCGGGGGGATCCTGGCCCGGTACATCCAGATGACCGCCATGCCGCAGCTGGTCGCGGTCTTCAATGGCTTCGGAGGCGGCGCGTCGGCGGCGGTCGCGGCTGCCGAGTTCCTCCGTGCCGGCGGCAGCGGACCGGCGCTCGAGCTCGGGGTCGGCGTCACGATCGTGCTCGGCACGCTGATCGGCGCGGTGACCTTCTCGGGCAGCCTCATCGCCTTCGGCAAGCTGCAAGGCGTGGTAACCGGAAGTCCCGTGACGTTTCCTCTCCAGAAGACCCTCAACGCCCTGCTCTTCCTCGGCGTCCTGCTGATCGGCGCCAGCCTCGCGCATGTCGGCGTGGCAAACAGCGTTGCGCCGGTCGTCGGCATGACCGGGCTGGAGATCAGCGGTCCGTTCTTTGCGGCGCTCGTGGCGGGCGCACTGATCCTCGGCGTGCTTCTTGTCATCCCGATCGGCGGCGCCGACATGCCGGTCGTGGTGTCCCTGCTCAACTCCTACTCGGGGATCGCGGCGGCGACCACCGGGTTCGTGCTGAACAACTACATCCTGATCATCGCGGGGTCGCTGGTCGGCGCTGCGGGCCTGATCCTGACGCAGCTCATGTGCAAGGCCATGAACCGCTCCCTGGGCAACGTGGCCTTCGGGGCCTTCGGTACGGAGGGGCAAACGGCCAGGGCGAAGACCGGACAGCGCCCGGTGCGGGACGTCGACGCGGAGCAGGCGGCGATGGTGCTGGCCTACGCCGGTTCGGTCGCCGTGGTGCCCGGATACGGGCTGGCCGTCGCGCAGGCCCAGCACGAACTCAAAAAGGTCTGCGACCTGCTCGAGGATCGTGGGGTGACGGTGCGGTTCGGCGTGCATCCGGTCGCGGGCCGGATGCCCGGCCACATGAACGTGCTGCTGGCCGAAGCGGACGTTTCGTACGACAAGCTGCTCGACCTGGACGACATCAACGCCGAGTTCGACTCTACGGACGTGGTGCTAATCGTGGGGGCCAACGACGTGGTGAACCCTGCCGCCCGCGATCCGGATTCCGTCATCGCCGGAATGCCGATCCTGGACGTGGACAAGGCGCGCACGGTCATCGTGATGAAGCGCTCGCTGAGTCCGGGCTTTGCCGGCATCGACAACGACCTCTTCTACATGGACAACACCCTGATGTTCTTCGGGGACGCCAAGGATCAGATGTCGGAGCTGGTGAAGGAGGTGCGCGAGGCCTAATGGCGAGGCCTAATGGCGAGGCCTGGCCGCGAGGCCCGGTTTTGCGCCGCGATTGGATTCAGTCCGCTACCGCACCTACGGCGTCGCGCAACGCCTTCCACGTCGTGTCGACGTGCTCGGCCCGCGTGTGGATGTTGCCGATCGCGAAGCGCACCCATGTCTCCCCGTCGATCACCGTCTGCGCCAGAAAGGCGGCCCCGCTCCGGTTGACGTGATCGATCAGCGCGAGATTGAGGGCGTCGCGACGTTCACCGTCAGCGTCGGCCGGCGCGTGTCGCATGACGACCAGGGAAAATGGGGTCGGACGCCAGCGCTCCCACTCCGGTTCGGCATCGATCTTTTCGGCAAGCCGCCGGGCGAGGGCGACGTGGCGCGCCAGGTGCGCGCGGAGACCCTGCTGGCCGAAATAACGCATTACGAACCACAGCTTGAGGGCGCGGAACCGCCGGCCGAGCGCCAGACCGTGATCCATCAGGTGCGTGACTCCCTGCTCGGCTGTCTCCAGGTACGCCGGCGTCAGGGAGAACGCGGCGCGCAGCGCGGCCGGATCGCGTACGTAGAGGACCGAGCAGTCGACCGGGGTGAAGAGCCACTTGTGCGGGTTGATCACGATCGAATCGGCCCGCTCCCAGCCCGCAAAGTGGGACGCCATGTTCGGCAGCGCGGCCGCGACGCCAGCGTAGGCCGCGTCCACATGCAGCCAGATGCCCCGTTCGGCCGTGACTTCGGCGATCCTGGCAACCGGATCGACCGCGTTGATCGACGTGCTGCCGATCGTCGCCACCACCGCAAGGGGGCGATACCCTGACGCAGCGTCATGGTCGATCGCGTCGGCGAGGGCCGCCGGGTCCATGCCCCTCCGCGGCCCTGTCGGGACAACGCGTGCGCCCTCACGGCCGAGACCCAGCGCGTGCACCGCCTTCAGTACCGACGAGTGGGCTTCGGCGGTCGTATACACGCGGCCAGGCGGGGCTCCGGCCAGACCCCGTTCCCGGGCCTCCGGCAGCAGTTTCTCCCGCGCCGCGGCCAGTGCGGAAAAGGTGGAGGTTGACGCGGTATCGTTGATTGTGCCGATGAACTCCGGCGGCAACCCCAGAAAGCCGCGCAGCCAGTCCAGGGTGACTTCCTCCAGCTCCGTTGCCGCCGGGGAACTCTTCCACACCATCGCATTGACGTTCAGCGCCGCGGCAAGCAGCTCTCCCAGAATCCCGGGACCCGACCCGGAGATCGCGAAGTACGCGAAGAACGCCGGATGATTCCAGTGCGTGACCCCGGGCAGCACCACCCCCTCGAAATCCCTGAGCAGTGCTTCCATCGTTTCGCCGCTCTGCGGCGCCTCGTCTCCGAGCGCATCGCGCACCTCGCCCGGCTGGACCCTGGCCAGAACCGGGTACTCGTCGATCCCGCTCAGATAGTCGGCAACCCAGTCGACAAAGCGGTGGCCCGACTCGCGGAACTCGCCGGGAGGCATCCCGCCCGGTGCGGGCATCGTCTACCTTCGCCGCGGGACCACGATGCGCCGGCCCTCTGCCTGGAGCGTGCGGATCTGTTCGCAGACCTCGATCAGGTCGTCGGCATCGAGGGGAGCGGGAACACCCGAGTCATGGATCAGGCTGAAGAACAGGAGGTCCGTATGGCCGACGCTGGCCTGCGTCACCCCGATGTCGACGGCCCGGTTGAGGTGGAGGATCTCGCGCAGGGGCAACCCGCCTTCGGTCCTTGCGGGAGGGCGCTCGAACATCATCCTCAGGATGACTTCACGCAGCAGCTGGAATTCCTCGATCACTTCGCCGGCGGACAACCCGCGCCGAGCGGCCACCGAACCGAAGAGTTCGGCGCCTTCCGACCAGAGCGGGAGGATCTGGGCCCGGTAGGCACTGAGCATGCCGGGCAGAAACGAAACCAGCCCGCGGCAGAGCGGCCTCGCGACCGGCCGGATGTCCCGCGCCCAGGATTCCCCGTTGGCCAACAGTCCCGACGCCCAGCGCTCGGCGATCCCCGGGGAGCGCTCGTCGATCCAACCTGCAATATCGACGGGAACAGGAAGGGTACGTCCGCTTGCCCGCGAGTCCGAATCGCCGGGCCGGGCTGGGGTCATCTGGAGCACAGGATCATTCTACTCTGCCACGACGGGACCGCCAAGGTCCTCGTGCCGCTCCTCCGCCTGCGGATCATGCACCTGCAAGTCGATCCTCACACGGGTGCCCCGGCCGACCTTGCTCTGAACGTCCACCGTACCACCCCAGGAATCGACCAGCCGCTTGGCAATCGCGAGCCCGAGACCTGTCCCCGTGGACCGCGTCGAGAACTGCGGCTCGAAAATGCGCGGAAGCAGCTCGTCGGGGATGCCGGATCCCTCGTCCTCCACGATCACCGCCACTCGCCGCGACCCGTCCGAGGGCTCGTTGGCGCCGATGCGCACCACGCCGCCGCCGGGCATCGCGGCCCGGGCGTTCTCCAGCAGGTTGAGCAATACCTCCTTGAGTTCGTCGGGGCGCGCGACAACCTGCGGCAGCGTCGCGGGCAACTCGCTCTCGAGACGAATCGTGGTCTCGCCGCCGCCGTGGTACAGGTTCAGGAGTTCCCTGATCACCTCGCCGGGGTCGACCGCGACCAGGGGACCCGCGTCGGCGGCCCCGGGCGAAGCCAGCCGGGAGAAGCCACGCGCGATCGAGGCGAGCCGGTCGATCTCGCCCAGTATCGCGCCCACGTTCCTGTCCAGGATTCTGCCGAAATCGCTTCTCCTGTCGTCCCACGCGCGACGCAGGTGCTGCACCGAGAGCTTGATCGGCGTCAGCGGGTTCTTCACCTCGTGGGCGACCTGCTTCGCCATTTCACCCCAGGCCAGAATCCTCTCGCTGCGGAGTTCATCGGTGACGTCTTCGAGATTGACCACGACGCCCCCTCCGCGGCCCTCCTGCACGATGCGCCTGGCTCGCACCTGGATCCGTTTGCCGCCCCATCTGAAGTCCCCGTCCGCCTCCACAGCGCCGCTCCGCATGTACCCGTCGAGCCATGCGGCCAGTTCGGCTCCGTATTTGCCGGCTCGCGGAATGGCCTCGCCGGTCACCAGCGACGTTGCAAGCAGCGACTCGGCCCGCGGGTTGGCAACGGTCACGTTCCCCTTCGGGTTCACCGCGATCACCCCCGTGGCCGCTTCCTCCACAATCGCTTCGGTGCGGCGCGTCGTCCGCAACAGCTCCTGGCGTGCGTCGTCCAGGCGCAGCACCATCCGGTTGAAAGCCGCGAACACGGACCCGAACTCGTCGACGCGGTCCTCCGGAAGGTGCACGGCCAGATTGCCGCTCCCTACCCGCTCGGAGGCCACCTGCAGGGTCTGGATCGGACGCGTCAGCGCCCTTCCCACGAAAAGGGCGAGTCCCAGAGACAGAATCGGGCCGAGCACGATGGCGAATCCGAGCAGATCGGCAACGTCCCGCCGGCGCAACGCAGCCGCGCCCGCCCGCAACGGGACCGGGGATGCCACGATGTCGCCGTCGGGCAGGCGTCTGTGCGCGACCACGTAGCGCCAGTCGCCAAGGCTCTCCACCTGGGACGCCCTGAGTCTCTGTCGTGTTTCCAGCGCATCGTAGATGTCGGGATCCACCCAACCCTCATAGAGCCCCAGCTCGATCAGCTCATCGACCGAGCCGCCCACGAGTTCGCCACCGCGGTATTCGAGCAGGTCCGCGCCCACGCGCCGCGCCAGCAACTCCATCGACCCTCCCTCCTCCAGGTACGCTTCGGCGATCTGCGCGACCACCCGCTCGGCGAGTGCCGTGGCGGTGCGCTCGGAGGCACCGGCCAGCGTGCGATAGGCGAGCGTTCCAAAGAGCACATTGGACAGGATGAAGAACCCGAAGAGCGTGAGGGTCACCCGTGCGCGGAACGACGTGAGCAGTCCCCGCCAGTCGACGCGCGCCGGCAGCCGGAATCCCAGGATGGTGACGCTGAGCAGCCACAGGGCCGAAAACACGGCGAGACCGACAGCCATCAGCAATGTCGCCCGCGCCAGCATGACCGAGAGGTTGGGAATGCTGATCGTATAGAAGACCGAATACGGACCGTCGGGGTATTGTGCCACACCTTCGGCCCTCCACCCTTCCTGGTTGCGGCTCCATTCCACCGCCCGCGCCCGTCCCGTATCCTGTCCCGGAGGCGTCTGGACCAGCGTCAGAAACTCCTGGTCGCCCTCCTCCTCCACCGAGGCGAAGAGGGGACCAAGGGGTGACGGCGCGTCGATGGTTCGCCTCGGGGGAATGGTGCCCGTCACCAGCCGGCCGTCGGCCAGGGTAACGGCGATGAGGTGGTGGACGTCGATGTCGTCCGGATCGTGGTACGCGCCCGTCCCGGCCGACCGGAGTTGGGGGAGAAGGTCGACAACGACATCCGGACGGTCACCCTTGACGCCCAGCCGGAGTTCCTGCACGGGGACATCGTCCGCCGACCACAAGGTCAGGAACATGGCGGTCCCCCTGCCGGCAAGGTCGCTGCCCACCCAGGCCTGGTACATCATCTCCACGTCCCCCGCGCCCGCCCGGTCCAGCGAGTCTACCTGCTCCGCAAAGCGGTCCAGCAGCGGTTCGAGATTCGGTTCCGACGTGACTCCGAGACGTCCCATCTGCTCCTCCGCGATCATCATGCGCGCCTCTGTGCGCATTGACCACGTGAACGGCAGAACCGCGGTCGCGGACAGCCAGAAGGAGCAGAACCAGTGGAGGTAGGACTGTGGACGGAATCCCCCGAGTCCACGAGCCACCGCCGCCACCGGCACGCCCCACAGCACCGTCAGCAGCGGAGCGACGGCAGGTCCGGTCCGCACGCCGATGGCCACCAGGATCCCGAGTGCACCCGCTGCCGCCAGCCCAAGCCCCACGAACCCGGGGCCGCCCCGCGCGCCGGCTCCGGGGCGCCAGGCGAGCGCAACCGACGCAACAACGGCCAGGATCATGGCGACGGTGGTCTGGAAGACGATCCAGCGGCCGTCCGTAGTCCCCATGAGTTCCGGCGAGGCGCTTCCCTCCATCCAGGCAAGGACCAGCGGAAACGACACCGCGACCACCAGCGGCGCCGCCCACCCTCCGATTCCCGGACGCCATCGGGGCAGCGTCAGCACGGCCGCCGGCATGATCGCGACGCACAGCAGAACGACACGGCCCAGTGTCAGCGGCACCGGGCCGAGAAGCGCGAACGTGGCCGGATCCACCAGCTCCGGCGTCCTGAACAGTCCGTCCAGGGGCAGCACGGCCGCGCCGATTCCCAGCATCGCGACCGAATACGCTAAGCTGGCCCTCGGGACGCCGAAGGACAGAACAAGCCACACCAGCGCAGCGAGCGCGGCGACAATCCTGGCCCAGCGACCCCGTTCCTCTGCACGCCGTACGTCCTGTGCCGGCTCGTCGATCGTGATGCTCAGCAGGGTTTCGTCGGGCCATCCGAAATCGAACACACCCGGTCCCGACGTCCGGTCCGAGCGGGAGATCCTGATGCGTTCCCCGGTCTGTTCGCGGAAGCGGGACGCAAAATCACCGAGGCCCGAGGCGAAGAACTCCGGCAGGTCCGAGCGGACCAGCACCGCCACCACCGCTGTCCCCCGGGCCTCCGGGAGCGTCCTGGTGAAGTACAGGTACGAGAAGAGCGGCGTGCCCGCGTACGCGTACGGCCCCATCAGCGCGAGAAGGTCCTTCGGGAGCCGGCCCTGATGACTCCCCTCCCAGGCAAGCAACCCGCCGTCGGGACCGATCACGGCCGCCGCGGTCAGCCCCGTGTCCTCCAGCAGGATCCGAAGCGAGTCCTGCAGAGCCCCGCCCCGATCGTCCACCGCGGCGACGCGCGCCAGCCTGTCTGCCGTCGCATCGCCCCGAGCCACCAGGGCGTCGAATTCCGCGCCCAGCTGCCCGGCAACAACTTCGCGCCGCTCCTCCCAGTATTCGTCCCAGCCTTCCGCAAAGCGACGATCGGCCGCGTCGCCAAAAAAGCCGGCGACAACGCCCGCCGAGAGCAGGACGACGGAGATGCCATGGCGCCAGCCCCCCTGCTTCCCTACGGCGGCCCACGACAGGAGCAGAGCGGCGGCCGCGAGCAACCAGGTGGTGTCGAGGCGCGTCCACACGACAAGACAGAAGAGTCCCGCCCAGAGAAGGTGGCCGGCGGACGCCGACCGCTCCGCGGAGGTGTTCCGGCCGGTCACGGGCTGCGGGGCTCCGGCGAGTCCCCCATAGACATAGGCCTGACCCCTTCCTTTTGCCGTTATTGTTAATCTAATGGATCACGACTTTCCTTCGCGCGGAACACCTCGGTTTGCGGGCACCTTTCTCGTCGCCGTCGCCGCAACCGTCCTGGCATCTGCGGTGCCCGGCGGGGAGCTCCCGGGACAGCAACTGGACCGGGGGCGTTTTCGCCTGTTCCTGGACGGCTCGGAGATGGGAACGGAGGACTTCGCGATCCAGCGGATCGGTTCAGGAGAGGCCCAGGAGACGCTCGCACGCGGCGCAGTCAGAATGAACGACGGGCGTGTCGTCACAACGATCCTGCGAACCGTTGGTCCAGCCATGGCGTTCTCCGAGTATGAGGCGATCGTCAGGGGAGCCGATACGCTTCAGGTTCGCGTCCTGAATGCGGGCGATCGACTGCGGCGAGTAACCGTCGCGCCATGGGGCGAGGAGGAGCAGGAGTTCAGGGCGAGCCCGCGAACGATGATCTTCGATGCCGGTGTCGCCCACCACTATTTCGTCATCGGCGGCTTCCTGGCACGCGGGGCCGCCGACACGACGCTGCACGCATTCGAACCACGATCTGAGAGGGAAGACTGGGCCGCGGATCTGGATATCGGGTCGGAGACCATCACACTGGAAGGTGAACAGGTGGAAGCGACCCGGGTGCGGATCGTGTCCGGCGATCAGGTCCGAACGGTCTGGTTCGACGGGAGCGGCCGGCTCGTGCGGGTGGAGGTGCCAACGGACGGCTTCGTTGCGCAGAGGGAATACGGGGGGTTGAACCAAACCGGCACCTGAGCCGTAAGACCGAAACTGGAACCGCGTCGACCGCGTATTGGGGTTCGGCGCGTGCAGGATCCCGGTCTGGGGTCCCGAAGAGACGAGGGAGGAGATCGTGGTGGACAAGCGGATAGTGTTCCCGGCCCGATGCGCGGCGTGGGTTTTCGTTGCACTCGTGACCAGTTCCGTGGCCGGGCCTCAGCTGGGCGCACAGGAGCGCCTTGCCGCCTCGCTGACCCTGGAGGAAGCGCTCCGCGTGGCACTCCTCAACAACCCGGGTGTGCAAGCGGCGCGGAACGACCTGCGGGTCGCCGACTGGAACCTGAATTCGGCCTATGGATCCTGGCTCCCGTCGGCTTCCCTCAATTCCTCCCTGTCCTGGCAGGGGGCGGGCGAGCAGCGGTTCGGGAGCATCACCGCCGATCAGCTCGGCTTCCAGGACCAGCCTTCGTTCCTGTTCAGTTCGTACAACGCCGGCCTGAGCTTCTCGATGGACGGCCGCAAGCTGATGGCCCCCGGCCAGGCCCGCCGGTCGCGCGATGCCACTCAGGCGCAAATCCGGAGTACCGAGGCCGCCCTCCGCCTGGCGGTTACGAAGGCGTACCTCGAGGTGCTGCGCCAGGGTGAGGGCCTGACACTTGCCGAACAGGAGCTCGAGCGGGCGCGGATCAACCTGCGGCTGGCCCAGGGGCGCCAGGAGGTGGGATCCGGCAACGCCATCGATGTCAGGCAGGCGGAAGTGAACGTGGGCCGCGCGGAGGTGACCCTGATACAGTCGCGCACCGGCGTCCAGACGTCGCGGATACGGCTGTTGCAGCAGATCGGTGTGAACCTGAACGCCGAGCCGACGCTCGCAACGACATTTTCGGTGACTCAACCCGAATGGACGCCCGGGGTACTTTACCAGGCGGCGATCGGCAACAACCCGGATCTCCAGGCGATGCGGGCCCAGGAAGAAGCCTCCCGCTACGACGTCAGCATCGCCCGGTCGTCCTACTTCCCCAGCCTGTCCGTGTCCGCTGGCTGGAGCGGTTTCACCCGGCAGGCCAGCACCACCGCCGGCCAGGAGGCGCAGGCGATCGCCGCAGGGCAGGCCAGAGTGCAGCAGTGCCTGGGACTGAACGACCTCGTCTCGCGTCTTCCGAACCCCCCGCCGCTCCAGAACTGCAGCCTGCTGGCGACTCCCGAGTCCGCGATCGAGGCCATCCGGGCCGAGAACCAGGCGTTTCCATTCAACTTCACCAGCCAGCCGCCCTCTGTTGGTCTGCAAGTCTCCATCCCGATATTCCAGGGGCTTGGCCGCCAGAGGGAACTGGAGGCCGCCCGCGCCCAATTGAACGACAACAGGTTCCGTATCCGTGAACAGGAGCTGGCGTTGCGCGCGGATATCGAATCGAGCGTCGCGCTGGTCCGCACCGCATACGAGAGCGCCCTGATCGAGGAGCGCAACCAGGCACTGGCCGACGAGCAGCTGCGCCTGGCACAGGAACGATACCGCCTGGGGTTTTCCAACTTCATCGACCTGGTGGAGGCGGAGACGGTGAAGGCGCGAGCCGACCGGGAGCGTATCGTGGCGATATTCATCTATCATGACGCAGTCGCCGACCTCGAAGCGGTCGTCGGCATGCCTCTGAGGAATCCATAAGGAAGCCATGAGAACCAGAACCAAGGTGATGATCGGGATCGGGATCGCGATCCTGCTCGTCTCGGCCGCGGGCCTGAGCATGAACGGCCGGCGCCAACAGGGCATCGAAGTCCGGGTCGAGACCGTCGACACGCGCGACCTGGTCGCAACCGTCACGGCCAGTGGCAACGTCCGTGCGCGCCGAAAGGTCGATATCAGCTCGGACATCTCAGCCCGGGTGGCGGAGTTGCTGGTGGACGAGGGCGAGGACGTGGAGGAAGGCCAGGTCCTGTTGCGCCTCGACCCTACGCGCTACCAGGCGGCGGTCAACCGCAGCCGCGCGAATCTCAGCCAGGCACAGGCACAGGTGTCGCAGGCGCGCGCCAACTACCTGCGCGCGCAGAGGGAAGCGGAACGCCTGGATTCACTGCACGCTCGCGAACCGCTGCTGGTGAGCCGCCAGGAGGTCGACAACGCGCAGACCGACCTGGAAGTGCAGCGGTCTCTGCTCGAGTCTTCGGAATTCGGGGTCAACCAGGCCGGGGCCGCCCTCGAGGAGGCCAGCGACCAACTCGCCAAGACCATCATCAGTGCACCCATGGCTGGCCGGGTCACCCGTCTGAACGTCGAAGAGGGCGAGACGGTGATCGTGGGCACCATGAACAACCCTGGCAGCCTCGTGCTGACCGTGTCGGATCTGTCCGTCATGGAGGTCGTGCTGGAGGTGGACGAAACCGACGTGCCCGAAATCGCGTTGGGCGACAGCGCAACCGTCGAACTGGACGCTTTCCCGGAAACGGATTTCCCAGGGGTTGTCACCGAGATCGGGAACAGCGCGATTCGTCCGCCCTCGCAGGCTGCCGGCACCGGACAGACACCCACGATCGACTTCGAGGTGGTCGTGACGCTCGACAGTCCCGAGGTCGAGCTTCGCCCCGATCTGTCGGCTACCGCGGAACTGATCACCGAGACGCGCGAGGATCAACTGAGCATTCCGATCATTGCGCTCACCCTGCGCGAACCCGAATCGGAAGACGGCGACGGGGCCGCGAACGGCGACAATCGTTCGTCTGCAGAGGTGCCCGATCCCATCGAAGGGGTCTTTGTGGTCAGGAACGGCCAGGTCACGTTCACGCCGGTCACGGTCGGAATCGCCGGCCAGGAGTACTTCGAGGTGCTTTCCGGATTGTCGCTGGGAGACACGGTCGTCAGCGGGCCGTATCAGGTTGTCCGGACGCTGGAGGACGGAGACGACGTTCGGGCGGACGAGAGCGACGCCCCGGATGCCGCGGACGGCGGGCAGGACTGACGCCGATGCCTCGCAACGATCGAGGGAGCTGAATGCAGTTCCTCGAAGGCGTGCGCCTGGCCTGGGAGCAGATCCGCACCCAGAAGCTCAAGAGCTTCTTCACCCTGCTGGGTGTCATCGTGGGCGTGATGTTCCTCATCCTCGTCGTGAGCATCGTGGAGGGAACGGACCGCTACATCCGCGGCACGCTCACCGAGAGGGTCATGGGAGTGAACACGGTCCGGGTGGGCAGGATGCCCAGAGAGGCGGTCGACCCGTCGCCCGAGCAGTGGAGGGCATGGGCCCGCGCACCGCGATTGACCTTTGACGACCTGGAGTACCTTCGCGACAGGATCACGCTGTCGGCGACGATAGGGGCACAATCGGATGCCGGTGGGGAACTCGAATCGGACACCGGGCTGAAGGTCGAAAACGTCAACATCGTCGGTGCGTCGGCGGAGATCTTCGAGATCCGCAACTGGAATGTGGAGCGCGGCCGGGCGTACACCAGGCATGAGGCAGAACAGGGAGCGCCCGTGGTCGTTCTGGGCAAGTCCACGGCCGAGGTCCTCTTCGAAGGGCTCGATCCGATCGGCAGGACGGTGCGGCTTCGCGGCTTCCCTTTCCGGGTCGTGGGAGTTCTGGAGGAGCAGGGATCGTTTCTGATCGTTTCCCTTGACAACCTGGCCATCGCTCCGGCACGCTCGCCGGTCCAGAGGTTCGTCAATCCACATGGCATCGTGGATGAGATCATCATCAAGGCCGATGCCCCCGAACTGGTCCTGCCCATCCACCAGGAGACCGTCGAGGCCATGCGGCTGAGACGTCGGCTGAGACCCGCGGATCTGGACAATTTCGCTGCGGAAACGACGGAATCCTCTCTGGCCTTCTGGGACAACATCAGTCAGGTCCTGTTCCTGGCCCTGCCCGGGCTTGTCGGCATTTCCCTTGTTGTGGGCGGCATCGTAATCATGAATATCATGCTGGTCACCGTCATGGAGAGGACGCGGGAAATCGGGATTCGCAAGGCCATCGGCGCCCGTCGCGGCGATGTCCTGGTCCAGGTCCTGATTGAGAGCGCCACCCTCTCGGCCGTCGGCGCCGCAATTGGAGTGGGTATCGGAATCGCCCTGACCATCCTGCTGGGTGCCTTGACGCCCCTGCCGGCGGCCGTGGCCCCCAAGTGGATGGCCCTCGGCGTGACCCTCGGCGTCGGCGTGGGTGTGGCTTCGGGTGTCTACCCGGCCTCGCGCGCGGCCAGACTCGATCCCGTCGACGCGCTGAGGTACGAATGACGCAGAGTGGTGTTGGCGGAGCCAGTGCGCCGAAAGGGAAACCGGCCGCGCCCGGTCACGTCCTGAGCGAGAGCGTCCGCGTGGCCTTCGACGCGCTGCGGGCCAACTGGATGCGCACGACACTGGCGGTGTTGGGGGTGGGGATCGGGGTCGGGGTCGTCGTAACGGTAGCCGCGATGGTTAGCGGAATCCGCAGCGAGGTCATGGAGATTTTCGAGGCATCCGAGCCCGGAAGTTTCACGCTCATGCCCTTCGATTTCACCAACGTCCGGATCTCCGCCGATGGCTCCGGACGACCGCCGTGGTGGGATCGGCCCGAGATCAGCAACCGTGAGATTCGAAGGGTCCAGACACTGCCAGGGGTCGCGGAGGCTGTCGCCAGGTACGAGTTCGGCGCGACGATGCGGTATGAGTCGGACTGGATCAGGGGCATCCAATGGGTCGGCAACTCGAGCGGGTGGCCGACTTTCACCGGAGGAGATTTCGTCGCGGGCAGGGACTTCACCCCGGCGGAGGTTGCGCAGGCCAGAGGCGTGGTCGTGGTATCGGAAGACCTGGCGGAAACAGTCTTCGGCGAGTTGGATCCGATTGGAAAGCGCGTGCGCGTCAATGCGGGCCGGAGAGCGGCGAATGAACAGTTCACCGTTATCGGGGTCTTCAGGCCCATCGACAACCTCTTCGGTGAAGTTGCGGGTCATTTCGCGGTTGTGCCCTTCACCGCCGCGGACAAGCGGCTCAAGGCCCGTACGCGGTGGAACTTCATGATGGTCCAGGTTGCCCCCAGGGACGGGGTCGAATCAAGCGAGACCGAAGACCAGATCGTCTCGGCGCTCCGCTCGATGCGCGGCCTCGGACCCGCCGACGAGAACAACTTCGCCATCATTCGCAGCGAGCAGATCATCGACCTGTTCAACCAGTTCACCGCCATGTTCTTCATTGTTATGGTGGCGCTTTCCTCGATCGGCATGCTCGTAGGAGGGATCGGCGTAGTGGGGATCATGCTGATTTCCGTTACGGAACGCACGAGGGAGATCGGAATTCGCAAGGCCATCGGGGCTACCCGCCGCGAGATCAAGTCGCAGTTCCTGATCGAAGCGTCGCTTCTCACCGCCGCTGGCGGTGCAGCCGGGCTCCTGGTCGGATGGGGAGCCTCCGAGTTGCTCGCCACACTCACGCCTTTGCCCGCGCGGATTCCGATCTGGTCGGTGTTCGCCGCGCTTTCCGTGGCCGCGCTCACCGGGATTCTCTTCGGACTGCTTCCGGCTTTGCGGGCCTCCAGGCTGGACCCCGTCGACGCCCTCAGGTACGAGTGAGCGCGCCGCTTGACGTCCTCGCGGTCATGGCGCATCCGGATGACGCCGAGATTTTCTGCGGGGGATCGCTGATCAAGTCCGCTGACGCCGGACAACGCACTGGCGTCCTCGACCTGTCCGCCGGCGAAATGGGGTCGCGCGGCACCCGGGAGTCCCGCGCGTCAGAGGCCGCCGCCGCCGCCGAAATCATGGGTCTTGCGGTGCGCCGCTGCGCCGATCTCCCGGATGCAGCGCTGTTCAACGACCTGCGCTCCCGGCACGTCGTCGCGGAGTTGATCCGCGCTCTGCGGCCTCGAGCCATCGTGACTCACTGGACCCGGGGACGTCACCCCGACCACCGTGCTGCCGCGGAACTCGCCCGGGATGCTTCCTTCCTGTCGGGGTTACGAAACCTGCCGGTCAAAGGCGAACCCCACCGTCCGCAGAAGATCGTCTATGCCCTTTCGTTCCGCGAGGACCCGGTCAAACCGACGTTCGCGGTGGACATTACGGATCAGATGGACCGCAAGATTGAGGCATTGTCGGCCTACGGCACGCAGTTTCACGGCAAGAGCGGCATGGGCGAGGTGTTCCCGGCCGGTGACCGCCCTTTCTTCGAACAGATCCGCAGCATTCACGCCACCTACGGGTCGCTGATCCGCCGCCGCTACGCCGAGATCTTCTGGACCGAAGAGACCGTCGAGAAGGAAACGCTGGGAGACCTCGGGGTAAGCACTTTCTAGCGGCCAGCACGGATTCGGTGCTGGACTTCGCGCTCGGTCCGGGGCGCGGGCACCGGATCCGGCAATGCGCGACGACGAGCGCCCATGAACGCCGGCGGGCCCCTCTCATCGAGGAGCCCGCCGGATACAACCGCCGTCACCGAGACGGCGTTTCCCTCCTTGCCACGCGGGTCACATCATGGGACCCGGTGGCGCGAACATGTCGCAGCAGTAGGGCGAACCAATCAGACAGGGGATCGGCAGGCACAGGACCCAGGTCCCCATTCGCACCTCCCACCAATCGCCGTCGACCGACGCCGCAGCAGCCGAGGCGTGTTCTCCCGTCCCGGGAGCAGAGAACAGCAGTGCCGCGGCGACCCCCGCGACCTTCGCGCTTCTGGCCAAAGTGGCCCCCAGGCGCTCCATCGTTTTGCCTTGCATATGTCATCCTTCCGCGGGAACAACTCCCGCCGTTGGTTTTGTGCTCAGAACGGGGCGGGACCACAACAGGTTGGGGCATCGCCACATGGATGGTCGGTGCAGATCTTCAACCACCAAACCCGGTAGACCAGCTTGTGGCCGGCCGACTGCGCGATCGCTGCCGAACCGACCGGGATCCCGGCGTCAGGGAGCGCCGGCACGACTGCTGTCAGCGCCGTGACCAGACCCAACACCTTCACACCCGCGCGTACCCCCCGAGCACGGCCCGTAACTCTTCCGTATTTCTTTCGCATTTCCTCTTCCCCTTCTTACAGGTAAGGGTTGTCGTAGCAACACCAACCATACCGGCAAATCCCCCAACAGATGCGGAATCTCCCAAGCCTGATCACCCGTTCCCATTTCTGCTCACCGGCCGCCTCCACCCCGGCTTTCAGGGGCGTCGCCGGAATTCCCGCCACCGGTGCGCCCGCGGACACCGCGACCGCTGCTCCCATGACCGCAGCGCGCATCAACCAAGCGCGTCGCCCAACAGGTCTCTTCCTTCTCTTCATCGTCAAACTCCTTCTCTTGCAAGTGTCAAGACCGCGTATCACGGATCCGTCCGTGCCGTCAGTTCACCGAATTGCACCCGTCGCAAGGCTCTGGACGAACCCTGCCAGATCGAGCGAATCCCCCGCAGAACGCCAGCTCGCGACTTCGCTCGCGGGCAAAACCGCTTCGATCACCCCGGCCTCGTTCGTGATGTAGAACAGGCCCGGCGCCCCTGGTCCGAACGCTCGGACGTAGTCGGATCGGCTGCGCACGTCGATTCTTGCCGAAATCCGCTGAGAACCGAGAAAGCCCGCAACCAGATCGCGGTCCGCGTCGCCATTCTCTCCCACCGCTACTACGACTACTTCGAACCGCTCGCCCAACCCATACTGGAGGGCACGCACCGTCCTGGCGGGATCGGTGAGCGTGCATCCCAGGCACTCCCGGGCGTCGAAGACCCACACCAGCGCCGGACCGCGTCCAGAGAACTCAAGACCCGGCATGGCGTCGCCGACGCCAGGGACATTGCCGTCCCGCGGCGAACATCCGGCAGCCATCCAGGCCAGAAGGAGCGTAGCTGCAGCCCGGTTCAGGACGACTGCAGTCGAGCAGGTGCGGCGGCTGCGTCCGACCGACCACCTCATGGTTCAAGACCACCCTTCCAGCGCGCCACAAGCCACCGATTCGGCAAGACCGAGGCCGGATCATCGAAGTAGAACAGATCCTGCTCCACGGCCAACAGCTGCGGCATGTTGGGCGCACCCAGCAGTTGCTGCCCCGTCCGGTCGATGATCAGCAGATCCCAAACGGCATCCATGCCTCGCGACTGCATGGACATCACCACCAGATTGCCGTCATCAAGAACGGACACCCGTACCACCTGGGTGAACCGGTCAAACGGGTCAGCGCCAGCGTCGACATCGGGGACGCTCTCCCCAGCACTGGGGAGGGTGCCCATGGGTCTCACCATCGGAAGAGGGATCTCCTCCAGGCGATCCCCCTGGCGGCTGAACTTGTAGAGGGTGTCCGACAGGGCCCACCCCGCCCAGATCGTATCCGCCTCCAGCGCAGCGAAGGCACCCTGAAACGTGAACGCGTAGTCGAGGGATTCCTCGGGCACCCCCATGGGGAGAAAACTGCGCTCGAGGTCCCCCGTGCGGCGGTTCCAGATGTGCAGAAGCGTCGGTGCCCCCTCGGACTGCAGCATCCCGGTCAGCAGATACCGATCTTCGCCTAGATCCAGTGCTCCCTGCACCGTAGTGATCGGAGACATGACGATTTCTGGATCCTCCCCGGACCCCGGAAAGAACGTCAGCCGGGCAAGCTGGAAGTCCGCGACGACGATGCCGCCATCGAGAGTCCGATGGGCGCTGAGAGGGAACAGAGACTCTCCCGGCCCCTCGCCCCTGCTACCCACAACGCGCCGCAGACGCCCGTCGTTGCCGTAGACGTTGACCTGGCCCTCCATCGGCTCCGCCAGCAGGAACGTGCCGTCCCCACCGAGAGTGACCATCGGCTGCACTGTCATGGCCTGGTCGGTCTCTTCCAGCTCAAGCTCGCGGAGCACTTCGAACGCCTCGTAGAAGGCGGCCATGTCCACCAACTCCGCTGGCGCGGCCGGGTCGGATGGTGGCGGCGGAGGATCGGTATCGGCCGTGTCGCAGGCCGACGCGACAAGTGCCAGGAGGAGACCGAGGACCTGGCCAGTGATGGTGTAGGGCTCGCCCTTGTAGCCGGCGGCGCAACAGGATCTGGTCTTCTGGCGGTTCCGGCGGTTCTCCGGCGTGAGCATGGTTGCCGCTCCCTCCGTTCGCGGTTAGGGGTGTCGGGTCGCAACCGTCCGCACCCCTCGTGGCCTGGGAGACTCCCCCAGGGATGGGCGGGTGCGTTTCGGCGTGACCCAAGATCAACCGTGCGACGGGCCAAGGGGATAGCTGGATGGGACAATCGACCGCTCAGCCCGGTGGCGAAGGCCCCGACAGGGGCCCACGCGCCCCTTCACATCAGCTGTGCACCCCCTCCTGGCGGAGCCAGTCCTCCATCGTCGCCCGGATCTGCCGCAGGCGCTTCGCGCTTGAGGCCTCGAAGCGCGCCACGATCACGGGTTGCGTGTTCGAAGCACGGATCAGACCCCATCCGTCACCGAACTGCACGCGCACGCCGTCCACGGCAACCACGTCGTAGCGGTCGCTGAAATACCGCACGGCACGCTCCACCAGCGGGAACTTGACGTCCTCGGGGACCTCCAAACGCAGTTCCGGGGTCGCGACATAGGCGGGCAGCGCGCCCACGATCCGCGATAGCGGCCGGTCGGCGTCGGCGATCAGGGCCGCGAGTCGGCCCGCGGCATACAGAGCATCGTCGAAGCCGTAGTAGTCGTCGGCAAAGCAGATGTGCCCGGAGAGTTCTCCGGCGATCAGCGCACCGGTCTCTCTCATTTTCTCCTTGATGAGCGAGTGACCGGTCTTCCACATCAGCGGCTTGCCCCCGGCCCGCGCGAACTCCTCGGGAAGGACCTGCGAACACTTCACGTCGAAGACCAGGCGTTGTCCGGTCCCGCTGCGCTGGAGGACGTCCAGGCCGAAGAGCAGAAGGAGGATGTCGCCCCGCACGACACGCCCCCGGTCGTCCACCACGCCGATGCGGTCCGCGTCGCCGTCGAAGCCGATGCCCGCGTCCGCCTCGTGTCTTCGCACTTCGGCGATCAGATCCTGAACATGCTCGTCCACCGTGGGGTCCGGGTGATGGTTGGGAAAGGTCCCGTCCGACTCGCAGTAGAGAGGAACCACTTCCAGACCGATGGCTTCCAGCAGCTGAGGGGCCACGACGGAACCCGTGCCGTTGCCGCAGTCGACGACAACCTTGAGGGGACGTGAGAGCCGGAAGCGCGCGGACACGTCGGCCATGTACGCCGGGACTGGATCGACCTCCTCCAGGGACCCTGTCCCGACTGCCAGATCGCGCTCCAGAATGCGACCCAGCAGGCGCCGGATGCCGTCGCCGTGGGTGGACGCCTTGCCCATGGTCATCTTGATGCCGTTGTACTCCGGCGGATTGTGAGAGCCGGTGATCTGTATGGCTCCGTCCGTCGCGAACCGGTATTCGCTGAAATAGGTGACGGGGGTCGGCACCGTGCCCAGCTGAAGGACGCTGCATCCCGCCGATCTCAGACCCTGCACCAGGCCAGCCCGCAGTGCGGGGGACGAGGGTCGGTTGTCTTCCCCGACGGCAACGCGGGGGGCGACAGCTGGAAGTCGCGCGCGCAGTTCGGAAGCGTAGGCCCTGCCCACGGCCTCCGCGACCGCAGGGGTCAGATCCTCGCCCACGAGGCCGCGGATGTCGTACTGCCGGAAGATGTGTTCCCGCAGATACATCGGGGGCCGGTGTCCGCGGACGAGACTCAGGGGCCCGCCGAGGCCGCGGTCCCACCCGCGGCCTCACGGAGACCGTCGACAGAAGCCGCCGCCAGGTCCAGGGCGACGTCGGGAAACAGTCCGCCCAGAATAACCAGCGCTACCCCGATGACCAGGACGATGTGCGTCGCCAGGGGCGTTACCGCCGCCGCGTGCCGCCCGCCCGCCGCTTCAGGCTCCTTCATCCACATGTACCAGGCCACGCGCAGGTAATACCAGTAGGAGACGACCGTCGTCAGAACCAGGATGACCGCGAGCACCCACAGCCTTGCCTCGGCGGCCCCCAGCAGAAGGTAGTACTTGGCGATGAAGCCCGCGGTCCCAGGGAAGCCGGCGAGGGACAACAGGAAGACTGTCATCAGGAGTCCCATCAGCGGCCGCCGCCACCCGAATCCCGTGTAGTCCTCGATCCTGGAGTTGCTTTCGCTCTGGTTGCCGACGGTGACTACGATCGCGAAGGCACCGATGGTCATGATGGTGTAGACCAGGAGGTAGAAGAGGAGTCCCGCCGCCGCCACGTCGTTCGCGGCGACCAGCGCCACCAGCAGATACCCGCCGTGGGCGATCGACGAATAGGCCAGCATGCGCTTGACGTCGGACTGCACCACGGCGATCACGTTACCCACGACCATCGTGACCGCGGCGATCCACCAGAGGATGGTCCACCACTGGTCGTACAAACCGTCCAGTCCGACCAGGAATACCCGGAGGAACGCCACGAACGCGGCTGCCTTGACGGATGCGGCCATGAACGCGGTGACCGGCGTCGGTGCGCCTTCGTAGACATCTGGCGTCCACATGTGGAATGGCACCGCGGATACCTTGAAGGCGAAACCGATCGCGAGCAGCGCCACTCCCGGGCCCATGAGAGCGCCCACCGCGGTTCCACTCTGCACGGCATCCGCCACCACTGCGATGTTGGCACTCCCCGTCGCCCCGTATACGAGCGCAATCCCGAACAGCAGGAACCCGCTGGCGAATGCGCCGAGGAGGAAGTACTTCAGCCCGGCTTCTGCCGACCGCCGGTCGCGGCGATTGAAGCCGGCCAGGGCATAGACGCCGATGGACATGAGTTCCAGCCCCAGGAAGATCACCATGAGATCCCGGGCCGAAGCCATGAACATCATTCCCACGGCGGCAAACAGAATCAGGGAGTAGTACTCCCCCGCCTGAAGCCTCTGGCGCGCGACGTACGGCAGAGAGACGATGATGGCGAAGCCGGCCCCGAGCAGGAAAAGCCAGTTCGCAAAGAGACGGAAGCGATCGAGGGCGATCATCGCCGTGGCGGTCTCCTCGGCAACCCCGAAATAAAGCCACCCGTTCGCCAGCGCCGCGAAGGCCAGTCCGGCGATCGTGAGCCAACCGAGTTCCTGGCCCGATCCGCCCTGGTGTCTCCTGGAAACCCCCGCAACCAGAATCCCCATACCCCAAACGGAGAGCACCACCTCCGGAAGCAGCGCAAGCACGTAGTGGGCGCTGGACGTGTAGTCGAGCAGCACGGGTCAGTCCTCCCGCGCCGCAGTGGCCGGAACGGGAACCTGCGCTCCCGGGCCGGCGTCGCCCACATATCCCGGGGGCCCGCCATCCGATGGCCCCGCAGAGGCCGTGCCCAGCGTGGCACCCGCCCCCTCGACCCTCTCGAGCACCAACTGTACACTCGGCTCCATGCGCTCGAGGATGGGCGTGGGGTGGACGCCGATTCCGATCATGAGCGCAACCATGGGTGCCAGGATCACGACCTCCCTCCGGGACAGGTCCGGGAACTTCCGGTTCTCGGGGTTGTCCAGCCTGTTGAAGAGGACGCGCTGCACCATCGGCAACATGTAGTACGCCGCGAACACGACGCCCGTGGCCGCCACGATGGCCGCAACCGCATGGGTCTCGAAGGTGCCCAGCAGGGCCAGGAACTCACCCACGAACCCGCTGGTCCCCGGCAACCCGATCGAGGCCAGCGCCGTGATCACAAAGGCCGTCGCGAAGAGCGGGGCCGCCCGGCCCAATCCCCCGAAGTCCTCGATCAGCCGGGTATGGCGCCGCTCGTACATCATTCCGAGGAGCAGGAACAGGGCGCCCGTCGAAATGCCGTGGCTGATCATGACCACCATGCCGCCCTGAAGGCCGTTGAGCGTCAGGGCGAAGATACCGATCACCACGAAACCCATGTGCGCCACCGACGTGTAGGCGACCAGCTTCTTGGCGTCCGGCTGGACGGCCGCGACCCACGCGGCATAGATGATGCCGACCACTCCGAGCACCAGCATGACCGCCACCACCGTCGGGTGTTGTGCGGCGCCCGGGAAGAACGGCAGCAGGAATCTCATGAACCCGTAGGTGCCCATCTTCAGCAGCACCGCCGCCAGTATGACCGAACCCGGCGTCGGCGCTTCGACATGGGCGTCGGGCAGCCACGTGTGCAGGGGGAACACGGGTACCTTGATGCCGAAGGCGAGCGCAAAGGCCGCGAACAGCCAAAGCTGCTCGCGCAGGCTGAGGTCCGCGTTCAGGAACGCCTCGTACCCAAACGATCCGGCGCCGCCGCCGAAGTACATGTAGAGGATCGCAACCAGCATGAGGAGCGAGCCGACCGCCGTGTAGAGGAAGAACTTCACCGCGGCGTAGATGCGTCGCTCCCCGCCCCAGATGCCCACGATGAAGTACATGGGCACCAGCGTGAGTTCGAAGAAGACGTAGAAGAGGAAGATGTCGGTAGCGAGAAACACCCCCAGGACACCTGTCTCCAGGAGCAGCATGAGAGCGTAGAACGCCTTCCGGCGAGTCTTCACGTACTCGAACGACCCGAGTATGGCGATCGCGCTGGTGAAGGTCGTCAACATCACCATGAAGACGGAGATGCCGTCGACCCCGAGCGCGTAGCTCACGCCCCACGATTCGATCCACGGCGTGGAGGATTCGAGCATGAACCCGCCGCCGCCCGGCTCGTATCCCCACCAGAGACCAAGGCTGAGCACGAAAACGATGGATGACCAGGCGAAGGCGAGGTTCTTCGCCCTTTCAGGTGACGAAACGACGACATGCGCCATGCCGACCAGCGGCAGCCATATCAGCGCGTGGAGGATCCAGTCCTCGTACCGGAGCGATGCAAGCAGATCCGTCATCGGCGTTACCGCAGGAAGACCGTGGTGCCCAGAACCAGCAGAACGCCGACGGTCAGCACGAATGCGTACATGTTCACCTGGCCTGTCTGGAAGAGGCTCATGATCCAGCCGGCAAGACGCGCGAACTGCGCGGTGGTGTTGACGAAGCCGTCGATAATCACGTCATCGATGAACCTCCAGCACCACCTGGAAAGCCTGAGCAGCGGCCGCACGATCACGGCGTCGTAGGCCTCGTCGAAGTACCACTTGTCGTGCAGAACCCGCCCAAGCCCCGCACGGGGGCCGGAGTCGGCGGCCGCGGCGACGTACTTGCGCGTGCCCAGCAGGCGGGCGCTCACCGCGACCGTGAGCGCGGCAGCCACCGTAGACACCAGCGCCCAAGTGACCTCGCCACCGCCGAGCGGCGCACTGTAGGCAGCCTCCCCGAAGCCCGCGACCTGGATCTCGGCCGCCGCGTGTGTGACCGGTTCCAGCCAGTGATGAAGCCATTCGCTCATCGGCAGCGCCCCGAACAGTCCGGCGAAGGACGCTTGCAGGGCTTCTGGAACGTTGATCCAGCCACCGAATACCGAAAGCGCGGCAAGCGCGATCAGCGGCAGGGTCATCACGGGCGGGGCCTCGTGAAGATGGGCCGCACCCGCCGCGCCGGTGCGATTGGCGCCGTGGAAGGTCATGATCATCAGGCGGGTCATGTAGAAGGCGGTCATCAGCGCGGTGATCAGCGCGACTCCCCAGTACACCGCGTAGAGGGCACCGAACGGGTTCGACTCGGCGCCTGCCCAGGCCGCCGTGTACCAGATGATCTCGTCCTTGGAGAAGAACCCGGCGAAGGGCCAGATCCCCGCGATGGCCAGGGTGGCGATCCACATGAGCGCACAGGTGAGGGGCATGTACTTCCGCAGCCCGCCCATGTTGCGCATGTCCTGTTCGTCGAGGTGCCGTTCCGCGTGATGCGCCGCGTGGTGCATGGAGTGGATCACGGCGCCGGCCCCGAGGAAGAGCAGCGCCTTGAAGAAGGCATGCGTGACGAGGTGGAAGATCGCCGCGGTGAAGGCGCCGATCCCGGCGGCGAGGAACATGAACCCGAGCTGGGAAACGGTCGAGTAGGCCAGCACCTTCTTGATGTCGTACTGCTGTATGGCGATGGTCGCCGCGATGAGCGCGGTGAGCACGCCGACGCCCGCGACGATCGCCTGGCTGACCGGCGCGAGCGCGTAGAGAACCGAGGACCGCGCCACCATGTACACGCCCGCGGTAACCATGGTCGCCGCGTGGATCAGCGCGGACACCGGCGTGGGACCCGCCATGGCGTCGGGCAGCCACACGTGCAGCGGGACCTGCGCGCTCTTCCCCGCGGCGCCCAGCATGAGCAGCAGGGTGATCGCGGTAACTGTGGCGCCGCCCGTGGCCAGCCCGCCCTCGGCCCCGGCGAAGACCTCGCCGAAGTCGAAGGTCCCGAAGGCCTGGTAGATCAGGAACATGGCCAACAGGAAGCCCACGTCCCCGATCCGGTTCACGATGAACGCCTTCTTGCCCGCATCGGACTTCTCGCGGTCACTGAACCAGTACCCGATCAGGAGATAGCTGCAGAGCCCGACGCCCTCCCACCCTACGAACATGGTGGCGTACCCGGAACCCATGACCAGCACCAGCATGAAAAAGACGAAGAGGTTGAGGTAGGAGAAGTACCGCGGATACCCGACGTCGTTCTTCATGTAGCCGACACTGAAGACGTGGATCAGGAAGCCCACCCCGGTAACCACGAGCATCATGACGGCGGAGAGCTGGTCCAGCTGAAGGGCGGCCTCGATCCGCAGGTCGCCGGTCGCGATCCAGCTCCAGTAGGAGCGGACAACGGGCTCCTGCAGATCGTCCGGCATTCCGATGAAGTTCAGCAGCGCGAGCACGAATGCGATCAGCATCACCCCCGGCCCCACCAGGGTCGGCAGCCTGTGCGTCGCCGGCGTCGCCGCGCCCGCGAAGGGGTCCCACTCGCTCCCGCTGCGGACGGCCGCGGATGACACGGCCGCCGCCCGCAGCGCAAGGAATCCGTTGATCGCAAAGCCCAGCAGCGGGAGCAGCACGATCAGGCCGGGCAGCACCGGCTCCCAGGACGCGGCCTCCTGCACGGCTAGTGGCGGAGCCGTCAACGGCGGCGTCCCCGCCAGGGCCGTCACGGCCGATTCGACGGTCGTCACCCCGGTCACCACTTCAGCACGTTGAACTTGTTCACGTTGACCGTCTCATAGTGCCGGAAGATCGAAATGATGATCGCCAGCCCTACGGCCGCCTCGGCCGCCGCCACCGTCATGACGAAGAATACGTAGAGCTGGCCCTCGATCCCCGTGTAGCGGGACAGGGCCACGAAGGCCAGGTTGACGGCGTTGAGCTGCAGCTCGATGCACAGGAAGATGATGATGGCGTTCCGGCGCACGATGACGCCCAGGGTGCCGATCACGAACAGCGCCGCGCTGAGGAGCAGAGCCGGTGTCAGCATCTCAACCCTCTCCCGCCCCGCGCGGCTTGGCGAGCACGACGGCAGCCACGATCGCGACGAGCAACAGCAGGCCCATGAGTTCGAAAGCAACGACGTAATCCGTGAAGAGCGGGTCCGCGATCACGCCCACGGCCCCCTTTTCGATCACCGCCGCGTCGATCGCCGCGGCCACGGTCGCGCCGTTTTCCAGCAGAGCCGCCCCGGTATCGCCGCTAAAGCCCTGCATGAGGACGCCCGCCGTAAGGCCAACAACCACAAGGGAAAGGAGCGACCACGAACCGTAGCGGAGGTCGGCCCGGTAGTCGTGCCCCAGGTTCAGCAGCATGATCACGAACAGGAACAGTACCATGATGGCGCCCGCGTAGACGAGCACCTGGATCGCCGCAAGGAAATGCGCCTCGAAGAGCACGTAGATCCCGGCGACGCTCGCCAGCGTGGCCACCATGAACAGCAGGCTGGCGACCGGACTGCGCCCGACCACGACGCCGACGGCGCCGCCGACGGCAACAACCGCGAACAGAATGAAGAGGATGTCGGTCATTCGGAGCGCG
Source organism: Gemmatimonadota bacterium (assembly GCA_028873815.1). Lineage (GTDB taxonomy): Bacteria > Gemmatimonadota > Gemmatimonadetes > Longimicrobiales > Gaopeijiaceae > Bin94. The sequence goes on along the minus strand of JAPPNN010000067.1, from coordinate 8,641 downwards.
GATCCGACGGATCCCACAGGAGGGTCACGGGATGGTCCTGCTCCATCAGGCGGTCCAGGTCGTAGACGAACCGCTCCCGGCCGTATTCCGCGTTTTCGAAGTGCTGCCCCACATGGATCGCCTCGACCGGGCAGACCTCCTGACACATGCCGCAGAAGATGCAGCGGAACTCGTCGATCTCGTAGACGATCGGGTAACGGTTGCCCTGGTCGTCCTCGCCGCCCACCAGCCTGATGCAGTTGGCGGGACATACCGTGGGGCAAAGTCCGCACGCCACGCACTTGGGACGGCCGTCGGCGTGCACCTCCATGCGGTGCGTGCCACGCCAGCGGGGACTCAGCTCGGGCTGCTCCTCGGGGTATTCCAGCGTCACCTTGGTGGGGCGGATCATGTGCCTGAAGGTCAGGCTCATGCCCTTGAGTGTCGCGCGCATGTAGGACGTTCGGCCCGCCTCCGGGCGCCTCATCACCTTGACCGATATCGCCATTGTCGCCGCTCCGTTCAGCTCGAGGTGGTCCGGCCCGCGGGGCCTGCTGCGGGTCGCGCCGCACTTGCCCGCGTGGTCCGCTTCCTGTGTGCGCCGGATATCACGCGGTCGCGGTCCACGAAGAAGAGGAATGCGAGGGTGGTGACCCCGCTGACCGCGGTCAGGACCAGCCCGTAGAGCATGCCGTAGGCCACGCCCAGCTGGTCGAGCACGAGCATCGTGCCGGCGATCAGCATGATATACGCGAGGGCCGCCGGCAGAAGGACCTTCCAGCCGAGGTGCATGACCTGGTCATAGCGAAATCTCGGGAGTGTCCACCGAATCCAGATGTAGAGGAGTAGGAAGAAGCCCGTCTTCGCCGAAAACGCGGCCAGGGTGAGCAGCGTGATGAGCACGCTCGGGCTGGTGGGAATCGGCGCGCCCGACTCGTCGAAGCCGCGAATCCACGCGCCCTCGTGGCGGAACATGTCGTCCCCCGGCCAGAACGGAATGTCCCACCCGCCGAAGAACAGCGTGGCCATGAGGGCGGACGCGGTGACCACGTGCGCGTACTCGGCGATGAAGAACATGGAGAACTTCATCGCCGAATACTCGGTGTGATAGCCCGTGATCAGCTCCGACTCGGCCTCCGGCATGTCGAACGGGAGCCGGTTGGTCTCGGCGAGCGCCGAAATGAGGAAAAAGATGAACGCCAGCGACAGCGGGAAGACGAACCAGAGCCCCAGCTGCTGCTGCTTCCACACCATCTCCGTCAGGGTGACGTTGCCCGCGAGCAGCAACACCGCGATGACGCTCAGGCCCAGCGCAACCTCGTACGAGATCATCTGCGCCGACGCCCGCAGCCCGCCCAGGAACGCGTACTTGTTGTTCGACGCCCACCCGGAGAGCACGATTCCGTACACGGCGAGCGACGACAGCGCCAGAATGTACAGGATGCCGATGGGGACATCCGCGACGATCATGTCCACCGTCCCCACCGGTGTGGGCAGGGGCGCGGCGAACGGGATCACGGCGAAGGTGACCACGGCCGGCATGATCGCGAGCGCCGGTCCCAGCACGAAGTAGAACTTCGCAGCCGTGCCCGGCATCGTCTCTTCCTTGATGATGTTCTTGATGCCGTCGGCGATGGGCTGCAGCAGTCCGAAGGGGCCGACGCGGTTGGGCCCGAGCCGGTCCTGGATGAAGGCGGACACCCGGCGTTCCGCGAGGGTCATGTACGCCACCACCGCCATGACGACAGTGAAGACGGCGACGACCTTGACCGCCCCGAAGGTCACGAACCAGAAGGTGGAAAGCTCCTGCATCTCACCCATGGACCGCCTCCGCGACGAGGGCCGCGCCCCGGTCTCCGACCGCTTCCCAGGTAAGACCCTCGAAAGCGGGATGGGCGGCCGCGAGGCGCGCGAATGCCTCCGGCGCGCTCCCCGGAGTCTCCTCGCCGCGCAGCGCCGCCACGAGCGCGCCCAGCACCAGCCAGGCGGGACGCGCCGAATCCGGTGGACGCAGGCCCTGCTGGAAGCGCTGGACACGTCCCTGCGCGTTCACGAACGACCCCTCCTCCTCTGCAAAGGTCGTGATCGGGAGAACGAAGTCGGCGTTGGCCGCCGCGGCCGAGTCGAAGGTGCCGAGATAGACGAACAGGCTGTTGTTCGCCCCGAAGTCTTCGCCCTGGTCCGCAAGCTCATCGCCAAGCACGATCACGACCCCGCCGTACTCCGCCACCTCTTCGAGTCCACCCTCGCCGTCGTCGCTGCCGGCGCGCTCGAAGCCCAGCAACGCCGCACCATCGGCATTGGGGACCAGATCGCGACGACGCACCAGCAGCGGGAAGCCCGGCAGGGGCACTTCGTCGGGGGCCCGGGGCGAACGGAAGACGCTTTGCGCGACCCGGCCAGGCATTTCGTCACCAAGCGCCGCCAAGGCCGCCAGCGCCTCGTTCGAGCACCCTGCCGACCCCACCAGCGCGACATCGCCCTCCGCGGCCGAGAGACGCCCGAAGAGGAGCTCCAGCGCTTCCCTCCAGTCCGCCGCCCGCCTGTCGGAGCCGCGGCCGACCGACGGCGCCTCGAGACGGCCGGGCCGGTTCATCCACTCGTAGTTCGCGCGCCCGTAGTCGCACATCCAGTGGCCGTTGACCTCCTGGTTTTCACGGGGTTTCAGACGCTGGACCAGATTGTCGCGCGTGTGGAGTTCGATATTGCAGCCGTGACTGCAGTTCGGGCAGATGGAGGGCGTATGGTCGAGGTCCCAGGCGCGGGCCTTGTGCAGGAAATCCTTCGATACCAGAGCACCGACGGGACAGATATCCACCACATTGCCCGCAAAGGCCGCTCCCTCGAGCCCGCGGTCGAAGAAGGTATCGATCACCGCGCGGCTGCCCCGCTCCACCACCGTCAGGCGCGAGTCGCGGGCAACTTCGTCCATGAAGCGGACGCACCGGGTGCACATCACACAGCGGTCGCCGTAGTAGAGCACGTCGCCGCCGAAATCGTCGCGCCCGAAGATGCGCTTGGGCTCGCGCCCGCGGCCCTGTTCCCTGCCCTCGTCGAAAACGTAGTCCTGGAGCTTGCACTCTCCCGACATGTCGCAGATCGGACAGTCCAGCGGGTGGTTGACCAGGTAGAACTCAAGCACGCCCTGACGCATCCGCTTGGCAGCCGTGCTGTCGGTGTGCACGACCTGCCCGTCGGCGGCCATGGTCACGCAGGAGGGCTGCAGCTTCGGCGCCCCCTCCACCTCGACCAGGCAGATTCTGCACTGGGCGGGCGCCGACAGGCCGGGGTGGTAGCAGTAGTGGGGCACCTCGGTACCCATCGATTCGGCGGCATGCAGCAGCGATGTGCCCCTGGGTACGGTGACCTCCTGCCCGTCGATGGTCAGGGTGACCGTCTCGGCTTTGCGACCGTTATCCGCCATGGGGCTCCCCCGGGTGCATCAGGCTGCTCCGACCCGCTCGCCGCGGCGGATGAGGGCCAGGTAGTCTTCGCGGAACTTCTCGATTGACGAGATGATGGGCATCGCCAGGGAGTCGGACAGCACGCAGATGGTGGTTCCGGTCATCTGCTCGGAGATCTCCACCAGCGTGTCCAGGTCATCCTCGGTGCCACGGCCGTCCTCGATGCGCTGGAGTATCCTGGTGGCCCACGTCGTGCCCTCGCGGCAGGGCGTGCACTGGCCGCACGACTCGTGCGCATAAAAGTGGGCCATCCGCCGCACCTGCTTCACGATGTCGGAGGTCTCGTCCATGACGATCACCGAGGCACATCCGAGCATCGAACCGGCGGCTTCGACGCCTTCGTAGCACAGGGTGCACGCGCGGCAGTCCTCGGCGTCCATGATCGGCACCGAACTCCCACCCGGGATGACCGCCTTGAGGGCGTGGCCGCCGGGGATTCCCCCGCACACGTCCTCGATCAGCTCCATCAGCGGGAAACCGAGCGGGAACTCGTAGTTGCCGGGCTTGTTCACATGGCCGGAGACGCAGAACAGCTTGGTGCCCGGACTCTTCTCGGTGCCCCACTGGCGATACCACTCGCCGCCGTGCCGGGCGATGTGGGCCGCGGCCGCTAGCGTCTCCACGTTGTTGATCGTCGACGGCATCCCGAACGCGCCCACCGCCGCCGGGAACGGCGGCTTGATCCGGGGCTCTCCCCGGCGCCCCTCGAGCGAGTTCATCAGGCCGGTCTCCTCGCCGCAGATGTAGGCGCCGGCGCCGACGTGAAGGGTGATGTCGATGTCCACTCCCGAACCGAGGATGTCCTTGCCGACGAGCCCTTCCGCGTACGCTTCCTCGAGGGCGCGGGCGAGCACGTTCGTGGATTCGAAAAACTCCCCGCGCAAGTAGATGTAGCAGTGCGACGCGCCGATCGCCCATGACCCCACCAGACACCCCTCGATCAGCTGGTGGGGCGTCCAGCGAATGATCTCCCGGTCCTTGAACGTGCCCGGTTCCGACTCGTCGGCGTTGCAGAGCAGGTAGTGCGGACGCGCGGAGGTCTTCGGCATGAAGGACCACTTGAGACCCGTGGGGAACCCCGCCCCGCCCCGTCCGCGGAGACCCGACGCCTTGACGTCGTCGATGGTCGCCTCGCGTCCGATCTCCAGCGCCCGCGCGATTCCCTCGTAGCCCCCGACGGCCTTCCACCCGGCCACGGTGCGCGCCTGTGGATCCCCGAAGCACTCGCTCAGCATCCGGGTTTCCTTGTCGTGTCGGTACGGGTAAGCCAAGGCCGTTTTCCTCGGGAGAGTTCCTCTAGAATCCCTTGTTCACTTCGCGCTTCAGCCGGTCGAGCACGGCGGGCACATCGTCCACCGACACGTCCTCGAAGTAGCGCGAGTTGATCTGCACGCAGGTGGGGAAGCCACACGCCGCCAGGCACTCCGCCTCCACGACCGTGAAGTTCCCGTCGCTCGATGTCTCCCCCAGCTCCGTGCCCGTGTGTTCGAGGAAGGCCGCGAGCACGTCGTCGGCCCCGCACAGGTTGCAGGAGATGTTGGTGCACACCTGAATCAGAAAGCGCCCCACCGGACGCTTGTTGTACATCGTGTAGAAGGTGGCGACCCCGCGAACGTAGGCGTCGCTCAGGCCCAGCAGTCCGGCAACCTCGTCCATCGTTTCCGGGGAAATATGGCCACGCAGTTCCTGGGCGAGATTGAGGGCTGGAAGCAGCGCCGCCCGCGCCGTCGGATAGCGGCTTCGGATCTTGTCGAAACGCTCTCTGTAGGGTCCCTCGAAGAGCGGCGCGTCCGGCTCCTTCCTCACGAACATGTACGGCAGGCTCGGGGCAACCGACGGGTGGCCCCCGTCCAGCATGCGCTCGCCCACGTACTCCGTCCCGCGCACGTCCGCCTCGCTCAGGTCGAACTCACCCGTGTTCCCCGCCCAGCCCGGGTTGCGGAAGCGGACCTCGCTCACCGGTCGATCTCTCCCAGAACGATATCGAGGCTCGCGTTGATCATGATCAGGTCGGCCATCAGGTGTCCCTCGGACAGCTTGGGAATCGCGGACAGGTTCACGAAGGAAGGTGGCCGGATACGCCACCGCACCGGCTTCGGTCCTCCGTCGCCCACGACGTACATCCCGAGCTCGCCCTTCGACCCCTCCACCGAGAACCAGCAGTCCTCGGCGGGAGCGGGGATGCCTTCCGTGATCAGCTTGAAGTGGTGGATCATCGACTCCATGTCGGACATGCAGTCGGTCTTGGACGGCAGGGAGATGCGGGGGTCCTCCACATCCATGGGGCCGTCCGGCAACCGGTCGAGCGCCTGGTGGAGAATGCGGACGCTCTGGCGCATCTCCTCCATGCGGACCAGGTAGCGGTCGTAGCAGTCGCCGTGACACCCGATGGGGACCTCGAAGTCGTAGCTCTCGTATTCGTAGTACGGGCGGTCCTTGCGGACATCGTACGGCACCCCGCTGGCCCGCAGGTTGGCTCCCGTAAGGCCGTAGTTGACCGCCTCCTCGGCCGAAATGGCGCCGATGCCCTGGGTGCGTCCCACGTGGATCGCGTTGCACGTAAGGAGCGCGTCGATCTCGTCGAGCGTGGCGGGGAGATTGTCAGCGAACTCCCGGACCCCCCGTGCCCATCCCCCGGGCAGATCGGCCATCATGCCGCCGATCCGCGTGGCCGAGGTGGTGATCCGGGCACCCGTGAGCGCCTCGTGCAGCTTGTACACCTTCTCCCGCTGCTGGAACGCGTACAGGAACGGGGTGAAGGCCCCGACATCGATCGACCACGTGCCCAGCCAGAGGAGGTGCGAGAATATGCGATCCATCTCCATGCAGATGACGCGCGTAACGCGGCAGCGGTCGGTCACCTCGATCCCCATCAGCTTCTCCACCGCCATGACGTACGCGCAGTTGTAGATCAGCGGCGCCAGGTAGTCCATGCGGTCGGTGAGCGTGACGATCTGGTTCCAGGTCCGGTACTCGCCGAGTTTCTCGAAGGACGAATGCAGATAGCCCAGCCGCGGGACGACGCTGACCACCGTCTCGCCGTCGAGCTCCACCACGAGGCGGAGAACCCCGTGCGTGGCCGGGTGCTGGGGCCCGACGTTCACCAGCATCGTGCTTGAACCGAGCTCGGGCTCCTCGACCTCGAAGGGCTCGATGGGGCTCGGGACCGGCGTGCCGTCCGGACCCATTTCCGGATTGCGCCGCGCCACGTAGTCGACAGTGCTAGACATCGTCCGCTCCCGCGGCTGCCCCTTCGGCGCCGCTGCCGGTCTCGACGACCTGCGGAATGCGCTCGGCGATCTCGCCCGGCACGTAGTAGTCCTCCGGATCCTGGGTCAACGCGCGGCGGGTCTGCTCGGCACGCGAGAACCGGCCGCGCAACGGGAAATCCTTGCGCAGGGGATGGCCCTCGGCGTAGTTGTCGGGCATCAGGATGCGGCGCAGGTCCGGATGTCCGTTGAAGCGGATGCCGAACAGGTCGTACACTTCGCGTTCCAGCCAGTTGGCCCCGGCCCAGATGCCGGTGACACTGTCGATCGCCAGGCCGTCCAGGGGCAGCTCGCACTTGACGCGCAACGCGGCGCGGTGAGGAATCGACCACAGCTGGTAGACCACCTCCAGCGGCCTCCCGCCGCCGTAGTCGACCGCCGTTACGTCGGCCAGGTGGTCGTATTGCTGATCCGCGTCCTCGTGGAGCCAGCCGAGAATGTCGGTGATCCGCTCCGGGTCCACGTAGACGACGTCCTCGTCGCCGGCGCAGATGCGGTTCCGGAACACCGCCTCGGCAAAGTGCTCGCGCAGGGCCGTCACGGACGGGTTGCCGGGCGCGACGCTGTCCTCCGCCGTGTCCGTCGCGCTCTGCTCGCGGCCCATCCCGGGGCCCGCGGCGACCAGATCGAATCCGGACATGGACGGCTCCCGCGCCGGTTCACGCGTCATCGCGTGTCCCCTCGCCGGGAACGACCGGAAAGCGTGCGCGTCTTCAGGGGAGTCGATCCTCGGCACGACCGATGGCGTCGGTCTCCACGAGTCCGCTCACGCGGTTCTGGTGGGTGGAATTGCCGAAGGGCCCCGTCAGGTCGGAGACTTCCTCGTCGTCGGCGCGCGGACGCCCGGCGGCCAGGGGATCCTCGGCCCGCAACGCCGCATGGTTTGCCAGACTCTCGCCGCGGATCTTCTCCTGCACCATCATCAGGCCGTAGATCAAGCCCTCGGGCCGGGGCGGACACCCGGGGATGTAGACATCGACGGGCACGATCGTGTCGATCCCCTGAACCATCGAGTACACGTCGAAGACCCCGCCCGACGAAGCACAGGCCCCCATCGAGATGCACCACTTGGGCTGCATCATCTGGTCCCAGATCCGGCGCAGCACCGGGGCGAGCTTGTAGGGCACCCGCCCCGCGCAGATCAGAACGTCGGCCTGGCGCGGGCTGAAGGACATGCGCTCCATCCCGAAACGTGCCAGATCGTAGTTGCTCGCCGCGGACGCCATCATCTCGATAGCGCAGCACGCAGTGCCGAAAGGCATGGGCCACAACGAGTTGCGGCGTGCCCAGTTAACCACGAAATCAAGTCGCGTGGTCAGGAACGCGGGCGTCCCCGAGCCCAGTACACCCGGTTTGTCTAATCCCATTCCAAACCACCTTTCTTCCATTCGTAGACCAGTCCGACAGCGAGGACGACCACGAACAGGAATACAGCCACGAACGGCCCCCAGCCCAGTTCCCGTACCCGCACGGCCCAGGGCACCAGGAAGATCGTCTCGAGGTCGAACACGATGAAGCTGATCGCCACCATGTAGAACTTGATCGAGAAGCGGGTGCGTGTGTCGCCGAGCGGGATCATTCCCGACTCGTAGGGCATCGCTTTCTGGGGGGTCGGGCGCCGGGGATTGAGGATGTGGGAGGCGGCAGCCATCCCGACGGCGTTGACAACGGTAACGCCCAGGATGATGAGGAGCGGAATATAGGACTTCGCCATGCTGACTGAAGGCCCTCCCCGGTCTTGGTTATCCGCCCCGCGGTGTCCGGCCTCGCCAGGCCGCCCGCCACGGGTGCCTCGCAACCCAAGAGCTTGTGAAACTTTTCACGAACTCTCGGATCAAGGCTGAAAGATACGGGGGAAGCCCCCGGGATTCAAGCGGGAGTCTTGTCCAACGGCAAATGAGCCTGAACGCGGGGCCGGTTTCCAGCGGG
>JAPPNN010000054.1 GCA_028873815.1 Gemmatimonadota bacterium | reverse complement strand
CTTCCCGCTGGAAACCGGCCCCGCGTTCAGGCTCATTTGCCGTTGGACAAGACTTACACTTCCGGCCGTGCGCGAGCGTATCTAGCTTTTAAGGCTACACTCTTTGAGCCTCCGTTGGGCCGCCGCGCCCGATCCGCTCCAGCCGCAAAACGTCCGACCCATACCGAGACCCAGCGAATGAACCCTGCGTCACCGCTTGTGCCCGGCGCTTCCGTCCACGCGACGACGGTGATCACAGTGGCCCGAAACGGCCGAGTCGCCATGGCGGGCGACGGGCAGGTGACCATGGGAGACACCGTAGTCAAGGGGGAGGCGCGCAAGGTAAGGCTGCTCAAGGAGGGGCGTGTGCTTGCGGGCTTCGCGGGGGCGGTTGCAGACGCCTTCACCCTCTTCGCGAAGCTGGAAGGAAAGCTGGAACGATGGCCGTCCAACCTGCCGCGCGCGTGCGTTGAGCTGGCGAAGGAGTGGCGGACGGACCGCTACCTCCGCCGTCTGGAGGCTCTCCTGGCAGTCGCCGACCGGGACCACCTCTTCCTGGTGGGCGGCGACGGCAATGTCATCGAGCCCGACAAGCCGGTACTCGCCATCGGCTCGGGGGGGGCGTATGCGCTGGCCGCCGCGCGCGCGCTCCTGGATTGCTCCGACATGGATGCCGCCGAGATCGCCCGCCGCGCGCTGGAGATCGCCGCTGACATCTGCGTGTACACGAATCGCGAGATTACCGTCCTGGAACTGGAGCCGGCATGACATCAGTCACCGCTTCCGCCGACACGTCCGCGCCAGTCGAGCAGGCGTCGCCGGATGAGCCTCCCCGCTGGCTCGATCAGCTTACGCCCCGGGAGGTGGTGGCCGAACTCGACAAGTACATCATCGGCCAGTCCGAAGCGAAGAAGGCGGTTGCCATCGCGCTCCGCAACCGCTGGCGGCGGCAGCAGGTTGAAGACGAATTGCGCGAGGAGATCCTGCCCAACAATCTCATCATGATCGGGCCCACCGGGGTGGGGAAGACCGAGATCGCGCGCCGCCTCGCCCGGCTGGCTGGCTCACCGTTCGTCAAGGTGGAAGCCTCCAAGTTCACCGAGGTCGGCTATGTGGGCCGGGATGTAGAGTCCATGGTCCGCGACCTCGTCGACACGGCCGTGGCGATGGTCCGGGCACAACGCGAAGACGAGGTCGAGGCGGAGGCGGAACGCCTGGTCGAGGAGCGGCTGCTCGACCTTCTCCTCCCGGATTCGGCGACGCCCGCGGCGCCCTCGCCACCGCGCGAGGCCGACGACTCGAAGGCAGGACGGCCGACGGGGGGTTCGGGATCTCCCGGCAAGGTCTTCGTGGCGGGACCCGGCGGCACGTCGCGCGCCCGTCAGGCCGATCCCAATGGCGATCCCCTGATCGCCGAGCGAAGGGCGCGAACGAGGGAGAAGCTCCGCAAGCTCCTTCGTGAAGGGCATCTGGAGGACCGCACGGTCGAACTGGACGTCCAGCAGAACTCGCCCATGGGCGGAATGATGTTTCCGGTGGGCGGCATGGAGGGCATGGACCTCCATTTTACGGAGATGCTTCAGGACATGCTGCCGAAGCGATCCAAGCGGCGCACGGTGAGCATCGCCGAGGCGCGGCGCGTGTTGCTCCAGGAAGAGCTGGATCGCCTGGTCGACATGGACGAGGTGGTGAACGAGGCGCTGGACCGCGCCGAGGAAATCGGCATCATCTTTCTCGACGAGATCGACAAGGTGGCGGGAAAGCGCGCCGGCGCGGGTCCCGACGTGAGCCGGGAGGGGGTTCAGCGCGACCTGCTCCCGATCGTGGAGGGCTGCAACGTTCAGACCAAGTACGGCTTCGTCCGCACCGACCACATGCTCTTCATCGCGGCCGGTGCGTTCCACGTGGCAAAGCCATCCGACCTCATACCCGAACTGCAGGGCCGTTTCCCGATCCGCGTGGAGCTCCAGAACCTGGGCGCTGCCGAGTTCGCGCGCATCCTGCGCGAGCCCCGCAATGCGCTGGTACGGCAGTACCGCGCGCTGGTGGAGACGGAGGGCGCGTCGGTCGAGTTCACCGACGACGGAATCGAGGAAATCTCCCGCATCGCGGCCGAGCTCAACGATCGCATGGAGAACATCGGCGCGCGCCGGCTGCGCACCGTCCTTACCACGCTGCTGGAGGAGCTGCTCTTCGACCTTCCGGATGAGCAGCGCGGCGAGACGGTCGTGGTGACCGCGGAATTCGTCCGGGAGCGGCTGGACCGCATCGCCTCCGATGACGATCTCAGCCGGTACATCCTCTGACGCGCTGACGCGATCGGGAACATGGCCTCCTCGAAGCGCGACTTCATCGACATCGCCGCACACGATGCCGAATATCTTCGCCACCTCCTGGAGTTGACCGGACGGCTCAAGCGCGGTGAACCGGCCGGCCGTTCGCTCCAGGGCCGCACCCTGGCGATGATCTTCCGCAAGAGTTCGACTCGCACGCGCGTGAGCACGGAGGCGGGGATGGCTCAGCTTGGGGGCCACGCGATCATGATCTCCGAGCACGACTCGCAGATCGGGCGCGGCGAAAGCGTGGCCGATACCGCTGGAGTGCTGAGCCGCTACGTCGACGGGATCCTGATCCGGACTTTCGCACAGGACGAGGTCACCGAACTGGCCCGGGAAGCGACGGTGCCCGTGATCAACGGCCTCACGGATCTTCTCCACCCGTGTCAGGTCATGGCCGATCTCTTCACCGCCGGCGAGGAGTTCGGAGACGACCTGTCCGCGCTCCGGGTGGCGTGGATCGGCGACGGCAACAACATGGCCAACTCCTGGCTCAACGCGGCGCTGCGCTTCGGCTTCACCCTGCGGCTTGCGTGTCCCGAGGGCTACGGTCCCGACCCGGCGATCCTGGCGAGAGCCCGGACCGGGACCGACGTGGAGGTGCTCGCGTCGCCGCGCGAGGCGGTCGTCGGGGCACACGTGGTGACCACCGATGTGTGGGCGTCGATGGGGCAGGAGGACGAGCAGAGCATCCGCGAGACGGCCTTTGCGGGCTTCCAGGTGAACGGGCCGCTCATGGCACTGGCCGATCCCGCGGCGATCTTTCTCCATTGCCTCCCGGCCCACCGGGGCGAAGAAGTCACCGCCGAGGTGATCGACGGGCCGCGTTCCCGCATATTCCGCGAAGCCGAAAACCGCCTGCACTTCATCCAGGCCCTCCTGCTGGATCTGATCCGACCACGCGAACGTTTTGGTTGATACCATGAACGCCAAGTTGCAAAAGACGCCGCTCCACGATGTTCACACCGCTCTGGGCGGCAAGATGGTCCCGTTCGCCGGCTACTCCATGCCGGTCCAGTATCCGGGCGGCATTCGTGCCGAGCATGCCGCAGTCCGCACCGCCGCAGGCCTCTTCGACGTCTCCCACATGGGTGAGTTCACCGTTCGCGGACTTCAGGCCGAGGATTTCGTCCAGTACCTGACCGTCAACGACGTGTCGCGGGTCGCCGTCGGTCAGGCGCAGTACTCCGCCCTCTGCAACGAACGTGGAACGATTCTCGACGACCTGCTGGTCTACCGTTTCCCGGATCGCATCGTCCTGGTCGTCAACGCCAGCAACCGGAAGAAGGACTGGCGCTGGATCAACGAACACGCCACTCGCTTCGACGTGGAGCTTGCCGACGACTCGGACGACATTGCCCTGATCGCGCTCCAGGGTCCCGCGAGCGAAGCCATTCTGAGCCCCCTGACCGGCGTCGACCCCGGCAGGGTAGGGTACTACCGCTTCGCCGAGGGCGAGGTTGCGGGTGCGGAGGCGGTCGTGAGCAGGACCGGCTATACCGGGGAGGATGGATTCGAACTGTACCTGCCGGCCGACGCCGCAGTGGGCGTCTGGCGGGCGCTGGCCGAGTCCGGCGAGCCGCACGGACTCAGCCCTGCCGGCTTGGGTGCGCGCGATTCCCTGCGTCTCGAAATGGGGTATGCGCTCTACGGCAACGACCTCGACGAAGAACACACCGCACTCGAGTCCGGGTTGGGCTGGATCGTGAAGCTAGACGCGGGCGACTTCATCGGCCGCGATGCGCTCGCCGCGCAGAAGGAGCGTGGAGTGACTCACCGTCTCACGGGAATCCGGCTGACACAGCGGGGATTCCCCCGTCCCGGCTATCCGCTCGTGCACGAAGGTGAGGATGTGGGTACGGTCACGTCCGGCGTGGCCAGTCCGTCTCTCGGGTACGGGGTTGCGCTGGGGTATCTTCCAATGGCCGCAGCTCGCCCTGGTACCGAGGTCGGCGTCAGGATCCGCAACCGGGTCATAGCAGGGCGCACCCAGCGGCCGCCCTTCTACACCGAGGGCTCCATCAAGAGATAGCGCATGGCCGAAACCGTCCTCGTCACGACGCACGATCTGCCCCTGGCCGGAGAGTTGCGCGCGGGGTTTCGCCACGCCGGCTACCGCGTCGAGTTGTTCACTGCAAGCGAGGATGTGCCCGGTGTCGACGAGCCGGTTTTGCTCGTGTTCACCGGGGGTGCGGATGCCGACGCCGGCGTGCGGCAGGCAGGACAGGCGTCGCGGCTCGGCATCCCGGTATTCGCAGTGGTCGGGTCCGGCAGGGCGAAGACGCCTCCTGCCGACGTCACGCTCGCCTTTGCGCGTCCGGTCGACGTCGAGGAGATCGTCCTGGTAGGGACGCGGGCGATCGAACGGAAACGGCTCCGGCGGGCGACGGGCATCGTGGGCGAGACCGATGCAATGATCGAGGTACTCGAGCGCGTCGTCCAGATCGCCCCGGTCGACGCGACGGTGCTCGTGACGGGTGAGTCGGGGACCGGCAAGGAACTGGTTGCTCGGGGAATCCACGCGCTGTCGCGCCGCCGCCACAAGAGCTTCATTCCCGTCAACGTCGCGGCGCTCTCCGAGACCCTTCTGGAGAGCGAACTCTTCGGCCACGAGAAGGGAGCGTTCACCGGGGCGATCGACGCGCGCCGGGGACTGTTCGAGTTGGCCAACGGAGGCACGATCTTCCTCGACGAAATCGGGGAGATGCCCCCGCAGACCCAGACGAAACTCCTCCGCGTGCTGGAGCAGCAGGAGTTTCACCGCGTCGGTGGCCAAAAGCTGATTCGCGTCAATGTTCGCATTCTTGCCGCTACCAATCAGCACCTGCAACACCTTGTAGTGTCTGGAGATTTCCGCAAAGACCTCTACTATCGCCTCAATGTCCTGACCATCGTGCTGCCGCCGCTCCGCCACCGGCGGGACGACATCCCGCTTCTCGTGGACGCGTTCATTCGCGAAGCCGGCGAGCGTCACGATCGCGGTCCTTTCCGGGGGATCTCGGGCGACGCGATGGACATCCTGGTCCGCCACCGTTGGCCCGGCAACGTGCGCGAGTTGCGCAACCTGATCGAGAGCATGGTGGTCCTCGCGCCCGGCCGGCAGATCCGCGCCGAGGACATTCCCGACGACGTGCGCTCGGGCGAGGGGACGCTCGCCCTGGTGCCCGCAACCCCCGGCCGCCCCCGGCGCGGCGAGGGCAGCGCCGACACTCTCCGGCCTCAACTCGAGTTCATCTTCCGCACCATGATGGAGATGAAGGTCGATATCGAGGACCTCAGACGCGAATTCGAAGCGTTCCAGGCGGAGGAGCACGGCAGCGAGCCCTCGGCCGAAATCGTGTACGAGCGACCCGCGGGAGCCGTCGCGCCGGGCCCGGGAGAGGTCGCTGCAAGGGCGCGGGTGCAAAGCGGTGCCGAAGCGGGTGAAGCACTCCATGCGGACGTGGAGATCGTCGCGGAATCCGGGGAAGACCCGGAAGCGCCCTCCGCACCCGATCCCGACGCCCCGGACCCCCGCGCGGAGGTTGCCGACGACTCCGGCGCCGTCGCCTACCGTCCCGGCATGACGCTGGACGACATGGAGCGGGAGGTCATCGTGTCGGTGCTCGAATCGGTCGAGTGGAACCGGCGCCAGGCCGCGGAATTGCTTGGGATCGGGGAGCGGACGCTCTACCGCAAGGTCAAGAAGTACGGCTTGCAGGAGGGCGGGGGAGAGGCTGCGTGACGCCGCCCGCCGTCAGCGCCGTTGCGGTATCCTGCCTCGCTCGGCCTCGATCAGCGCCACCTTGCCGGCCCAGGAGGAGTCCTCGACCTCGCGGTAGACCACGGTGAGTTCCCGGGCAAGGTCCAGTTCGCCGCCAAAGGCGTAGAGCGCCACGGCGGTGGACTGCTGCTCCAGTCGCTGGCTGCCCCAACTCGGCGTGATCGCCCGTATGGCGACGGGGCGTTCGCGAAGCCCCCGCGACACCAGATGCAGGTCGTCCGGCCGGAATTCGGTGCCGGGTTGCGGGCTGGAAAAGGAGACGAGGAAAAGGGAGAGCGCCCCCCCGCCCGCGGGCGCGGTCAGCGTTCCCCCGTGCGCTTCCGCGATGCGCGCGAGCCGGTCCCGCGTGTCCGGGGCCGCGGCCTCGAGCACCCAGGCCGCCAGCGGCGTGACCTCGATCCGAAGCGCGCCGGCGACCATCTGCACCGAAATCTGGTCCTGACGGAGTGATCCGGACGGAGGCGCCGCCTCCGGGACGGTCCGGCGGGGAACGGCCGCCGGCACTCGAGCCTCGCCCGGCGGTGGCGCCGGGGCGCACGCGGCCTCGACCACCGCCCACAGTCCCACTACCAACGGCACCCTGCCGAAGTCCTTCCTCATTTTACGCATCCTCCAACTCCAGCAGCGCCGCAATGGCGTCGAGCACTTCCCCGGCACCCTCTCCCGTATGCGCGGAAGTCGGCAGTACCTGCTCCTCCGCGACTCCCAGCTGTTCCGTGACGCGCCGCGCGACGCCGGCCTCGCGCTGCGTGGCCTTGAGCTTGTCGACCTTCGTGAGCGCGATCAGGGTCGGCAGCCCGGTTTCCGCGAGGTAGTCGACGAATTCCCGATCCCCCGCCGTCGGCGGATGGCGGCAGTCCACCAGGTACACGACGCCGCGCAGTTCCTCGCTCCCGGCAAGGTAGCTCCGAACCAGCGTTCGCCACGAGTCCCGCACGGCCCTGGGGGCCCTGGCGTACCCCGACCCGGGCAGATCCACGAGAAAGAAGGCCCCGTTGACCGCGTAGAAGTTGAGCGCCTGGGTCTTTCCCGGCGAGGCCGAGACGCGGGCGACCTTGCGCCGTGGCCGTCCCAGGACCCGGTTGATCAGCGACGACTTGCCGACGTTGGAACGCCCCGCAAAGGCGATCTGGGGCAAGGACGCCGGGTAGGGCTGACCGGGCGAGACCACCGACCCGGCGAATTCGACGGTGCGAACAACCACGGCCCTGGCCTCACGAAACCTGCGCACCCAGCTCGTGTGCGCCGGGTATCGCGTCGTCCCCTGGCTGTCGCTTCGGCCTCCCAGGCGCCAGCGCTTCCCGGAGGACCTGGTCCATCGTCTCGACCGGGACCATCTCGACACCCGCGCGCACCTCCTCCGGAAGCCGTTCGATGTCCATGGTGTTCATCGCGGGGAGCAGCACCCGCCTGATACCCCCCCTGAGCGCCGCCACCGCCTTCTCCTTGATCCCGCCGACCGGAAGCACGCGTCCCCGGAGCGTGATCTCGCCCGTCATCGCGAGTTCCGGCCGGGTGGGCGTCTCGGTGAGCGCCGAGATCAGCGCCGCCGCGATCGTGATCCCGGCCGAAGGGCCGTCCTTCGGCGTCGCTCCCTCGGGAATATGGATGTGGATGTCCACCTCGCGGTGGAACTGCTCCGACAGCCCCAGCAAGCGAGCGCGCGAACGTGCGTAGGTCACGGCGGCGAACGCCGACTCCTTCATCACCTCGCCCAGCGTTCCCGTAAGCTGGATTTTTCCCGATCCCGCCACGACCGCGACCTCGACCTCCATCACTTCGCCCCCAGCCGCGGTCCATGCGAGCCCGCAGGCGATCCCCGACCGATCCGCTCCTTCCTCCCGGCTCGGGGGTAGATGAACCGGTGGCCCCAGCAATTCTCGCAGGTCGTCGGGCTCGACGGTCCCGAGACTCAGCACGCCGTCGGCCGTGACCCGCCTCGCCAGCTTGCGGGCCACCCTGGACAGCCGCCGCTCCAGTTCGCGCACGCCCGCCTCGCGGGTGTATTCGGCCACGATCGTCTGGATCGTGGCGTCGGAGATTTCGGGAGTGAACGGCTCGATCCCGTGGCGCTCCACCTGCCGGGGCCAGAGAAACTGGCGCGCGATCACCCTCTTTTCGGTGTCCAGGTATCCCGGCAGGCGGATCACCTCCATGCGGTCCCGCAGCGGGCCCGGAACCTCGCCCAGCGTGTTGGCCGTCGCGATGAAGAGTACGTGCGACAGGTCGAACTCGAGCTCCAGGTAGTGATCGGTGAAGGCGCGGTTCTGCTCGGGATCCAGGACTTCGAGCAGGGCCGCGCCCGGATCCCCGTGGAAGTCGCGTGCCAGCTTGTCCACCTCGTCCAGCAGAAACACGGGGTTACGGGAACCGCTCCTGCGCATCCCCTGGATGACACGGCCGGGGAGTGCCCCGACGTAGGTGCGGCGGTGGCCCCGGATCTCGGCCTCGTCGCGGACGCCGCCGAGGCTCACACGCACGAATTCCCTTTCCAGGCAGCGGGCGATGCTGCGGCCCAGCGAGGTCTTGCCCACCCCGGGCGGCCCCACCAGACAGAGGATCGGCCCGCGCAGGCGGCCCACCAGAGACAGCACCGCGATGTGGTCCAGGATCCTCTCCTTCACCTCCTCCAGACCGTGGTGCTCGGCGTCGAGAACCGAAGCGGCGCGCGCCACATCCAGGCTGTCCGGCGTCTCATGCGTCCACGGCAGCGCCAGAATCCAGTCCAGGTAGGTGCGGATGACCGAG
Source organism: Gemmatimonadota bacterium (assembly GCA_028873815.1). Taxonomy (GTDB): domain Bacteria; phylum Gemmatimonadota; class Gemmatimonadetes; order Longimicrobiales; family Gaopeijiaceae; genus Bin94. Next base: position 26,836 of record JAPPNN010000054.1, on the reverse strand, counting down.
GCTTCGGGTGCGACGGGGTTCAGCTTGCGAAGTCTGGCGAATTCCTTGTCCACGCGGCTGCGGACGTCGTCGGGCAGGGGCGTGCGCCCGATGGTCTCGTCCAGTTCGGCCCACTCGGGATCGGTGTCGCCGGAGTCCGGAGCCATTGGGCCGAGCTTCTCTTCGAGCGGAAAACGATGCCCGTCTGCTTCCACCTGAAAGCGAATCTGCTCGTCCAACTTTTCCTGAATACGCAGGATCTCGATCTCGCGGACCAGGATCTCGCGCAGGATCTCGAAGCGCGGCCGTATGTCGGTGACCTCGAGGAGCTCCTGCCTCTCGGCGGATCCGATGACCAGGTGTCCCGCGATCAGGTGGGCGAGACGCACCCGGTCCGCGGCTTGGCCGACCGCGGCGATCACTTCGTTCGGGATCCTCTCCGAGAGCTTCACGTACTCGCGAAACATCTCCGTGACGGTGTTCACGCGCGCGTCCAGATCCGGGTCCGGGCCCGGATCGGGCTCGAATTCCCACTCCGTCAGTAGCTCTACCGAGGCCCTGAAGCTCGTCCCCGACGGGAGGAACCGCACGATCCTGGCCCGTCCCAGTCCTTCCATCACCACCCGCGTCGTGCCGTCGGCCAGACGGGCGGCCTGGACAATGCGTATCACCGTTCCCGCGCGGTACAGATCGTCCCGTCCCGGCACCTCCACCGCGGGGTCCTTCTGGGCCACCAGGAGGACGAACCCACCCTCCGCCTCCGCCTCTTCCAGCGCGGCGACCGAAGGTGCCCTCCCGATCAGAAGGGGAACCGCCATGTAGGGGAAGTAGACGATGTCCCGCAGCGCAATGACCGGCAACTCGTCGGGGACCGTGCAGGTTCCGTCGAGCCGGTGCAGGGTGGCCATGTCCCGTGACTAGGAGTCCGCCGACAGGTCCGCCCGAGCACCGCGGGCGGCGAGGTGCCGGGCCCTGTCCACGGGCCGTCAGGCCTCCTTCCGCTGCGCCTCGGGCCGCAATACGAGCAGCGGAGGAACCCTCCCCATGGCGCACTCGGGAGTCACGACCACCTCCCGCACGTCGCTGCGCGACGGCAACTCGAACATCAGGTCCCGCATGATCCGCTCCAGCACGGCCCTCAATCCGCGCGCCCCGGTTCCCCGTCCGAAGGTCTGGCGGGCGATCTCCCGCAGCGCGCCGGGGTCGAAGGTCAGCCCGATCCCTTCAAGCTCGAACATCTTCTGGTACTGCTTGACGAGGGCGTTCCTGGGCTCCTGCAGGATGCGCACGAGAGCCTCCTCGTCCAGGTCGTCCAGCGCAACGGTGACGGGCAGCCGCCCCACCAGCTCGGGGATCAGCCCGAAGCGCTGCAGGTCCTCGGGCTCGAGACAGGCCATCGCGTCGTCATCCAGGCCATACCGGTCGTCCGTGCCCTCATCGGCATCGTCTCCCTCGCCACCGAAGCCGATCATCCGCTTGCCCAGGCGCTGTTCGATGATCTTGTCCAGTCCCTCGAACGCCCCGCCGCAGATGAACAGGATGCTGCGCGTGTCGATCTGGATGTACTCCTGCTGGGGATGCTTGCGGCCTCCCTGCGGGGGCACGCTCGCCACCGTCCCCTCGAGGATCTTCAGCAGTGCCTGCTGGACCCCTTCACCGGAAACGTCCCGCGTGATCGACGGGTTTTCCGACTTGCGGGCGATCTTGTCGAGCTCGTCGATGTAGACGATGCCCCGCTCGCACTCGCTGAGATTGAAGTCGCTGGCCTGAAGCAGCCGCACGAGGATGTTCTCGACGTCTTCGCCGACGTAGCCCGCCTCGGTCAGCGTGGTGGCGTCCGCGATGGTGAAGGGGACCTGCAGAACCCGCGCGAGCGTCTGCGCCAGCAGCGTCTTGCCCACGCCGGTCGACCCCACCAGCAGCACGTTGGCCTTGTCGATCTCGACCTCGTCGAGCTTCCCCCGCTTGTGGACGCGCTTGTAGTGGTTGTAGACGGCGACCGCCAGGTACCGCTTGGCCGACTCCTGCCCGATCACGTAGTCGTCGAGGAAGTCCTTGATCTCGACGGGCGTGAGCGTGGCGACGGAAGTTTCCTGGCTTTCCCGCTCTTCCTCTTCGGCCAGGATCTCGTTGCACAGCGAGATGCACTCGTTGCAGATGTACACCGACGGGCCGGAGATGAACTTCTTGACCGATTCCTTGGACTTGCCGCAGAAGCTGCAGCGCAGATGCTTGTCGCTCGACATCGAGTCCCCCTATTTCGAGTCGGAGCCGGCCCCGCGGCCGTTCTCCTTCGACAGGACCTGGTCGACCAGACCGTAGGCAACCGCCTCCTCGGCGCTCATCCATCGGTCCCGGTCCACATCGGCGTTGATCTTCTTGAGTGCCTGGCCGGTCTGCTTCGCGAGAATCCGGTTGAGCCGCTCCCGGGTGCCCAACACCTCCTTCGCCGCGATCTCGATGTCCGCTGCAGTGCCCTGGTAGCCCGACGACGGCTGGTGGAGCATGATGCGCGAATTGGGCAGAGCGCTCCTCTTTCCCTTCTTGCCGGAGGCCAGCAGGAGGGCGCCCATCGAAGCCGCCATGCCCACGCAGTACGTCGCCACCGGGGCGCGCAGATGGTTCATGGTGTCGAAGATCGCGAGTCCCGCGTATACGCTGCCTCCCGGCGAGTTGATGTACAGGTAGATCTCCCGCTCCGGGTCATCGGCGTCCAGGAACAGGAGTTGAGCGACGATGATGTTCGCCACCTGGTCGTTGATGGAACTGCCCAGAAATACGATCCGGTCCATCAGGAGCCGGCTGAAGATGTCGTAGCTGCGCTCGCCGCGGCTCGTGCGTTCGATCACGTAAGGCGGAAATATGGCCATCCGTCATCGTCCCCCGGTGACTTCCATGCTCATGATTGCCCCCCGTCGGGGGCTCCCGTGATCTCCGACTGCTCCCGGAGAAAGGCGAAGAGCTTCGCTTCGGTCAACCCCCGCTCGATATTGCGGAGCGCGCCGGACTTGCGCAGACGGGCGCGCACCCTGGCACGGGGTTCGCCCATGCTTCGGGCCAGCGCCTCCACCCTGGCGTTCACCTCCTCGTCCGACGCGTGCAGGCCGTGCTCGTCGGTTATCCGGGCGGAAAGCAGCTCACGGCGCACGGCGAATTCCGATGTGGGCCGGATCTCCTCCCTGAGCTTCTCGGCGGCTTCCCGCACCTCCTCGCCCTCCTCGCCCTGAATATCCTTGACCAATGCGTCCGTGTAGGCGTTCACCATGGATTCGGGAACATCGAACGGGTTGGCCTCCACGATGAGGTGCATGAGGCGGTTGTTGACTTCAGACTCCGCGCTGGACCGCGCCTCGCGCTCAAGGTCGTCGCCGATCCGGGCGCGCAGGGCATCGATGTCCTCGAAGTCTCCCAACGTCCGCGCGAACGCGTCGTCCAGTTCGGGAAGCTCCGGCACGCGCCTGGAGAGCAGCTCGATCCGGAGGCGCTGGCTTTGGCCCCTTCGGCTCTCGTCGGGGAAGTCGTCCGGAAACCCGACGTCGAACTCGTCCGTGCCGCCCGCGGCCAGCGACCGCACGGCGTCCTCGATGTCGGGGAGCGCCTGTCCCTGTCCCAGGATGAAATCGTATTGCCGGCTGCCCGGTCCGTCCTCGTCGGTCTCGTCCGCACCGATGTCGAGCCGTGTCAGCGCTACCGTTACCGAATCGCCGGGTTCCGGGGCGCCGTTCGTGGCCGTCCGCCAGGCGGCATGCTCGCCCTGCAACCGCTCGAGGATCCTGTCCACAGCCTCGTCGGGCACGTGCACGCCGGGATGTTCGACCCGAAAGCCTCCGATGCGCCCAAGCGGCACCGTGGGCCGAACCTCGAAGGACGCGGTGAACGACAGCGGCCCGCCTGAAGGCATGCGGACATCGTTCACGTCCACGTCGGTCACCGGAGCGAGCTCGTGCTGCTCCATGGCGGCGTCGCAGGCCCGCCGAACCAGCCGTTCGACGGCCTCTTCCTCGATCGCCGGCCCGTAGCGCTGCGCGATTACGTGCCCCGGGACCCTGCCCTTGCGGAAGCCCTTCAGCTTCATCCGCGAGGCATAGCGCCGGGTCAGGGCGCGCCTCTCGTCCTCGACGTACTCGATCGGGACGGCCACCTCCAGGTTCCGGCGGCAGCCTTCGCCGCTGGCCACCTTGATCTCCAGCCGGGATGCGTCCAGGGTGCTCATCGCTCAGTTCACGGGGAGTGCGAAAGGGGGGACTCGAACCCCCACGGCCAGCGGCCACAAGATCCTAAATCTTGCGCGTCTACCAGTTCCGCCACTTTCGCTCCTGGTCGGGGTCCATGTCCGAACAGGAAACTTAATGCGGGAGAACGGTTCACCAAGGGGGGCGCGACCCCCGCGAGGCCGTCGGCCGGGCGGCCGCGCGAAGAGCCTCCCGCTAGCGCGGAACCCGGATGTTGTACATCGACTGCACCATGCCCTGGTCGGCACGGGGGCAGGCGGCGATCAGCGAAACGACGTCCCCGGGGGCCACGTTGCGGAACGCGGCCTCGACGTCGTCCGTGTCCCGGATCGCGCGCCGGTCGATCTGCCGGATGACGCAACGCGGCCCGATGTTCCGGCGCGCGGCCGGGCCACCGGATTGCACGTCGCGGACCACAACCCCATCGGTGCTCTCCAGCCGGAGTTCATCGGCAATCTCCGGAGTGATGTCGACGACATCGATCCCGATCTTGTCCGCGGCCCGCGGCTCCGGCACCGAGGCGACCTGGACATCCTCCGAGAACGGTGCCTCCTCGAGCCTGACCGTAACGCCGTGCGCGGCGCCGTCCCGGTATACCGTGATGCGGACGCGGTCACCGGGGGATCTGAGCGCGATCTTGTGCTGCAGGTCGTTAGCGGACACGACGCTTTCGCCCTCGACGTCGGTGATCACGTCGTATTGCCGAATGCCGGCCCTCTCGGCGGGCTCTCCCGGTGTCACCGACTCCACGAACGCGCCGGAGACCGCGGGCAGCCCGAGAACCTCCGCGTCTTCGGCGTTCACCTCGCGGATGCTCACGCCCAGGTAGGCCCTCCTGACGTGCCCGTAGGCGATGAGGTCCTCCATCACACGGTGCGCCAGATCGATCGGGATGGCGAAGCCGTATCCCTGGTAGACCCCCGTGTTGCTGACGATCGCTGCGTTGATCCCTATGACCTGCCCGCGCAGGTTGACCATCGGCCCCCCGGAATTGCCCGAATTGATGACTGCGTCGGTCTGGATGAAGTCCTCGATGGCGAAGCCGGCATTCCCGGTGAATTCCGGATCCGCGAAGAGACTCCGGTTGATCAGGCGCAGGGACCGGCCCAGCGCCGATACGATCCCCGCCGTGACGGTGTAATCGAGGTCGGGAGAAGCGCCCCGCGCGAACCCGGGATTCCCGATCGCGAGTACCCATTCGCCGACGCGCACGTCCGCGGACGATCCCAGCGATGCCGTGGGCAGGCCGGTGCCGTCGATCTTGATGACGGCGATATCGGTGGTTGGGTCGCTCCCCACGACCTCCGCGCGGAACGTGCGCCCGTCCTGCAGCGAAACCGTGATGCGCTCCGCGTTGTCGATAACGTGATTGTTGGTCATCACGTAGCCGTCTTCCGAGACGATGAATCCGCTGCCACCGACCCGGGCCACGTCCGGCATGCCGCCTTCCGGCTGCTGTCGGAAGAACCGGTCGAGTCCGTTCTGGTTGCGGGGCTGCGGGCGGGACGCCTCGATCATCACCACCGCGGGGGTGACCGCGTCGGCGACGTTGACGAACGCCTGGCTCAGGTCGAGGGCGGGCTGAACCGCCTCCTCGGGAACCGGCGGTTCGGTTTGCACGACGATCGACGGCCCGGGTGCCTCGACGAAGCCGAACTGGGAAGCCAGGCCCAGCCCGGCCAGGAAGCAGCCCGCGACCGAAAGGGCGGCTTTGGCCTTTGCTCTTAGTGGATCATACATATGACCGCTCCGGATATCTGATGATTCGCTGTGTTGGAACCTGCCTCCATTGGAGGGCCCGCGGCCACCTCAACGTTGCCCGCGGGGCGCGCCCTGCGCCGGCGTTCCTATCGGCTCTCCTCCTCCACGATCTCGTAGTCGGCCTCCACAACGTCCTCGTCGCCCTCCGCGTCTTCCTCATCCGCACCGGCGTCTCCAGCGTCGGTCCCGGCATCCTGCTCCGCGGCCGCCGCTTCCGCCGCCTGGGACTGGTACATCTCCTGTCCGGCCGCGCTGAAGGCCTGCATCAGTTCGTCACGGGCCTCGTTGATCTCGCCGGTGTCGTCGCCCTTGAGCGCGTTCCTGCCCCGCTCCAGCGCCGCGTCCAGACGACCCCGGGTGCCATCGGAAACCTTGTCGCCCCACTCCCCGCCGTCCTTCTCGACCTGGTAGACGAGGGAATCGAGCTGGTTCCTGGCGTCGGCCGCTTCCCGTCGCGACTCGTCTTCCGCCGCGTGAGCTTCGGCGTCCGTGACCATCTTGTCGATTTCGGCGTCGCTCAGACCGCTGGACGCCTCGATCCGAACCTTCTGCTCCTTGCTCGTGGCGCGGTCTTTCGCGGCCACGTGCAGGATGCCGTTGGCGTCGATGTCGAAGGTCACCTCGATCTGGGGAACACCCCGTGGAGCGGGCGGAATCCCCGTGAGCTGGAACTTGCCGATCGTGCGATTGTCGAGCGCCATCTTTCGCTCACCCTGCAGCACGTGGATCTCCACCGTGGTCTGCGTGTCCTCGGCCGTGGAGAAGACCTCCATCTTCTTGGTCGGAATCGTCGTATTGCGCTCGATCAGCGTGGTCATCACGCCGCCCAGCGTCTCGATGCCCAGCGACAGGGGCGTCACGTCCAGCAGGAGCACGTCCTTAACGTCCCCGGCCAGCACCCCGCCCTGGATCGCCGCGCCGACCGCGACCACCTCGTCGGGGTTCACGCCGCGGTGGGGCTCCTGCTCGAAGAACTCCTCGACCACCTGCTGGATTTTCGGGATTCGGGTCGAGCCGCCGACCAGAACGACCTCGTCGATGTCGTCGGGCGTCATGCCGGCGTCGGCAAGGGCCTTGCGCATCGGCGGGATCGTCCGCTGCACCAGCTCGTCGACCAGGTGCTCGAACCTGGCGCGCGACAGCTGGTAGTTCAGGTGCTTGGGCCCCTCCTGGGTCGCGGTGATGAAGGGCAGGTTGATGTCGGTGGAGGTGGTCGAGGACAGCTCCATCTTGGCCTTCTCGGCGGCCTCCTTGAGCCGCTGCAGCGCCATCGAATCCTTCGACAGGTCGATCCCCTGGTCCTTCCTGAACTCGGCAACGAGCCAGTCGATGAGGACCTGGTCGAAGTCGTCGCCGCCCAGGTGCGTGTCCCCGTTCGTGGCCTTCACCTCGAAGACGCCGTCGCCGATCTCCAGGATCGAGATGTCGTACGTGCCGCCGCCCAGGTCGAAGACCGCGATCTTCTCGTCCTTCTTCTTGTCGAGCCCGTAGGCGAGCGCGGCGGCCGTCGGCTCGTTGATGATGCGCTTGACATCCAGTCCGGCGATCTTGCCGGCGTCCTTGGTGGCCTGCCGCTGCGCGTCGTTGAAGTACGCCGGAACCGTGATGACGGCCTCGGTGACGGTGGTGCCCAGGTAGTCCTCCGCCGTCTGGCGCATCTTCTGCAGCACGACCGCCGACAGCTCGGGCGGAGTGAAGGGCTTGCCGCCGTTGGGCAGGTTTACCACGACCCGATCCTGTCCGTCCCGGGTCACGGTGTACGGCACCCGCTTGCGCTCGGCTTCGACCTCCCCGTACCGCATTCCCATGAACCGCTTGATGGAGAACACGGTGTTCTCGGGGTTCGTGATCGCCTGGCGCCGGGCCACCTGCCCGACGAGGCGCTCCCCGTCCTTGGCGAAAGCCACGACCGAGGGCGTCGTGCGCCCCCCCTCGGAGTTCGGTATGACCGTGGGCTCCCCGCCCTCCATGACGGCGACCACCGAATTGGTCGTTCCCAGGTCGATCCCGATGATCTTGCCCATTCGTTTTTCCCTTTCCGTGACCGGCGTCGGCCGGCCGTTGCATTCAAGTCCCCCTGCGTTCAGGTCGGGGGATGTCAAAGGTAACCGGCCTCCTATGGGCAAGGTGCGTGCCGGAAGGCGGGGCCGGAATGACCGTTATCGAGGCCGAAGTCTGCCATTTTGGCAGGCTTTTGCCGGTCGAGGCGGTGCGGTTCTGCCATTTTGGCAGGTTTTTGGGGCCACGGGACCCTGCGCCCGGGCTGGCCGTACATGGCGGCCGACTCTGTGGTTGGCGCTCGGCACGGGTCCCGGGTATGATTCACCATGACCCTGTTACGGTGCCCGAGCCGCAGTCGAACCCGCGCCGCCGAACCACTCCCCTGGTGGCTGTGGGGGCTCGCGGCGCTCCTGCTTCCGCTGATCTCGGCCGGTGAACTCCACGCATACGTCCCCGCCGTCGGGGCCGGCCCGCCCGACGCCGTCCAGGCCGCCGGAGATGCCGCCGGGCCTCTCGTCCGCCTGAGGGGCCTCGTCGGGGTCGTCCTGCTTGCGCTCGCCGCCTGGGCGCTGAGCGTGAACCGCCGCCGGATTCCCTGGCGCATCGTGCTGTGGGGACTGGGTCTGCAATTCCTGTTCGCGCTGCTGATTCTGAGAACCGCCGTGGGGGCAGGGATCTTCGACGCGGCCAACGACGTGATCCTGGCGACCGTCGGCTTCACCGTCGAAGGCGCCCGCTTCGTATTCGGCGACCTCGTGTGGAACAACGTGCCGGTCGGCGTCGGCGAGCCCGGGAACGGGCCGTTCGTGGACGAGGGGCGGCAAGTGGCGCGGACCGGTGCGTTCTTCGCCTTCAACGTCCTCCCGACAATCATCTTCTTCGCTTCGCTGATGACCGTGTTCTACCACCTCGGGATCATGCAGAAAGTGGTGGGCGGCATCGCGTGGGTCATGCAGCGCACCATGAGGACGAGCGGAGCCGAGACGCTCTCGGCGGCCGGCAACATCTTCGTGGGTCAGACCGAGGCGCCCCTGCTCGTGAAGCCCTTCGTCGACAGGATGACGCGGTCCGAGCTGATGGCGGTGATGACCGGCGGCTTCGCGACGGTGGCGGGGGGCGTGATGGCTGCCTACGCGGGGATGCTGGTGGGCTTCTTTCCCGACATCGCGGGCCACCTCATGGCGGCCTCGGTGATGTCGGCGCCCGCCGCGCTCGTGGTCGCCAAGCTGATGGTGCCCGAGGAGGAGGTGTCGGAGACGGCCGGGACACTGAAGACCTCCCTGGAGCGGACGGACGTGAACGTGATCGAGGCGGCGGCCCGGGGGGCGGGGGAGGGGCTGCACCTCGCGCTGAACGTCGGTGCGATGCTGCTGGCGTTCCTTGCGCTGATCGCGCTGATCAACGCCGTGCTGGGGTGGGCGGGGGGACTGGTGGGTGTGTCGGAGTTGTCGCTGGAAGGGATTCTCGGCTGGGTGTTGAGTCCGGTGGCGTGGGTGATGGGCGTTGCCTGGGAGGACGCGGCAGCGGTCGGCTCGCTGATGGGGCTCAAGACCGTGGCCACCGAATTCGTGGCCTACCTGGGGCTTGCCGACACGATGGCCGAATCCTCGGTTTCCGCGCGGTCGGCCACGATAGCCACGTATGCGCTGTCGGGCTTCGCCAACTTCTCGTCGATCGCGATTCAGATCGGGGGCATCGGGGGGATCGCGCCGCGCCGCCGGCAGGACCTGTCCCGGCTGGCGCTCAGGGCCATGATCGGGGGCTCGATCGCGGCCTTCATGACCGCAGCGATCGCGGGAGTGCTGATTTGAGCCTGGCGCGGGGCCCGCGCGGTGCGGCCCCGGCGGGGCGGGTCAATGGGTGAGCGGGGCGGCGAGCCGCTGGCCGCGGCGGTATCGCGGGTCCGGGAGGCCGCCCGTATCCTGCTGGGTCGGGCCGGTGTCCGCCCCCGGCTGCACCTTGTCCTCGGATCGGGCCTCGGCGGCGTGGCGAAGTGTGTGGAGAACCCCGTCGAGGTGCCGTTCGACGAGCTTCCCGGCTTCCCCGCGGCATCGGTGGAGGGCCATGCGGGCAGCTTCCTGATGGGCCGGATCGGCGGCGTTCCCGTTCTCGTCCAGGCGGGTCGCTTCCACTACTACGAGGGCGTCGGCGCCGACGTCGTCGCGGCCCCGGTGCGCGTGGGCCGTGCGCTCGGTGCAGGCACGCTGGTACTCACGAACGCCGTCGGCGGGATCCGCCGCGACCTGGTGCCCGGGTCGCTGATGCTGGTCGACGACCATGTAAACCTCATGTTCCGGGCCCCGCTGGCAGGCCCGGTCGCGGACGGAGAGACGCGGTTCCCGGACATGAGCCGTCCGTACGACCCGGGGCTGATGGCCGCGGCCGAGTCCGTCGCGCTGCGGGCGGGGATCCCGCTGCCGCGGGGCACGTACGGGGCGGTCGCGGGTCCCAACTTCGAGACCCCGGCGGAGGTCAGGGCGTTGCGCGCGGCGGGCGCGGACGCGGTGGGGATGTCCACCGTCCCCGAGGTCACCGTGGCACGGGCCGGGGGGCAGCGCGTGCTGGCCTTCTCCCTCGTCACCAACCGCGCCGCGGGACTCGGCGGCGGAATCATCGAGCACGACGGCGTAATGGCCTACGGCGAGGAGGCGGGTGGCACCCTGGGCGTGTTGCTGGAGGCGCTGATTCCGATATTGGAGGGGACCGGCGCAAAGTGATTCAGCGGCCCATTGCCCGCCCCCAGCCCGGGCGCGCCGGCGATGGCGGCCCGCACCCACGCCACTCCGGCCGCGACGGCATCCGGGATGGACGCGTCCTGCGCCAGTCCGGCGGCGATGGCCGCGCTGAGCGCGCATCCGGTGCCGTGCGTGTGACGCGTCTCCATGCGGGGCTGCCGAAACACGCGCCGGGACCGGCCGTCCCGGTACAGGTCCACGACCTCGTCGCCGGGCAGGTGCCCGCCCTTCACCAGCACCGCCCCGGCCCCCGCGTCGATGATGGCCCGTGCAGCCATGTCCATGCCCCGCAGCCCCGGTTCACTTACTCCCGTGAGCAGCACGGCCTCGGGCCAGTTCGGCGTCACCAGCGCCGCCAGCGGCACGAGTTGGTCGCGCATGGCAGTCACCGCATCGGGTTCGAGGAGGGTATCGCCACTCGTGGCCACCATCACGGGATCGAGAACGTAGCGCGTGAGACCATGGCGACGGATCGACGCGGCAACCGCGCGCACGACCGCGGTGTTGGCCAGCATCCCGGACTTGAAGGCGAGCGGGGCAAGGTCGGTCGCCACGCTTTGCACCTGGGCCTCGACCACGGCGGCCGGAACCGCGTGGACCTTCTGGACGCCAAGGGTGTTCTGTGCGGTCACGGCCGTTAGCACCGAGGTCCCAAAGACGCCCCATTGGTGGAACGTCTTGAGGTCGGCCTGGATGCCGGCGCCGCCGCCGCTGTCGCTGCCGGCGATCGTGAGCGCAACGGGCACGTGTGCGTGCCTGTCCATGAGGACGTCCCGGGTGACGAGGTGCGAATGAACGGGATCAGCAAATCTAAGCGTCGTCTGGCTCTCAGGCTGAGGTCGCGGCGCGGCAGGGAACGCGAAGGACTCGCGCTCGCGGAGGGTCCGCGCGTCGTCATGGAGGCGCTGAGGTCGTCCGTCGAGGTGCGCTGGGTGGCGATCGGCGGCGAACTGGCGGCCGCCGAGGAGGGCCGGGCGATCGTGGAAGCGGCCGGGAGGCGCGGTGCCCAGGCGCTGATCGCGGATGGCGCGGCTGTGCGTGATCTGTGCTCGACCGAATCGCCGCTGCCCGTGCTGGCATGCGTGAAAACGCCTCCAATCGGCGCGAGGCGGCTGGCGCGCGGACGCTACCTGATGGCGGCCGGCGTGCAGATCCCGGGCAATCTGGGGACGCTCATACGCTCCGCGTGGGGTTTTGGGCTGGACGGCGTGGTGATCGGGGCGGGCACCGTCGATCCGTGGAACGCCAAGGTCGTGCGCGCATCGGCCGGGGGGGTGTTCCACGTGCCGCTGATCGCCCCGCCGGGTGGTGGTGCGGGTGTGGTGGGTGGGGCGGCGGCCGCCGGGGGCGCCGAGGCGGTCAACTTCCTCCATGCCGACCCAGCGGGCGTGCCGCCGGCCCGGGTGGAGGCGGGACGACGCCGGAACTGGGTACTCGTGGTGGGCAACGAGGTCGGGGGAGCGCCTCGGCCGGACGGAGGGGTGGCCAGGATCTCGGTACCGCTGGCCCCTGGCGTCGATTCGCTCAATGTGGCGGTCGCGGGGTCGATCCTCATGTACCTGCTGACCGGCGGGCACATGCAGGAGAAGGAATGAACGGGCTGTTGCCGGTGGGTGTGGGCGCGGGGGTGGGCGCGTGCGTCGGATCCTTCCTGACCGTGTGCGTCGCCAGGTGGCCCGAGGGGCGGTCGGTGGTTTCACCCCGGTCGCGCTGCCTGAACTGCAAGTCTCGGCTGGCGTGGTGGGAGAACCTGCCGGTGCTCGGGTTCCTGCTGGTGCGCGGGCGGTGCCGGCGCTGCGGTGCGCGGCTCGGCGCGATGTACCCGGTCGTCGAAATCGCGGTGGCGCTGATCTGGGCGGGTATGACAAGCCAGTGGGGCGTCCATCCGGAAGCCGTGCGCGGGAGCCTCTTCCTCACCCTGCTCCTCGGCATCGCGCTGACGGACGCCAGGCAATATGTCATTCCCGACGAATTCTCCCTGGGGGGATGCGTGATCGGACTGGGTCTGGCCGCGCTTCCCGGCGGTCCGTCGCTCGCGGACGCGGTACTGGGCGCGGGGCTGGGGTTCGGCCTCCTGTGGGTCGTCGCCAAGCTCGGCCGCCTCGTGTTCGGCAAGGATGCGATGGGTGGCGGCGATATCAAGATGATGGCCATGGTGGGCGCGTTCCTGGGTCCCGCGGGCGTGCTGTTCACCCTCTTTTCCGGGGCGCTTCTCGGTTCGGCTATCTTTGGACCGATCGCCTTCAGGACGGCTAGGCTGGTGCCCTTCGGCATCTTCCTCGCGATCGGGGCGGCAGTCGCCTACGGCTGGGGCGACCCGCTGATCGCGTGGTACCTGGAACTCCTGGGAATGAACTGAACCATCCGGCACGAGAGGCAAACGGCATGACGGTGGCGACGAAAGGCATTGGGGCGGTCGGGATCGGTCGCGAGGCCGGCAGGATCCTGGCCGCGCTGGGAATCGAGGACGTCAATCCGGGCGGATTCGCCGGCGAGTGGATCGGGTCGGGACCGCAGCTCGATGTTTTCTCCCCCATCGACGGCTCCAGGCTGGCTACCGTGACCCAGGTTTCCGAGGCCGAATACGACAACATCGTGAAGCGGGCGCAGCGCGCCTTCCTCGAGTGGCGCACCGTGCCCGCGCCGCGCCGGGGCGAGGTGGTGCGCCACCTCGGCGAGCGTCTCAGGGCGAACAAGGAAGCGCTGGGCGCCCTGGTGACGCTCGAGATGGGCAAGATCAGGGCCGAGGGCGAGGGCGAAGTCCAGGAGATGATCGACATCTGCGACTTCGCCGTGGGGCTGTCGCGACAGCTGTACGGGCTGACGATGGCGAGCGAACGCCCGGACCACCACATGCGCGAGCAGTGGCAGCCGCTAGGCGTGGTCGGGGTGATTACCGCGTTCAACTTCCCCGTGGCGGTGTGGTCGTGGAACGCGGCGGTCGCGGCGGTCTGCGGCGATGCGACGCTGTGGAAGCCCGCGTCCGGGACGCCCCTCACCGCGATCGCCGTGACCCGCATGGCGGCGGCGGTCTGCCGCGAGAACGGGGTCGATCCCGCGGTCTTCAGCCTGGTGGTCGGCCGGGGGTCCACCGTAGGCGACCGCCTCCTCCACGACCGGCGCATTCCCCTCGTATCCGCGACCGGATCGTGCTCGGTGGGCAGACGCGTCGCCGAGGTGGTGGGGGGGCGCCTCGGCCGCACCATTCTCGAACTCGGCGGCAACAACGCCATCGTGGTTACGGCCCACGCGAACCTCGACCTGGCCATCCCGTCGATCCTCTTCGGCGCGGTCGGGACGGCGGGCCAGCGCTGCACCAGCACGCGTCGCGTCATCGTGCATCGGTCGGTTCGGGACGAACTCGTCACGCGCCTCGTGCGCGCCTACTCCGGCGTGCGCATCGGTGACCCGCTGCAGGATGACACGCTGATGGGGCCGGTCGTGAATGGCCAGGCGGTGGAGGATCTGATGGACGCGCGCCGGCGCGTCGTGGAGGAGGGAGGAGAGATTCTCTACGGAGGCGAACCGCTCACAGGCGACGAATGCCCCGGGGGGCTGTACGTGACGCCGTGTATCGCGGCCGCCGGGAACCACTTCGCGATCGTTCAGCAAGAGACCTTCGCCCCGATCCTCTACGTCATCGAATACGGGAGCAGGTCGGCGACGCTCGCCGAGGCCGTGGCGGAGCTGGACGAAGCGATCGCCCTGCACAACGGTGTGCCGCAGGGGCTCTCGTCGGCGATCTTCACCGACCACGTGCGCGAAGCGGAGCACTTCCTGTCCCACCGGGGCAGCGACTGCGGGATCGCGAACGTCAACATCGGCACGTCCGGGGCCGAGATCGGCGGGGCGTTCGGCGGCGAGAAGGAAACCGGTGGCGGGCGCGAGTCGGGCTCGGACTCGTGGAAAGCCTACATGCGCCGCCAGACCAACACCGTGAACTGGAGCACGGATCTGCCGTTGGCGCAGGGGCTGGAGTTTGGGTAGGGTCGTCCGGCGGGAGGCGTCTCCCGTTGCTCCGTCGGGGCCCGGGTGGGGGGACTCCGGTAGTCAGGGGTCGCTGCAGTCCCGCTGATACCCGCAGTTGAGGCACAGGATCTTGCAGTGCCGCTCCATCGTGCGACCGCCGCAGAGTTCGCACGCGGCGTCCGCAAGGTAACGGCGGCTCAGCGCGACGTAGTGGCCGGAGCTGCGCTCCGTCCAGGCGGCGGCAGTGGCGCCGAGAGCCCGTACCCGCCCCGGCACGCCCGCCACCAGGCTCTGCGGCGGGATTCTCGCACCCTCCTTGACCACGGCGCCCGCGGCGATCACGCAAGCTTCGCCCACGTCGGCCCTTTGTAGTACCGAGGCCCCCATCCCGACCACCGTCCGCATGCCGATCCGGCAGCTCTCCAGGATGGCCCCGTGCCCCACGGTCACCTTGTCCTCGAGCACCGTGGGCCCCTGATCGCTGGTGTGGATCACGGCGTTGTCCTGGACGTTGGTGCGTGCCCCTACATGGATCCCGTGCTCGGGGTGATCCCCCCGCAGGACAGCTCCGAACCAGATGCTCGCGTGCTCACCGACCTCCACGTCCCCGATCACGACCGCGGTCGGAGCGACGAACGCCGACGTGGCAATACGCGGTCGCTTCCCCCCGAACGGGATGATGCGCGCCATCGCTCTACGAAATGCGTCGCAGCCGGGCCCTCAGGACCTGGGTGTCCGACGCCGTCACCACCTCGATCCGGGCCCCGCCTGCCTCGAGTGAAGCGCCGGCCTTGGGAACCCGCCCGAGTTCCTCGAGGATGAAGCCGTTGAGCGACCGGTTCTCTCCCGCGGGCAGATCGAAGTCGAACCGTTCGTTGATTTCACGCAGGTCGGCGCCCCCCGACGCGATGATTTCGCCCTCGGAGACCGGGGTCAGCGGATCCTCGTCCACGTCCGTCTCGTCCACGATCTCTCCCACCAGTTCCTCGAGCACGTCCTCGAGCGTGATGAGCCCGTCGGTACCTCCGAACTCGTCCGCAACGATCCCCATGTGGGTGCGCCGGGCGCGAAAGTCGGCGAGGAGCTTGGCCAGCGAGAGCGACCCCGGCACGAACATCGGTTCCCGGGCCAGCTGCGACAGCGGCGTCTTGCGCTGCCCGGCCACATACGCGCGGTAGGCGTCGCGGACGTGCAGGATGCCGGTCACGTCATCGACGTTCTTGCCGTACACCGGGACCCGGGAGTGCGGAAGATCGTCCAGTTCGGCGATCACGTCACTCAGTGGGCGCGAGTCCTGCAGCGCCACGATGTCCACGCGAGGCGTCATGGCGTCCCAGGCGTTGAGTTCGTCAAGCTTGAATGCCCTCTCCACCAGGCGGTGCTCGTCGGCCTCGACGACGCCCTCGTCGGCCCCGATTTCGAGCGCTTCGCGCACCTGCAACTCGTCGGGCGAGGCGTCGACGCGGCTCGACCTTCGCGAAAGCAGGCGGCCCAGCCACAGCAACGGGTAGAATACCCGCCCGAGGACGCGCGATCCGGCCAGAAGAAACGGCGCGGCCGCCAGCGCCACGCGTACCGGACTCCGGCTGGCGACGGCGCGGGGCGCCAGTTCTCCTGCCAGGAGCACCAGCAGTACGACGACGGGACCCCCGAGCCACATTCCGGGTCCGCCCCATACCTCCATTGCCGCCACCACCGCGGAGGCGGTCGCTCCCAGGTAGCAGATCGCGCGGAAGACCGCGATGGGTGAGGTGGCGGCCTCGTCGGACCGGAGAGAGGCCAGGGCGTCGGCACCCGCGAACCCCTCGCCGGCGAGGATGCGCGCCTTGGAGTCGTCGATCCGGAGCATGGCCGTGAGCGCCGCGGTCAGGGCGGCGGCAACCGCCAGCAACAGAACCGACACGGTTGCGAGGGCGACGGTCATCGACACGCACCTCCCCCGGGGGCCGGGCGACTCGGAGGTTGGTCGTCGGGCGACGCGCCTTCTAGATCCATTTTCTGCTCTCGGCGAGCAACTCGCGAACCACGTCGCGGGTGCTCAACCCCTCGGCTTCTCCATCGAAGTTGACCACGATCCTGTGCGCCAGGATCGAGGGCGCGATGTCGAGAACGTCGTCCATCGTAGGCATCGGTGCCCCGCGGAACGCGGCCCGGGCCTTGGCCCCCAGCACAAGGTACTGCGACGCGCGCGGACCCGCACCCCAGCTGATGTACCGCTTGGCCACGCTCGCCTGTTCATCTCCGCCCGGCCGCGTCGAGCGCGCCAGCCGCACCGCGAATCCCACGATCGACGGCGGCACCGGGATTCGCCGGACCAGCTGCTGCAGCTCGATGATCTCGTCCCCATGCACCACGGGCTGAACGTCGATGTCCTGCACTTCCCGGGTGAGGGTCGCGATCTTCTCCTCCTCGACGCGGTCGGGATAGCCGATGCGCAGATCGAACATGAAGCGGTCCAGTTGGGCTTCGGGGAGCGGGTAGGTACCCTCCTGCTCGATCGGGTTCTGGGTCGCGAGCACGAAGAACGGGGGATCAAGGGGATAGGTGGTTCCGGCCGCGGTGACGTCCCTTTCCTGCATCGCCTCGAGGAGCGCCGCCTGTGTCTTCGGTGGGGTGCGGTTGATCTCGTCCGCCAGAATGATGTTGGCGAAGATGGGGCCCCGGACGAAGCGGAACACCCGCTCGCCGGTGACCTTGTCCTCCTGAATCACCTCAGTGCCGGTGATGTCCGTGGGCATGAGGTCGGGGGTGAACTGGATCCGGTTGAACTTCAGGTGCAGGGCGTCCGCGAGCGTGGAGATGATCAGGGTCTTGGCGAGGCCGGGTACGCCCACGAGCAGGACGTGGCCGTTTGCCATCATGGCCGTGACGATCCCGTCGACGATGTGCTGCTGGCCGACGATGCGCCGTTCGACCTGGTTGCGCAGGTCGTCGGCGATTTCACCGGCGCGCTGCAGGAGGCGGACATCGCGGTCCGCGGACAGGTCGGTCGCCACCGGGGCGGCGGAAGAGGAGATGGGGTTCATGAACGCTCCCGGGGGACGCGTAGCGGGTCGGGGAAGGGCATCAACCGCCGTGCAGGTCGAAGATCGGGGCGGCCTAGTCCGCGGGCTGGTCGACGAAGCGGATGTAGGGCTTCGGCGACTCCCAGCCGTCGGGGTAGGCCTTGCGGGCGTCCTCGTCGGACACCGCGGGGAGGATGATCACGCGGTCTCCCTGGGTCCAGTTGACGGGCGTCGCCACCTTGTGGCCGGCCGTCAGCTGCACCGAGTCCAGCACTCGCAGAACCTCGTCGAAGTTGCGGCCGGTGCTCATCGGGTACGTGATGGTCAGCTTGATCTGCTTGTCGGGTCCGATCACGAACACGGAGCGCACGGTGGCGTTGTCCATGGGCGTGCGGCCCTCCCAGCTGTCGCCGGCGTCCGCCGGGAGCATCCCGTAGAGCTTCGCGACTCGGAGTTCGGTGTCGGCGATGATGGGGTAGTTGGGGGCATGGCCGGTGGCGTCCCGGATGTCCTCCGACCAGGCCCGGTGACTGTCGGGCGGGTCCACGCTGAGCCCGATGATCTTGCAGTTCCTCTTGTCGAATTCGGGCTTCAGGCTGGCCATGTAGCCGAGTTCCGTGGTGCACACCGGGGTGAAATTCTTCGGGTGCGAGAAGAGCACGGCCCAGCTGTCGCCCATCCAATCATGGAAATCGATGGTGCCTTCGCTGGTTTCGGCCGAGAAGTCCGGCGCCTGGTCTCCGACGGTCAGTGACATCCTTGCTCCTGTCCGCGAGCGGTTCCGATACGATCAGTCCCTTCGATAATGGGCGAAATGTCCCGCAACTTCAAATGACGCGCCGCGCGGGGTGCCGTTCGGGCCGTCGCGGGACCCGTCGGCGGGTGCCTTCCGGCCGCTTGCGAAAAATTTCACAAGCGTTAGCTTTGGCTGGGCATCGCACCTGCGGCGCCCGTTTCGAGGCGAGTCCCCGTTGTCCTGACCAGGGCAGCCGAAGGAGGCGGTTTGAAGGACGGTGACGAACCGTCGCGGCAGTCTTCCGCCGCCCTCCGCGACTTCGGTCGCTTCTCCGGATACGGGATCGCCTGGGCACTGGCCGCGCTGTTGCTGGGATTGGGCGGGGCGGCGTTGGACGAACGCCTGGGAACGGGTCCGCTGCTGGTGATCCTGGGAGCCGTGCTGGGAATCGTGGCCGGCTTCATCACGCTCTACATGAGGGCCGTCGTCGAGCCGGCCGCGCGGAAAGGAGACACCCCCGGCCGCCGGGAAGATCATCCGTGAAACCGTCGATTCGATTCATCGTCATCCTCGTGGCGGTGGTGGGGGCCGGAGTTGGCATCGCCTTCCCGTTCCTCCACGAGGGCGCGCGCCGCGCGGTGATCGGCGCCGCAATCCTGGTCCTGGGGACGCAGATTCCGCTGCACCTGCTGCTTCGGGGCTGGCGGACGCGCAACGACCGGTTGCTGGCGGCCATCGGGACGGGGTTCGCAATGCGGGTCCTCGTCCTCGTTGCGGGAATCGTGTTCTTTGTGGTCCCGGGGCGGACGGAGCCCCTCCCCTTCCTGGCGTCGCTCGGCGCCTTCCTTCTCGCCGTGGTCTTCACCGAGTCGCTCACCGAGCAGCAGCGGTTGCGGGGCGGATCGGCAGCGGCCGGCCGATGACGGGACTGTTCGCGCTCCCACAGGAGCACGCCGCGACGCAGCAGGCGGCCGCGGAAGGGCACGGCGGCGCCTTCAACCTCGGCGACATGCTGGCGCATCACATCCTCAACGCCCCCGAGTACGAGCTTCCCTTCCTCGGCTATATCCACTTCCCGCACTGGGACTGGGCCGTGTTTCACATTGGCGGCGTGGCGGTAGACCTGTCGCTCACCAAACATGTCGTCCTGCTGCTGCTGGCCGCCGTCATCACGGCCGCCATGACGCTGTTCGCCGCCAGAACGGTCGCCCGACAGGGCTCGGGAAGGGCGCCCAGCGGGCTGGCCAACGCGGTCGAGGCGGTGGTCGTCTTCCTCCGGGACGACCTCTGCAAGGAGTACATCGGACACGGCTACCAGCGCTTCGTCCCGCTGATCCTCACGCTCTTCTTCTTCATCCTGACGATGAACCTGCTGGGACTGGTGCCTTGGGGGGGCTCGGCCACCGGCAACCTCGCCGTCACGGCGACCCTGGCCGTGATCGTCTTCCTGGTGATCGAGATTTCCGGCTTCCTCACGCTGGGTTTCCGCGGCTACATGAGGACGATCTTCTTCACGCCTCCGGGAACCACCGGCGCGATGAAGTACCTGATGCTGGCCATCATGACCCCCGTCGAGCTCCTCGGGAAATTCACGAAGCCCTTCGCGCTCGCGGTCCGTCTCTTTGCGAACATGACCGCCGGCCACATGATGATCTTCACGCTGATCGGATTCATCTTCATCTTCGGCCAGATTGCCTTCGTACGATGGGCGGTCGCGGCCGGATCCTTCGCCTTCGTTTCGGCGATCCTGCTCCTCGAGCTGCTGATCGCCTTCATCCAGGCGTACATCTTCGCCATGCTGTCGGCCGTCTTCATCGGCCTCATGCGGCATGAACACTGACCCTGAACGGGCCACACACGTATAGGAGAAACCATGCTTGACCTGGCGATCACCGCGCTGCAGGAAGGCGGCGCGGCGGACATCGACACTGCCAAGAACACGGGCGCCCTCATCGGCGCCGGAATCGGGGCCGGACTCGCCGCGATCGGCGCCGGCATCGGCATCGGCGGTATCGGCAGCGGCGCCACGCAGGGCATCGCCCGGCAGCCTGAAGCGGCCGGCGAGATCCGCGGCCTTGCCATCCTGCTGGCCGGATTGGTGGAGGGAGCCGCGCTGTTCGCGATCCTGCTCGCGGCGCTCTTCAAGTTCATCTGATGATGCCCGCGGGACCGTACGCCGGGCTTGCGCAAGAGGAGGGCCCCCTGTGGGACACCCTCTTCGCGGTCGATTCAGGGCTGGCCGTCTGGACGGTTCTCACCTTCCTGACGCTGCTGGCCATCCTGGCCCGGTACGCGTGGAAGCCCCTGATGGCCGCACTGGACGCCCGCGAGCAGAGCATCCAGAGCGACATCGACGAGGCGAAGCGCCAGCGCGACGAGGCCGAAGCGCTGATCACGAAATACCGGGAGCAGCTTGCCGACGGCCGCCGCCAGGCCCAGGCGCTGGTTGCCGAGAGCCGGGACGCCGCGGAGCAGCTGCGCAGGGAACTCGAGGGCAAGGCCCGCGAGGAGAGCCGCGTCATCCTGGCCAACGCGCGCCGGGAGATCGAGCGGGAACGCGACGCGGCGGTCGAAACCGTGCGGCGCGAGGCGGTGGAGGTGGCCATTGCGGCCGCCTCCAGGCTGCTGGGCGAGCGCCTCGACAGTGAGCGGGACAGGAAGCTGGTGACGGAGTACATCGACGACCTCGCCGGCTCCGGAGACGCCTGGACGTGAGGGAAGACACCGTCGCGCGCAACTACGCCGAAACGCTCTTCGAGCTGGCGGACCGTCATGAAGGCGTGGAGGCTTTCGGCGCCGGCGTCGATTCGCTTGCCACGCTGATGGACGACCGCACGGCACGCGAGTTTCTCGTGACGCCGCGCGTCTCCGCCGCCGACAAGAAGGCGGCGCTGGCGCGCACGCTGGAGAACCGCGTGCCCCCGATGCTGCTGCGCTTCCTGCAGGTGGTCGTCGACAAGGGGCGGCAGCGGCTGCTCCCGGCCATTGCGGCCGCCTACCAGGAGATGCTCGATCGCCACCTGGGCCGGCGCCACATGGAAGTGACGGTGGCGCGGCCGCTTTCCGCGGGCGACACCGAGCACCTGGCCGGCAAGCTCGCGGCCGCGACGGGAGCGACGGTGATCCCGCATGTGAAGGTCCGGCCCTCCATCGTCGGTGGCATCGTGATCCGCGAGGGCGACACCGTCTACGACGGGTCGGTGAAACGGCAGCTCGACGCCATGCGACGCAGGCTCATGGCCGCAGAGCTTCAACCCTAGGAAAGAAAGAATACATGTCGGATTCCCAACTCCGGGCGGGCGAAATCAAGAGCGTCCTCCTGGCAGAAATCGAGAGTTTCGAGGAGGCGCTCCACTCGGAAGAGGTGGGCGAGGTCCTCGAGGTCAAGGACGGCGTGGCGCGCATCTACGGGCTCACCAGGGCGATGGCCAACGAGATGCTGGAGATCACGTCCGGCGAGACGGGCGACGTGGTCACGGCGCTTGCGCTCAACCTGGAAGAGGACAACATCGGCGCGGTGGTCATGGGCGAATGGGAGGAACTCCGCGAGGGCGACGAGGTGCGCCGCACCGGACGGGTGCTGGACGTGCCCGTCGGCGACGGCTACCTGGGCCGCGTGGTGAACCCGCTGGGCGAACCCGTCGACGGCGGTCCCGCGATCGAGACCGGCGCGCGGCGGCAGATCGACGTGGTGGCGCCCGGGATCGTGAAGCGCCAGCCCGTGAAGGAGCCGCTCCAGACGGGCATCAAGGCCATCGACGCCATGATCCCCATCGGCCGCGGCCAGCGCGAGCTGATCATCGGCGACCGCCAGACCGGCAAAACCGCCATCGCGGTCGACGCGATCCTCAACCAGAAGGACACCGACGTCATCTGCATCTACTGTGCCGTGGGGCAGCGCGCGGGGATGGTGGCGGGCGTGGTCGAGACCTTCCGGCATCACGGCGCCATGGACTACACCATCGTCGTGGTGGCCAACGCCTCCGATCCGGCGCCCCTGCAGTACATCGCTCCGTACGCCGCGACGGCGCTGGCCGAGCACTTCATGTGGCAGGGCAAGCACACACTGGTCATCTACGACGACCTCTCCAAGCAGGCTCAGGCGTACCGGCAGCTGTCGCTGGTGCTCCGGCGCCCCCCCGGCCGCGAGGCCTATCCCGGGGACGTCTTCTACCTGCACTCCCGCCTGCTGGAACGCGCGGCCAAGCTGTCCGACGAGCAGGGCGGCGGATCGCTGACCGCGCTGCCGATCATCGAGACACAGGCCGGCGACGTGTCAGCGTACATTCCCACCAACGTCATCTCGATCACCGACGGCCAGATCTACCTGGAGTCCGACCTGTTCAACTCGGGCGTGCGGCCGGCGGTCAACGTGGGGATTTCGGTCTCGCGGGTGGGGGGCTCGGCGCAGGTCAAGGCCATGAAAACGGTCGCGGGCCGGCTCCGGCTCGACCTGGCGCAATTCCGCGCCATGGAGACCTTCGCACAATTCGCGTCGGACCTGGACGCCGCGACCCAGCAGCAGCTCGCGCGAGGTCAGCGCACGGTCGAAGTCCTCAAGCAGGCACAATACCAGCCGGTTCCCGTTGAACGGCAGATCGCGGCCATCTACGCCGTCACCAACGGCTACCTCGACCACATCGACGTTACGGACGTGCGCAAATGGGAGCGCGGCTTCCTCGACTTCGTCGGCAGCCGCTACGAGGATGTCCTGATCGGTCTCCGCCAGGAGGGCAGCCTGGGCGAAGACATCGAGGGACGACTCAAGGAGTGCATCGAGGAGTACAACAAGGTCTTCGCCGCCGAGGCGGAGCCGGCGGTGGCGGGGGCGGCGTAGCGTGGCCGGAGCAGGCGCGCGGGAGGTCATGCGGCGGATCAAGTCGGTCCGCAACACCCGCAAGATCACCCGCACCATGGAGCTCGTGGCGACGTCCAAGCTCAAGCGGGCAATGGACCGGATGCAGGCGGCGGGCCCATACAGCGAGGCCCTCGGCGACCTGGTGCGGAGTCTGTACGCGCCCGGGTTGGCCCAGGAGCATCCGCTGCTGCGGCAGCCCGGGACAACGAAGCGGGCGGCCGTACTGCTGCTCACGGCGAACCGGGGATTCTGCGGCGCCTTCAACGCGAACCTCATCCGCGAGGCGCGCGCCCGGCTCGAGGCACTTCAGGCCGAAGGCGTCGATACCGAGTTGCATATCGCCGGCAGGAAGGGCCTGGCGTTCTTCCGCTTCCGCGGCTCGGCGATCGCGTCGGCGACCACCGACATCGGCGACGCCCCCACGCCCGAGGTCGCCGAACAGCTGGTTGCACCGCTCAGGAAGGGATTCGAGGCAAGGGAGCTCGACGCCGTGTACATGGTGAGCTCCGAATTCCGGTCGGCGATGTCCACGCCGCCGCGCACGGCACGGATCCTGCCCGTCGAGCCCGTGCCGGGCGCACGCTCGGTGGACGCCTTCATCGTGTCGCCCCGCCCGGGGAGGCTGATCGGGCAGATCCTGCCGCGCTACCTGCGCATGACGGTGTACGGGGCCCTGGTCGAGAACGCCGCCGGCGAACAGGGCGCGCGCCGTGCCGCCATGAAGAGCGCGACCGACAACGCGGGCGAGATCCTGGAGACGCTCACCCGCAGCTACAACCGAGCACGCCAGGGGCAGATCACCCAGGAGATCGCGGAGATCGTGGGTGGTGCCGCGGCGTTGGAATGAACATGACTTCCGGAAAAACCCATGGCCGCACAGCGGCCGGAGAAGACGAAGACCATGGCTGAGAACAACAGCGGACGAGTCGTGCAGGTGATCGGACCCGTCCTGGACGTGGAGTTCCACCCGCAGCACCTGCCGGAGATTTACAACGCGCTGCGGCTGACCGCCGAGACCGAGTCGGGCCGCGAGATCGACCTCGTGGCCGAGGTCCAGCAGCACATCGGGCGCTCCCAGGTACGGGCCGTGTCGATGAGTTCGACCGACGGCGTGCAGCGCGGCATGGAGGTGGTGGACACGGGGCGGTCCATCGCGGTGCCGGTCGGCGAGCCCGCGCTGGGACGCATCCTGAACGTGCTGGGCGAACCGGTGGACGAGCAGGGTCCCGTGGCGGGCGGCGCCGAGGTCGAGCGCTGGCCGATCCACCGCCCCGCGCCCCGCTTCGACGACCTCGAACCGAAGACCGAGATCTTCGAGACCGGGATCAAGGTGGTGGACCTGCTGGCGCCGTACGTGAAGGGCGGCAAGACCGGACTGTTCGGCGGAGCCGGCGTCGGCAAGACCGTCATCATCATGGAGCTGATCAACAACATCGCCATGGAGCATGGCGGCCGCTCGGTCTTCGCGGGCGTGGGGGAGCGCACTCGCGAGGGGAACGACCTCTGGCTCGAGATGAAGGAATCCGGCGTGCTCGAGTCGACTGCGCTGGTCTACGGGCAGATGAACGAGCCTCCTGGCTCCCGACTGCGTGTGGGACTTTCCGCCCTGACCGTCGCCGAATACTTCCGCGACGTCGAGAAGCAGGACGTGCTGCTCTTCATCGACAACATCTTCCGCTTCACGCAGGCGGGATCCGAGGTCTCGGCGCTGCTCGGCCGCATGCCCTCGGCGGTGGGGTACCAGCCCACGCTCGGCACCGAGATGGGTGAGCTGCAGGAACGCATCACCTCGACGCGCGAGGGTTCGATCACCTCCGTCCAGGCGATCTACGTTCCCGCCGACGACCTGACCGACCCGGCCCCGGCCGCAGCCTTCGCCCACCTCGACGCCACCACGGTCCTTTCCCGTTCGATCGCCGAGAAGGGCATCTACCCGGCCGTCGATCCCCTGGATTCGTCGTCGCGGATCCTCGACCCGCAGTTCCTGGGCGAGCGCCACTACGAGGTGGCGGGCCGCGTCAAGGAGATCCTGCAGCGTTACAAGGACCTGCAGGACATCATCGCGATTCTGGGCATGGACGAGCTCAGCGAAGAGGACAAGATCATCGTCGGCCGTGCGCGGCGCATCGAGCGCTTCCTCTCGCAGCCCTTCTTCGTCGCCACCGCCTTCACGAACATTCCCGGCTGCTACGTTCGCCTCGAGGAGACGATCGAGTCCTTCGAGCGCGTGGCGGCGGGCGAGTTCGATCACCTGCCCGAGCAGGCGTTCTACATGAAGGGGGGCATCGAACAGGTGATCGAAGCGGCGCGAGAGATGGGCGTGGAGGTGGACTGAGGTGGCGAAGTCGATGCAACTGCGCGTGGTGACGCCCGAGGAGATCGTCTTCGAGGGATCTGCCCGGTCGCTGGTGGCGCCCGCGTGGGACGGCTGGGTCGGTGTCCTGCCCGGTCACGCGCCCTTCCTTACCCTCATGGGGGAAGGGCCATTGACCGTCGAGCCGGAGTCGGGAAGCTCGCGCGAGTTCAGGATCGGCGGTGGCGTGATGAAGGTGGAAGCCAACGTCGTGACGGTGCTCGCGGACCAGGTTTCGCCGGGATAGTCCGGCTTTCGGGCAGCGGGCGGCATGAGGCTCGATCTTCACGTCCATTCCACCGTCTCCGACGGCACCGTGCCGCCGGAAGAGGTCGTCGCGCGCGCCATTGCGGGCGGGCTGGACGTTGTTGCGCTGGCCGATCACGACACGATCGCCGGCGTCGAGCCGGCTCGCCGGGCAGCCGCGGGAAAGCGGATCCACATCATCCCGGCGGTGGAGATGAGCAGCACGTTCGCGGGCACCGACATTCACATCCTGGGCTACTTCGTCGATACGCACTCCGATGTGTTCGCGCGCCACACGCGCCGGAACCACGAGCGGCGCGACGCCCGCATGCTGGAGATGGTGGAGCGTCTCTCGCGTCAGGGAATCAAGGTCTCCCGCGAGCAGCTCGACGAGCAGCGGGGATCGACCGACGTGGCCTATTCGCGCCCGCACCTGGCGCGGGCGCTGGTACAGGCCGGATATGTCGGTGGGGTGCCTCAGGCCTTTGCCGAACTGATCGGCAACGACTCCCCCGCCTACGTGCCGACCAGGGTGGCAACGCCCGAAGAGGCGATTCGACTGATCCTGGACGCCGACGGCATTCCGGTATGGGCGCATCCGCCCGCCGAATTCTTCCACGGGCTTCTTCCGCGCCTGGTACGGGCCGGCCTCCGGGGGTTGGAGGTATACAGGGCCACCCGCCGATCCATTGGCGTGGCCAGGCTGGAGAACGCGGCCCGCGACAATGGACTGGTGGTGACCGGAGGATCCGATTGGCACGGTCCCGAGGGCGGGGCGGAGCTGGGCGACTTCTTCGTGACCGGGGACGAAGTGGCCGCTTTTCTCGGTGCCGGGGGCATGTAGCCGGCCGGGAAATCCGCGACCCTGAGCCGCTCACGGAAACGCCGGACTTCGCCGGCGCTTCGAGAGTCTTTTCCAATACGGAGATGAGCCTGAACCAGGAGAGGCGCGAGAGGTGAG
>JAPPNN010000086.1 GCA_028873815.1 Gemmatimonadota bacterium | reverse complement strand
TGCGAGGCAGGTTGCTTCGCGAAAAACGGGCGTCCGCTTGCGAGATGGATACTCCCCGGCCTTAGCCGCGCCAAAATCCCCCGTGCGGGCCGTGCCCGGGACCCGGCGACAGCAGGATCCGACGCCCCGCAAGAGCACCTCCGCGACCGCTCCGGGGAACCTCTTCAGATGGACCTCGCGAAGCGCGGCAGGCGGTGGGACGCAGACCGGCGATGCCGGGCCGTCCATGCACTCCGGAAGCCGGAGCGGCGAACGATCTCGCCAGCGCCCATGTAGCGGGGCACGGGCACCGGTTCCTCCTTGGGGTGGATCAACCTGACTACTTGCGACTCCTCCGATGTTTCGGCTCGTGCGCTCGTGCTGTCCGCCACGCTTCGGTAGCCCGAAGGGCGGAACACTACGGACTCCACCGGCAGATGGTTTCAATCCAGCCGCAACCGAAGGCGGCCGAAGCCGGTTCCAGCCCGTGTCGAGAGCTTCCGGGGATAGGGCCGTCCGCACGACTCGGATTGGGAGCGTCACCACGAATGCCGTGGCGGACGGTGCAGAGGTGTCCATGCAGACCCGCGTGTCGAACCGGTGTTTCGGCGTCTCCATGCTTGGACGCTGGAGGAACGCTCGCCGAGAAGTCAACTAGTCGGAAAAACCCTATTGTGTCAGGACGTTTCAGGACGTTTCATAACGTGTCAGAGGCATCGGAAGCCGCCGCCAGCGGTTCGTTCGGACGCCCCCGCCGGGAGTTCCGTGCCTCCCGTTTGGCGTTGCCATCCGGCTTGCGCAAGTCGGCCAAACTGGCCAAGACTTAGGGATCGCCATCCGCCGGAGGAATCGCATGCGAACGCTGAACGCCAAGGACGCGAAGTACGGCTTTGGACGACTGATCGACCTCGCCCGCGCCGCGCCCGTAACCGTCGCCAAGTACGGGCGACCGGTCGTCGTGGTGCTCTCGGTGGAGGAGTACGAGCGGCTGAAGGCGCTCGACATGGGAACCAAGCGTCGCGGCACGATGGCGCGGAGGCGAACCGGGGCGGGAGGCCGCTGAACCGGATGGACAAGCGGAGCCTTACGGAGCGCGACATCTGCACGAAGTTCATCACGCCCGCCCTGCGCGCGGCAGGCTGGGACGAGATCTCGCAGCTTCGCGAGGAAGTGACGTTCACCGCTGGCCGCATCGTCGTGCGCGGCAGGCTGGTGGCGCGCCGCAAGCGCAAGCGCGCCGACTACGTTCTGTACGTGAAGCCGAACATCCCGATTGCGGTGATCGAGGCGAAGGACAACACCCATTCCGTCGGTGGCGGCATGCAGCAGGCGCTGGACTACGCCGAGACGCTCCGCATCCCGTTCGCGTTCTCCTCGAACGGTGACGGGTTCGTGTTCCACGACCGTACGGGGGAGAGCACGCCTCCCGAGTTGAGTCTGCCACTCGACGCCTTCCCGTCGCCGGACGATCTGTGGGCGCGCTACCGGACGTGGAAGAGGCTGACTCCCAAAGCCGAGGAGATCGTCCTCCAGGACTACTTCGAGGACGGCGGCGGCAAGACGCCACGCTACTATCAGGCCAACGCCGTCAACGCGGCCATCGAGGCCATCGCCAACGGGCAGGACCGCATCCTGCTCGTCATGGCCACGGGCACGGGCAAGACCTATACCGCCTTTCAGATCATCTGGCGGCTGTGGAAGGCGCGGCGGAAGAAGCGCATCCTGTTCCTCGCCGACCGCAACGTGCTCGTCGACCAGACGATGGCGAACGACTTCCGCCCGTTCGGCGGCGCGATGACCAAGCTGTCGCGCAGCATCGACACGTCCTACGAGGTCTACCTCGGCCTGTACCAAGCGATCACGGGTCCGGAGCAGCATCAGAAGGCCTACAAGAAGCTCTCGCCCGGCTTCTTCGACCTGATCGTGATCGACGAGTGCCACCGGGGCAGCGCCGCCGACGATTCGGCGTGGCGCGAGATTCTGGAGCATTTCGCATCCGCGACCCAGATCGGCCTCACGGCCACACCGAAGGAAACCAAGTACGTCTCGAACATCGCCTACTTCGGCGAACCCGTGTTCGAATACTCCTTGAAGCAGGGCATCAGCGACGGGTTCCTCGCGCCCTACAAGGTGGTGAAGGTTCACATCGACCGGGACATCGAAGGCTACCGGCCGGAGAAGGGGCAGCGCGACCGCGAGGGTAAGGAGGTGGAGGACCGGCTCTACAGCCCCAAGGACTTCGACCGGAAGCTGGTCATTGACGGGCGCACGAAGGCGGTCGCGGAGAAGATCACGGCGTTCCTGAAGGAGAGCGGCGACCGCTTCCAGAAGGCGATCATCTTCTGCGTCGATCAGGAGCACGCCTCGCGGATGCGCGAAGCGCTGGTCAACGAGAACGCCGATCTCGTTCGGGGTAACTCGCGGTACGTCATGCGGATCACGGGTGAGGACGAGGTGGGAAAGAACGAGCTCGGGAACTTCATCGACCCAGAGTCGCCATACCCCGTGCTCGTGACCACGTCGCGCCTGCTATCGACCGGCGTGGATGTCCAGACGTGCCGGCTGATCGTGATCGACCGCTTGGTTGGAACCATGACCGAGTTCAAGCAGATCGTCGGGCGCGGCACCCGCGTGCACGAGGACACGGAGAAGTACTATTTCACGCTGATGGACTTCCGGAAGACCTCCCGTCTTTTTGCGGATCCCGAGTTCGACGGCGAGCCGGAGCAGATCTACGAGCCCGGACCAGATGATCCCGTACTTCCCCCCGATCCGCCGCGGCATGACCCGCCCGAACCTGACGACGGCGAGATCATCGTCGATGGCGGCGACCCGCCCGGTCTTCCACCGACGGGGCCACTGAAGAAGATTTATGTTGATGGCATCGAGGCCAACGTGGTCGCCGAGCGGGTACAGTACCTTGACCGGAACGGCAAGCTCATCACGGAGTCGCTCCGCGACTTCACGCGGCGAGCGCTGCGCGAACGGTTCGCGAGCCTGGACGACTTCCTGAGTCGCTGGAACAGGGAGGAGCGTAAGCAGGTCATCATTGACGAAATGGCGTCCGAAGGGCTGCCGCTGGCGGAGATCACCCAAGAGTTGGGCGAGGATCTCGACCCGTTCGATCTCATCTGCCACATCGCGTTCGGTGCCGAGCCGATGACCCGCCGCGAACGGGCCGAGAGGGTCAAGAAGCGGGACGCGTTAACCAGGTACGCGGGTCAGGCACGCGCGGTGCTCGACGCGCTCCTCGACAAGTACGCCGATCAAGGCGTCCTCAATCTCGACGACGCCACGGTGCTCACGATCCCGCCGCTCGACAGCCTCGGGACGCCGCTCGAACTCGTCGGCGCCTTCGGCGGAAAGCCCGGCTTCGAGCGCGCCGTGCACGACCTTCAATTCGAACTCTACCGGGAGAGCGCCTGAGAAATGGCCGTCGGCACGCTCGTCAAGTCC
>JAPPNN010000075.1 GCA_028873815.1 Gemmatimonadota bacterium | reverse complement strand
CCCGTCCGGCCTTCATGCGCTTCGCGGGGACCGTCCACACGCCCTCCCCGTGGTCGATCTCCGGCCACACGGCCCACCGCACCTCGCCCCACCGAGCCGCCGTCAGAACCAGAAACTCGAAGGCCAGCTTGACCACCGGCAGCGAGTCGGACGCCCGGACCGTCTCAAGGGCCGCCGCGACCTCGCGGTGCGGTAGCGCCTTCATGTGCTTCACCACGTCTTTCTGAGGACCGAGCACCCGCCCGATGCGGTCGCAGGGGTTGTCGGGCCGCAGTTCCATCGCCACGGCCCATTCCAGGACGGCGCGCATGCGACGCCGCAACGTCCGGGCCGTGGGCGGCTTGACGTGCCAGATCGGTGCGAGGACCTCGTAGATGTCCGCCCCCGTGACCTCCGTGACCGGCATCTTGCCGATGCGTCCGAACGCGAAGCGCTCCAGACTGCTCAGCCACGCCCTCGGGTACTTCGGATTGCGCCAACCGGCCTTCTGCTGCTCGACGACCTTCACGGCGGCTTCGGCAAAGCTCGGGACACCCTGCGCCCGGCGCTTCTCGGCGAGCGGGTCCCCGCCCTCGCGGGCGAGCTTCCGGTTGGCGCGCGCCTTCTCCCGCGCCTCGGCCAGCGAGACAAGGGCGACGCTGCCGAGCCCGAGCTCCCGCCGCCGTCCACGGATCACGAGCCGTTGGATCCAGCTGCGGGCTCCGCTGGGCTGGACGTAGAGGTACAGCCCGTTGCCGTCGGCGTGTCTTCCGGGCGGAGCGGAGCGGATGAAGGCGGCCGACAGGGCCTTGTGGGGATGGCGGCCCTTGGGCTTGGTCTTCCGTGGTTTCCGGGCGGTGTTCGTTCCAGTACTCATCCCCACATAATATGGGGGATGGAGTCGGATTGCAAGGGACGGTGTTGGCTGACGGTATCGGTGGTGAAGTCCCATAAAACATTGCCATTACTGGATTATATGAACGTTCACGAACATCTTGAGACGTTGTTGGATCTCAAATGGCGGTAAACGTCACCGTCACCGTCGCGGTGCCCTGGGCCACTCCCTCGACCCTCACCCGGCTGTCGGTCACCGCGACCGTGGCCACTCCCGCATCCGAAGGCTCCGCCGTATAGATCAGGGGGTCGCGATCGTCGAAATAGGGTCCCAGATAGATGCTCCGCGCAGCGCCCGCGGCGACCGTCTGATCCGGGATTGTACCCGTCGCGACCGGAGCCTCGTTGGGCAGGACGACCGTGGCCCGAGTGCGCTGCGTCGCCTTGAGGCCGCCGGGGTCGGTCGCCGTGGCGGTGATGGAAGTGATGCCCTCGGCCAGGCCTTTGACCGTCATAACGCTCCCCGACACGGAGACCTCGGCGACTCGTTCGAAGAACGCGGTGGCCTCGTAGGTCAGCGGGTCCCCGTCCGGATCGCTGAAGTACTCGGCGAGGTCCACGGCAACCGACTCGCCCACTTCCAGCGTGTCGCGCGGAATCGTGTCGACCGCCACCGGAGGACTGGGCGACACCACCGCCGCGAAGGCCTGCATGGACGCAAGGTTGCCCGGATCGGTCGAGGTGACCTGGATGGTCACGACCCCCAGCGCCACACCCGAAATGGTCAACTCGTCGCCCGACACCGCGACTTGCGCGGCGTCCCCGCTCGCCAGCCGGGCGGAATAGCTGAGCGAGTCCCCGTCCGGATCCCAGAAGTAGGATGACAGATCGAGTTTCGTCGTCACCGCCACGTGGGACTCCTGATCGGGGATCACCCGATTGACCTGCGGGCTGCGGTTCCCCCCTTCCTCGACCGCTGCCGTCACGGTCTGTGACGCCTCGAGTCCTCCGGGGTCGCGCGCCGTCACGGTTACGGTCACCGAGCCCGGAGCCGCTCCGCTGATGACGATGATCTCCCCCGAGACCGACGCCAAAGCGACCGCGGTGTCCGAACTCTCGGCGGCGTACACGAGCGAGTCTCCATCCGGGTCCGTGAAATAGGAGGAAACGTCGATCGTCGCATACTGCCCCACTCCGAGTTCCCGGCCGGCGATGGAGCCGACCGCCCGCGGAGCCTGATTCGCCGGGTTCACCGTGATTCCGACGGGCTGCGTGGCCGTGAGACCGTCCGGGTCACGTGCCGTTACGGTCACCGTGGCCGTGCCCGCAGCCACCCCTCTGATCGTCAAAAGCGTTCCGGACATCGAAGCCGCCGCCACCGCGGCATCCGAACTCGCCGCCGCGTAGGTCAGCGCATCGCCATCGGGATCCCTGAAATTGGCCGCCACATCAATGGTTGCGATCTCGCCCTCCAACAGAGTCCGTGTCGGGATGGATCCCACGGCTTGCGGAGCCTGATTCGGCACTTCGGGCGGGGTCGGGGTAACCGTCCCGCCGCCATCGCCGCAGGCCAGGATCCAGGCCGCCGCAAGCGCCATGGCGCGTTGCAGGCCCATTCCGCGAGGGTGCGCACCCGGCACGATCTTACCGGCGGTCGGGATCCAGGGTTGACGACTCCTGACGCGTCTCTTCCGTCTCATGAATCAACTTGGTGAGCCGCCGACCTCCTCAGCCACCCCCGGCAACGCCCGCGCCTTCCACAGGTAGAAGGCCACCGGGAACAGCAGCAGCACGACGGCCCCCGATGTCACCACCCCGCCCACCAGCGGCGCGGCGATCCGTTTCATCACGTCGGCTCCGGCGCCCGCGCTCCACATGATCGGTAGCAGGCCGATCACGTCGGTGGCGATCGTCATCATCACGGGGCGAACGCGCTGGACCGCGCCGCGACGAACCGCCTGCATGAGCGCGCTCCGGTTGGTGAGCAGCCCCCGGTCGCGGTAGTCCTTCCAGGACACGTTCAGGTAGAGGAGGAAGACGATCGCGGTCTCGGCATAGAGCCCGGCCAGCGCGATGATCCCCACCCACACGGCGATGCTCAGGTCGTAGCCCAGGAGGTGGAGCAGCCAGAACGAACCGGCCGCGGCGAACGGGACACCCAGCAGCACCATCAACGTTTCCGTAACCGAGCGGGTGGTCAGCTGGATCAGGACGAAGATCAACAGAAGCGTGAGCGGCACCACCAGCGCCAGCCGCTGCTGCGCCCGCTCCAGGTACTCGTACTGCCCGCTCCACGACACGGTGTAGCCGGGCGGCAGCGCGACCGCCGCCGCGACCGCCTCGCGGGCGGCCTCGACGTAGCTGCCCACATCGAGGTCGCGGATGTCGATGTACACCCACGCGTTCGGCTTCGCGCCCTCGCTCTTGATGCTGGGCGGACCGACCACGTACTCCATGCTCGCCAGCCGCCCGAGCGGCACCTGGTGACCCTCCGCCGTCGCGACCAGCACCGAACGCAGCGCGGGCAGATCGTCGCGCAGCTCGCGGCTGTACCGCAGGTTGACCGGGTACCGCGCGAGGCCCTCCACGGTGGTCGTCACGTTCAGGCCGCCGATCGCCGTCTGGATGACCTCCTGCACGTCGCCCACAGTCAGGCCGTGCCGGGCAATCGCGGTACGGTCGATCGCAAAGTCGAGGTAGTTGCCGCCCATCACCCGGTCCGCGTACACGCTGGCGGTACCGGGTAGGTCTCGCACGACCGCCTCGATCTCGCGCCCCAGCTGCTCGAGGACGCTCAGGTCCGGCCCCGCGATCTTGATCCCCACAGGGGTGCGGATCCCGGTCGAGAGCATGTCGATCCGGCTCCGGATGGGCATCGTCCAGGCGTTCGTCAGCCCGGGAATGCGGAGCGCGGCGTCCAGTTCCTCCACCAGCTTCTCGGGCGTCATGCCGGCCCGCCACTGACCGCGCGGCTTCAGCGCAATCGTGGTCTCGAGCATCGACAGCGGTGCCGGATCGGTCGCCGAGTCCGCCCGTCCCGCCTTCCCGAACACGTGCTGCACCTCCGGGAACGTCGAGATGATCCGGTCCGTCTGCTGCAGGATCTCCCGCGCCTCGGTGATCGACACGCCCGGCAGCGTCGTGGGCATGTAGAGCAGGTCGCCCTCCCAGAGCGACGGCATGAACTCCGACCCGAGCCGCATGAACGGAACCGCCGTCGCCACCAGGCCGGCCACCGCGATCCCGATCACCCACCCCCGGAACCGCAGCACGAACCCCAGCACCGGCCAGTACGCGCCGGCGAGCACGCGTCCCACCGGCGTCTCCGAGGACGGCCGGATCCTCCCGCGCACCCAGTACCCCACGAGCACCGGCACCAGCGTCACTGAAAGCAGCGCCGCCGCCGCCATCGCGTACGTCTTCGTGAACGCGAGCGGCTTGAACAGCCGTCCCTCCTGGGCCTCCAGCGCAAACACGGGCATGAACGACACCGTGATCACCAGCAGCGCGAAGAAGAGCGACGGCCCCACCTCCCGGGCGGCACCCCCGATGATCTCCCAGTGCGGCCGCCGCCCCCCGTCGCGAGCGAGGTGCTTGTGTGCGTTCTCGACCATCACGATCCCGGCGTCGACCATCGTCCCGATCGCGACCGCGATCCCGCCCAGCGACATGATGTTCAGCGTCAGCCCCTGCAGCCGCACCACGATCATCGCGAGGAGAATCCCCACCGGAAGCGCGATCACGGCCACGAGGCCGCTCCGCAGGTGGGCCAGGAACAGCAGGCACACCAGACCCACGATCAGCAGCTGCTGCCCCAGACTGATCCGGATGCTGCCGACGGCGCGGTCGATCAGCGCCGTGCGGTCATAGGCAACCTCCAACTCCACACCCTCCGGCAACCCCGGGCCGATCTCCTCCAGCCTCGCCTTCACGTCCCGGATCACGCGCCGGGTGTCGGCCCCGGGGCGCACGACCACGATCCCGCCCACCGTCTCGCCCTCGCCGTTCCATTCGGCCAGCCCGCGGCGGCTCTCCGGCCCGACGCCCACGCGCGCCACGTCCTCCAGCAGAATCGGCGTTCCGTCAGGCCCCACGCCGAGCCCTATGCGGCGGATGTCGTTCAGCGACCGGATGTAGCCGAGCCCCCGGATCATGAACTCCTTCTCGGCGACCTCGATCAGGCCGCCTCCCACGTCGTTGTTGCTCTCCCGAATCGCCGCGCGGATCGCCGAAATGGGCAGGCCGAACGCCCGCAGCCGGTTCGGATCGACCGTGACCTGGTACTGCTGCACGAAACCGCCGACGCTGGCGACTTCCGAGACGCCCGGGACCGCCGTCAGTTCGTACTTCAGAAACCAGTCCTGGATCGAGCGCAGCTCGCCAAGGTCGTGCCTATCCGACCGAAGCGCGTATACGAACGCCCATCCCACCCCGGTGGCGTCCGGTCCGAGCTTCGGCGTAACCCCCGGCGGCAGCTGGTCGGCGACCGAACTCAGGTACTCCAGCACCCGGCTCCGGGCCCAGTAGAGGTCGGTGCCGTCCTCGAAGATCACGTACACGAACGACACGCCGAAGAACGAATAGCCGCGCACCACCTGCGCGAACGGCGCGGCCAGCATCTGCGTCGTCAGCGGATACGTGACCTGGTCCTCGACGATCCGCGGGGCCTGTCCGGGATACTCGGTCTGGATGATCACCTGCACGTCGGAGAGGTCCGGGATCGCGTCGATGGGCGTACGCATGAGCGAAAACGTGCCCGCGACCACGACGGCCATGGTGGCCAGCACGACAAGGAGCCGGTTCTGGATTGAAAGGTCGATGATTCGTGCAAACATGACCGCCTCCGTCAGCGCTGGTGCGACATGTGTGCGGCCGAGTCGGATACCGCCTCTTCCGTTCCGCCGAGCATCTGCGAAATGGCGGCCCTGAGATTCGCGTCCGAGTCGATCAGGAACTGCGACGAAACCACCACGTGCTCACCCTCGGCAAGGCCCGACACCACCTCCTGCATGTCCTCGCTCTCGGTGCCCGGCACGACCTCGCGCGGCTCGAAGACGCCGTCCTCCCTGGCCACGATCACGACCGCGCGGGTGCCGCTGTGGAGGATCGCCTCGCTGGGCACCATCACGGCATCGGCCGCGCCGCCCGTTCGCACCATCACGTTGACGTACATCATCGGGCGGAGCCGCAGATCGGGATTGGCCACCTCGACGAACGCGGTCAGGGTGCGGGTCTGCGGGTTCACGGCGGGACGGAAGAACAGGATCCGGCCGCTCCACTGCAGTCCGGGGAACGCGTCGGCCTCGATCGCCACCGCCTGCCCTTCGCGCACGTGGCGCAGATCGTCCTCGTAGAACTCGGTCTCGGCCCAGAGGGTGGAGTGATCGGCGATCTTGAGGATCGTCATGCCCGGGCCGATCCTCAGCCCCTCCATCGAGTCGCCCATCTTCTCGACGATGAAGCCCGACGCAGGCGCGAATACCCGGACCGTACGGGTCACCGTCCGCGACTCGGCGAGGGCGTCGATCTGCTCCCCGGTCATGTCCCAGTAGAGGAGCCGCTCGCGCGACGCCTCGACGAGCGACCGCGCCCGGTCGACGGCCTCCGGATACGCACCGCCTTCCTGCAGGCGCGTCACATAATCCATCGCGCCCAGGAACTCGCGCTGCGTGGTGAGCAGCTGGGGGCTGTAGATCTCGAACAGCACGTCGCCCCGGTTCACCGTCTCGCCCACGTTGTTGACGCTGGCTTGCTCGATCCAGCCCTCGTACTTGGTCTGCACCGCGACGACGCGCTCTTCGTTGTGGGCGAGGATGCCCACCGTGCGGATGGCGACGGGCAGCGTCCCGCGGCGGACCTCCACGGTGCGCACGGCAAAGTTCTGCAGGAAGCTCCGGCTGACGCGGACGCCCCCCAGTGTCCCGCCCGCACCGACGTCGGCGGCGACATCGTCCTCGTAGACCGGAACCAGGTCCATCCCCATCGGGGACTTGCCGGGGCGGTCGGAGGTGTAGGTCGGGTCCATCGGCGCCCGCCAGTAGAGGATCCGGCGGCTGTCATCGGTCTGCGCCCCGGATTCGGCGTCGTCCATCGGCATCCGGTGCTCGCCGCGCATCAGCCACGCGGTCCCGGCCACGCCGACAACCACCCCCAGCGCCACCAGCGCAACGCCTTGAAATCTCCTGGTGCCCTTCATGAGTCTTCCTCCGGAAAAGCCGAGCCGATGGCCCGTTCCATGTCCGCCAGCGCCTTCATGTAGTCGGCCCGCAGGCGTGCCAGACCCAGGCGGACATCCAGCAGCACGTCTTCGCTGTCGAGCAGTTCCAGCACCCCCGTGACTCCGGCCGAGTACGCCTCCTCGGTCGTGCTCAGCGCCTGCTCGGCCTGGGGCAGCAGCGCCCGTTCGAAGAGGGCCAGCTGCCCCTCGATGGTCCTGAGGCCGAATGCCGTCGAGCGGACAGCCAGCGCCACCCCGTTGACGGCATCGCGATAGGCCTCGTTCGCTGCGGCCAGACGGGCACCGGCTTCCTGAACACCGGCGTCGTAGCTGGGCCGAAACACGGGAATGCTGGCTCCGAACGTGAGGCTGAACTGGTCCTGACCGTTGTCGAGGGGCGGCGCCGCCACGCCCGGGTCGTCGCGGCGGGCGAGAACGTTGCCCCAGGCGACACCGACGGTCAGGTCGGGCCGATACCGGCGCCGGGCCAGTCTCAAAGCGTGCTCGCCGCCCTCGATCCGCCGGCGGGCCGCGCGCACTTCCGGTCGCTCGCCGAGTCCGGTTGCGTGCATCCGCTCGTCGTCGATTGGCACCGCCGGCCGCGTACCGATCCCGATCGTCGCGACGGTCACGTCCACGGGACGATTAACCAGAATGTTTAGTATCGCTTCGAGGTCGGCTCGCTGCCGCAGTAGCTGCTGACGGCGGTTCAATACCTGCGTGACCTCCGCCTGCAGCCTGACCACCTCCTGCTGCTGGCCAAAGCCCTGCGAATAGCGGGCCTGCGCCAGCGTTTCGTAGTGGAGGAGGAGCTGTTCTTCCTCGCCCGTGATGCGGAGCGCCTCGTCCAGGTATGCGAGGTCGTAGTAGGCCAGCTTGACCTGGCGGATCGTCTCGGCCCGCTGCTCCGCGTACGACTCCGCCTGAATCGCCGACTCGGCCGCGGCGATCCGCCTGCGGTCCGCGAGCGTTCCGAACCACGGGAACGCCTGGCTCAGTGAGACGCTGGACATCTGCGGACCGACCCGGGTCTCCGGGCCGCGGACGTGCTGAGTGAGCGACAGGGTGGGATTGGGCAGCGTCCCGGCCTGCGGGATGCGCGACTGCGCGGCCTGATGCTCCAGGAACGCCTGCCGCACGCGCGGATTGGCCTCAAGGGCCTCGCCGATGAGCGCCGCCAGCCTGGTGTCGCCGTTGGTCGAGTAGGACGACGACTGCGCTGCGGCGCCCGCGACGATGGTGCTTTCGGCTACAGCGACCGCCAGCGCGGCCGCCATGATTCGCATGATCGACATGGGTGCCTCGCCATGGATGAGTCTCGGGTGCCCCGGGAAGGGGCGAGTGTCTCTGCGCCCGGGAGCGGGCGCGACCGGCTCAGGCGGTGAGGCGAGGAGGGGGCGTTTCCACCACCATTTCGGCGGCGACGGGGATGGGATCGGCGAGAAACACCACCCGGACAGCGATTCCGGGGAAGCGGGTCATCACGGCTGACTGCGCGTGCCGGACAAAGGAGTAGCCGCACGACATGATCATCAGGCAGCCGTGATCGCCGCCGTGGCCCTGGCCGTGCCGTGCCGGAGGCGCCGGGTCCGGCGTGTGTTGATCGGCCGCCGCCGGGGCAGCGTGTTGCATCGCCGCGGCGTGATGTGGTGACGCGTTGGCCGCGGTGCGGTCGGCCGCACCGGTCGCCATGTCACAACGAAGCGCGACCACCTGGGACCACGACAGGGCCAGGAACGCGACAAGAGCTACCGAACGATGCATGCCCAAATGTGGGTCGCGGTCCGGACGGGCGTCAACGGGGGAGCGGTCAACGCCTGGTCAGCGCGCGAACACCACCACCCGCCACAGGAACCCGTCGCGCAGGTATCGCCGCGACAAGCCGTGCCGCTTCAGCACCGCCGCGACCTCGTCAGGATCGTGCACGAAAACCCGGAAGGGATGCCTCCGCAGCCGCTGGATCAGGTTCACGAGCGTGACCCCGGCGCGTATGAACCAGATTCGGCGCGGCAAGACCAGGCCGAGCGCACGACGCGCCAGCGGGGCCGCCGCGCCGAGCATCGCGGGCATGTCGGGGTAGCAGCAGACCACGCGGTCCAGCGTGACCATGTCGGCGGGCTCGATCTCCGCGGCCCGTTCCACGAAATCGCCGTCGAGGTACGTCACGCGGTCCGCATAGCCCCGCGCCTCCGCCTCGGCACGCGCCGCCGCCAGGTAGGCGGGCGAGGCGTCCGCGCTGGTGCCGCCGTCCGCCCCGCGGTCCATGAGTTCGTGCTGTATGGCGCCGACGCCACCGCCAACGTCGAGAAAAGTGCGCCCTTCGACCCCGTCCGCCGCCACCGCATCGATGAGCCGCCGAGTCACGGCACCCGGGCCCTTGCGCCGGTACTGCCTCAGCTGACGCTGTGCCATCCTCTGGCCGAACATGTCCTCGATGCCGCGGCACTGCGCGCAACAGCTCATCAGGCGGGCCCCTGGCCGCGGGGAGCCGGCTTCCGTCCCATCAGCAACACGCCCACCGCCAGCACCGTCACCGCGCCGATCACGTTGTGCCACAGGAACGACACGTCGGGCGCGCCGAAGGTCACCGCCGCCACCGCCAGCATTCCCGCGAGCAGGCCCACGAACGCGCCGACCCCCCGCGCCCGCGACACCATGGCCAGCAGGAAGACACCGAGGATCGAGCCGTAGAAGAACGACCCGAAGCGGTTCACGACCTCGATCAGCGAGCCAAGGCTGACCGCGTAGACCGCGACCCCGCACGCGAACACCCCCCAGAACGCGGTGGCGGCCTTGGACACCTTGAGGTAGTGCGCGTCGCTCGCCTCCGGCCGGAACCAGCGGCGGTAGAAATCGATGATGCTGGTGGTCGACAGTGAGTTCAGTTCGGACGAAATGCTGGACATGGCGGCCGCGATGATGGCCGCGATGAAGAGCCCGGCAAGGCCGATCGGCAGTTCGCCCAGGACAAAGCGGGGAATGATGTAGTTGACGTCGCGGGAGGGTTCGCCGGTGACCTCTTCAGCCATTGACAAGGCCTCGGCCCGGATAAGCTGGACGTCCGCCTCCCGAGCGAGGAAGTCGTCCATGGCGTCCGGTGCGACCCCGTCCGCCGCGCGGCGAGCAGCGCCCTCCCTCAACTCGAACGCCTCCCCGTAACGATCCTGGAGATCCTGGTATTCCGCGCCGCGGGCGTCGACCACCGCGCTCTCGTGGGCCGGATTGAACAGCAGCGGCGGCGGGCGGAACTGGTAGTACACGAACACCATCACGCCGACCAGAAGCACCAGCGCTTGGAGCGGGATCTTCCAGTAGGCGCTCATCAGGAGCGAGGTGCGCGCGGCGTCGACGGACTTCGCGGCAAGGTAGCGCTGCACCTGGCTCTGGTCGGTGCCGAAGTAGGAGAGCATGAGGAAGGTCCCGCCGATCAGCCCCGACCAGAACGTGTAGGTCTCGCCCAGGTTGAACGAAAAGTCGAAGACCTTGAGGCGGCCCGTGGCGCCCGCGATGTGGAGCGCCTCGCCCGGGGAGACCGGCATCTGGACGATCAGCACCACGACCACCGCCAGCAGCGCGAAGACGATCAGGATCATCTGCTTGACGTCGGCCCACGTGACCGCCTGGATGCCGCCCAGCATCGTGTACGCGACGGTCGGCACCCCGATCAGCGCCACGCACCACAGCAGCGGCCACCCGAACACCGCCGAAAACACCACGGCAGGCGCGGCAATGATCACACCGCACGACATCCCGCGCGACAGCAGGAACAGCAGCGCGGTGAGCGTGCGCGTCCCCGGCCCGAAGCGCCGCTCCAGGTACTCGTACGCGGTGTAGACCCCGGCGCCGCGCAGGAAGGGCACGAGCGTCACGCCCAGAATGACCATC
Organism: Gemmatimonadota bacterium; assembly: GCA_028873815.1. Classification (GTDB taxonomy): domain Bacteria; phylum Gemmatimonadota; class Gemmatimonadetes; order Longimicrobiales; family Gaopeijiaceae; genus Bin94. Next base: position 25,780 of record JAPPNN010000075.1, on the reverse strand, counting down.
GCCAGCGGCAGCCCGAAGTAGAACTGCACGAAGCGGAGCCCGTCGGTGGCGCCCTGGCCCGTCGTGCCGATCATGGTGACCGCAGAAAGCTGCGTCGCCATCACCGACAGCCCCACCGCCCACCACGGGAGCGAGCGGTTGGCGAGGAAGTACCCCTGGATCCGGTCGGTTCCGCGCGCCCGCCGCACCCCATCGACGACGACGTACGCCAGGTACGCGCCGACAATCAGCCAGTTGATCGGATGCATTGGTGGCTACACGTGATACGTGGCCTGGAGCAGCCACAGCAGAACGAGGGTGACCACCTGGACCAGGAGCACCCGCCCCAGCGTCACGCGGAAGCGGGTGCTCCGGTCCTCGGGCTTCACTGGCGACTCCTCCACCGCGCCTCGTTCGCACGGATCGCATCCTGAACGAACGCGGCCAGCCCCTTGCCACGCTTCTCGAAGTACTCCTCGAAGCGCGGGTCCTCCGTGTACATCTCGGCGAGGCACCGGTGCATGTGGTGGTTGCACGGGTAGAACCAGCGGTCGATGTGGCAGCGGTGCTCCTCCGCCAGGTCCATCGCGGCTCGCCCCGCCGCCTGCCCGCCCCCGGCCAGCAACTCGGCCAATCTGGCCACCACCGTTTCGCCCTCTTCCCTGATCCGGGCCCAATCGCTCTTGCCGTAGCGACGCGTGCGGCGCATCGACTCCTTGTAGGCGTCGGTGTCGCCCCAGCGCTGCTCGGCCTCGTCCCGGTACTGCTCGTGGTCGAACTCCTCAAGACCGTCGAACATCTCCGTCCTGTCCATTTCCGTTTCCTCCTCCATCGCCGCCAGGGCCTGGTCGACCCCGCGGATGATCCTGTCCGTCCTTGTCTGTCGTTCCCGCAGCAACTCCCGCTGCGCCACCAGCGCGCTGCGCCTGTCGTACGCCGGCGCGTCGAGCAACTGGCCGACGGCGTCCAGACTGAAGCGCAGATCGCACAGCAGCCGGATCTGGCGCAGCCGTTCCAGATCGCTGTAGTCGTACAGCCGGTATCCCTGCTCGGACCGCCGCGACGGCACGAGCAGTCCGATCCGGTCGTAGTGGTGCAGGGTGCGCACCGTGACGCGGGCCAGCGCGGCCACTTGGCCGACCGTGTGGAGTTGTGGAGTTTCCATGGCTGACATGGTAAGCCCTGACGTTACGGCGGTGTTGTTCAAGATCGGATCTCCTGTTTTCCCTTGAGCTTACGGGATTGGTAAGCTCGATTCTCGCTGTTTGACTCCCGCTGATTCATGAGCCTCAGCTTCGAGGTCTCCGGCGGGCGTCCAGTGCCTTCCGAAGCTGTCCCTCGTCGGCTCGCTGGTAGCACTCAAGTACCGTCTTGGCGGTCTTCCAGCCGCCCAACTCGCAGAGCACCTTGAGCGGCTGGTCCATCAGGTCGGAAGCGAACTTCCGCCGCAACGAGTGCCAACCGCGCCCGCGCTTCGGTTCGAGCCCCGCCAACGACTGGGCTCTGTACCACCAAACTCGCACCAACGACCGGCCCGCCGACTTCGACGGATCCCTCGGCGCGGGCAGAACCGGAGCGTCGTCCTCATGCTCCGAACTCCTCTCCCGCGCCTCGTGCAGGACGGCCAACGCTTCGGCCGTCACCGGCGTCCGGTGCTCGTAGCCGGTCTTCTCGTGCTCGGCTCTCCACCGCACCACGCCACCCTCGAAGTCGATGTCCGAGAACCGGAGTTGACGGATGGCTCCGATTCGGTGTCCCGTCTCGTGAGCGAGCACGAGCGCGACGCGGAAGCGCCAGTCCACCTCTTGGGACACCCCGAGAAGCGCCTGGTACTCCTCCTCGGACAACACCACCCGCGTGGGGTTCTTCTCCGTGGGCGTCCTGAGACCCCTCAGCGGATTCGACGCGAGCAGGAGCTTGCCCCGCTCGTCCCGGGACTTGGACGCCCAGTTGAGCACGGCGATCAGGAACTTCAGGTCGTGCTCGATGGTCCGGTCGGACACCGGCCTTCCGCTGGGGCCAACTCTTCCCGACCGACGCGCCTTGATGAACCGGTCCCAATCGCGCTGCGATAGCGTCTCGGGACTCCGGCCCTTTCCGAAGAACCGAAGGAACATCCTCGTCGCCGCCCGGTCGGAGCGCTGGGACGCCTCCGCCTTCGTGGGCGTCACCTCCTCACCGTAGATTTCAAACAGCTTGTCCAGCGTGAGCGGCTCGCGCTTGGCCTCCGCCTTTCCGTTCGGCGCGTCGATGAACCCGGCGGCAAACTCGTCCGCCTGCCTCTTCGCGCGCCTCCAATCGCGGTGTTTGAGCGACCGGCTCAGCCTTCGGCCGTTCTCGCGCCACTCCAGCTGGAACAGGCCGGTTTTCGGATCCGGGAACACCCGGACCCGGTTCCGGCCCCACTCGCCGGCGCCGTAAGAGCGCCGACTTCTTCTCGTGCGTGCCATCGTTCGATTCCTCTCGACTGACGGACTGCACGATCTGCGCGAACGAAACTTCGTGCGGAAGGGGCGTCTTGACCAGTGCCGGCACTCCCGGAACGCGACGGAGGGACCGTGGCCGGAGGCCGATCTCCATCCGGGATCCGGCTGGACCGCTTGGGACATCCGCTCGCGGGCGCGGCTTGACGCGGTCCGAGGGCTCACTCCCGATTTCAACCGGAGTGACACGCGGCGTAAGAAGCAGCCCATGTGCATGACCGCTCCTTCGACTACGGGAGACCGCGCTGATCGTCCATCTCAAGGGACGCGAGAAGGCTCTGGAGGCGTTCGGCTGGACCGGACGCCGGGCCGAGTGGATCGCCATCGTCTGCCTGAACGGGGGCATCTTCACCCGCTTGCAGTGGACGAGTTTCCTGGGTTGCCACCCCGAGAAGGTGCGGCGCGCCGTCCACTCCCTCGTCGCGCAGGGCCTGGCCGTCGAGGAGGCCCCGGCCGGCGTCCGCAAGATCGGCCGCGTGTGCCGCATCCAAGCCCGCGGGGTGTTCCGGGCGCTTGGAGCCGGGGAGTTCCATCGGTGGCGCCGGATCACCTCCCGGGACGTGCTGATGCGACGGCTGCTGGCACTCGACTACGTCCTCGATCATCCCCGGCTGCCGTGGCTCCCGACCGAGGTCGAGAAAGTCGCCGCGTTCGAGGCGCTCGGGATCGAGCGCCGGGTTCTGCCCCGGCGGACCTACCGGGGCGCGACCGGGACCATCCGGCGCCACTTTCACCTCGGGCTGCCGGTTGCGCTGGACGCGAAGCGCGCCGTCTTCGTTTACGCGGATCCCGGTCACGAGACCGCGAAGGGCCTGCGCGCCTGGGGCGCGGCGCACCGGGAGTTGTGGGCGATGCTCCGGGACCGCGAACGCAAGATCGAGATCGTGGCCGTCGGGCGGGGCTCGAAGGAGACGACCCGCGCCGACACCGTGCTCGGCAACTGGGCGAGGGGCCTGCGCTCGTCCGACTACGACGCGGAGATCGACCGGGAGATCGAGTGGGTCAAGGATGTTCTCCGCAGCGGAGACGAGCGGCTGATCCGAGAGGTGTGCGGAGACATCCGGGGCGGGCTCGTGCGGCTGGCGGAACTCCAGAATCGGGCTCTTCGGGAGTCCGGCCGGGGGCTGTTGCACCGGGTGGGCACTTGGCGGTCGGAGCGGCTCCGGCGCAAGATGTTCTGATGGGGAAATCAGGCTCCCCGTTGCCGAACGGGACATGTGTATTTGATGTAGGGGGATGCCGGACACGAAATCCGCTCTCGGATGTAACGCGCGACATATGCCGCAAGTTGCTGGCGGCTTGGCGGTTAGGCCACGGCCGCCCTATTCGTCGATGCCGAACCGGGCCTGAAGGCCGTGGCTGGGAGAGACCCCCCTGTTTCGATGCCCAGTGCGGGCATCGGAGAGGGTCGGGATGTGCACATCCCGGACACCCTCCCTCGGGGGTCGCTCCCAGTCCACCAGTCCTTGCAGGAAGGCTTTTGCGGCCGGCTTGGCCGGTCCAACCTAGCGCTTGGTCTCAATGTGCGCTGAAGTCGAGGTGGCCGCCCATCTCGGCGAGCACGCGGATGCCGTCGGCCATGCTACGAGGATGGACGGTCGCTCCTTTGCCGCTCGACAGCCCTATCCGATCGGAAGGGCCACGCCCGTCCGAAGCGTCAGGACACGTTGCCTCGGTCCGCTCAAGTACGAGTCTCCCTCTCCGATGGGAATGAGCCCGAGCGTGTACAGCAGGTCGAAGCTCACGCTCGCCCGCTCCGTCACGCCGACCGCGATGCCTCCGCCCACGACGACCCCGAGGTCCATCGTGGCCTCGACCTCGTCGCGGCCACCAGCGTCGCAGCCGCCGGAGGCGGTGACCCGCTCCGGACCGAGCCGGGCCGACGCGTCGAAGTCGCAGTCGATCCGGCTCGCCAAGGTGGGACCGGCGAAGAACCGGACGGCGGAGTGGTCCCATGACGACAAGGGGAATGTCGGCACGGCCAGCAGGGAGAACTCGAAATAGTCCAGCGCGATTTCCGTGGTGGCGAAGATGTCGCCGTCCAGTCCGCTCAACCTGCCGCCCTTCTGGGCGTACGCGACGCCAAGCTGCAATCCGATACGCTCCGAGGCCGGAAAGGTCGCCGCCAAACCGACGGACATTCTCGTGAGGGACTCGGAACGCCATACGATGCCGTCGGGCGGGTCGGCGGTCATGGTCGTCCGGTTCAGGCCGCCGGTCAGCGACAGCGTGGTCTGCGCCAAGACCGGAGAGGCGGTGGCGAGGATGAACAGGACGACGGGGAGAACGAGCGATGGCCGTTTCATCGGGAAACCTCCTGATGTGTGTTGTGAACGAGACTACGGGCTTGCTGCCATCAGAAGCGGATGAAGCGGGGATCACTACCTATCCGCACCTCCCACGTTCGCGAGGAGGCGGTCGGTCACCTTCGGATCCGTGCCCCGACTGAGAGGTGAGGATCGTGACCCTGCGGGGTTCTCTCGTCCTGCTCGGCGATGGACGGCTGTCCTACGACCGACCGGTCGGGGAACGGGTACTCCGCCGCGTCGAAGGGGCGCTCGAACCGCCTTCCCGCGTAGGGATCGCTGGTCTGGGAGCGACTCGGAGGGTCGGGGACAGGGGTGCGCAAACACACCTGCCCCCGAACCCGTACCAGGCCCTCGGACTGGGGGGTCGCTCCCAGCCCCGCCTCCTCGGCCAATGCGCCACGGACGGCGGGGCGGCGGAGCCGCAAGACGTTGCCGCACCACCGGATGCGCGATAGCCTCGGTGCGCATCGCCGGAGGCTCGAAGTGCGCATCGGACCCCCGTGTCGTTTGCGCGCTCAGGAACGGCTCTAAGTCCTCTGCCACCGTTCGGTTGGACTGCTTGGGCGTGGCTCGGTCTGGCGCATCGCGCTCCACGGCAACCAGGTCGCCTTGGGACCGGCCAGCTGCGAGCCGTACGAAGCCTCCGCGCGCGCCGGTGGCTTGGGGGTTTCGTGTGAATCGCTGGCGGCCCAAAGTGTGAATCGACCCCGAAGGTCTTTTTCACATTCCGGTACGGCCATGAACGTTGGCGCCGGGCCAGCAAACATGCCTTGGGCCGCCTGCCTCCAGGCGCTGGGTGCTCCAAGCTCGGGGCGAAGCCACCTTCCAACTCTACGCGGTCCACATCGTCCGGGTTTCGGCGGAACGAACGGTCCAAGCCACCGAAATGGTCGGTCCCGGCGACCCGGATCATGCCTCCGGGGACCGTCTCCCCGGTGTCTTCGGTGACCGCTTCGAGCGCGTTCGCAGGGCTCACTCTCTGGCTCGCAAGGGCAGCGGTGTTCGGGGACTGGGCACACCGCCCGACGGCAGCTTGACGCAACGGTGCCTTGAGTTGCGGGGTGCTTGCCCGCCAAATTGTATGGCCTACGGACCCTGGTGTCGTTACCCGCTGATCCTGACCATCGCCGTCCCGCCAATGTTCGATCATCTGCAAGCGCTCGCCACCATCGCCCGCTCTTCCTCTGAATCAATCTGCTCGGGATCAAGACGGTGCAGAGGCGTGTGTGCCACCACTCTTGCTGCGCTCGCGTTCCTGCCGCCCGCGTCCGCCGCAGCCCAAGGCTGCGACGACTGGGGTAGCTGGGAGTTCTTCCAATCGGCCTCAGTCATGCGGGTTACGGAATGCCTTCGGCTGGGGGCCGATCCCAACGCCCGCGTCAACTTCGGCGCGACTGTATTGCACCGCGCTTCGCTGTGGGCAACGGATCCGGCGGTGGTCGCTGCGCTGGTCGAGTCCGGTGCCGATCTCAGCGCACGGGACAACGACGAAGCCACTCCGCTGCATCGCGCGTGGAGCAACTCGAACCCGCTCGTCGCGCGCGAGCTCCTGCGGCTGGGGGCCGACCCGACCGCCCGTGACAAGTTCGGGCTGGTGGCTGACCCCACCCATTGCGGTCACTGGAACAGGTGGATGTTCGGTCGCGTGGCGCTCGCCCCCGACATCGTCCGATGCGTCGAAGCAGGTGCCGACCCGCTGGCTCGCGACGAGCACGGGAGCACGCCGCTGCACCATGCCATCCTGGGGGAGCCGCACGAACGGGATGCCTCCTACGTGCCTGGTGCGCGGCGCCCAGAACGGCCCCCGGACCTTGAGGCGGTAGTTCGGCTGATCGAGTCGGGCTCCGATCCCCGCATCTCGAACGACGACGGGGATACGCCACTCCACTTCGCGGCGCGAGCCGGAGATCTAGCCGTGGCACGGTCCCTATTGGATGCAGGCGCCGACGCCGACGCACGAGACAGGCAGGGGAACAGCCCTCTACACGAGGCGGCCGGTGCGGGAGATCCGGCGATGGTCGCATTTCTGCTGGGGGAGGGTGTGGCGGTCAATGCGCAAGGGACCGACGGCGCCACGCCGCTGCACAGCGCACTGCACTGGTGGGGGTCGAGCTTGGCGGTCGCGGAAGCCCTGTTGGAGGCGGGAGCGGACCTGACCGTCCGCAATGGGATTGGACGCACTCCGCTCCACCTCGCCGTGGCCGAGTGGCCGAGGGTCAACCCCACGGAACTACGGAGGTTCCTCGCGAGATTGCTCTCGGCAGGAGCCGATCCCGACATTCGGGACAACATGGGATGGACCCCTTTGTACTTGGCGGCCTATCACGAAGATCCATCCTTCGCCACTGTCCTGCTCGAAACCCTCCTCGAAGCCGGGGCCGACGTGATGCTGCCAACCCGCGAGGGCGAAACACCGCTTCATGCGGCGGCGCACCAACACAGTTCGGCCGCCATCGTGGTTCTCCTCCAAGGCGGGGTTGACGTGAACCAACCTGACGGGTCGGGGGACACTCCCCTGCATGTTGCCGCGGCGGCGGGAACACCAGAGACCGTCGAAACGTTGCTGGCCGGAGGTGCCGACATCCATGCCAAGAACGCAAGTGGCGACACGCCGCTTCATGCCGCGGCCCAGTTCCCCCGGCGGCGCTACAGCGCGCTGGGAGTGCTGCCCCCTGTGGATACCGCCGTCGTCCGCACCCTGATCCGCGCGGGTGCCGAACCGGACGCGCGGAACTCCCAAGGCCGGACGCCCCTGCACGCGGCCTGGGCCGAGGGCAACGTGCTGGTCGCGGATCAACTCGTCGCGCTCGGGGCCGACCCCGATGCCCTGGACGCCACGGGCTGGCGCGCGGGCGACCCCGCGTGCGACTGGTCCGAGTTTGATGTGGTGGCACGATCCCCCGTCGAGAGCGTGCGAGGGTGTCTCGAAATGGGAACCGACCCGAACACCCGGGACGAGTTAGGTCGGACTCCTCTACATCGCTCGGCCACGAGGCGGTATCGCGGTTCGTCTCCTCTCCCCGCGATTCGGGCGCTACTCGCGGCCGGGGCGGAAGCCAATGCCAAGGACGCCGGTGGGAGGACGCCGCTTCACTCCGTCGGCAGCGCGGGCACCCAACAGATCGCCATCGCCGCCGCGCTGATGGAGGCCGGGGCGGAAATCGACGCCTTGGACGACAACGGTGCCACTCCGCTTCATGCCGCCGCGGCGTCGGCAACATCCGCCTACATTTCCTGGTTGGTGGAAAACGGCGCTGAAGTGGGTGCCTTGGACGCCCGTGGCCGGACCCCGCTCCATGCGGCCATCGAGAATCCCGACGCGGCCAATGCATTGCTGATGCTGGGCGCGGATCCCGGCGTGCTTGACCTTGATGGGATCCCCGCAGATCCCGCCGCCTGCGACCACTGGAATACGCCGTCGTTCTTCATGTCGGCCGACGCTGGCGTGGTCGAGGGTTGCATCTACATGGGAGCCGACGTGCATGCGGTCAGGGAGCGGGGGCCGATGGGTTATTGGGGAGACGATCTCACACCCCTTCATTCGGCCGCCGCATGGACGCGCGACCCCAATGTCATCCCCCTCCTTGTCGAGGCGGGTGCCGATGTTGATGCCCGGGATGATCGCGATTTTTCTCCGCTTCACGCCGCAGCCCGAACCAACGAGAACGCAGAGGTAATCCGCGCCCTCCTGTCGGCCGGAGCGGAACCGGATGTCTGGGCGACGGGATTCAGTGTAGACTACGGCTGGGAGGCCACCCCGCTGCTCGAAGCAGCGCAGTCGAACGGCAACCCGGAGGTGATTGCCGCCTTGATCGGCGCGGGCGCGGATGCGTCGGCGCGTGGCTGGCGAGGAGAGACAGCCCTCCACCGTGCGGCCAGGGGCGGTTCAGCGGAGGTCGTGTCCTTTCTGTTGGGAGCGGGTGCCGACGTACACGCCATGCAGGGTGGTGGATCGACGCCATTGCACGAGGCGGCCCGGAGCAACTCCGACCCGACGGTGACGCAACTTCTGCTGGACGCTGGTGCCGATGTGGACATCGTGGGTTCCGGCATCCAAGCCAGCACGGGTTGGGGGCCGTCAACACCCCTGCACCTCGCTGCATACTCCAATCCGGAAGCGACCGTCCTGACGGCCCTGTTGGCGGCAGGCGCGGATCCAAACGCAAGAACGGAACCCGGCGGCAGGACGCCGCTGCACTTGGCCGCAGTGCAGACCAGAAACCCGGCGGTCATCCGTGTCCTGGTCGGCGCAGGCGCCGACATCGGTGCGAGAACCGGCACCGGTACCACACCTCTTCACATGGCTGCGCGGAACAACCCCCATGTCGTGCCGGTACTGCTCGAACTCGGCGCGGATCCGTCCGCGTCCGACGACGACGGCACGACAGCCTTGACTCTGATCAGGAGGAACAAGTCACTGCGTGGCCTGTCTGTCGTCCAATCTGTCGCCGACCCGCCAGCGCACCTTCCCGGATGCTCGCCCGCGTCTTGAGTTTGCTTGATGGAGGTCGATGCCGATCCGCGACCGCACGCCGCCTCCGCGGCCTGTTCGACTTGGCTTCTCGGAATCTACGCAAGGCGCAGGCCTCCGTTACCCTCCGGGAGGGCAACGGTTGGCACGCGGGAGTCCCGCCCATTCAAACCCGTTTCTCCCGCTTTTGAGGCTCGGTCCAGCACTGTCCAGTACGTCGACAGGAAACGCAGATCGTGCAGTCCTGGTTGACTTTAGACGATTTCCCGCCGTGACTTGCGCCCCCAGCGATCCGCCGTTACGTCAGGGTCAAGGGGCAGGGTCCCCGGAGAACGGCGCGGCGGCGGCCACCAACTCCGTCTCCGGTCAGCCCCCGCCCCCCGGCAGATACTTCGCCGGAATCGGATGGTCCGGCCCCTCGCCGAGCCAGAAGATCGACACCACCCACCAGCGCGAGCCGTCATTCATCAGCTGGATCGAGTTGATCCCGCGCGCGAACGGCTCCGGATCGCTCGCCAGCCTCCGCGACTCGTAGGTGCTGAATGCGTGGGCGATCTGGCCGTATTCCTCGGTCACCCGGTAGATCTCGACCTCATGGAAGCCGTTGGCCTCGAGCGATTCGCCGATGCCGCCCGCATATTCGTCGGGTGTGATCACCCTGCGCTGGTACGTCGACTCGCCGGGGGGCCGTCCGACCGGGCTCAGCGTCCCGCCGGGCGCGAACAGCGACAGGAAGCGGTCCCAGTCACGCGCCACGCCCGCATCGCCCGAGATCACGTCGTAGAGGGCGGTGATGATGGCGTCTATGGACTCGACGTCTGCGGGGTTGGCGGGCGGGGCGCCGTTCTGTTGGGCTGAGGAGGGCGACGGCGGCATCGCGGCGGCCGTGGCCACAAGGAGCGCCAGGGTGGCCGCCGCGGTGCGGCCGGAGGGTCGGGCGAATGGGCGCGGGGCAGTGGTGGGGTTCATGGGTCGCGGTCCTTGAATGGGTCGTGTGGGAGCGGTGAGCGTTGTCGGCTCGGGACCCGAAAAGCTAACGCTGGTCCGGGAGCCCGCTGGTCCCGCAAACGGTGAATGTCCGCCCGCCCCTGAGGATGCGGTAGGGCTGCCTGGCGCCCGGAACCACAACGTAGTCTCGTCCGTGCGGATACCGGCGCCGAAACGCCGCCACCGGAGCCGGGCTGACTTCATCCGCGTCGATCTTGCACTCGAAGGTATCCACACGTCCTTCCGGCCGACGAACCACGAAGTCGACCTCCCGCCCCGACTTGTCACGCCAATAGAAGATGTGGTCGTCCAGGTGACGAAACCTCAGGGAATCCAGTACCAGGTGTTCCCACAGGAGTCCGCGGTCGTCCTCCCTGATTCGATTCCAGCCCCGCTCGAACGTGACGAAACCCGTGTCGAAGGCATAGCACTTGGGCCGGCTGACGATTTCCCCGCCACCACCTCCGCGGAACGGGCGCAGCAGGTGGATGGCGTGCGCAATCTGAAGGGCCTCGACATAGGACTTGACCGTGGCGCGGCTCATCTCCGTCAGTCGGGAAAGGCGACTGTAATCGACCTGCCCACCGCTCCATCGCATCAGAAGCCTGAACAGCCCAAGGAATCCCTGGCGATTGCGGACACTGAACAGTTCAAGGACGTCCCGGGCGTAGAAGCTGTCGATCCACTCCGCAAACGCATGAGGAGACTTGGCGTCCGCCAACAACGCTTCCGGCAATCCGCCGTGCAGAAGACGGCGGTCGAAGTCCGCGATCCCGAAAGCGCCGGGACACTCCTCCCACAGGACCGGACAGAGGTGCACCGCGCGTTTCCGTCCCGTCAGCGAGTCACGAAACTTGCCGGTTGCGGCCAGCGTGGACGAGCCGGTAGCCAGGATTCTGAGGTGTGGATACTCGTCAGCGGCGATCTTCAGCGTCAGGCTGGGATCGGGAAGGCGGTGCACTTCGTCGAGCGCGAGCACCGCGCCACGTCTCTGGCCGCCGAGGAAGAGTTCGGGGTCGGCGAGCGCCCGCACGGTGGATGGCAGATCGCAGTTGCAGTAGGTGATGTCGGGCACCATGCCCGCAAGGGTCGTCTTTCCCACCCGTCGAACACCCGAAAGCCAGACGATTGGCCGTTCAGACCATCCCCGCCGGATTCTCTCCAGCCACTGTGGACGCCGTATCATAAGTGTATTGTACATGTGATCCGACTAAATGACAAATATAAATGGCATTTGATGGTGACGACCGACCCCCGGCGGCCCGGACACCGGTTGCGCCGTCCCCCCGCATCGCCCGAGGTTGCCACCCCATGAAGTCCTTCTTCCCCATGGTGCGCAGGGAAGGCGCGACGCTCGCCTTCCTCATCGCCTTCGCCGCGTTCGCGTTCATACCCGCCTGGCGCGATCTCGAGGTCGGGGGGATGGCCGTGTTCGGCTGGCTCATCGCGGCCCTGATGCTGGTTTCGCCCACGGTTACGCTCGTGGCCTTCCTCCGGCGCCGGGCCGATTCGGACTGATGCTCCTCGAGCGCATCCTCGTCGGGGTCTACCTGGCCGCCTGCATCGGGATCGGGATATGGGCGTCGAAGAGGGTCCTGACCTCGCGCAGCGAGTACTGGGTCGCGGGCAGGCGCATCGGCACGGTCGTCAACTCGATGGCGATCATGGCGGCGCTGGCGAGCGGCGGCTCGATCATCGGGGTCATGGGTCTGGCGTACGCGCAGGGCATTCCGGCGACGCTGGCGCTCTTCGGCGGTTCCGTGGTCGGCTTTTCGCTCGCGTCCATCCTGGTGGCCAGGCCGCTCCGGAACTTCGGCAAGTTCACGATCACCGACTTCCTGAGCTTCCGGTATCCGCACGCCCTGGTCCGCTACCTGGTGCCGATCCTCATCGTCATCGCCTTCACCATCTACATCGTCGCCCAGCTGAAGGCGGCCGGCATCGCCGCGGAGGCGCTGCTCGGGATTCCGTACAATACGGCGCTGGCGATCGCCACGGTGGTGTTCGTCGTCTACGTCTCGTTCGGGGGCATGGTCGCGATCACCTGGACCGATGTGATCCAGGGCTTCCTCATGGTGCTGGTAGTGGTGGGCACCGCCCTCGTGCTTGTGTGGCGCGCGGGATCGCCCTTCGAGATCATGAGCCAGGCCACCGCCGTCGCACCCGAACTCGGACAGGTCGCGCACCGGCCCGTGTCCAGCTACCTCGGCTACTTCGTGATCTGGGCCACGGCCATCCCGGTGATCCCCCACATCGTCATGCGGGTCTTCACTGCCCGGGACGCCGACAGCGCGCGCATGTCGCTGAACCTGTCGATGCTCGTGTACAGCGTGATGATCCTCGCAGCGGTGCTCGTCGTCGTGCCGGTGGGCCGCATGGACTTCCCGGGCCTGCAGGACGCGGACGAGCTCTTCCTGCGCGTGATGGAGACGCAGTTCCCACCGCTGATCCGCGGCATTGCGGTCGCCGCCGTGCTCGCCGCCGTCATGTCCACGACGGACGCGCTCCTTCTCGCCTGCAGCTCCGCGATCGCACACGACATCCTGGGCGGGGTCGGGCGAGGACGCGCGAGCGAGCGCACCCTCAGCATCGTACGCATCGTCACGACCTGGGTGATCGGGACCGCGGCCCTCCTGTGGGCGTTCTCGCCGCCCGAGCTGATCACCCAATTCTACACGGCCGGCGTAGGCGTGCTCAGTTCCAGTCTGTTCGTCCCCACCGTGGCCGGGCTCTGGTGGAAGCGGGCGAACCTGGCGGGTGGCGTTGGGGCCGTGTTATCGGGCGCAACTGTCTACATGGTGGTGCAGCTTGGGATTGTCGACGTCGGCATGGCACCGGTGGTGGTCGCGCTCACGGCCAGCGCCGTGGCCATGATCCTGGGCGGCGTGTTCGGGCCGCGGGAGTCCCGCGAGATGGTCGGGCACATCGAGGCGCTTCACGGGTAGGAGTGCAGATGAGACCGCTTACAATCGTCCTGGCTGCCCTGATCGTGCAGGGATGCAGGGTCATCGAACCGGATCTGGTCTGCACCGCGCAATACGTGTATGCCGTTACGGTCGAGGTGCAGGACTCGCTGACGGGCGGGCCGCCCGGTTCAACACCGACCGGCACTCTTACGGATGGGGAATACCAGGAGACCATGGAGTCGTACGGCGGCCGGTTCCTGCAAGGCGGCGGCGAGCGCCCCGGAACCTACGACATCGAGGTTCGGGCCGAAGGATACCGGCCGTGGCGAGTCGAAGGGGTGGTAGCAGGGCACGACGGGTGTCATGTCGAGAGTATCCAGCTTGTCGCCGAAATGGTCGCGCCGACTGCGCCCTGACGGCTTGCCGCGACACGCCGCGCCATGACGCGGAACAGGTCCGACATCGTCCGGGTGAGCCCGGATCAGCAGTCTGTCGATCGGCGCGAATTCGTTCGTCGCGTGGGTGGGGGACTCGCGGGGGGAGCGCTCGCGGCCGGCGGACTGGCGGGACTCGGTTTGGTCTCCTGCTCCAGTCCGGTCGAACCCGAAGACACCCCGGGGGCGCTGACCATTCCCTCGCGGCCGCTGCAGATCGTCGTGGTCGGTGCCGGAGTGGCCGGCCTGGTCGCGGCCTGGGAACTCTCCCGGGCCGGGCATGACGTGACGGTGCTGGAGGCGCGTGAGCGCGTGGGTGGACGCGTCCTGACCCTGCGGTCCCCGTTTGCTGCGGGACAATTCGCCGAGGCGGGCGCCGCGCGCATACCGCCCGAGCACGACCTCACCCTGGGATACGCCCACCATTTCGGGCTGGAACTGGACCGATTCTACCCGGAGGACGGGCTGTTCCTGCGCGTCCAGAACGGGGAGCGGGCCACCGTTCCACCGGGTTCCTTTCTCTCCGAATGGCCCGACTTCGTGAAGATCCGGGGCGGCACCGACCGCTTGCCCGCGGCCCTCGCGGACGCATTGGGCAACCGCGTGGTCACGGCCGCGCCCGTCACCGAAATCGTCGCCGGGGCCGGGGACGCGGTGGGCGTCACCACCGCCGACGGACGCTACTACCTCGCCGACCGGGCGCTGGTGACCGTACCGGTGCCCCTTCTCTCGTCCATCCGCTTTTCACCGCCCCTCTCCACCGCCAAGACCGAGGCAATGAACGGAGGCTTCCACTACCAGAACGCCACGCGCGTGTTCGTCCGCTTTCGCACGCGGTTCTGGGAGGCCGATGGCCTCAACGGCTGGGGAACAACCGACTGGCCCGAAGAACTCTGGCATCCCACCTGGGACGCGCCCGGTCCCGAAGGCCTCCTGCTCACCTACGTGCGCGGCGACCGCGCAAACGAACTCGATCGGCTCGACGCCGACGCTCGTGTGGCCCGCGTACTGGCCCACTGGCAGGACTTCCTGCCCGGGGCTGCCAGCCATGTCGTGGCCGGCACCTCGCACTCGTGGCAGCGGGACCCCTGGAGCCGGGCCGCCTGGGCCGAACCCACGCCGGCACAGGACAGCGAACTCGGGACGGCGCTCGCCCGGCCCGAGGGACCGGTTCATTTCGCCGGCGAGCACATCTCGGGAGCCCGCGGGTGGATGAACGGCGCGCTTGAATCGGGAATCCGGGCCGCGCGCGAGATCAACCAGGGTTGAGGGCCCACGCGGGCCCGGCCCTCGGTCCGCACAGCGACGCGATCGGTCTCCGGCCCGCCGGGCCCAGCTGAAGAGCCCCTCGCCGCCGCCCCACCGATGCCGTACCATGCGTTGATCGTTCGCCTGTCCAAGACCCCGGAGGAAACACCGTGAAGAACGCCCCCCACAACGCCATCCTGCTCGTCGGAGTTCTCCTCCTCACCGCGACCGGCGTCACCGCCCAGCAGCGCCCGGAGCGCGACCCGAACAGCATGGGCGGCGGCGACTGCGCGGCCAACGTCTACAACTGCGCGGACACGCCGAACCCGCTTCCGGCCCCGAACACGGTCTGGATCGAGGAGATGACGTGGATGGACGTCCGCGACGCTCTGGCGGACGGCAAGACCACGGCCATCATCCCCACCGGTGGCGTCGAGCCCAACGGGCCCTGGCTGGCCACGGGCAAGCACAACTTCGTGCTGCGCGCCAACTGCGACGCGATCGCCCGCAAACTGGGCGACGCGCTGTGCGCACCGATCATCAAGCTGGTGCCGGAGGGCAACATCGACCCGCCCAGCGGCCACATGACCAGCCCCGGCACCCTCAGCCTGCGCCAGGAGACCTTCGAGGCGCTGCTGACCGACGTCGCCCACAGCCTGAAGATGCACGGCTTCCGCAACATCATATTCATTGGGGACAGCGGGGGGAACCAGGGCGGCCAGCGCGCCGTGGCCGAGCGGCTCAACGAACAGTTCGCGGGCGCGGCGATCGTGGCCCACGTGCAGGAGTACTACGACTACAACTCGGTCACCCGCTACATGGCCTTCCGGGGGCTGGAAGCCGGCGAGAACGAAGGCATGCACGACGACCCGATCATCACCCTGAACATGCTTTACGACGACCCCTTCTCGGTGCGCTACGACGAACGGGTCGCGGCGGGCAAGGCGACGATCAACGGCGTGTCGATCGAGGACCGGGTCGAGTCGCTGGAACTGGCCCGCGAGATCGTGGCGTTTCGCGCCGGGCATACCGCCGACGCGATCCGCGAGGCCATCGCCAACCGGGGCACGCTGCCGGCACCCGACCGGTCGGCCCAGTTCGCGGCCATGCGGCGCGCGGCGGGGGGCCAGGCGGGGCGTCCGGGCGGCGGCCAGCGCCCCGCCCCGGATCCGCGCTCGATGGGAGGCGGCCAGTGCAGCGCCAACATCTACAACTGCGCGGACACGCCCAACCCCCTGCCCCCGGTCAGCACGCTCTGGATCGAGGAGATGACGTGGATGGACGTCCGCGACGCCCTGGCCGGCGGCAAGACCACGGCCATCGTCGCCACCGGCGGTGTCGAGCCCAACGGTCCCTGGCTGGTGACGGGCAAGCACAACTACGTGCTGCGCGCCAACTGTCCCGCGATCGCGAAGAAGCTCGGCAATGCGCTCTGCGCACCCGTGATCGAGACCGTGCCCGAGGGCAGCATCGACCCGCCCAGCGGGCACATGACCAGCCCTGGCACCATCAGCCTGCGTCAGGAAACGTTCGAAGCGGTGCTCACCGACGTCGCGCACAGCCTGAAGATGCACGGCTTCGAGAATATCGTGCTCATCGGCGACAGCGGCGGGAACCAGCGCGGCATGGAGAACGTGGCCAACGCGCTCACCGAGGCCTGGGGCAGCGAGGCCGCCGTCCACTTCATCCCGGAATACTACCGGGCCCCGCCGGGCAGCCCGAACGTGCTGCGCGACCTGGGCGTCGTCACCGACGACATGGCCAGCGATGCACTCCACGACAACCCGACCATCACGCTGAACATGATGCTCGACGACCCGGCATCGGTGCGCTGGGCCACACGGGTGAAGGCCGGCCAGGCGGTGATCGACGGATTCTCCATCGCCGATCTGGGCAATTCGCTCGAGTATGGGCGTCAGATCGCCGACGCACGCGCAGAGCGGACCGCACGCGTGATCAAGGAGAGGATCGCGAATCGGTAGGCTCGCAGCCGGAACTGGACACAAGGAATGACCAGTCATATTATATGTCCATGAAGATACAACCACATGCGGACGCGAACGCGCAGATGCCCCCGACGATCGGCGCGGCGCGATTCAAGGAGCAGTGCCTTGCGTTGCTGGATCGGCTCGGTCCTGACGGGCTGGTGATCACCAAGCGGGGCAAGCCGGTGGCACGGGTGCTGCCCTTTCACCAGGATTCCGCCAGCCTGATCGGCAGCCTGCGGAAAAAGATCAAGATCAAGGGCGACATCATGTCCACGGGTATTCGCTGGGACGCGGAGTGCTGAATCTCGACACGCACATTCTGATCGACGCTCTTCGTGGAGAACTGAATCGAAACGAGCGCCAGGTACTTGCCCGCAGCCAGTGGTCGATGTCTGCCATCGTCCTCTGGGAGCTCGCGAAGCTTGTCCAGCTGGGTCGTGTCGATGTGGACCTCGACGACCGGGAGGTGGTTCGGACACTGAGTCGCATACACACATGGCCGATCGACATGGCCGTGGCCCGCGCCTCGACCCAGCTGGATTTTCGGGCCGATCCCGCCGACGAGATCATCGCCGCGACGAGCGTCGTCCACGGGATCCCCCTCGTCACGCGCGACGCGGTAATCCGCGGGTCGGCGCTCGTGCCCCTGGCTGGCTAGTGCAGTTGAGTCAGGGGAAGACTAACATTGCACTACTCACCCTGAGCCCGTGTCGGGCAAGGAGGAAATCATGGCCAAGTACATGTTCCGAACCAGCTACACGCAGTCCGGCCTGAAGGGACTGCTCGCGGAGGGCGGCAGCGGCCGCGAGGCGGCCCTGCGTGCCACGATCGAGAGTGTGGGCGGTACTCTGGAGGGCTTTTACTATGCCTTCGGCGACAGCGACCTGTTTCTGATCGCCGACCTTCCGGACGAGGCTGCTGCCACCGCGCTTTCCCTGAACATCGCAGCCGCAGGTGCGCTTACCGTAACCGTGACGGTGCTGCTCACCGCCGAAGACATCGACGACGCGGTCGCGAAGTCCGTCTCGTACCGCCTGCCGGGCGCCTGATCTCCGGCCTGGCTGCGGCTATCGCGCCAGGCTCTCTCGTATCGCGCGCACCGTGATCGCAGTGCGGTGCTCGATCAGCGACCGGCCGATCTCGATGGTTCTCTCCACGGGGCCGAGTTCCACTTCGTTGATCGAGTAGAGCCCCGCCTCGATCCGCTGGCGCGCGCGAATGCGCTCCGGACCGGTGGTGGCCACGATCGCCGAGTAGTGGACATCGTCGTGATAGAGGTCCCGCGTCGCTGAGCAGATGTCCGGCTGCTGGAAGATCTGCAACTCTTCCTTCAGGAACTCGCAGCTCCAGATGTCCTCGCGGTAGTACTCCTCGATGTAGTGAGCCCGCGCCGCGCCGTCCCAGTATTCGTTGAGCCTGTCCGCAGTCTCGGACATCCCGTTCTGGTTGCCCCCGCTGTCGCCGATGAAGACGACATCGGTGAAGCCCTGGCTCTTCAGGCTGTTGGCCACGTCCGCGAGCACCATGCGGAAGGTCTCCTGGCGGACGCTCAGGGTGCCGGGGTAGCGGATGTTCTCGGGATCCCCCTCGGGCACGTACTTCATGACCGGCGCGCACAGGGCGTCGCCCAGCTCGCGCGCGACCCTGTCGCACATCGCCTCGAGCACGTAGTTGTGCTTCCCGCCCGCCATGTAGGGACCGTTCTGCTCCACTCCGCCCGTCGCGATGATGCCTGTGGTTTTGCCCGCCGCGATCTCGTCGCGCACCTCCATCCAGGTGAGTTCGTCGATCCAGACCGAATTGATGCCGTCGATCGGGCGGGGAGCGGTCATCATGGCCTCCTGGCGCCGCTGCCACTCGGCGAGCTCCTCCGGTGTGCGGGTGCGGCGATCCTGTCCTTCTGCCGGGAAGACGGGGAGCAGCGTCAGCGCGAGGGCTCCCAGTATCGATTTCTTCGCT
Source organism: Gemmatimonadota bacterium (assembly GCA_028873815.1). Classification (GTDB taxonomy): domain Bacteria; phylum Gemmatimonadota; class Gemmatimonadetes; order Longimicrobiales; family Gaopeijiaceae; genus Bin94. The sequence continues at coordinate 7,016 of JAPPNN010000075.1, read as the reverse complement.
CTCATTCCTTCTGCTCCTTGATGGCATTGACATGATATCATAGATTATGATGGCATTGACATCAAACCAGGGGTAATGCAACCATGGGTCAACTCAACGTCCGCAAGTTATCGCGTCAGGTCATCGACCGCCTCAAGCAGCGTGCCGCGGCCAACGGGCGGTCGGCGGAAGCGGAACACCGGGAGATCCTGCGGAAGGCCCTGCTACCGGCAGAAGGTGACTTCGCCGAGCGGGCACGGGCCATGCGGGAGCGGCTGGCTTCGTCCATCGACAGTACCGCGACCATTCGGGCCGACCGCGAGCGGGGCCTGTACTCGTGAGGGGGTACGTGGTCGATGCCAGCGTGGCCGTGAAATGGCTGATCGCCGAACCGCTGTCCGAGGAGTCGGCAAGACTTCTCGACGCGGACGTTACGCTCCTGGCGCCCGACCTGCTCTTTGCCGAAGCCACAAGCGCGCTGGCCGCCAAGCACCGGCACGGGGAGCTGGACGCCGAGGACTTCGCGGAGGCAGTCGATCTGCTGCGGAGCGCCCCGGTGGGCACGCCCCTTTCAATGCGCCGGCTCGCGGCGTCCAGCGCTCGCCTTGCGCGAGATCTGGGGCACCCCGTGTACGATTGCGTCTATCTTGCGCTGGCGATTCACGAGAACCACCCGGTGGTGACCGCGGACACCCGCTTCCATGACAAGGTCCGCAAGCATCCCTACCTGGCCGACCGGGTGGTCCACGTCGCCGAACTCTGACCGCGTGGCGTCGCGCCTGACCGCCCCGCTCAACGCTCCGTGCCGAACAGGCGGATGACCTCGGCAACAGTCATGTCGCCCACCCGGCGCTCCATTCCGGCCTCGCGCACCGGGGCGATCGCTTCCTCAAAGCGGCGTCTTTCGCTTTCCGGCAGGTCGATGAACTCCACGCCGGCCTCCCTCGCCATCTGCAACCCCTCGGCACCGGCTCGCGCGTACGAAGTGGCCCCGGCCAGGGACAGGGCGGCGTCCGCGGCTTCGTCGATCCAGCCCCGCTCCTCGGGAGCAAGAGCGTCGTATACCCCCTGGTTCATCAGCAGGACGAACGGCAGCCCGGACACGGGGAGCCAGGTTGTCAGGTAGGCGGTCGGCTCGTGAAGCTGGAACGCGACGATCCCCGACGGGGACATGGCCACACCGTCGATGACCCCCGTGGAAAGACTCTGGTGGACCACGGTGCCCGGCTGCATGACGGCACTTGCACCGAGTGCCTCGATGAACGGTATGGCGCTCCGCGTCGAGACCCGGATCTTGAGCCCGCGCATGTCTTCGAGCGTCCGCACCGGCTTGTCGCGGGTAAGAAGCACGGGAGCGTCATTGGCCCACAGACCCAGCACCTTCGCCTCGTACTCCGGCTCCAGCACCGACCAGGCACGCCGCAGGGCCTCGGTGCACTCCATCGCGGTCTTGCAGACTCCGGGGTAGGCGATCAGGTCGGTCCTGGGAAAGACGTCGGCGGTGTAGGCGGGCACGGCAAGGGCGATATCGGCCACGCCGCCGAGCAGGATCGAGTACTGCGCCGGCGCCGACGAGTTGAGGGCGCCCGCGGGGAACTGCCGTATGGTCAGCCTGCCGCCCGAGAGTTCCTCGAGCTTCTGCGACAGCGGCGTGAACATGCCCTCGGTCAGGACATGATCGGCGGGCAGGAAATGCGCAAGTGACAACTCCCGGGTCTCGGACGCTGGCCCGCACCCTGCCGCCAACGGCAATCCGGCGGCGAGGGCGAGGAGTCCGTGGATGGATCCGCGCGAGCAGCGAGAGCGGCGCGGCTTCGGGCCTGCAAGACGCTTCGCCACTTCAGGATCCCCCGGGGTCGGCCGCGGAAACGCGGAGAGTCAGGACGTCCATGTCATGAAACTGCTGGTGCCGGACCGAGGACGCGAGGTGTCTGAGCAGCCGAAGCGAGATCTCGTGTTCCACCCGGGCCGCCCTGGTCTGCTCCGTGAGCCACTCCAGACGGTCCTGGAGATTGAGTTCGTCGCTCCCCGCCGCACCTACCCGGAATTCCAGTACGGCCTCGCCGTCCTCCTCGTGCGCGGTGAGCAGCAGTTCGGGGCTTCCCTTCGCGGGTGCACCCTCCGTCTCCTCCACCTCCCCGCGCGACTGCAGAAGCGTGAGCAGCGTCTCTTCGCTCGCCGCATCCAGCCGCCCCAAGGCCCCTTCCAGGCCGTTGCGGACGGCGAACGTCTTGACGAATTCCCTGATACGGGGCAGTTCCGCCACTTCGAGCTTGCCCCTGAGCTGGCCCTTCCTCCGTACCGTCAGCGCCGTGAGCAGCAGCGCCAACAGCCCACCCGTGGTCACACCGTTGCTGAACACACCCCCTGCGAACTCCGCGAAAAACGCGGGGAAGATCATGTCGAGCTCCAAGGCGACACCGGCCCAGAACGAGACGCCAGCGATCAGGCCGTTGCGTGGGTTCGTACCCATGCTCCTCACCACTTCACGCATCCCGACCGTGAAGAGCATTGCCATGATCACGGCAATGGACGCAGCCACGACGGCGTCCGGAATGGCGAGAACAGCGGCGAGCGCCTTCGGAACGAGGGCCAGGAGGACGAAGGCCAACCCGGCTGCGGCCCCGACGGTCCGGGACGCGACGCCGGTGACCTCGACTGCGGCCACGCAATTGGCGTTCGGCGTGTTGGGCATCGTCCCCGCCACACCCGCCAGCAGGTTTCCGGCGCCCTCCGCGGCCACCGAGCGCTGCACCGCCCGAAAATCGACTGCCCGGGACCGCCGCCACGCCGCGCGCTGGGCGGCGATCGCAACGGCGACCGACTTGGTCGACCCTACCAGCGCCACGAACAGGAAGGCCGGCAGCAGCGCCCAGAACGCGGGTCCGAAGTCGAGATCCAGTCCGGGCGGGCGGCCGGCCGGGATGCCGATCCAGGCGGCATCGGCCACGCGGGCGGTCTCGTAGATCCCGAAGTACCCACCGACAATCGAGCCTGCCACGAGGCCGGCCGCCGGTGCCCACAGACGCAACGGTCCCCTGGCCTTGAGGGCGACCCCCACGATGACCGAGATCGTCACGCCGGCGCACACCGGCCCGGCAAACGGGGGAGCTCCAGGCGGCAGGTCATGCAGCATGCCGAACAGGTGCGGCATCACCGTCACGGGAAGCAGCATCACCACCGTCCCCGTGACGATCGGCGTGAGAAGCCGGTGCAGCAGGGACAGTCGCACGGACAAGGCCGCCTGAGCCAGCGCCGAGATGATGACCAGGACGGCGAGCAGCCCCGGTCCTCCCTGGATCAGGGCCTCCACGCAGACCGAGATGAAGATTGCCGAACTGACGTGCGTCACGGCGTAGCCCGAACCGATCCGTCCCACCCGCACGGCCTGCAGAATCGTGGCGACGCCGCACGCCAGGACGGAGGCGAAAACCGCCCAGAACACGATTTCGTCGGCACCGGCCGCACGAAACACGATCGTCGGCATGAGCACGGCCCCGTTGACACCCAGGGCCATGAGCTGCAAACCGAGACCGAAGGTGAGAGCCCGGGGCGGTCGATCCTCGACCTCGTAGCGCAGTAATTCCTTCATCCGTACATGGCGTTCGGCAGCAGGGTGGCGAGGCGCGGAAACAGCGCAAGCAGTATCAGCGCCGCGAGCATCGCGATCCAGAAGGGTATGATGCCGCGGAACATCCTGTACACGGGCACATCCGGAGCCACCCCCTTCACGACGAAGATGTTCAGCCCGACAGGAGGCGAGATCAGGCCCATCTCGAGCGTAATGACGATCATCACGCCAAACCAGATCATATCGACGCCCAGGGACTCGAGAATCGGCTGAACCAGGGGAACGGCCAGCACCAGCATCGCGAATCCGTCGAGAAAGGTGCCGAGCACGATGAACATGACCAGGACGAGCATGACCACCTGGGCACCCGAATACCCCTGTTCGCCCACCCACTCGGAAGCGGCGAACGCGACTCCGGTCAGTCCGAGGAAGACCTTGAACACGAAGGCGCCGAACAGCACCAGGAAGGCGGTGCCGCTCGCCTTCAGCGTGGCGTTGACCACCTCGGGCACGGTCTTGCGGTTCAACGCCCGCCGCACGCACGCCGCGACCAGCGTCAGCAGCGCCCCCACGCCCGCCGCCTCGATGGCCGAGAAGACACCCGCGTAGATACCGCCGATGGTCACGACCACGATGCCCATGATCCAGGACGCCCTCGCGGTGGCGCCGAGTTTGTCCCGCCACCCGACAGGCTCACTCGCGTGCGGCGCCTTGTTCGGGTCGCGTCTTACGATGATCCAGACGGCCAGGACGAAGAGCAGCGTGAGCAGAATCCCGGGAATCACCCCGGCCATGAACAGGCGTCCGATGCTCTCCTCGGTGATGATCCCGTAGATGACCAGACCCGCCGACGGCGGGATCAGGAAGCCGAGCGTTCCGCCCGCGGCGATGGCTCCCGTCGCCAGGGAATCGTCGTACCCGAATCGCCGCATCTCGGGAAGGGAAACGCGTCCCATCGTCAGCGCGGCGGCCAGCGACGAACCCGAAAGAGCCGAGAACCCGGCACATGCGACGATCGACGCGGACGCGAGGCTGCCGCGGACACGGCCGAGCCAGCTGTAGGCCGCGCGGTACAGGTCCCGGCTCATGTCGGACACCACGGCCAGGTTGCCCATCAGCATGAACAGCGGCAGGATCGTGAGCGAGTACCGGGAGGCCACCGCGAACACCTCCCCTGCCAGCACGGGCACAACCGCACCGGGACGAACCAGGGCGGTTCCGGCCACGCCCACCACCAGCATCGCAAGCCCCGCGGGCATGCGGATCAGTAGTAGCGCGAGGAGGGCGAGAAAGCCCACCAGGGCGACGCCTGTGCCGTCCATCATTCGACCGGCTCGTTGGGGTCTTCACCGTTCCACGCGGCGAGCCCCAGCAGCAGGTGGGAAAGGAGCAGCAGTCCGTATGCCGCCAGCGACACGCCGAGCGCATAGTAGAACGGCGTGTGCGGGATCGAGACGCTGCCCGTCACGGCACCGCAGGGCCGACCGCAACTACCGTGGACGAACAGGGCGTACACGGCGACCCCGGTCACCGCCACGCCGAGGAGCCTCGCCACCCCGTCGGTGATTCTGGTTACGCGCCGGCCCGTGAAGCGCGCGATCAGGTTGACGCAGACGTGAGACCCTTCACGCGCGCCGTACGCGACCGCCGCAGCCACCACCACCGCGAGCGACATCGTCGAGATGTCCTCGGTCCAGAGCAGCGAATCGTTCAGGATGTAGCGCCAGAAGACCTCGGCCACAGTGACCGCGAGCAGCACCACGAGCGCGACCCCGCCCACAACCGCGAACGCCTCCGCCGGGCGTCGGCAGAACGACTCGGCCCGCGCAAAGCGGTCCCGGTACCTCTCGAAAAAGGTCATCCGGTTGGGGCGCATCTACTCCGGGCGCGAACGGATCCCCGTCAGCTCCTCGCTCAGCTGCCGCAGCCTGGCGCGCGCCTCGGGGTCGTACGCCTGGGCATTGGCGCGCCGCGGGTTCAGACCGCTGAAGTACTGCCCGCTCTCGAAGTCGTTCGAGTCGACCACCTGCATGACCGCGTCGGCGCCCTCGGCGATCGTGGAGCGCGGGGTCGCACCCGCGCGCCGCACCATTTCGGTCGGCATGTACGTCGCCGGATGCAGCGAGCCGACCACGATGCCGGTTCCCTCCAGGTCCTCGGCCAGGTCGTGGGTGAACATGATCTGCGCCAGCTTGCTCTGCGCGTACGCACGGCGCCCGCTGAAGTTGTTCTCGATCATCACGTCGTCGAAGTCGATCGGCGTCTGCGCACCCGACGACACGTTCACGATGCGCGCCGGCACACTCGCCCGCAGCCGCGGCATCAGCATGTGCGTGAGCAGGAAGGTCGACAGGTAATTCACCTGAAAGCGATACTCGTGCCCGTCCTCGGTGACCCACCGCTCGTCGGGCGCCGAACCGAACCCCGCATTGTTGATCAGGATGTCCAGCCGCTCGTAGTCCGCCAGCAGGGTTTCCGCGAACGTGCGCACCTCGGCCAGCGACGCGAAGTCGGCGCGCTGGAAGCGCGCGCTCCCGGGCCCCGCCGCGTTGATGGCGTCCACCACTTCGGCACCGCGCTCGACGCTCCTCCCGTGCACGATCACATGATCGCCCCGCGCGCCCAGCCGCAGCGCGAGTTCCCTGCCGAGCCCGGAGGTGGCGCCGGTGACCAGGACGACCTGTTGCCCGGGCTGGACCTCGGCCGTGGTCTGGGCGTGGGCCGCACCGGGAATGATGGGGTGGGGGATGAGCAGGACGGCGGTGGCGATTGCGGCGGTGACGCCAGCGCGGACCGTCTGGCCGGCCGCCGACCGGGCAGCCTGCATGAAGATGCGCTTCTCAAGTGCGGTGCTGTTCATTGCGCGATTCCCCCTCTGCGTTCCGTTTTCCGATTGATTGACGCCCGGCTGACTGATCGACGCCCACCCGGCCGATTTGATTCTTGATCGGGTGGCAGTACTTTCGACTCGGAAGCTCTACCGGGCAACCGTGTTCAGAGTACATTTCCGAGTAACGGGAAGCCAACTCGGAAGCGCTGAGGCGGACTATTCTGGAGGATTCAGAATGCCCTGCGGAACGACATCGCTTGGCTCAACACAGAACCGCCGTACGGGTAGCCTGCCGCCGCGATCCCTCATTGGTCATCTCCGGCCTTGAACTCGAGGGCTGCGATAAGCAGGTCAAGCTTGGCTTCGACCGCGCTGAGACGGCCTTCCATGCGGACTTCCAGGGAATGAATCTCGGACTGCAGTTCGGTCCGGACCCGGCTGATGCCGGTGGCCACCCACACGGTGCCACCCGCAACCATCGCGATGATCGTAGCAACGGCCTTCCACGACTCCAGCCACTCTCTCATGCGGCCTCCCCCCGTCCCATGCCGGTGTTCGATCCCCGACCGCCTGAAGATACCGGCTGACCGGCGGGTGTTGATGGATTTATATCTTGTTGTGGTCGTTGATCTTATG
>JAPPNN010000057.1 GCA_028873815.1 Gemmatimonadota bacterium | reverse complement strand
GCGGGAGTCAAACGGCTGGAATCCGCCCATCCAATCTCGTAAGTTCAACTTCCATAGGAAGATGCGAATTCACTCGCGTCCGCCGGACGGGCGACTGCTGGCGTATACCCAGGGCAGGGAAGTATTTGTCCGTGAGCTGCGCGGCGATGAGGTGCGGAGCCTGGGCCTCGCCCCGAGTCAGGTGCGCTACGTGACCTGGCACCCGGACAGCCGGCGCCTGCTCGTGCACGAACGCTCGTTCGACCGGCGCAGACAGGGCTGGTTTCTGTATGACGTGCTCTCGGGCGCCAAGGAGGCGCTCTGGGCGAATGGGTACGGTGCCGCTCTTCCGGCGCGGGACGCGCTGCTCGAACTCGCCTGGACGCCCGATGGCGCGTCGTTGGTGGGGGTCGTGCGGGGGCCGGACGGGTCGCGGGTGTGGAGAATCGGGGCGGCGGGCGACTCCGGGGAGATCATTGCGTCGGGTGGCAGGCTTTTCCAACCCGTTGTGTCGCCGACGGGCGAGGCAGCCTGCATCGAGCGCGAGCAGGCTGTGCAGCACCTCAGGTATCCTTGCGGGGAGGACCCCGTCACATGGCTCGACGGGCATGAGCCGTACGGCCACGTGGCGTTCTCCCCGGACGGGTCCGAGATCTACTATGCGGCCCCCGATGGGGACGGCGTTCTGGAACTGTGGGCACGACCGGTGGGCGGAGGATTCGCTGAGCTTCTCGCGACCGCAGAGCGGGACGTGTACGGCCCCGGGGTCACGACCAATGGCGACATCGTGTATCGAAGCCAGTACTACATGGTGACGCTGTCGGCCGTGCCGGCCGGCGGGGGCGATGTCACCCCGATCACCACCTTCCAGTCCGAAACGCCTACCTGGAGCCCCGCCGGCGACGAAATCTCGTTCACCTTCGGACGCTGGCGCGTCGCCACCGACGACGTGAACTACCCCGACATCGACCAGCACATCGGTATCGTGGACGTGTCTTCGGATTTGCCGAAGGCGGAACCGGACCGGGTGGTGCGCAGTTCCTACTCCGAGGACCAGGGCATGCACTGGTCGCCCAACGGCCGCTGGATCGCGTACCACAGCCACATCGACGGCACGGACGATATCTATCTCGTTCCGGCGGACGACCCGTCGTCGCCGCGCCTGATATCCGCGCACGGCCACGAAACCGGCTGGCCCCGCTGGTCCCCGGACGGCAGATGGGTTTCCTTCCCGAGCTACACGCGCGACGCCGCGGGAGCGAGGAAGAGCTTCCTGTACGTCATCCCGGTGAACCAGGAAACGGGGGAGACGCGGCCGCAGCAGATCGTGCACATGGGCGACTTCCCGCACGATGCCCTCCAGGCCGAGTGGACTCCGGATTCCGGGGCGCTGGTCTTCGAAGCGGCGGAAGGCGCGGGAAACAAGGCGCTGTACGTGGTCGACCGCTCGGGCGGCATCCCTGAGCGCTTCCACGAATGGAGCTCCGACCAGGTTCATTCGGGCATTGCGGTGTCCCCGGACGGTGAATGGGTGGCCTACATAGGTCCGGGCACCGACGGTTTCTTCCAGGTCCACAGCGTGCCCTTCGGCGGTGGACCCGCGGAGCAGCTGACGACGGATCCGACACGGAAGACGCAGCCGGCCTACGATCCAACCGGTAGGATGCTGGCGTACACGGTCTTCAGTTACGAGTCCAGGTTCTGGCGTCTGCGGCGTTAGCCAGCCGGTTCAAGGGCGAGCGGACAGCGTGGCCACGGGCAGACTGCGTCCCGCGCCTACAGCCTGCGCATCCCGCCGGTTACCTCGACATCCACAGGCACACCGGCGGCGGTGCGGGGCAGCCGTCGACGCAACCCCTCGTCTTCCTTCTCCAGATAGACCTTGATACAGGGCTTGCCGCGCCGCAATCCGATTGCCGTGCCCACCACGCCCTTCATCCCCATCACCTTGCGGGTGACCAGCTTGCGCGCGCGCTCCACGGAATCGTCCACGGCCTCAGTTGCCGTCGATCGTGACGTCGAAGCGCTTCAGCACCAGGTCGATGGGGTTGGCCAGCGTACTGGTCTGACTGCCGGCGAACAGCAGGGCCACGGGATGGCGCGCCTCGTCGTCGCTCCCCGCCGATACGATCAGTGAGCCGGAGTCGCCCGGTCCCGAAAAGTTGCCGCCGGAGATCACGATCTGTCCCGTGAAGCGGGCGGTGTTGTCGCGGAAACCCACGTTCATCGTCGCATTGATGCCGCTGATTCGGCTATTGGTGTGCCCGGTGGTACGTCCGTACTTCTGCACCTCCATGCCCAGCCGCGCCTTGGCGGTCTCGCTGCGCGGGGTTCCATACCCGTTGCCCGGCGTGCTGTTGCCCAGCTGGTCGACGGTGGTGGTGGCGATGGCCGCGTCGATGGTGTTGGCGGGACACGTCGGGAACGGCGAACAGAACCGGATCGGTTCGAAGTCGTGCAGCGTGCCGATCGCGTCGGTGGGGTTGACGCCTCCGTCGACCGTGCCCGGCTGCAGGACGTGGTCGCCGAGCTTGGCTGCGTTGCGGTTGGCGTAGACGTGGTTGTTGCTGAGCGCGTACACGTTCGATCCCGAAACGACTCGTGCGGCGATGGTGCCCGCGGTCACGTCGATCTGTCCGGTCGAGACGCCGATGGGGACCGGCCGGGGGAAGGACTGCCTGGGATCGGTGGGCTCGCTCGCGTCCCCGGCCTTCGCGGGATCGCCCGGGGATGTCGGCTTGTCGCCCAGGGCGCGGAAGGCACCGGTCACCTCGGTCACGTATCCATGCCCGTCCAGGCTCGCGGGGAGCCCCACGATGCCGGCGCTTGCCAGGTACACCTTGACGACCGGGCGGCCGTCGAGGCCGATCGAGACGGCGGTGCCGGCCACGCCGGGTATGTCCAGAAGGTCCGGGTTGTACCGTTCCTGGAGCGCCATGGCTGCGGTCAGATCGCCGTGCGCAAAGGCCAGCAGGGGGTCTCCGGCATCCGCGGGTCCCCCCGTGGGGCGAAAGAAGACGAGATCCAGCGCGATGGCCGCGACCAGCGTCGCGCAGCGGGCGAATCGCTTTCCGGACATGCGCACAACCTCCTTGCCGTCGCAAGCTGCCATATATCCGATACCGTGCGAACCCCCGGAAGGTTTCCCGGAAGGCGCGCCCGCGCCACCCCCCGGCCGCCCCGGACGCGGCAACTCCTCACTCATCCGGGAACAGCTCACCCTGATGTTCCCCCGCGTCGGGGGGGAAGCGGCGCAGGCCGGCGCGCCTGCCGTCCCAGCGCACAGGCATCGGAATGTCGACGTAGCCTTCCATGGCCGGGTGCGCACACGATCGCAGCATTCCGGTCGCGGCCGTCTGCGGGTCGTCCAGCGCCGACGCCACCGTGTGGATGGGCGCGGCCGGGACGCGGTGGCTGCTCAGCGCCGCGAGCAGGCCGTTCACGGAGTGGCGCCGCGTCCTCGCGGCCACGATCTCCGTGAGACGCCTGCTGTTGGCTACCCGGTTCGCATTCCGCGCGAAATCGGGGTCCTCCGTCAGGTCCAGCCCCAGCGCGCGGCAAAGGCGCCCGAAGATGTCGTCGTTGCCCGCGGCGATCATGACCGACCCGTCGGTACACGGGAACGCTTCGTACGGGGCAATCATCGCGATCGACGTGCCCATGGGTCCGGGCGGCGCACCGGTCGCGAGGTAGCTGGTCAGGTGGTAGCACATCCACGCGATCGACGTGTCCAGCAGCGAGGCCGTGACATGGCAGCCGCGCCCCGTCCGCTTCCGTTCCATGAGGGCTCCCAGCACCGCGATCGCCGTCCACATGCCCGTGCCGAGATCGACGATGGACGTGCCGACCCGGACCGGGCTCCCGTCCCGCTCCCCCGTCACGGACATCAGGCCCGACCGTGCCTGCATCAGCGGGTCGTACCCGGGGTCGTCCCGGAGCGGCCCCTCGAGCCCATGCGACGTCACCGACACGTATACGACCTTCGGGTTAAGGTCCCGGATCCGGTCGTATCCGATCCCGAGCCGGTCTGCCACTCCGAACCGCAGCGCCTGGATCACGACGTCGGCCTCCACCGCGAGCTCGCGGGCACGCTCCCGGCCGTCCGGGGTCTTGAGATCGAGGATGACGCTTCGCTTGTTGCGGTTAGCCGCCTGAAAGAGGTGACTGTTGCCGCCGATGAACGGGGGTCCCCACCGCCGCGCCGGGTCTCCGCCGGGGGGCTCCACCTTGACGACGTCCGCGCCGAGATCGCCCAGGATCTGGGCTGCGTAGGGACCGGCGAGGTTCTGTGAGAAATCCACGACGCGCATCCCGGACAGGGGCGATATCCCCGGTTCGTCCTTTGGGTGGGCAGCGCCGTCCCGGCCGGCGCCCTCGGCACCGGGCAGTTCGCTGCCGGAGGCGGGCCCGGATGCGTCGATCTCCGTCACTGTGGTATCCGCTCCCCTTGCTGGTGTATGGTCGGCGAAGCTTTTTTGCAGTAACGCCCGTCATGAAGGATACAGGAAGAATATGGAGACGATCCGAATCCCCAACAGCGCGACGTACTCTCCGGTCTCGCTGACCGACCTGATGTTCGCGGCGCCGCTTGCCTCCAGGCTCCTGATCGGGGCGACCCTGCCGGGCCGTCTCGTCCAGGCTGCCGCGGCCGGCGCGTACGCGGGAAGCGTGCTCAGCGACTGGGCGTCGCGCCGCGGCGTCCGCAAGATCGACTTCCTCGAGACGTTCGGTTCCGATGTCAAGCACATGGACGAGATGCCCGAGGCCCGGCGCTTCGAGGACGTCGAGCGCCTTTCCGCGGAACTGATGTCGATTCACGAGCCCGTCCGGCGCGAACGCGACATTCTGGCGGGCGACGTGAACGAACGCCTCACTTCGTATATCGCGTCGATTACCGGGCAACGCGTCGAGACCAGCAGTTCGGTGCGCGAGATGACCCTGGCGCGCCTCATCATGCCCTTCGCGATCGGGAGCTGCGACATCCTGTCGGGGGACATCGCCGTGTTTCGCAGCACCGGGGTCTTCGAACCCCACATCCTGGCCCACGAGTTCTGTCATCGAAAGGGCTATCTCAAGGAACTCGAGGCACAGGCGCTGGCGTACCTGGCGCTGGAGGGGTCACGGGACCCGCAGCTTCGGCAGGCCGCGCTGGCGGAACGGGTCTACCGCAACCTCCGGGTGCTGGACCGCGACGATCCCGGGCGCTATCGGGAGCTCCTGGACGCCACACCCCTCTCGGGCACCGTGCTCGACGACTTCCGCCGCCTTCGCCCCCCCGATCAGCGCCCCAACGCGTTCACGACCGCGATGCGCGAGCTGTATGACTCCCGCATGAAGCTCACGGGCCAGAACGGACTCTCCGACTACGACCGGGGTTTCACCAACTTCCTGTATACGTACGAAAGCTCTGGCCGCTAAGAGGGCCCGCCGGCCACCTGGGATCGCCGGCCGCTAGGGGCGGCCCCCCACCGCCCAGCGAATCGTCAGGCCATGGGCGCCAGCCCGGAAGGTGCCCGGCATGGCCTGGAACCGAATCCTGTCCAGGTTCAGCGGCACCCAGCCCTGGCGCCTGACGAAGCGGCCCAACACCACGCCCGCCACCACGCCGGCTCCGGCGCCCAGCGCCAGCCCGCGCAACACGGCCTCTCCCGCGGAGTTGTCATCCGGACAGGTCGTGAGTTGCAGCCCTACCTGCAGCGCCTCCTGGTTGACCCGGCACTCATCGTGCCATCCCCAGGCGAACGTGGCTCCAGCCGCGGCCGAGACCAGGGACATCACGAGCACCGAGCGTTTCGTGTCGCGCACGGCGGCGCGGCGCTCGACCAGCGGCTGCTCGCCGAGGGGAATCCAGTACACCGGTTCGTTGCCGGTCTCGAAGAGCAGGGTGTCGCCGCGCATGCCGACGACGTTGCCTTCGATGACCACGGGGAGTAGCCGAGGCGGCGAGGCGGGCCCCCCTCGGAGCACGGTCGCGCCGGTGATCCTGACGACGGACCCCATGTTGAGGTCATGCACGTCCGCGTCCTGGCCCGCCAGTGCGTCTCCGGGGAGCATGATCGAGCCTGCGAGCGTCACCGCCAGCCGCAAGGGGCTGAATGCTCTCATGTCGGTGGATGGACGCATTGCCGTTCCCGTTTCGCCGGGCCTTGCCTCCCGGGCCGTCAAAGATAGGGCCGGAGCCTGGGATCGATCGATAGGATGACTTCGAAGCTACCGCCCGGCAGTCCCCACGCGCCATCGATTCGCAAAATGTCGAAGAGCGTGCTCAGGCCGACACCTGCGTATCCGCGCAGCCCGCCCGTGGACGTGACCCCCCAGTCCTGCCGGAGCGCGTCCGATGTCACGCCCACCGCGCCGGCACCCGCCAGCAGCCTTGCGGTCAGCCATCCCGGGGCCAGGGCAAACGCCGCTTCTCCGGTTGCCAGGACGAAGCGGCGTCCCCCGAATGCGCGGAAGCCGTGGCCCGGCAACGTGCCGCGGCCACCGACGAAGAACAGCATTTGTTGCGGCAAGGCCCCCCATGTCCTGCCGGCTTCCGCCTTCAGGTTCACTCGCCGCGAGAGGTCCCGGGCAGCGAACCTGGCGTCCAGCCGCGCCAGCAGCGTCAGATTGCCGCCGCCATCCCAGCGACCGAGGGTGGCGACAGCGGCTGCTTCGGCTCCCCACGTCGGCACCCCGGCCCATCTGTACCTCAGCGCGCCGTCGGTTCCGACGAAGACGCCCTCGCCGACGGGACGCAGCGGACGCTGGTCCGCGCTCGACCCCGGCCCCCGCGTCCATAGGGCGGTGGCTCCGCTCAGTTCCTCCACCCTGCCGCCGATGGTGATCGAGGCGCCGTCGCCGACCTCGCGGTCGACACCCAGTCGGATCCCGGAGGCGAAGTAGGGGTCGGTGTAGTCGACCCCACGCAGCAATGTGGAGAGCGTGTTGACGGCTCCGGAGGCCGCCGTGCGGGGACCCGCGTCCCGCAGCTGTCTGCCGTAGAGATCGAATGTGGTCGTGGTCAAGCCGTCTTCGGTGGTCAGGCGGCCACGCAGCGTGCCCGAGAGTGTGCCGGTGGCCGACTGGTATCCGGCGAGTGCTACCAGCCTGAACCTGTCACGCGGGGCAAACGAGGTCCCCAGCCCCAAGTGCACGCCTTCCGCGCGGTTGGCCCGGAGGACCGAGGAGACAGCGTCTGCATGAACCCGCAGGCGCGGCAGTCCGCTGACCAGGCGTGTCCGTGCCTGGCGCCGCACCTCGGCTTCGATCCGGGCCATGCTCACGGGCGACAGCCCTTCCTCCGCCATGCGGTCCATCAGCCCCGCGCGGAACTCGGTCGAGTCCGCCGCCCCGTAGGGCACCATCGTCACGCGGGGTCCCCGGAAGAACCCCGGCTCCATCACCGGATCGAACTCGTAGCTCGTCACCTCCAGCGTCGCCCGGATCACCGAACCCACCGGGAGGTCGAGTTGCGGGATCTCGCGGCGGACCTCGACGACCTGCCGATAGGGGAGCCACAGCGTCTCCTCCCAGAGCGCGTGCTCCAGCCGGACCGTGATCCGGTCGCTGCGGGGATCCACATAGGAGGCCGGCGTGAAGGTGAACAGCATCCGTACGAGCGCCCCGGTATCCGCCTCGACGAATACACTCCCGATGAGCGCCGGCACCCCCTCGTCGCGCGGGTGCACTTCGAGTTCGTACACCTTGATCGGCCCCGGCAGCGTGGGGGCGCTGACCGTCAAGGAGTCGACGATGCGATAGTGATAGGTGCCCTCGCCCTCGCTGCCGAGAGGGTGGGGCACGTCGCGCACATCGCGCCCTTCGCCGATCGCGATGCGGTCGCCAAACCCGTTCTGGACCGCGGTAAGGCGGTCGATGTAGTACCGGAAGTCCTGTATCGGCAGAAGTTCCTGGCGCCGGAGCCCGCGGATGACCTGGCGTGTCCGTCCGTCTCCACTGCGGAAGAGGTCCACCGCCACCTGATCGACCCGCATGGGGACGGGTTCGCCGCCGTCGTCACGGTCCAGGTAGAAATAGACATGTCCCTCGGCCCGCGCCTTGTAGGACACCGATGCGGTTGGCGGGGGCGGGGTCTCCCGCAGTTCGCGCGCCTGACGCACGAGTGTGAGGACCGCGGGGGTGTCGAATGCGGAATCCTGCGCGAATGCGGAATCCCGTGCGAATGCGAGAGGGGCAACCGCGAAGACGCACAGGAGGGCGGCGATTTGGCGAGACCGTGCTGACTGACCGCGCGCACGGCGGTGGCAGCGCGGATCGCTGCCGCGGGCTGTCAGGTTACGTCGCTGAGCGAGAGCCCGTTCTTCCGTAGGAATGCCGCCAACCCCATCTTGTCGATCGACCGAAGGGCGGAAGTGGAGACCTTGATCCGGACCGACCTGTTCAGCTCGGGGACGAAGATTCGCTTCGTCTGCAGGTTCGGCAGCTGCCGCTTCTTGGTCTTGTTGTGAGCGTGGGAGACGTTGTACCCGGTCAAGGGCCGCTTCCCGGTGATGTCGCACTTGCGGGACATCGTGATCCTCCGTTTGTACCCCGAACGCCTATTTTTCTTCCCGGAACAGGACGTGGCGCCGCAGCACCGGGTCGTAGCGCCTGAGTTCCAGACGCTGGGGGTTGTTTCGCTTGTTCTTCGTGGTGGTGAAGCGATAGGGACTTTCCGTGCTGGACATCTTGACCATCACTCGCGGTCCCTTGCCCGACTTCTTCGCCATGATCTCTCCTTGTCGAACCGACCGACCAATAAGATAGCCCGTTGACCGAAATCGTCCAGACTGGGTAATGTTAAGGTCTGTACACCAAGCGGTGGTCACTCGACACCCGGACCGGCGCACCGGCCCGGAAAACCGACGCACCAGCCCCGGAAACGCAAGTCGTGAAGAAAGACATTCATCCCAGCTATCGGCCCGTCGTCTTCCAGGACGTCTCGACGGGCTACTCCTTCCTCACCCGCTCCACTGTGGCCACCAAGCGGACCATCGAGTGGGAGGACGGGAAGGAATACCCGCTCGTCACCCTTGAGGTCTCGTCGTCGTCGCACCCGTTCTACACGGGTACGCAGCGGCTCCTGGACAGCGCGGGGCGGGTAGAGCGCTTCCAGCGCCGGTACGAGAAAAAGGGAGGCTAACCCGGTCTGCAGCCGGTGCCAACGTCAGCCGAAGGCGAGCAGCGGTTGGAGGATCATCAGGCGCCCCCGGGGACCGACCACCTCGTCTACGCGGTTCCGGATCTCGCATCCGGAGTGCGTGACATCGAGGCGCGCCTCGACGTACGCCTGACGCCCGGCGGCAGCCACCCTGGACTCGGAACACGCAACTTCCTGCTGCGCATCGCAGACCGCGTGTATCTGGAGGTCGTGGGTCCCGACCCGGAACAGCCCGCGCCGCCCGGCGGCCTGTGGCTTGCCCGCGGCCCGGCCCCGCTTCCGGCGCTGGTCACCTGGGCGGCGCGCTGCGACGACCTTTCCGCGCTGGCCGCCGGGCCGGGCGGCCACCTCCTTGGCGCGGTGCGGTCCATGTCCCGCGCGAGGCCCGACGGCGAACGCATCGCCTGGACGCTCTCGATGCCCGGGGACCCGCCTTCGCGGCACGGCATCGTCCCCTTCTTCATCGACTGGGGCGATACCCCCCATCCCTGCGCCGACCTTCCCGACCGCAGCGTCCGTCTCGTCGGGCTGCACGGGCGCCATCCCGATCCGAAGGCGGTGCGGCGCGACCTGCGTCAGCTCGGCGTCGAGCTCGCGGTGACCGCGGGGCAGGCGGCGCTGGTCGCCTTGCTGGAGACGCCCGCCGGCGACCGGGTCACGCTCTGACGCGTCCCCGCCTCAGAGTCCCTCTTCGACCTGGGCGTACGCGTCGTGCTCGTGGATCGACTCGAGGTTGACCACGTGCACCCTGAACCAGGTCACCCGACTCATGGTGCGCAGGCGCAGCGTGATCTCCCGCACCAGGTCCTCCACGAAGCGCGGATTGTCGTAGGCCCGCTCGGTCACCCACTTCTCGTCCGACCGCTTGAGCACGGGGTAGAGATCGCATGAGGCCGAATCGTCGATCAGCTCCACGAGGTCCTCGATCCACAGTTCGTCGTCGAACCGCGTCTGCACCGTGACGATGCCGCGCTGATTGTGGGCGCCGCGCGCGCTGATCTCTCGGGAGCAGGGACAGAGCGTGGTCACCGGAACCTTGACCGTCAGCACGAAGTCCTCTTGCGGGCCGCTCGAAGCGTCGAAGGCGCAGTCGTAGGACAGGAGTCCGGTGGCACCCGTGACCGGTGCCCGCTTCTCCATGAAGTACGGGAAGGATATCCGCAGGTGCGCGGTCTGGGCGTTCAGGCGCTCGCGCATGGTGCGCAGGATGGCCGGGAGCGACTCGACCGAGATCTCGCCGTCGTACGAGTTGAGGATCTCCATGAACCGGCTCATGTGAGTCCCCTTGAAGTGGGAGGGGAGGTCCACCGACATGTCGACGCTCCCGACCGTGTGCTGTGCGGTCTTGCGCCGGTCCTTCACGGCGATGGGGAAGCGGATGTTCTGGACGCCCACCTTGGCGATGGGAACCTCTCGTCCGTCCCTTGTGGCCTGCACGTCGGCGAGCGCGGCCGTCTGAAACGTTCTGGTCATATGCAATCCGCTGCGCCGGCGGTCTCCGGTGCGCTGGCGGTCTCCGGCTCGGCCAGTCGTTTGTTGTCGATGATCCGCATCTTGCGTTCGACGACCGCCGCCAGGTCGATCGCCCGGCTGTTGGCGAAATTCAGCAGCGCGATGCACACATCCGCGGCCTCGTCGTCAAAGGCGGCGTCCGCAACCTCGCGTCCCTTCCACACTTTCTTTTCGAGGTTGGCCAGTTCGCCGGTTTCGCCGGCCAGTTCCAGGGCGAAGAACCGGGGCGGGCGCTCGGGGAAGGCGTCCTCCTGGTAGCGCCTGAACTCGGTCTGCAGCGTGCGGAGTCCGCCGTAACTTGCCGGGAGCTTCTGGCTGGCGGCATCCCGCAAGGGGTTGTCGGTCATGGGAATCGCGTCCGTGTCTGCCGGGCGGCGGTTCCGCCCGCGCCGTGAAAAAATGCCACAAACGCCGCATATTGTCGAACATGGCCAGCCAGGAGGGAGTACGGGACACCGCTGCGAGACCGGGCGGGGACGGTTCCGCGACGACACCGGTGCGGATCGGGATCGTCGCGGTCTCGGACCGCGCGTCCAGTGGCGAATACGCGGACCGGGGCGGGCCCGCGGTGCAGGAGTACCTGGCGGAGGTGCTGGTGACGTCCTGGCGGGCCGAGGTGCGGGTCATTCCCGACGAGCGTGACCTGATCGGGGCCACGCTGGTGGAACTCGTGGACGACGTGGGGTGCTGCCTCGTGATCACGACGGGGGGTACCGGGCCCGCTCCCCGGGACGTCACGCCCGAGGCCACCGCGGCGGTGCTGGAGAAGGAACTGGCCGGCTTCGGCGAGGCCATGCGCGCCGTTTCGCGCCCTCATGTCCCGACCGCGATCCTGTCGCGCCAGACCGCCGGCGTGCGAGGGTCGGCCCTGATCATCAACCTGCCGGGTTCTCCGAAGGCCGTCCGCGAGTGTCTGGATGCCGTGTTCGCCGCGGTGCCCGACTGCGTGGACCTCATCGGTGGGCCGTATCTGGAGACGGACCGCTCGCGGGTAGTGGCCCATCGGCCGCACGGACCTTGATTTCCCCTTCCTGTTTCACGAGCTTTAAAGGCTGGGCGGCGTGTCCGCGCTGCCACGCTTGAACGTCAACCTTCGAGAAACCGTCGATGGCCAAGAAGGGCAAGCTGCAGAAGAACGACCGCCGTGAGAAGCTGGTGGCCAAGTACGCCGAGAAGCGGCGTGAACTGACCGCGGTCATGAAGGACGCCGACGCGTCGCCCGAGGAAAAGCGACAGGCGATGGCGGCCCTGCAGGCGCTGCCCCGCGACTCCGCAGCGGTACGCTACCGCAACCGCTGCCAGATGACGGGGAGGCCGCGCGGCTTCATCGGCAAGTTCGGGATTTCCCGCATCGCGTTTCGCGACATGTCGCTGCACGGCTTGATTCCGGGGGTCCGGAAGTCATCCTGGTAGTTCGGCGGGGCCCGCACCGAGCGCGGCCCGCAGGGAGCTTCCGGATTCGATCGCGTCGGTGCGCGCGTATCCGGCAATCCGGTCCGCCATCAGTTCCAGCTCCCTGCGGCGTTTGATTCCGAACTTCTTCATCCAGTGACGGACCGCCGCGTAGATCCCGCCGATGGCTCCGACGGGGAACAGCGTGGCGAAGAGCGCGGAGCCGATAACCGCCAGTCCGACGGAGAAGCCGACACCCAGGCCGACTCCCATGCCGGCGCCCACAACGAGCCCCAGGTGCGCGGCCGCGGCGGTCCCGTGGAGCCGCTCCTCGGCGCGGATTCGGGTCTCTCCGCGACGCGATGAGACCGTGACCTGCAACGAACTCTGGTGGTCCATCGTATCGGACTTCCACATCAGTGTGCGGCCCACCATCGACGGGTTCCCGGAGCCGGAAAACGCCCGCTGTATCTCCATGATCGCCTGCTCGAATCCTTCATCCAGCAGTTCGCCGGGCACGACCCGCTCGACGGTGATCGTCAACTCGGTGCCCGCAAGCCTGGCCACGAGTCCTGACGGTCCGGACCCGTCGATGCCCGCCGCCGCCTGCTGAATGTACCTGGGGTGGATCCCGGCTTCGGCGGCGACTTCCTGGAGATCGGCCAGCGTAAGACCTCCCCCGTCGTCCGCGTATTCACGGACCGATTCCTGCTTCTGGAGTTCCGCGGCCCGCTGCAGGAGCCGCCTGACTTCCTTGTCGCCGTACCGGCGGACGGGTGTGGGCAGATCGGATGACATGTTTCGAATGTGCGGCGGTGACAGGTAGGTTGGCCGGGGATCGCGACCGATGAGTTTACAACGGGAGGCCAAAGGAAGGCCAATGGACGGGGCGACGGATCGGGACCGGCGGGTCGGCAGATCGTACTATGACGAGACGGCCTATTTCGACGCGGCGGAGCACCTGCGGGACTTCGAGAGCCGGTTCCAGCGCTACCGGGTCGCCAGGGTGACCGAGCTTTACCCGGGTCGGCCAACGCACCGGGTCCTGGACTTGGGGTGCGGCTGGGGCACCATCAGCCACGCGCTCTCGCCCAGGGTTCGCGAGGTCGTCGGCGTGGATTTCTCCGAGCGTGCGATCGCGGGCTGCAACGCGCGCGTGCCCGTGCATGGCGTCGACAACGTGGTGTTTCGGGTTGCCGACGCCCGGGCCACGGGGCTGGAGGCGGGCTCGTTCGAAGCGGTGGTCGCGGCCGACCTGTTCGAGCACCTGTACCCGGACGATTCGGAGGCCGTCGCGGCCGAGGCGTTTCGCGTGCTGGCGCCGGGGGGTGTGTTCGCGGTGTGGACGCCGTGCCGGAGTCACATCCTCGAGGTGCTGAAGAACAACGACATCATACTGAAGAGGGATGTGAGCCACGTGGACTACAAGTCGATGGCGCGCATGAAGGCGCTCATGACGGGGGCCGGATTCCACATCGAACGCGCCTACTTCGCCGAATCCCACCTCCCGGGGCTCAGGGCGCTGGAACGGATCGCGCAGCGGTGGGTGCCGCTGCTCAGGCGCAGGATCGCCGTGCTGGGACGGAAGCCGTGAGGACCGCGCTGACCGAGCACGCGGGGATCGAGGTGCCGCTGATCTGCGGCGCCATGTACCCGTGCAGCAATCCCGAGCTGGTGGCGGCCGCGTCGGAGGCGGGCGGCATAGGGATCCTGCAGCCCGTGAGCCTTACCTACGTGCACGGCTACGATTTCCGCGAAGGCGTGCGCTACATGCGGCGCCTGACGTCCAGGCCGATCGGGATGAATGCCTTGATCGAGAAGGCGTCCAGGAGGTACCACGAGCGCATGGTGGAGTGGATCGACATCGCGCTCGAGGAGGGGGTGCGGTTTTTCGTGACCTCGCTCGGGAAGCCCGGGTGGGTGGTGGACAGGGTCGCGCCGTACGGCGGCGTCGTCTATCACGACGTCACGGAGCGGAAGTGGGCACTCAAGGGACTCGAGTCGGGGGTGCATGGCCTCATTGCCGTGAACCGGCGTGCGGGAGGACACGCCGGGCCGCGTGGGGTGGAGGAGCTCTTCGACGAGGTCGGGGACCTGGGTGTGCCGGTCGTTTGTGCCGGCGGGGTCGGCACGCCGGGCGAATTCGCTCGCGCGCTTTCGCTCGGATACGCCGGTGTCCAGCTGGGAACGCGCTTCATCGCCACGCGCGAGTGCACTGCATCGCACGCGTACAAACAGGCCATTCTGGACGCGGCGGAGGACGACGTGGTCCTGTCGGAGAAGTTGACGGGAATCCCGGTGTCCGTCCTGAATACCCGGTACGTCCAACGCATGGGTCTGAAGGCCAGCCCGCTCGCGAAGCGCCTGCTGCGGAACAACCGCACGAAGCACTGGATGCGGCTCTTCTACGCGGTCAAGTCATTCTGGCAGCTGAAGCGTTCGCTGACCGACGAAGAGAAGGAGCTGTGGCAGGCGGGGAAGAGTGTGGCCGGGATTTCGGGGATCGAAGAGGCGGGTGAGGTGGTGCGGCGATATTTGGCCGCCGCCGCGGGGAGCGAATCCGCGCCGCTGGTGTAGACGGTGCCGCCGAGTGCGGTCGGCACCGCAGGACGGAGCCGGCCCGCTTGCGAACCGCCGGCGGGCGAAACCGGCCCGCTAGCCTGACCGGCCGATCCCGGCGCCGACCGTATCCGGCCGCGCCACCCCAGGAACCGGGAGCGTATCGTTCGCGGGCGTACTGCCGCCGTCCGGGCCGGGGGCGCCGTCACCGGATCCGCTCTCCTCTTCCGGCTGCGCGACGACGGTGGTCGTGTCGAAGAGTTCGAAGCGCCTGGAAACCGGAACCACCTGGTTACCGACGCGGACCAGGGGCTCGGCCGCGAACCCCTCCGCCGGTTCCAGCGCGTCCTCCGTGTAGCGGCTGCCAGGATTCCACAGCACCCACTCCATGATGCCGAGGTCGTACGCGGCCTGGATCTGCGCGCGGACTTCGGGGGCCTCGTAGCGCGGGGGTCCAAGCGTGAAGTCCTGGAGCCACGGACGGGTCGCCCCGGCGCCCTCCAGCGCGGCGGAGCGCTCCAGCGCGTCCCTGAGCGCCTTGCGCACGATCTCATAAGGGTAGGCGTTGGGTTCCTCGACGCCGTAGCTGCCCTTCCAGTAGTGGCTCGGGTAGACCATCGGCAGGGCCACATCGACGACATCGATGAAGGATTCCCAGACCTGCCCTATTCCCACGTCCCGGGTTGCGGAGGTAGTGACCCCGAACACGTCCGCGGTCACATCGACCTCGAGGTCCGCGAGCGCGTCGCGGCTGTACGCCAGGAACTCGCGGATCGCCGTGGTCCGCGGCTGTCCATTCCGGCCGGGAAAGTGCGCCCGGCCGAGTGCCGACGCGGGCGCATCGGGGAAGCGGACATAGTCCCACTGAATCTCCGGGAAGCCCATCTCGGCGACCTCGCGCGCCAGATCGACATGATACTCCCAGACGGCCTTGTTGAACGGATTGAGCCAGACGACCCCGTTGTTGTCCGTCCATACGCCGCCGGCCGTGTCCTGCACGGCCAGCTCGGGACGGGCCGCTGCGAGGACGGGGTCCTTGACGATCACAATCCGGGCCACGGGGTAGATGCCTGCCGCCTCGAGCTGTCCCAGGAGCCACGCCATGCTGGGAATGCGGATGTCTTCGGTGGCTCCCACCTCCTGGGCGAGGGGCACCTCGCTGGGGTGGCTCACGTAGCCGCTGGCGTCCTTGATGTCGATCACGAAGGTGTTGATCTCGGTTCGTTCGGCGAGATCGATCAGGGCCGCCATGCGCCGCCTGGAGCCTCCGGACCACGAGTTCACGTAGAGGCCGCGGATGTGGTCGGGCCGCGTGAAATGGAAGAAGGTGCGCTCGGCCGGCGTGGCATCGGCGGCGATGCCGTCGGTTGCCGCGTGGACCGAATCCTTAGCGTTGGTCGGCGCCAAGGCGTTAACGCCGGTACCGAGGGAGGAGGCGTCGGCTTCCGGGCTGGCCTCCGAATTGGCGGCGATATCGACCGCCTCCTCGGGCGCGGGCGCGTCAACGGCTGCGCTGCCTTCCGGCATTCCGTCGGCTCTGCCGCAAGCCGCGACCAGGAATGCAATCACGAGCGAAGGAACCGCGACCCGGAGCCCCACCGCCATTTGTTTCATGCACCAATATAGCCCGATTGCCCGGGGAGTGGTGTCCCGGCGTTCCCGGAGAGTGATCGCCCGGCGCTCCGGGGAGTGGCTCCTTGGGGACTGGCTGTCCGCCGGCTATCTTTTCCCGGCTGGCTGTCGCCAGCGATCCTGGGGCCATAGCTCAGCTGGGAGAGCGCTGGCTTTGCAAGCCAGAGGTCACCGGTTCGATCCCGGTTGGCTCCACTACCAATCCAGACGGGCAGGACACCAGGGGGCAGGCATGGGCGGATCTCGTCGCGTATTCTCGGTTTTCCTCGCGGTTGCGCTGTCGGCCTCGGCGTGCGACCGGGCACCTTCCGGCCAGGACGGGCGGTCGTCTGCGGATTTGTACCATATCCTGGTCACCAACGATGACGGCATCGAGTCGCCCGGGATCCAGCAACTGGCCAAGGCGCTGAGGGCGGTGGGCGAGGTGACCGTGGTGGCCCCGTGCGGCCAGCGCAGCGGCAGCAGCATGTCGGTGCGGCTGGACCTGCCGATCAGACTGCGGCCGTATGAGATCGAGGGTGAGGTGTGGGGCCACTGCGTGGACACCACCCCTGCGGGTTCGGTCATCCTCGCGACCCAGGCCCTTGCTCCGGACGGAGGCTTCGACCTCGTTGTCAGCGGGATCAATGCGGGCGCCAATACCGGTGATCTCGCGCGCATGTCGGGTACCGTCGGCGCGGCCATGGCGGGCGCCTACCATGGGATTCCGGCCGTCGCAGCCTCTCTCGGGGGCCGCTCCATGGACTTCGGCTACCCGGCGGAGGTTGTCGCGCGGTTTGTGCAGGCGCTTCGTGCGCGTCCGTCACGCCCGGGAACTGTCTTCTCGATCAACTTCCCGGCTGCGTCCGAAGACCAGGTCGCCGGGATCGCGGCAGCGGGAATGGGCGGCAGCTACCTCCGTCTCGGGTACCAGGAGGTCGAGCCGGAAGACGGTGTGCGCGTGTTTCAGCCGCGCATATCGCCGGAGGACACGTTTCCGCCCGGCAGCGACACCGAGGCGTTCATGCAGGGCATGATCACGATCGCGGCGCTGCGCTACGACGCGACGGATCTCGCTGCGCTTCAGGATCTGGCGTCCTGGGACCTCGACGGGCTACTGACCGGACGCTAGAACCGGTACGTGTAGTTCGCCTTGATCGCGCTGCCCCGCGACAGGGTGATCAGGTCGCGGTCGCTGAGGATGTCCAGACCGAGGTTCCGCCAGTTGTGCGTGTAGACCAGGAACACGTCGTTGCCGGGGCGCACGATCCACCGCAGCCGGGCGAACAGCCCCACGATGTTACTGTCGTTGTCGTAGCGGATCTGGTTGGTGACGCTGACCCACTGGTTGGGGTTCCACTCGCCCTCGATTTCGTAGACATCGGCATCGAAGTCGCCGCGCGGCAGCGACACGGCGTTGTGCTCGAAGTTGGTGGAGATGCTGACGCCCGGATTCGGTCTGAACGACGCTCGGACGTTCATGCGCGTCCGGTCGCCGTCCCAGAAGCCCCCGCGACTGATGCCTCCGAACATCGACACGCGCCGATGGCCTGCGGTGCGGCCGCGCATGCCCCATTCCCAGGTCGTGTAATCGCCTGGGAGAATGTCGATCCCGTCGCTCACCTCGTAACCGTAGTCCAGGAATTCGCGGACGCGGGTCGCTTCGATCTCGATGTTGTCTCCGCTCTCGAAGTCGATCCCGAAAAGGTCGAACTGCCATTCGCGCTCTTCGAGCACGCCGGTGTCGATGTTGGTGAGATTGCGGAACTGGACCGCGAAGTCGAGCTGCCGGATCCAGGCGATGCTCTGTGGCCGGGGCGCCCAGCCAACCCGGGGCTCCACCCGGCGAAATCCGTTGCGGGGCACGAAGCCGAGAGATGGCCTGTAGTCGTCGCCGAACTCGCGGTACGAGATGTGGGCGGTCCAGATGTCGTTCGGGAAGTTCAGGCGCAGTCCGCGGGCGGTAAGATCGTTGAGCGACCGGTCGACCGTGGGATCCGGGTTGGAGTTCCAGACGAAGAAAGCCTCCATTTCCAGGCGCTTGTTGCCGAAGAAGTGCCGCGTGTTCAACTGGGCGTCGATGCCGACCGTGTGCCCGTCGGCCTCGACAATGCCGTCGGCGCCGGGCGCCGCCGCCCTGCGCGTGTAGATCGCGCCGATCGTCGACTGCTCGAAGATCGAGCGCTTCATGCGTGCCACGGTGAACGTTTCTCTCGGAATGCTCACGTCCGCCAGGGTGCTCTCGCTGAAGAAGGAGTGGGCCGCGGTGCCGATCTGGTAGAAGCCGAGTTCATACTTCCCCGCCTGGCCGGTCAGCCGCGTGCCGTACTGGATCGGTATCTGCTGGCCCGATCTGAGTCCGATCCGGCGCGAGAAGAAGGGCGTGGGGCCACTGCGCGGAGCAAAGCTGAAGACCCCCGATCCCTCGAGAAAGAAATCCCGGCGTTCGCGAAAGCGCTGAGGGAATCGCGTCAGGTTGACGCGCCGCTCGTCGCTCTCGACCTCCGCGAAGTCGGTGTTGATGCTGGCCGACGCGCGCAGGCTGGACGTAACGCTGTAGTTGACGTCGAGGCTGACGTCGCTCGGAAAGGTCGTCGGGTCGGTGTTGCCGGGGACGTTCTTCCAGGTCGTGACGGCTGAAGGTCTGGCCTCCAGTCCCAGTCCTTGCGACAGGTTTCTCAAGCCCGTCAGCCGACCGGCGTGCACCGGTCGGAAGAGTCCTTCGTTGCGCCGGTAGCCCCGCCAGAGGATCTCCTCGTTGCGGTGACGGATCGTGCGCTGGAAGTTGATCCCCCAGCTGTCCAGGTCGGGATTGAAGTTGAGGGTCCTGAACGGGATGCGGATCTCGGCCGACCAGCCGTCGTCCCGCTGCGCCGTCCGAGCCTCCCAAATGCCGTCCCAGGCCTTGCCGGACCCGCCGCCGCCGCCACCGCCACCGCCCCAACCGCCGCCGCTTCCGGTCAGAATCCCGTCCCCCATCAGCCCTGCCGGATTGATCTCGAAGAAATAGCCGGTGCGCCCGTCCAGGAAGGTGTCGAGGATCCACATGAAGCGGTCGTCGGTGCGCAGGCTCGCGTCCCGCTGCCGCTGGTAGGCCAGGATGTTGGCCGGGTCACCGTACAGGATCGCACCGATATAGAGGGCGTCCTCATCGAAAACGACGCGGATTTCGGTCTGCTCCGAGGGTGCGCCCCCCTCGACCGGCTCCTGCTGGCTGAAATCGGTGATCGGAGTGGCGGTTTGCCAGACTGCCTCTTCCATGCGGCCGTCGAGGTCGATCCGGACCTCGACGGGCAGCGCGGCGGCTTCCAGAACCGGCGGGGCCCCGTTGTCTCCGTTTGCCGTCTGGGCGGCTGCGCCGCCTGGGGATGCCGCCACGGCCGTGGCGAGAAGCACGGATGCCGCAAGACCGGGCATCGATGCCGCGGAACTCCGCAAGTGGGCTGACTTTGAATTCATCGTGTTCTGGTTCCTTGGACCGTGGTCGGGCAAACCGCCGGTCCAGGTACTATGGGATGGCCGGCGCTATCGGAAAAGACACCGTAGTGTGCGTCTCCGTTGGAGGGGTCGGCGGTCGCGCTCGTGGATTTCCGGTGCTTGATGCCCCCGGCCCGTGGTGGATCGCCTCGTTGACTTGATTGAGAATGAGTCTCATTTTTGTCCCAACCTTCGGGGCCTGTGGGGGGTCACTATCGTAAAGCTCGGTTCGCAATGGGAAAGGAAGAGGGATCATGTTCCGCAATCACACCGTGCCGCTCACCCTTGTCATGACCACGGCGCTATTGGCCAGCTGTGGCGGGGGCGGCGATTCGGCCGAGTCTGAACCCGCCGCCGCGGAGCCCGTGGAGGCCATGGACGACATGGGTGCCGCCGATGCCATGGCCGCCCTGCTCAACCCCAACCTCGCCGCCGAAGACGAATTGACATTGATTCCGGGGATCACTGCGGAGGCTGCCGCGGCAATTGCCGGCGGGCGGCCCTACCTGCGCGCGGCGGATGTGCACGCGGCGCTGGCGGGGGCGATCGGCGACGACGCGGCGATGGCGGCGTATGAATCTCTGTGGCTGCCGATCAACCTGAACGACGTGACGAACGACGAGATCCTGATGATTCCCGGCGTGGGGGATCGGATGGCGCACGAGTTCGAGGAGTACCGTCCCTACGAGGACATGGGCGAGTTCCGCAGGGAGATCGGCAAGTACGTGGACGAGGAAGAGGTCGAGCGGCTCGCGCGGTACGTGTATGTCCCGATCGACCTCAACAGCGCCACCCGCGAGGAGATCATGGCGGTTCCGGGGATGACCGAGCGCATGGCGCACGAGTTCGAGGAGTACCGCCCGTACACCGATCTCGACCAGTTCCGGCGCGAGATCGGGAAGTACGTGGACGAAGACGAGGTCGTGCGGTTCGAGCGCTACGTGACGTTGAACTGACGACGGTCGGCGAGGTGGGGCCGGGCGGGCGCCGCGCGGGTCGGGACTGTGGCCGCGCTGGCCCGGTGGTGACGCGATGATCCGCGCGGTCATCTTCCGGTTGCATCTTACGGTGGCCGTGGCGGCCGGGGCGGTCGTCCTCATGCTGGCTGCGACCGGCGTCGTGCTGTCGCTGGAGGAAGCGGTGACCGGGCTCGCGGAGCGCCGGCTCTTCGTTGCGGCGGCGGAGGGGGCCGGGCGGCTGGCGCCGGAGGAGATCGTCGAGGCGGCGGGCCTGGCGGCGACGTCGCTGCGTTATGCTGCGGATGTGCGTATGCCGGTGCGCGTGTATGAGGGACGGGACCGCTACGTCCACGTCGATCCGTACACGGGCCGGGTGCTTGGCCAAGGGCCGGGCGGGGTGGAGCGCTTCTTCGAGGGCGTTCACAACTGGCACCGCTGGTTCAACGTCTCGAGTGGCTCGGTGCGCCGGGCGCGGGCGGTGACGGGGGCCGTGAACGTCGCGTTCCTGTTCCTGTTGCTTACCGGGCCGATCCTGTGGATCCCGCGGCCCGTCACTCGGCGGTCGCTGGCCAATGTGATTGTGCCGCGTCCCCGGGCGACGGGTGCCTGGCGCGACCTCAACTGGCACCAGGTGGTCGGGATCTGGTCCGTGCTGCCGCTGGCCGTGATCGGGGCGACGGGGGTGACCACGTCGTATCCGGGGGTGGGGGACCGGGTGTATCCGGTTGTGGGACGCGTGGTGCCGGTGGGGGTGTGGCCGGGTGGGGCGGGGATTGGCGGCGAGGATGCGGTTGCGTTGGAGAGAGCCGGGGCGGGGGTGGTGGGCGTGGAGGGCGCCGAGGAGGGCTCGCGCGACTCCGACGAGGGTGGTGGCGCCCCCGGTGCCGACCTGGGAGCCGTGCTTGCGGCCGCCGAGGTGTGGGTGCCCGAATGGCGGACGTTGATCCTGAACGTGCCGCGCTCGGGGGATCGCGAGGTCCGGGTGGAGGTGCAGGGTGGCCGCGAGGGTCAGCCCCACAAGGCCGGCGTGCTCACCGTCGACGTGGCCACCGGCGCCGTGCGCGACTGGGAGTCCTTCGCCGACGACACCCCGGGACGGCGCGCGCAGCAGTTCCTGCGTCACGCGCACACGGGGGAGTACTGGGGGCTTGGCGGCCAACTCCTCGCTGGGCTTTTCTCGCTCGCGGCCGTGCTGATGGTATGGACCGGGCTCTCCCTCGCCGTCCGGCGGGGGCGGCGCTTCGTGCGGCTTCGGCGAGTGCTGCGAAGGTAGGGCGCCGCCCACCCCCCCGTTCAGAACGACGTGGGATAACGCGAGGGCAACACCGTGGTGGGCCGAGTGGACGCATAGTGGACAACCACGTCGTACCACTCCGGCAGCGGGGGCCTTGACCAGTAGCGATGCGAGAGCCCGGGGTCATAGCAGCAGCCGATCGACCTGAAACTGCGAGGCCCCGCCAGCCAGGTTGCGCCCGCCGAGCTCGTGTCGCGGCTGCGCAGATCGACCACGTACCGGGGAGCCGCCGGCGTGGACAGGTAGTGCTCGTACGAGAGCGGGAGCGGGGCCCCCAAAATGTGCTCGGTCAGGCCCAGGTAGCTCGAGCCGCGCTGAAGGACGGCAGTGAAGGTCCCCGCCTCGTGGCTGAAGCCGACGATCACCATCGCGTCCCCGTAGGCCCGTCGCAGGAACAATCCCTGAGCCCCCGGCTGGGCGGAAACGTGGAAATTGTGCGCCCACAGGACCATGCGCGTGTCGGGCCCGAGTTGCCGGTCGATCCACACGGTGTTTTCCGCCATCGACTCGTCGCGGCTCTGCTCTCCCGTGATCATCAGGTGGTACTGAATGGCCACGCGCATGCTTTGCAGGGCCACCGCGAAGGCCTTCTCGCCCGATGCCGCCTCGTAGGTCTCCCGTCCGTCCCGCAGCGTTTCCTGCACGCCGTGGAGCGAGGCGCCGCAGTCGGTGCGGTAGGTGGCCGGCTGGCTGGAGTAGCGCGGACTCGGGAATCGGCCGGAAGGGTCGTTGGCGAACCTGCCGAGACAGTCGAGCCGGGTGGCGACCGTGCGGGCCTGGGCGGAATCGACCGCCGCGAAATACTCGCGGACGTTGTGCAGCGCCATGCCCGGGTACTGCATGTCGAAGCCGTGAAAGCCCACGTCGCCGCCGGCCTCGTTGTGGTCGCGCATCCACTCGATCATTTCGAGCACGGATTCCGTGTTCCAGGTCCAGAAGTACAGCCCGGACAGCAGTTCCGCCGCGTCGCCCTCACCGGTCCGCACGTAGTGGTCAAGCCGACGCGCCTCGGGCCAGGTCGCTTCGATCGCAAAGGCCGTGAACCCCATCTCCTCGGCCAGAAACCGGAGGACGCGCGCCTTCATCTCGAAGAAGTCGCGGGTGCCATGGGTGTTCTCGCCCAGCGACACGACCCGCGCGTCGCCGACGATGCCCCGCAGGAAGCCGAGGTCGGAGTGGGGGAGGGAGAGGTGGGAGCCTTCGAACGCATGGAAGTTGGCCTCGATCCACGCGGTGGCCTCGGAAGGGATGGGGGGAAGCTCGGGGTCGGGAGGCGCTTCCACGGGGGCGGTTGCGTCCCCACTGCACGACACGAGCGCGAGGAGTGCGGCGGCGACCAGGGTTGGGTGCGGGAAGTTCCGGGCCCTCCAGGGTCGGACCCGCGACGAGCCCGGCCGCACGGCAGGTACACGCCGGTGCCGGTGTGATCTCGGCGGGCGGAATCTCACGCTCTTCCTCCCGGCCCGTGCGTCAGGTGCCGAAGAAGATCTCGCTGAACTCCAGCGCGCCACTCTCGGACAGGTTTGCCCCCTGTGAGTACCCGACCTCACCGTCGAAGGCGACAGTGAGTCGCACCTGTGCAACCTCGACGGCGTGGTTGGTGAGCCGAACGTAGAAGCGCCGAGCGAGTTCGATGTCGTACTCCTTGACGAAATCGAGCTCCACCTGAGACGTGTCGGCGCGGACCAGCACGGTGTACCGCGCCCCCTGATCGAAGTCGGCCACCCTCTGGAAGTCGTCGGAGACGACCAGTTCGAGCGGTCCGGGTGTAGTGCCGGTGATCTCCACGCGCGCCACGCTCGGGTACTCCTGATCGTCATCGAGCAGATTGCAAGCGGCCGAGATCGCCATGACCGCCAACGCGGCGGCCGCGGCGCACAACGCCCGAGCAGTCCGTGAATGAAGCCGCGCGGTCGGCCCGGATGCATCGTCGTTCGAATGCCGGGGGGATTTCGTCCGCGGGCTGCCAGGGGGCACGGCGGCCCTGTGGACCGCCGCACCCCCCGTCTTCAAGCGCTCATGCACGCTTTCGCTCCGACGAAGGCCGTCAACTCGGCTTCGTCAGGTTGGGGTTGCCTTCGTACTCCTCGAGCGGGAGCGGGAAGCACGTTGCGTCGCCGTAACTGCCCCACTCTGTAACCGGGTGGATCCCGCTCGGGAAGAAGTTGCCAACGCCCTGGTTGTTCCAGCGCCGCAGATCGCCCAGGCGGAAGCCGCCCAAGTACATGTCGCGCCCGCGCTGCTCGCGCAGTTCGGCCATCAGGTCGGAGCCTGACAAGTCGACCGGCGCCTGTTTGCCAGCCGCGCGCCGAGCGTTCACGAAATCGAGCGTCGACCCGGCCGGACCCGTTCCGCCGGGCCCCGCCGCTTCGTAGTAGTGGTGCATCGCCTCGAGCCCCGAGGCCATCTTGATGTCGGTGCCCCTCTGGTAGAACGGCGGTTGACCGCCATCGGCGATGGCTTCGCCGTTGTATCCGCTGAACGGCAGAGACTGATAAGGCTTGTACAGCCGTGTCAGGCGGTTGTGACCCAGCGACCAGCTGGTGGTGTGCTGCACCCGCGGGTCCGTCTGGCCGGAAACGATGTCCTGGCTCCCGAATTCACCGTTCAGGAAGTTCGGGTGCACGCCGAGCGAGTGGTTGCCGCCGTTGATCCTCCCCCAGAGCACGAGGTCGGTTCCGCCGTCGGATGTCTGCTCGTATTCGACCCAATGGACGAAATCCGCTGGAACCTCCCCGGCGTACTGCATCACCTGACTGTGGTTGCCCAGGTTGAGGTGTGCGCGAGCAAGGCCCGTTCGGGCGAGGTTCACGAGGTCCTGGCGCCCGGCGGCTCCTGCCACCTGCATGCCCTCTTCAAATCGGGACAGGCCGCGCTCATAGATCTGCGCCTGTGACGCGATGGTCTCCCCCACATTGAAGACGGCCTCGCACATGACGTCGCCCAGAACGATGTGAGAATAGCCGGCGTAGATCAGCGCAATGGCCATGCGCTCGTCCGCGGCCGAGTTGTCGATCAGGGTGCGGAACCGTCCCGCGGCGCTGTCCGCCATCACGCGGGCGGCACTGAGCGCCGAGAACATGCCATCGGTGGGACCCTCGTCGAAACGAACCAGGCGCTGGTTGATCCGCGCGGTCTGTTCCCAGTTGATCCCCGTGAGCTGTTCGTCGGTCATCATGCTGCCCGTCCAGATGAACGGATTGTCGTACATGGCCGAGAACTCGCCGATGACGCTGTTGGTGAGCACATCCACGAGCAACGCGTCATTCAGTGCATCCTCCGAGATGCGTTCGGGGTTGTTTGCTACCAGGAGTTCGTCGAGGGTGTCGCATCCCGCGACCGGACCCAGGACGGCCAATGCGGCAGCGAGCCGCAGCGTCTTGCTGAATCGAGTCATTTGCTTCCTCCTCTCAGAACTGCAGGGCGATCGATGCCGCCACCCGGCGGGTCATCGGTGTAGACGCGTAGTCGAGTTCACTGAACTCGCGCGTACTGTAGAACGTGACTTCGGGATCGGAAGTGCCTCCGTATTTGGTCCACATCCAGATGTTTCGGCCCGATAGCGTCACGGTAGCGCGGTCCGCGCGGAAGGCGTCGCTCAGATTGGCCGGCAACGTATAGCTCACGGCGATCTCCCGGAACTTCAGGAAGTCCGCCGGGAACAGGTGCGTCTTGGTCTGGCGGCTGCGCCACACCAGCACCTCGACCGGATCGGCGGCGGGGTTGTTCACCTCCCAGGAGTTGCGGTCGATCCGGTTCCGGATGGAACAGATCGCGCACCACTGGTAGTGGCCGCCCTTGTAGTCGAACTGGGCAAAGAGCCGGAGGTTGCCGAGGAGCGTGAAGGTGTTTGAGAACGCAATCTCCCGCGTGGGCAACTGAGGTCCCACATACTCCTCGTTGTCGTAGTCGACGGTCACGCCGCCGCCCGAGTTGAGAACGGGGTTGCCGCTCGCGTCCCGCACGACATCGACGGACCAGTACCCGCCCAGCGGGTAGCCCTCGATGTGCTTGTGCACCTGGGCGAACGCGCCGAAAGAGATATCCTCCAGGGCGCCACCGAACGAGACGAGTTCGTTCGAGTTGGTGTAGAACGACACGCTCGCGTCCCACTGGAGATTTCGCGTGTAGATCGGGGACCCGGTCAGCAACAGCTCGAAACCGCTGTTCGCGATCTCGCCGATGTTCACGAAATGGCTGCCGCTGAATCCGCTCGAGGGCGGATCGGGAACCGAGATCAGCGCATCGGTGGTACGCTGATTGTAGTACGTGACCTCGAGACCCGCGCGACCTTCCAGCAACGACGCGTCGAAGCCGATCTCAAGTTCCGAACCGGTCTCGGCCTTGAGGTCGGGATTCCCGTACGAGGCGGTCGAAAGCTGGTTCACCGCCACATCGCCCACCACCGTGACATCCGGCGCGTAGGCCCGGTCCGCCGTGAAGGGAGCCGGCGCTTTCCCGGCCTGGCCCCAGGCGGTTCGAAGCTTCAGTTCGTCCACGTAGGGCAACTCGAAGAAGTCCTCGTCCGAGATGATGTAGGATACCGAGGCCTTCGGGTAGACCACGAGCGAAAAGTCGTTGCCGAATGCCGAGTTGTCGTCCACCCGGACGGCCACTGTACCGTACAGACGATCTCGCCAGGCCGCCTGTTCCTGCACATACACTCCCAGCGAGGTCTGCTCTACGAACCCCTCCGACGCCGAGGTAATCGCGGCGGTTCCAATGAGGTTCAGGTTGTTGGCCACGAAGCCCTGTCCATCGACGAAGTGGGACGAGAACTGTTCCCTGACCAACTGTGCCCCGAAGGACAGCGACGAGGCGAGGTCATCGGTCAAGTCGGTCCCGATGGTGCCGGCGTAGTCGGCCGTCCACGAGTGATCGACGGGCAGGAAGCGCTGAACGCGGCCGCCGGAGGAGGTGGCCCCCCATGGTTGCAGACCGGTGGTGTCGATCATGTTGATCTCGGAGTTGTTTCGATCCTGCTTGTCCATCCCCAGCGTCAGCCGGTTTGTGAACCAGTCCCATGGCTGGTAGTTGATGGTCATGCCGATCGTGGTGCGCTCGGCCTCGGTCTGATTGTCATACTCGTTGGAGAGGTTGGGTCCGAAGCCCCGGAAGCCTTCCTCCCAGGGCGCGGACGATCCGGGTCTTCCCCTGAATCCGTTCCGCAGGATCGAGTTCGACGAGTTGTTGGCGAACGGCATCTGCACGTGCGTACGCGCATACCCGACGCTGACTGTTGTCGAGAACCTCTCTGTGGGCGTGAAACCGAAGTTCGCGCGCCCCGAAGTCCTGTTGGAGAAGTTGTTGTAGTAGACGCCCTCTTCGCCGCCCTTCTCAAAGGAGAGGTAGTAGTTGAACGCCTCGCCCCCGCCGCGCGCCGAAAGGTTGAAAGTGCTGAGATCGGCGTAGTTGTCGGGCCCGCCCTCATTTTGACGAAGCGCCATCGGATGACGCTTGACGGGGTCGTCCATCAACACCGTGTTCTCCGCGACCCCCGAGCACCCCGGGTAGACGTTGGGGTTGGAGATATTCGAAGCGGTGCACCTCCAGTAGTTCGTTGGGGTGTCGAGCGCCCACTCGCTGAAACCGGTCTCGAAGGAAGCGTTCCACACCAGTCCGGATCCGGCTCGGCCCTTCTTGGTGATAATCTGAATGACCCCGCCGGCCGCATCGGCTCCGTACAGGGTGGATGCAGCAGGACCCTTGATTGTCTCGACCGACTCGATGTCCTGCGGGTTCAGGAAGTCCAGGGCGTCTGTTCCCTGCGCACCGCCCCAGCTCACGTCCTGCCCTCCCTGCGTACCGGATTTCATGCGAATCCCATCGACGTAGACAACGGGTTGCAGCCCCGCCGCGAGAGATCCGGCTCCCCGGATGCGAAGCTTGGAGCTCGATCCGGCCTGGCCGGAGTTTTTCATGAGCGTCAAGCCGGGGGTACGAGCGGTCAGCAGTTGCTGTACGGTGCTGATCGGCGCGATTTCCACGATCTCCGCAGCGTCGATGGTGGAAACCGTGTTGCCCACCGATCTCGCCTGAGTCTCCTGCGCCGTGCCCGTGACCACGATCTGGTCCAGCTGCAGCGCCGATTGCGCGAGCGAGAAGTCGAGGGTGGCGGTCTGGCCGCTGGATACCGTCACGCTTTGGGTCACGGTGCCGAAGCCGATGAACTGCACCCGCACTTCGTGGTCGCCAACGGGGACGTTGAGGAGGAGATACTGGCCGGAGGTGTTGGTAAGGCCACCCCGGCGCGTGTCGACAATTTCGACCTGGGCGCCTCCGATCGCCCTCAGGGTGATTGCGTCGACCACCTCCCCTCGGATCGAGCCCGTCTGGGCCAGAAGAGTGGAGGGCAAAGCGAGCGCCAGCACCGCAAGAGCGACAACTCCTGCGGCGCCACGCGGTCTCTTACACTTTGCTCGTTCCATGGCGTCCTCCTATGGACGAAGGGTGGATACCGGGATGTATACACCGAGCCGCGAGGTGCGAGCAGGGCGAATCATCCCGCACTATGGGTGCGAATACAGTAGCACCTGCGCGTCGCGGGCGCTAACTATTGCGTACATTGTTTGTCAAGAGGGTCCGCGTCGGAGGCAGGAGGAGTCATATGAAGCGGAGTCGGCAAACGCGGGCCGGGCGCAGTTGGCCGAGCGCCCTGGCGGTTGTCGCGCTCTCTCTCCTGTGGGGGTTTCCGACCGCCGTCACGGCGCAGCCGGGCACCTCCGTGTCGGGCCGGATCCTGGATGACGCGACGGGCAACCCGGTGGCCGATGTGGAAGTGTGGATCGACGGTGTGGGGACGCGGGTCACAGACGCCGACGGGTCGTTTGCCTTTCCCGATGTGCCACGGGGGAGCTGGGTGCTTACGGTCCGCCATGTTGCGTATGGGGCGCACTGGCAGGAGGTGGAGGTGGGCGAGGCCTCTCAGCGGTTGACGATCCGGATCGCTCAGGAGGGTATCAGGCTGACGCCGCTGGTTGTCGAGGCTACGAGTCGCGAGGCCCGGGAGCGGAGGGCGGCGGGCCGCCAGCTCAACCGGATCTCCCGCGAAGAGATCCAAAGGTACGAGGAAACGTCGCTGACCCTGGTGGAACTCCTCACCGCGCAGGTTCCGGGGATACGGATCAGTCGGAGCGGGGTCGTGGGACAGCCGACCTGCGTCGAGTTCCGTGGCGCGCGCGCGGGGAACTTCATACGCGGCCTCGGCAGCAGCGATCCGGGCTGCAACTCGCCGGAGGTCTATCTGGACGGCGTGCTGGTGCGCAACCCGGCGACGCTCTACGCAACGCTCCCGATCGAGACCATCGAGAACATCGAAGTGGTGCAGCCGTCCGAGGCGGGCGCCCGATTCGGATCGGGGTCGCTGTGGGGGGCCCTCGTCATCGAGACACGGCGGCCCGGGCGCGATCCCGACCGGCAGAGAGACGTGTACGTCCTGGGTCCGCAGCGCTACGACTGGTCGCTCGAGCCGGCGCCGCACCGGACCGGCACGGTCTTCCTGGGCTCCGCCCTGGGCAACGCGGCGGGGCTGGCCGCGGGGGTCGGGTTGGCGAGCCGATGCATCGGTTTCCGGGGCCGGGACGAGGACGCCCTCTTCACCGATTGCTCGGCGACGACCACGATCGCGGTGACTGCCGCGGCCGTGGCGCTGCCGGCGCTGGGGTCGGCGCTGGGTGCTCGTCTCGGTGGCGAGACCGAGCGGTCCCGTGGGACGTTCGGCGCAGCGTTGATCGGTGCTGCGGTCACGCTCATTCCCGGCTATGCGCTGGGGATTTCGGGACAGCGCGACGAAACGGGCTTCCTGGAGGGCCTGGGGGTGGTGACGCTGACGGTGGCGGTGCCGCTGGTGGCGATTGTCACGGACCGGTTGTTCCGGTCGGAGCGGGAAGAACCGTAGGTCGGGCCCGTTGCCCGGCCGCTTGGGCAGCCAGCAAGGCTAGGGGACGAACCACGAAAACGGGGCCAGGTGGGTGTTGGAAGTGTTCAGGCGCTCGATGAACCCCTTGGAGTAAACCCGAAGCTCGGGGTTGTCGGCCCGCCAGATGCCCGGCACCCAGTCCATGGAGTGGACCTCCCGGTAGTCGAGTTGCGACAGTTCTACCATGCCTCCCATCAGCGGGGCCTCGTCCAGGTAGACGTTTATGCGCTTGAGGTCGCCGCGCTTGTACATGCAGCCTCCCATCGCCAGCCACGGGTCCACCTCCACCGGGCACATGGCGAGCGGCGCATTCGCGTGCCGTCTGAAGATGGCGGCGAGGTCGCGGTCCGCGGCCGCCGTAATCGTGGACGCCGAAATCGTGGTCACGCGGAAGGGGTAGCGTCGGCGTCGCTCATGGAGGAGCCGCTCGCCCCGAGTGACGACGCGCAGGCCTTCCAGCTCGATCGGATCCGGGTTGAGACGGAGGAAGAGTCCGTTGCCGTCCGCCACCGTAACCGAGCCCTCAAGCGTGTGGTATCCGAGTTGTTCGACCAGGATATCCCAGGTGCCTTCGGGGAAGTCCGTGAATGCGAACCGGCCGCTCAAGTTCGTGAAGACAAAACGCCGCAGTTCGGGAACCTTGATCACGGCGGCAACCACGGGTGCTCCGTTGACCGCGTCCACGATCTGTCCGGCCAGGGTGAAGGTGTCCGGATCCTGCGCGGTCACAGTGTCCGCTCCGGCCCACGCCGCGAGACACGCAACAAGAAATGATGCGCGCCGTGCGCGCCCAGACCGCGTGTTCACCATATCAGCGGCACCAGGCTGATGCGCGTCTTGTCGAGGCGCTCGATGAACCTACGGGTGTAGACTCTGAGCATCGCCATTCTCGGTATCCATTCCATCGAGTGGATTTCCAGGTTGCTCAGGGCGGCGAATTCCACCATCCCGCCGAGCAGCGGCCCCTCGTCCAGGAAGATGCTGATCGGCTTGGGCGTACCCTTCACCACGACGCATCCGGGCGTCATCCACTCGTCGGCCTCGCCCGAGCAGCCGGTAATCGGCGCAGCCGCATTGAACCTGAATATCGCCGTCGGGTCCGGATTGATCGCGTTGGCGATGGTTTCGGTGGGGATCCTGACTACGCGGTAGGGAACGCGTCGCCGCCGCCGTTCCAGCAACTGCTCGGAGCGCGTCCGCACGCGCAGGCCCTCCAGCTCGATCGGATCGGGGTTCAGGCGCAGAAAGAGCCCGTTGCCCTCCGCCACCGTCACCGAGCCGTCGAGGGTGTGGTATCCGAGCTGCTCGACAACGATGTCCCAGGTGCCCGCGGGGAAGTCGGTAAAGGCGAAGCGGCCGTTGACGTCGGTGAAGACGAAGCGGCGCAGGTCGGGGACCTTGATCACCGCGGCGATGACGGGTGTTTCGTTGACCGCGTCGACGATCTGGCCCGTCAGCGTGAAGGTGGCCGCGTCCTGGGCCGACAACCGCGGCGGGCCGGGGAAGGTCAGGGCGAGGAGGATCGCGGCGGTGGCGAACGCCCCCGGTCGCCGCTGTCGTCTGCCAAGCCAGCTCAACGAAAGCCCTCCTGAAACAGATCTCTCACGTGCACCGGGCGGTCCTCTCGCCGGTGCTGGGCCGTCGCCTCGCGAAACGACGCCACCCCGCCTCCTACCCCGGACCTCCCGGCCCCGTTCCTGGGGGCACCTGCACGTACCGGCCCCGGCGGTAGATCGTCCGGGATTCGGGGGGACACAGGGCCGGCGTCGACGACACCGCCACCCGTCTCTCCCGCGTCATCCGATCGAGGTAGGGCTGCGTATACGCCTTGATCGCGGCTCCGAATTCGTAGACCTCCACCATGGCGAAATCGGTGGGCTTGTACTGGTCGAAGATTCCGATCCGCACGGCGCGGTCGTCCACGTACAGCCCCACAATGACCGGCACGCCGTAGATCGTGGCCAACGGGCAACCGTAGTTGGAATAGCCCTGGAAGTGAAAGCCCTCGCGCCGTCCCACCAGGTCCCACACGTTCTCGTGCTGGCTGTTCCAGAGCGCTTCTCCCGCGAGCTCATAGGACCGTGCCGCCGAGGCGTTTCGCCTGCGCCGCAACCGGGTCCTGTAGGTCAGCCCGCCCGCCCTGATCTCTTCGAGGGCGACCGGATCCGGGTTCAGGCGCAGATTCAGCCCGTTGCCATCAGCGACGGTGACCGATCCGGTCAGGGTATGGTACCCGAGCTGCTCGACGACGATGTCCCACGTTCCCTCGGGGAAGTCGGGCAGCTGGAACTGGCCGTGGACGTCGGAGGCGGCCACCCGGCGGAGTGCCGGGACCTTGACCAGCGCGGCAATGACCGGTGCCCCGTTCACCGCGTCGACGATCTGCCCGGCGAGGGTGAAGGTCGCGGCTTCCGCGCCGCCCGCCGTCTCCTGGGCCACGGCGGGGCCGGAGGGCACAATCGCTGGGAGGGCGCCCGCCGCCACCGCGCCGACCGCGACCACCACCCGCACCACCGAGCCGGTCGCACGCCAACTCATCCCTATGGTCACCGAGCCACCAGCGCCACGCCCACTACATGGACCCCATCGCCGCCCGGATCTGCCGGACCGCCGCGTCCACGCGCATTTCCATGCCGACGCGGCCATACTCGGCCGAGGCGCGCGTGGGATCGCCCGACACGCCGCTGTTCTCGAAGCCGCCGCCGGGCGCCAGCTGATCCTGGCGGATGTGCCGCGGCTCCACGTACAGCAGGATCGACGTGTCCGAGATGCCCGCGTGGCGCCCGATCGTCTCGTTGGTCTCGCCCTGCTCCATGAGCCAGTCGCGGAAGCCGTTGTTCGCGTAGTAGTCCCCGATGAAGTGCACGGTTGCGCCATCGCCGCCCCACTCGTCGTTCAGCTGGGCCGCGACCGCCTCCATCCCCCTCTGGTTCCCGCCGCTGTCGCCGATGAACACGAGGTCGGTGAAGCCGTGGGCGCGGAGACTGCGAGCGGCGTACTCGACCAGCTTCATGAAGAACTCGTTCGGGAGCGTAATCGTCCCGGCGTACCGCATGTGTCCCGAGGGCGGATCCACCTCTCCCTCTGGCACGTAGGTCACGGCGGGGGCGACGAGGGCGTTGCCGAGCTCGCGCGCGATCCGGTCGCTGGCCTCGTCGATGATGTAGCGGTGCTTGCCCATCACCATGTGCGGGCCGTTCTGCTCGGTGCCGGCGGTGGGCAGGATTGCCGTCGTCTTACCGGCGGCGATCGCGTCCCGGATTTCGGTCCAGGTCATCTCCTCGATGAAGACGGTGTTGACCGGCAGGCTCGCGGCGGCTGTCTGCGCCTCGGGGTCAGCGGCCGAACTCCCGCCGCCGGCTGGCGCTCCCTCCGCCCCTTCCTCCCCGTAACAAGCCGCGAGCGCGAGCGCGGGCAGCAGCGCCCCCACCAGGCCGCGCATCAATTCCCTGCCGCGAAGCAGTAGAAGAAGCCGTTGCCGCCGGTGCCCTGCAGGTTCTCCTGGCTGCAGCCGCGCGAAGCGTGCGCAGAGTTCCACGACGTGGGATTCTGCCCGCCGCCGATGCGGTCGTGGTGACCCACCGCCGTGCTGCCGTCCTCGGCGCTGCTCATCCAGTTGCCGCAGTTGTCGTAGTCCTCACCCGTGTATGCGGTCCCGTCCATGTTGGACCCGGTCAGGATGTCGTGCATGTTGGGGTCGTCGCCGCGGCCGTTGACCATGTCGCCCATCTCGGTGAGGATCGACTCCTTGGTGAGGTTGGCGGCCTCCGAGTGGAGTTCGTCGACGTCGTTGGCGATCATCGCGCCGGCCTGGTTGTGCCAGGGCCCCATCCCGATCCGGTCGCGTGCGTTCACCGCCGCGCCGCCGTCCTCGTCGATCGTGCTGAGATAGGCCATCCAGCCCATCCCTCCGGCGCCCACGGCCGACGCCAGCGTCTCGCAGTGGGCGTCGGCGCCTTCGAGCCCGCCTAGGTTGGCGCCATCCCCGGGGCCCGTGCTCGTGATGAAGAATGTCATCGGGGCCTGTTCAGCCATTGCTTCGCCCGCGGCCTCGGCTTCCGGTGCGTCGCCCGGTGCGCACGCGCCGACGGCCAGCGCGCCCGCCAACACCGCACAGGTTGTGAGTGGGAAGGTCTTCATGATGTCACCGCTCCTTCTATTGGTGTGTCGGTTCCCCGCCGGCGTGTCAGTTCCCCGTCGGCCAGGGAGCTCCCTGATGCATTGCGGTCACGGGTCCCATCCCCTTGTAGATGAACTTCTGGACGCGCTTCCCTTCGTAGGTCTCGGTGGTGTAGATGTTTCCCTGCGAGTCGGTGGCGATGCTGTGGACCGCGAAGAAGAGTCCGGGCTGCCGGCCTCCGTCCCCGAAGCTGGTCAGAACCTCGAGGCTCAGCCGGTCCATCACGTAGACCCGCATGTTCTTGCCGTCCGCGACGTACATGTACTTCTGCTCGGGGTCGCGCGAGAACGCGACATCCCACGTGGACCCGTCACCCAGAGTGCGCGGCGCCAGCTGCACCTCGTCCACGAACGTCCCGTCCCTCGTGAAGACCTGGATCCGGTTGTTGGGACGGTCGCAGACGTACACGTGCCCGTCGAGTGAGGGATCGGCGCAGTGCACCGGGGTGCGGAACTGCTGGATCAGGGGTGCGTCCGGATCGTAGGGCGGCGTCCGCGTGTCGTCCGGCGCGTTGCCGTAGGCGCCCCAGTAGCGCTTGAAGGCCCCTGTCGAGGCGTCCAGCACCGCCACGCGCCGTCCCCCGTAGCCGTCGGCGAGGTAGGCCTCGTTGGCTTCCGCGTCGAACGCCAGCTTGGCGACCCGGTTGAAGCGCGTCTCGCTGTTGCTGTCGGCAGGCCCGGCCTCCGGCTCGCCGTACGAGGCCAGGAACTCGCCGCTGCGCGAGAACTTGAGGACGTGCGTGTCGTTCGGCCCATTCCCGCCGATCCAGACGTTGTCCATGTGGTCCACGGTGATCCCGTGGTTGGAGGCGGGCCACACGTAGTCGTCGGAGGGACCCCCCCAGGAGTCGACAAGGTTGCCTTCCGGATCGAACACGAGCACCGGCGGGGCGGCCCGGCAGCACTCGCCGATCGGCGGGTCGGCGTCGGCCCCTCCCTCGGTACGCTCCGTGAGGTTGCCGCGGTGGACGATGAACACGTGATCGCGCGAATCCACGCCCACCCCGATGGCCGATCCCAGCACCATGTGGTCCGGTAGCGGTTGGGGCCAGAACGGGTCCACCTCGAACATCGGGGCATCGACCGCGCTGGCCGACGCATTCTCCATGCGGGTCATCCCGAAGTAGACGGCGACGATGGCCAGCGCGAGAACGGCGACGAGAAGCTTGTTCCGCTTCATGGGGAGCTCCCTTGGTGGGACTTGGCATTTGACGACTTGGGGGCAAAGTACGGGCTGGACGGCTTGTCAGCCAAGGGCCGGGGACACAGCGTAGGTGCGGAGCAGAATGGCGGGACCGGACCCGTGAATGGCTTGGAGGGAGTCGGATGAGAGGCCGAAGACACCGAAGGGGGGCGATTGTCGCGCTGGCGGCGGC
Organism: Gemmatimonadota bacterium; assembly: GCA_028873815.1. GTDB lineage: Bacteria > Gemmatimonadota > Gemmatimonadetes > Longimicrobiales > Gaopeijiaceae > Bin94. Next base: position 2,765 of record JAPPNN010000057.1, on the reverse strand, counting down.
GGTGTTGGTGCCCGTTGCGCCTGCGGGAGGCGCCGGTCTGGCCGCGGCAGACGCCTCAGCGTCCCACGCCCATATCGCCGCGGCCTCCGCTCCGCTCCCCGACGCCCTCCTGGCTGCGGCGACCGCCCCGCTTTCGCACGCCCTCCCGGCCGCGGCCCCCGCTCCGCTCCCACACGAAATCCCCGCCGACGTGATCGTCCGCGCCTTCGTCAAGGCCGAAGGGGGGGCGCTTCGGCTTGTCCTGCGCGTCCCGCTCACCTCGATGCGGGATGTGGACTTCCCCGTGCGGGGTCCCGGCTACGTCGAGATCGACGAGGCGAGCGCGCTTCTGGACGACCTGGCCGTGCTCTGGATCGCGGGCTACGTGACGCTCTACGAGGAAACGACCCGCCTTCCGGCGCCGGTCGTCACGGCCACTCGGATTTCGCTCCCCTCGGACCCCTCCTTCGCCGACTACGATCGGGCCGTCGCGCATATGTCGGCCCCTCCGATCTCGCCCGGCGTCGACCTGGTCCTGGAACAGGCCATGCTGGACGTGGTGCTCGAGACCCCCATCCAATCGGTTGATTCACGCTTCTCGATCGATCCCGCCTGGGCGCATCTGGGGATTCGCACGACCACGGTGTTGCGCTTTGTCACCCCGGAAGGCGCGGAGCGAATCTACCAGTACACTGGCAGTCCCGGGCAGGTACGCCTCGACCCCAGATGGCACCAGGCGCTGCTGCGCTTCGTGGTGCTCGGCTTCGCCCACATCCTGGACGGAATCGACCACCTCCTCTTCCTGCTCTGCCTGGTCGTTCCCCTCCGGCGCCTGTGGCCGCTCGTTTCGGTGGTGACCGCGTTCACGGTCGCGCACTCGATCACGCTGGGGGCTTCGGTGCTGGGCCTCGCGCCCAACGCGCTCTGGTTCCCCCCGCTGATCGAGATGCTGATCGCGGCCTCGATCGTGTTCATGGCGCTGGAAAACATCTTGGGAAGGACGCTCGAGCGGCGCTGGCTGTGGGCGTTCGGCTTCGGCCTCGTGCACGGGTTCGGCTTCTCTTTTCAGCTGCGCGAGTCGCTCCAGTTCGCGGGCTCGCACCTGTACACGTCGCTGCTCGGCTTCAACGTCGGCGTGGAGCTCGGCCAGCTCTTCGCGCTGCTGTTCATGGTGCCGGCGCTCGCGCTGCTGTTCGCGAAGGTGGTGGCGCCGCGGATCGGGGGGATCGTGGTATCGGCGCTGGTAGCGCACACCAGCTGGCACTGGATGACCGAGCGCTGGGGGGTGTTCTCCGCCTACGACTTCCAGCCGCCCACCTGGGATGCGGGGTTCTGGACGATGGTCATGCGGTGGGTGCTGCTGCTGCTGACCGTGGTGGGCGCGGCCTGGGGGATGGCCGAGGGGTATCGGCGGCTGGCGAAGCGGTTCGGGGGCGCGGGCGGGGATGGGGGCGGTGCCGGGGGGGAGGTGGTGGGGGAGACGTAGTAGGGCCCTGCGGACAGACCCCCCCTGCTTTCGAGCGGCGATGTCGGACCCTTGCCGGCGTTGGCAGGTACTACGAAAGTTGACGTAGGTGGCCGAGCACCATTTTCGAGGAGGAGACACGTGCAGAAGGCTTGTCTGCTGGGCTTGGCGTGCATGTCCGGCGCTATCGACCTGGCCGCCCAGGAGATCATCCGACTCCCTGACGAGGACCGCTGGCTGGCCGCCGACTTCGAGGAGGTGTACAGGATCGGGTCGTTGACGGGCGAGGACTGGGAGCAGTTCGGCAGCGTCCGCAAGGTGGCGTTCAATGATGCGGGGCAGCTGTACGTGTTCGACGGCCAGTCGGATCGAATCATCGTGGCGGGGCCCGCTGGCGAGTACCTTCGCGGATTCGGACGGCGCGGCGAGGGGCCCGGTGAGTTTCGCAACGCAGTGGCGGTCGCGGTGTTTCGTGACGGCCGCGTGGTGGTCGCAGACAGCGGCCACCGGGCCTATCAGATCTTCGGCGCCGACGGGGTGTTCGACCGGATGGTCCGCATGGGATCGGGTGGCGGCGTCAGGATTGTGACCGACCTGTTGTCCGGGCCCATGGGAGAATCCGTCTTTTCAGCAATCGGAGGCCGCACGCTGTCGTTTTCGTGGTCCCGCGACGACGGGCCGGACGCCGCGCCTCCACACGCGTCTCGTGCCATCGAGCGCTTGCTTCTTGCCGGAGACGTGGTCGAAAGGGACACGGTCGCGGAGGGCTGGCTGCCCCCGGCCGGAGAGCCGCCGAGCATCGATGTCGGGGGAGCGCAGATGAGGTTCCCGATCGCACCGCAAAAGGTGTTCGGGCCCCGCATGCTGCCGGGTGTGCTTCCAAACGGGGACGTGGTCTTCTCGGATTCCACCGCGTACGTGATCAAGGTGGCGCGTCCGGGGGAGGGGGTGTGGCGAATACTTGAGCGGCCGATTTGGCCATTGCCCGCGACGGATGCGGTCACCGAAGCCGAAAAGCGCCGCCGCCTCCGAGTGCTGGCGGCCACGCCGGACGACGAACTCCCCCGATCCAACTTCATTCCCCGATCCCCGGAGGAGATCCGCCAACGTCAGCGCGAGCGGATCGCGAATCTGGAGTTCTTCGACGAAGTCTCGGTGGTTCGCGACCTGAAGACCACGTGGAACGGACTGATCTGGGTGCAGCGGCACGGCGAGGAGCCGGGGGACGACGACGGTCCCATCGACGTACTGACGGCTGACGGGCGAGCGTTGATGAATTTACATCTTGTTGTGGTCGTTTATCTTAGGAGACTGGCTAGCC
>JAPPNN010000024.1 GCA_028873815.1 Gemmatimonadota bacterium | reverse complement strand
TCACCTCTCGCGCCTCTCCTGGTTCAGGCTCATCTCCGTATTGGAAAAGACTCCCTTCGGTTTGACCCTCACCCCGCATCTGCACGCGGCCGCCGCGGGCGAGCACCTCGCCCTAGTCGACGTCACCCCCCAGCCGGGCCCACGCATCGGTGCGCGCGCGGTACTCCGCGATCGCCTCTTGGTCGCCGGTCTGCTCCGCGTGCTTGAGCAGCGCCAGGTACACCCAGGAGTAGTAGTTGGGGATGCCGATCGTCGACCTGTCCTTCCACACCGGCCAATCCGGCAGACCGCTCCGGTGTACGAACACGTCGTCGGCCAGTGTCCGCGTGCGCTCCACATCCACCCAGGGTCCCACCCGTATCGAACGCGGATCGATGTCCCGGTTCGCGATGACCCCGGAATCGGCCAGCTCAGCGGGATCGCCCGGCCACAACCGGAATGCCAGGCCTTGTCGAATCACGTATGGGCGAACGCCGAGCTCGTAGGGCGCGGCGCCGCTTGACGCGAAGTAGATGGGCCTGTCACCAATCGAGTTCCGGATCGCCCAAAGCCCGAATACCTGCCAGGGAGCGAGTCCCCGCTGTCCTGTGATGACCCCCGAGATCGGACCCAGCGGGACGGCCTGAACGCTGTCGATCGGCACGAATTGCACAGCCGCCTGTTCGATGGCCTCGTCGGTGAACCGCGACTCGTCGAGGATCGAGCGGGTCGGCACCCGGATTGGCTCGCGCAGGAGGATCGGGATCTTGCCGAGCGCCTCCGCCTCCGCCGGATCGCGCGTGTACATGCTATCGGTGTTCTCGGCGGTATAGGGACGCTGGCAAACGATGCGGGTCGGGTCTTCGTCGGGGTCCTCGCCAGGCTCGCAGGGCTGGGTGAGGTCCCGGAGCTGCTGGACGTACCAGGGGATGTTGAAGTACGAGGTCACCGCCACGGTCACGTCCCGCCGGATTCCCTCCACCTCCTGCAGGTACCAGAGCGGGAAGGTGTCGTTGTCGCCGTTGGTGAAGATCAGGCCGTACGGCTCCACGCTCATCAGCAGGTTGTAGGCCCAGTCGCGCGCCGAGTGATCCCCGGCCCGGCTGGCCCAGTTGAAGTTGAGGACCAGGGGGATCAAGGCCAGCCCCAGCACGGGGGCGCTGAACATCAGCGACCGCCCGGACCTTCGCCGAACCCTGTCCCACAGGCCCGCAATCCCGATCCCGGCCAGGAGCCCCCACACGGAGAAGCCGATCGTGAAGAAGTAGTCCCGCTCGCGGGCCTCGGTGAGGTCCCGGGGCGTTCGCGCGCCGGCTTCCTGCATGGCGCGCTGCAGGGCGTCGCCTTCGGGCAGCGGCATGGAGTAGCCGGGCTTGAAGTTCATGTAGAAGACGAGCGCCACCGACAGCACGGCGAAGAGCGTCACCATGTAGGCCCAACCCGCGCGGTCCCGCCGGTAGTATTCCACCAGGCCGAAGATGCCCAGGGCGATGAAGAGCACCGTGAAGGGTGCCCGGAGCCGTCCGAAGAGGATGTCGTCCGAAGAGAGGCCCCGGGACCACTGCCAGTCGAAGTACTGCATCCAGTTCGTGTACTGTTGCGCCATGGATGCCTGCCGAACAGTGAGGTACCGCGCGGGATACTGCTCGCGCTTGATCGCGGCGGAGAGCTCCTCGCACCCGGCATTCCCATAGGTAACGGCGCTGGCGAGCGCCTCGCCGACGTTCTCGCAGTTCGGCTCCGCCTGGTTGATCACGGGCCCCAGCTCGGAACGGACCGGCAGGAAGAGATGAATGCTGAGCCCGAGCGCGACCGCGGGAATGCCGAACAGGTAGATGCGGTAGTTCAGCAGCGCGGAAGGGCGCACCAGGAAGATGAAGATCGCCAGCGCCGGCGCCGCCAGGAAGGCCATCAGGTGGTTGCCGACCGACAGCGCCAGGATGAACGCCATCAGGATGAGGAGGTTGCCTTCCCTGCCGCGCCCGAGACGCTCCCGCCAGCGGAATGCCAGCCAGGAGAGGAGCGCAATGGTGAAGAGGGAGACGGTGTAGACCTTCTCGTTGACGTTCGACTGGTTCCAGACCGTGAAGGCGGTGGCGCTGACCAGGACGGCAGCGGCCGCGCCGACGAGGCGGAAGCGCCGGTCGGTGGAGAAGTGCCCGAGGATGTGATGGACCACCAGGAACCACATCCCGTGCGCCAGCGAGCTCATCAGCACCGAGAAGAGGTTGATGGGGACCGCGCTGGAGAGCCCGAACGGGGACAGAAGGATCTCCCAGGTTCGGGCCATGACCACGAAGAGGGGATTCCCGGGGGGATGGGGGATGCCCAGGATGTGGGCGGTCGCAATGTACTCGCTGGCGTCCCAGAAGGCCGTGCTCGGCGAGAGCGTGACGGCGTAGAGGACCCCGATCGCGAGCGCGGCCACCCCCGCCCAGAGGTACGGCGGACCGTCCCCGGATCCGGTCCTGTTCGCGCGACAGCGCTGTAGAATGCCCTTCAGGTCCATTTGTCCTCCGGTGTTCGTCGAGTCCTGGCGCCCTGCTGGCCCGCGCGGACGTCAGCGGCAGAAGGCATTCACGACTTCGATCCCGACCGGCTTGAAGTGGTTGCCGTTGCGAGTTACCGAGCACACTTGTGCCGGGAGCAACGTTGGTAGACCGGGAGAGCCGCACCGTGCTCGGGCAGCTCCGGATCTGTAGGGTGCAGGGCTTCGGGGTGCCCGAGCCGCACGTTCAGCGCAGGGGTCAAGTGCGACTACGGTGCCGCTGTACCCTCGCTGCGTGGGCGTAGGCTGCAACCCCGTTCGGTCCCCGACGGTCGGCAATCCAAGTCACTGATATCGTACCAATCGATACCGCGAGCGGCTATTCCTTCGGGTCCAGGTTGCCGTTCGACCAACACCGCCAAAGTGTTCTGGAAGAGGTCGAAGCCCATCGCGCGGTCGCGCACCCTAACGGAGCCGGCGTACTCGTTCCCGATCCAGATCTCGAAGTACGAGTAGGTGTCGCGGTCGACCGTGATTGCCACCCACAACCGGTCCTGGGAATCAAACCGTAGGGCACCCGGCACGTTGAACCACCTCTTGGGTTCTTCACGGAATGTCTCGACGTACGGCTCGGTCGCCGACCGCGGCATGGCCATCCTGCCCCCGAGCCTGGTCAGGCCTTCCGAAAAAGCCTCAACATCACGCTCGCTCGGGAGTTCTTCCCGGTAGGCTGGAGACGTGACTACGGTCGCTGCGTCGGCGTCGCGGTCGTCAAGAAAGACCAACTCTCGGCTACACGCCCAGAACACGTATCCGGCCTGCGGTCGAGGTACGCCCTTGTCCAACCCGCCGCACTCGGTATCGGCGATCCCGTTCATGTTCCCGCGCGTCCATGTGACCTCTCCCGTATTGATGTCCACCTCCGAGTAGATCCGCGTCAAGATCGAATCTCCCGGGGAAAACGCAGCGAGATCGACCTCGGACCCGAATAGGGTGGCCTGTCGAATTCCGTCGGGGTAGTACATCGTAGGAAGGGCAACCTCCGATACGCGGTCGCCCGTAGCGTCGAAGATCGTCAACCGGTTTAGCGTAGCGTCCACGACACCCAAACGGCCAGGCGAAACGCGGGCCACCAAACTGAGACGACGGAACTCCCCCGGGCCATCGCCCTCCCGCCCGAACACGACGACCTCTTCGCCTTCAGGCCTGACACAAACCACGCGAAACTCAAACGAGTCGACTACGCAGGCCGTCTCTTCGTCGCCGAGGGCAATGCTCTTGCTGACGCTCAATGGTGCAGGGGACGCTGCCGCAGGAAACAGCACGACCGGGTCGGGTATCGCGACGCGTGGCGGGTCGTTCCGGCAGGCGGTCGCGGCGAGTGCTGCGAGCGCCGCGACCGCCCAACAACTGCGAAACACCGGATCAGGAGCGCCAGTTAACCACGGAACGAACGGGTGAGGAATGACATTTGTCTTGGGCTCCTTGGAAGGAAGTGGGCAAAAACTTGTCGCACCACCCGTCGAGCGGCGCGACCCATGAATGTCCGCATGCTAACGCGTATGTGGTTGTCCATCAACCCCTTTCCGTGCAAGTGTTGGAGCACGTGAAATGTCCGGTTTCATAGCACAATATCTGTCCGGTTCTGAACCCACACCGAGGAGGTTGCATGAGCCGGACGGAGCTGCTGCGAGAGACGGCAGCTGCGGAAATCGACCACCAGATCGCTCGGCAGCCGGTCATTGACATCCGGGTCGCCGCCCCGATGAGTCTCCCTTGATCGCCGTCAGCCAGGCAAGATCGGGAAAGAAATAACCCCACCCGAGGCCTTTCGGCGTGTCGGGCGGGGAGCAAGTAAGTGGCATGATGCTATAAAGGGAGGGTGTCCGTCAATCTCAGCGCCCCAGATCCAACCGATACACGACCCTGGCTGTGGACTGGAGGTGCCGGTTGGCACCGGTTACCGTTCCCGCCCGTAGGACAACCGACGAGACCAGTAACGGGCCGGAACGTCGACCCAGCCGACGGTGGCCAAGTGGGAGGTGTGCGATGTTCGAAGATATCAGGGGTGCCGCGAGCGGGTTCGTATTGCGCTGGACCGTTCTCTGCGGGCTCGGCCTGGCGGGCGGGCTGGCCGTCGGCCTGGGCCTGGCAGCACCGGTCGAGGCGGTCGTGGGCATGATGTTGGTGACGCCCGTCACCCTGGCGTTGGCCGGTTCGATGTTCGGCGGCGCCCAGTGGCTGGCCCTGGGAAGGAGCCCGCGGTTCGCGACATGGGTAGGGACCTCGGGTCTTGGGCTCGGTGTCGGCATGACCGTCGGCATCGTGCTGGTCGAGATGCTCGGCCCCGCGTTGACCGGCGAGCCGATGCGCCTGGCGACGCTCGACATGCTCGGCCGACTCGGCGGGTTGACGTTCGTCGGGGCGTTCGCCGGCCTGGGGCTGGGCACGGCGCAGTGGCTGGCGCTCTGCCCCACGGCGCCGATGGCGCGGCGGTGGATCGTCCTTTGCGTCGCCGGATTCGGTGCCGGACTGCCCGCCGGCAGCCTGGCCGCGGAACTCGTGGGGGGACTCCAGAGTCCGGTCGGCTTCGCCGCCTTCCTGGGAGTCGCGGGTTTGACAGTGGGAGTGTTCACGGCCAGGAGCGGAGCGGCGATTGCCGCCGGACTCGCGCCCCGACGCGCGGACTGAACCGGCGGGGACCGGCAGGCCGATCACCCGGAAGTGACCGACCAAAGAGCGCTGGCTACCAACGCGTCGGCTGACGGATGCATGTACGCCCCCTACGCCATCCGCCGTTCCAGCTTCGGCCGCAGATCAGCGGTGGACTCAGGCGTGGCTCATGATGGCGAAAGATAGTTCGACGCTACCCGATCAACTCGATCCTCAGGTTCAGGCCGAGAACGTTCGCAGCAGCGGTGAGCGTGTCGAGGCGAATGTGGTCGTTGTCCGGATCGAGAATCCTGTCCAATTGGCTTCGGCTCGTGCGCATCGCCCGAGCCATGGCGCTCTTGGTGATCTGCTGCCTTTCCATCGCCTGCTCCAACTGCCAGGCCAGCACGTGCTTTACCGCACTGGCAGTGGTCTCCTCGAGGGTTCCCTGCTCGGCCAGGTAGTCCTCGAAGGAGGAGCCGATCCGTCCCTTCTTCTGGGTCATGATGTGATCTCCCTTGCTCGTTGCCTTGCCAGCTCCAGGTCTCGTTTCGGGGTCCTCTGTGTTTTCTTCACGAAGCCATGCAGCAATACCATGCGGGCGGCGTGGACGACGAAGATCACCCGCGCAACGCGCCCTCCGGTGAGGTTCGACCGTACCTCCCAGAGTCGATCGCCCAGATGCCGACACAGCGGCATCCCCAGCGGCCAGCCGAACTCCGCGGTGGCGATGTCCCGTCCGACAATGCGCCTGCTCTTGGGGTCCAGGGCGAGGAGCCAGTCCCGCACTGGCTCATTGCCGCTGGGGCTTTGGTAGAATGCCGCCGGCAGCCTCTTAAGTTCCATCAAGCGTACCTCACAAAGTACAGTGTACCATATATCGTACAATCCGTCAACCGGAAAAGCGATCCTCCTGGTGACCGAGGACCGCAGCAGCTTAGGGGAGTCTGGTCCTGGTCGGTCTCGGGCTCGATGCGAGCGCCCCACCGAATGGTGTCCTACCTGGCGGAAGGGTCATCGACATCCGGCTGGTGACCTTCCATGGCTACGTCCACGACCAGGAGATGCTGTTGGCCAGGCAGGTACGGGCTGCGGACGATACCCGTACGTCGTCCGCCGGTCCGCCAACCGCGTCCGACCTGAAACGGAAGGCCACCGAGCACGGAGTCGCGGAGATCTGGCAGGATGCACGAGAATCGCTGGACTACAGTGTTCGGACGTACTACACGAAATCCGGCATCACCAACCTGCAGCGGACGACCACCCTGCCCGATGGCGTGCGTGTCCGCGGGGTCGCATTCCGTAACGATCGGCGAACCCGGGGAAATCCGGATCACGTTCTATCCGGCGGCCGTCGACCTGTGCCGAGAGGAGTTCGAGCAGCTCAAGCGTGCGATTCCGTTCGAAGCCGAGAAGCCCCCGAACGTGCCTGCGACGCGATGGGCGACGGATCAGTGGTATTGCCGGTGGGAGGGGGAGAAGAGGGCGGCGTTGGTAGTTGCGGCCGCGGTGGTCACGCCGAGTTGGAGGTCGTGGGGATCCGCGCGGGGGAGGGAGGTTGACCGGATCGCGCGGCGGTGGACTGGGCGCGAAGGGCCGGGCCCGCCCAGCGCGGGGACGCCGTAACATGCGAGGAACGGAGCGCTTCGACTGGACCCAAACTGGGTGGCCAGCCGGGGTGGGACGCGTCAGATTGATTCACTCCGCAGCCCATGTATCCCAGACCTAGAGACACTAGATGGAGTCCCACACCTCGATTACGCTCCGTGAAGCACTCGCTCGCCGCCAGACCTACGTGCCCAGCAAGTCCCGTCTTCTTGCGCTCGTTCGATCAAGGTTGCCGGGATGGCTCGGCTTCAGAGATCCACGGTTCGACGGCGGACGTTACGACGAGGTCAAGTACAAGCTGGCGACGGTTGAGAAGGCGAGGGAACTCCTCTCCGAGCAGGCCCTTCGGAGCCTGATCGACAATGGTAACTATGGCGAAGTGATCGGGCGGCTCGAGAAGATCGCAAAACACAACAATCTCCTTACCACCCGGTTCCGCGGCGGGGATCTAGCATTACTCAACCACGACGATCTTGACCATCGAAGTTTCTGTGAAGCGCTCCTTGATCTCCTGTACGGCGATGGCGACACCCCCCAGCGCCTAGATCGGTACTCCGATCGAATCAGGTCCATGGGCTTGTACCCCAATGTCAACCGATGGGCCATGCCCACCTACTTCCTCTTCTTCCTCTATCCCGACGAAGAGGTCCTAATCAAGCCCAGAACAGTCCGCACGCTGTTGGAAATCGGACAGTGGGGTGGCAAGCTCGGCGTCGAGCCTTCGGGGGAGGAGTACGCCCGGGTACGCACGGCCTACTTGGAACTCCGTGAAGCTCTTGGGGAGTATAAGCCCAGGCACATGATCGATGTCCAGGGCTTCGTCTGGGTCGCGGTACAGGAAGCGAATGAGCGGAACGCGGCGGAAAAGCGTGCTCGCGAGGCGGGACATGAGTACGACCCCCGAATCGAACGGGCCTTGACGGAGTTCGAGGAGGAGGCCGATGCCCGGAACCTGATCGAGCGGCAAGAACTCCTTGATCGGGCTCAGAGCCACTTCAAACAACTGTTCGGCACCGCGGCAGCCATCGAATCGCTTTTGCCGGATGACTTCTTCGCGTTTTTCAATGAACTCGACGCGCACGGGGGCAGAACGCCTGGGCTATTCTCGCCGAATCTCGCCTTCCCAAAGAACCGGGACACCCACGCGTACCGCAACTTCGAAGAGGATCTTCCAGTCTTCAGGAAAGCACTCATCGCCCTTCTTCACGGCACTGGCACTGAAGCAGGACGGCTTGACCGCATGTGGGAGACGGGCGCCAACGTGCGAAACTACATCACGGAATCTCTTCCGATTGCGAGCGCCCTACTCTTCCTCCAGAATCCAGAGAAGTGGTCGGGGATTCTGCACATGGCGGCCAAGGCTACGAAGCTGGAACTGGTAGGCCTCGTTCCTGCGATGGCAGGCGATGCGTCGCTGGGAGAGCGCTTCGTGGCCCTCGAGCGAGCCCTGACCGAGTTGCCCCCCAAATATGGACGGAAACACTGGGATCCGATGGCAACCGCAACATTCTACTTCAGCCCGGCTTTCGAGCGGCACTTTGGTGACGAGCCAAGACCGAAACCCCAACCTAATCCACGGCCTGTGTTCTCACTTACCCAGTCTCTTGAAGACAACGACCTGCTGTTCTCACGGGAGCAGGTTGCCAACTACATTCTCGCCCTCCAAACCAAGCGCTTCGCCATTCTGACAGGCATCTCGGGCACCGGAAAGACGAAGATCGCCAAGGCTGTGGCACAACACGTAGGACCCGTGCTGAAGAGGAGCGTAGCACGACCCCCGGACGATGCCGTTGGCATCGATGTGAGGCCGTACACCATCAGATTCTCAAGGCTACGTCTGCCTGTCGCCATCAGCAATCACCTCACCATCGATACAACTGCAGATCCCGGGAAAGGGCCACGGATATGGGTTCGGTACCCGAATGGCCGTATCAGACTTAGTGCCTTTCTGGCACAGGGGAGACACCCCATGCTGTACTTCAAGGGCGACTTCCGAGAATGGTTCCATGCGAATCTGAAGGAGGGAGATCAGTTCTGGCTTCGAGTATGCCCAGGCGAAGAGGACGAACCTGACGAACTCGAAATCGGGCTGTCCGACACAGACGTTGTCGAGCAGAGAGCCAACAACTACGAAGTCATACCCGTCCGTCCCGACTGGGTCGACAACCGCGGTCTGCTCGGCTATCTCAATCCCCTAACCAACGAGTACGTGACCACCCAGTTCCTGAGCCTGCTGCTTCACGCCCGCGCTGAGGAAGAGAGGGCCGCAACAGTCGGGGAGAAGCCCCATCCCTTCTTCGTCATTCTCGACGAGATGAATCTGGCCCGTGTGGAGCACTACTTTTCGGACTTCCTGTCAGCGCTTGAATCGGATGAGGATATTGCGCTTCACGAGAACGAAGCTATCGAGAGCGGCGAGTCCGAATCGGGCCCGCAGGTCCCGCGACAGCTGAAAGTACCCGGCAACGTCCTCTTCACGGGCACCGTGAACGTCGACGAGACGACCTACATGTTCAGCCCCAAAGTGCTCGACCGCGCATTCACCATCGAGTTCGACCAAGTCGACCTAAAAGCGTTCACGAAGGGGGAAGCCGGTGAGGAAGCCTCCAGACTGAATCTGGATGGCGTGCAGGGCTCACTCGATCTCCTGCCATCCGGCTCCTCCGGGGGCGACGACTGGAAGCCGAGCCGTGACGACTGGAAGGAGTTCAGCAAGGAGACCAGCGAACATCAGAAAGCCCTCGTGCGACTCCACGGCATCCTAGAACGACATCACCGGCATTTCGGATACCGCGTCGCAAACGAGATCGCCCGATTCGTCAATCTGGCCCGGAAACAGGCTGCTGAGGCGACCACGGAATCGGCGGTCACCGCAGCCTTCGACCTGGCCCTCCTGCAGAAGGTTCTCCCGAAGTTCCACGGAACCCAACAGGAGCTGCAGTCTCCTCTCGAAGAGATCTTTCAGTTCGCCGTGCGTGGCCACGACCAGGTTCCCAAGAAGGACCAGCAGGTCGAGTTGGATGACTGGAAAGTGGTCAAGGGCCGCCTAGTGGCCAGATCCAAGACCCAGTCACCCTCCGACGACCCTGGTGCCGAAGGAAACGAAGCGGATTCCGATGGCCCGGAAGCTGCTGACGCTGACACCGACTCCCCGGCCTACCCGCGAACCGGCGCAAAGGTCTTGAGAATGCTCCATCGACTTCGGGACCGAGGTTTCACCTCGTTCATTGAGTGACCGGGCCGTGAACGGTTCCGCCGGAGTCGGACGGACTTCGCGAGTCACCATCCACGCGTATCGCTCGCGCGAGCCAGCCGAGGAAACAGACCACGGTTACCGCTTGCAGAGCGAACGGCGGTGGGTCGTCGAAGGGGACGATCAGGCCCTCGCGCAGATAGCTGACCTGCTGCCGAGGGCGAATCGGACGTGGGTGGGAAAACAGCGAAACGCCCTCATCCTCAACCTCGTCAACTCGGTCGGCACCCTCGAACTACCCCACCTCGGGACCCTCGACCTGGTCTCGCGCAAGTTCGACGGCAACCAGTTCGACGCCATGCTCCACGAACTGACCGACACAGCAACCACCCTCCCGTTTTCAGCAAACGAAGCTGCCGCCGGGCGCTACTCGGTCAGCACCGCCCCACGCGACGAGGTCCTCTACCACGCCTTCGTCTACCTGCGCTACATCCTCTCGGACAGAGCCCCGGAGGAAGTACGCCTGCTTCCCGCCCTCGAGATGATCGTCAGGGAGCCGCACCGGTTGTGGCGCAGCCACCGCCGCGACGTCCGCATCGAAGCCATGACCAGAGTGGACGCGCACACGCCGCTCGATCTAGTGACCCGGCCTGGGGTGGCCGTCGTGGCGTCGTCTCTCTCACCCGCCGGGGCGAGGCTCGCTGAACGACTCCGCTGGCGTCTCCCGGAATTCGTCTCCGAGCGGAAAATCAGGCCGACAACCGACACTGCCGAGAACCGGTTCGTGAAGGCCTTCATCGGGCAAGCTCGGACCATCATCGGTCGCATGCGGTCGGCGGTGAGCTCCAGACGGCCCGACGCGTTCCGACGGAACCTGCTGCGGGATTGCGATCGAATGGAGGCGAAGCTGATGCCGATCGCCCGGCACAGCATGTGGGAAGAGGTCGGACGAATGGTGCGGATCCCCTTCTCGTCCACCGTGCTTCAGCGACGGCGGGGGTATCGCCGCGTGCTCCAGCACTTCTCCCGGATTCGCCTAGCCCCGACGATCCCGCTCGACAATGACGGCATGCGCGATCTCCTCGAACTCAAGAACATCGCGCTTCTGTACGAGCTTTGGACCTTCTTCCGGCTCGTTGACGAGATTTCGGCGGTGTTGGGGAGACCGCCCGTCCGATCGGGGCCGCTGGCCACCGGTCCCTTCCAGACCGCTTTCCCAGCCGGCGGGACCTTCCAATGGGATCCGGGCGCGCGCCTAGTGTACAACCAGGGCTTCTCCAGGTCCCGGAAGCCACAACAGCACTCCTACTCCGTGCCACTGATTCCCGACATCGCTCTTTCGGTCCCCGCCCGGCCGAACGCCGGCCTACACCTGTTCGACGCGAAGTTCCGGGTCCAGACCCTCACCGATGTTGGACTCGCCGCGGACGACAAGGATGTCGGCGACCCGAAGAACGCAGAGCGGGCGGGTTCGTTCAAGCGTGCGGACATCTACAAGATGCACGCCTACCGCGAAGCGATTCCGGACGCGCAGTCGGTGTGGATCCTGTACCCGGGTGGGGAGTTTCAGTTCTTCGGGAAGCCAGAGGATGGTGGGCAGCGTGGTGGCCTAGTGGTTTCGTCGGCCGAGGGGCTGCCTGAAGAGTTGAAGGGAGTGGGCGCGATTCCGCTGGCTCCGGTGATTGAAGGGGAGGGGGGCAATGGCCGCGGAATGGGAACTACGAGCAGCAGCGCGTTGCAAACGATGTTGGGGGGGATGCTCCGCGTATAGAGCAGGAATGGAAACTGCACCATACATCTATGTAAACCAAAGTTTACTTTGTCGCGGCTTCCTATATCGGGGCCGCTATAACTGTTCCGCCAAGCGCCCGCATCGGGTCTCCCACGGACGCCCTGTTCCGTCGCTTCGCATCCTCTGTGGCACGTTCCTGGACGTTTAGTATCTTCGATGGCTCCGAGGATTCGATTCGCGCGGCCCGGTCTTCGGCGAGAAGAACAACCTGCTTGGCCGGACCGAGAGGGGGAAGCGAATGGCCTCGCTGCCAGAAAACCTGTCCGTTTCGAACCGTGTCGCACGGTTTGGGCGGGTGGGAAGTGTGATAGGACTAGCGCTAACCGTTATCGGATTGGCGGGCGTGCCCGGGGATCTGCGTACGTGGTGGGAGTGGTTGCCCGCGATCACTCATCTCCTTTTCACCGACCTCCAGTACTTCGGCCTGGCGGCACTTGCGACAGGGGTCGCCCTATCGATGTTCGGCCGTCACTTGGAGGCCCGTGTCCAGCAGGAGGCCCGTGTCCAGCGCCAGGACCGTCAAGCTCCCATTCCAACAAGTCCTACGCCCCGCCCGCTTGAAATCGAATTCGCGGAACTCGCCGCCTATTTCTATGAGCTACGGGGACGCTTCAACGATCCCACTCGTCAACTGATCGGCGATCTCACGCAGCTCCACACCAGGCTGTGGTCGCAATTCCAAATCGGCCTGCCCCCGGTGCCGGATGATGTCGATGACTGGGAAATGGACGAGTGGTTCACATGCCTAGCAAAACTGGAGGGGTACGCCAAGGCTGGAGACCTAGGCGGGGCTCGCGTGATGGCCAACGAACTCGGTGGAACGTGGTACTAGCATTGCGAGCGCTGGAAGAACCACTTCCGCGTGCTACGCTATGTTGCGGACGATTCGCCCCCGGGCGATGTCCATCCCTCCGACGGGGATGGCGCGGCGTGTGGGCCAGCCGGCTCAGGTGAGGACGATTCGCCCGCCGCGGACGACACCGAAGCCCGCTACATTCGCGAATACCGGGACGAGAACCCGAGACACCTGCATGCGGCATTTCCGGTGGCCAGCGCGTGGCCTGCCGTCAAGCACGATGTGCGCCGACGGTGTCTGGAGCCACCCTGCGGGAGAGATTCGACGAGGTGGCACTGGAGAGGAATCCGAGTGCCCCCGTTGCCGGTTCGTTATCTGTTTTTGTAGTCTACGCTGTGAACAGACCGACCCTCCAACACGAGCGTGGCGAACGCTGTCGGGCGCACTTCCTCCCCGACCCGCCGTTGCAGCATCCGATCTACGCCCCCGCGGGACAGCCCGGTCGAGCGGTGTTCGACTGGCTGCCTCGCCCTTGGCCGGGCGAGCAGCCCCGCCCCCCTGATGATCCCCCGACCTTCCGCAAATCGGCAGTCCCGCCAGACTGGAAGGTGCTGGCGGTCATAGCGGTGGAGCAGTGGCGTGGTCGGGCGCTTCAATCCGGCCGCGCGTCGCCACCGGCTTGGAGGACCAGGTTTGACTCCTGGAATACACCCGCAGGACATTCTCGCGGGCAACGTCGCCAAGGGGGTGACTGCGCTGCGGACCCAACCCGGCGGGGAACAGGTGACGACCGCCGGGGACCCGAGTAACCCCCAACCCACAACCCTGAAAGGAAATCCTCGATGACAAGCTCAAAAGCCTGGCAAGCCGCCGCTGAAGCCCTAAAGGCCACCCAGAAATCCAAGATGACTGTCGAGGAAGCCACCAAGGCCCTGCAAGTCGCCGAGGGGACCAAGGAGACCGCCCAGCGAGCCGCAACGGTCCTGAAGACCCTTGAGAAGGACAAGGAGGCCCTCAACAAGGCAATGGAGGCCCTGCAGGCCGCTTTGCGTGGCCGTGACCAATGACGAGTCCGCCCACCCGGACCAACCCCCGGCCTGAGGGATGAATTCGATGAGTGACCTACTCGAAAAGCGGTTTCAGCAGGGCATCGCACTCTGTGAAAGCCACATGGAGTTTGCTTTTCGTCGCGGGGACTACCCTGGCTTGACCCCTCCTACTTTGGAAGAACAAGCCAGCGGGTTGCCGGAGCAGGAGTGCGACGCGCTGTTCACTGGGTATGAACGGGCGCTGGAACGATACCAGATGGGCGTCTCGGACGCCCACAACCAGCTCCAGAAGGCAAGGCAGAAGGCGGCGGAGACCATTCCGCAATGGCAACCGCGCAACGTGGATCGCGCGAGGAAGATCGCCAAGCTAAGTACAACGTGCGACTGCACCCAGGACTGGCACGACCACGCACCGGGCGAGTGTAGAGGTCATCCCACCCGATTCAGCCTTGCCACGTTGGGTGCCAACGGGCCCCCAGGGGAGACGGAAAGGGACCGGGTCGAACGGATTCAAATGAACCTGTTGGTGCTCTGTCGAAGCTGTACCCACACTCCTAGGGGTGAAGGCTGGTTCGACATCGAACCTGCCCAGTAAGCCCTCGCGAACCTACGCTCGCGCCTAGGCCATCAATTACTCACGACTGGGATTAGCTACGCTATGAGGAATACGAGAATCCGCCAGAGGTGGGGGAGCATAGAAATCGTCGCATGTCCGGTCTGCGGACGGAAACCGGCAAGGATGGGAGCTCCCCGCAGCGGTGACTTCGGTGAGTATGAATGCGTGCAATGCGGTGAATTTGATATGACGGACAGCGCCGAAGCTGTCGAAATCACCTCTCGGGCAAGAGTGATTCTGGCGGGTCAGGTACGGTCCGCCAATCGACTGGGCAAGATTCCAGAGATCAATGCGAACCACGTTGCAGGATTCGCAGATCAGCCCTTGCCGTCTCTCCGAAGGCGATTGAAGCACTGTCTTGCGGAAGCCTTGCATTCAGCAGATCACCAGACCGATGACATTGATTTCG
The DNA here is from genome assembly GCA_028873815.1 of Gemmatimonadota bacterium. GTDB lineage: Bacteria > Gemmatimonadota > Gemmatimonadetes > Longimicrobiales > Gaopeijiaceae > Bin94. The sequence continues at coordinate 25,287 of JAPPNN010000024.1, read as the reverse complement.
GGCACCCGCGGTTCATTGCGGCCTCGTTCTCGTCTGACCCAGCCGACATGCTCCGCTTGGCCGGCATGCTGGTAAGCGAAAGATGGGTAACCAAGCTAGCGGATCAAGGGCCCCTTGTCAGATTGACGTTGTTGGGTCATGACCAGATCGACGACGACTGACGGAGAAGACGTACGATCCGGACGCTGGCCTCGCCACCGTCCTTTCTATATGGCTTACTGTCAGGTGATTAAGGTACTACAACAACATGACTGACCAATCTTCCCCGAAAGAAAGGACACATATGGATCCCAGCAGGCGCGGCCGAAGCCCGCTCGGACACTCAGATGCTTCAGCTCGCCGTGTCATCCACTACGAGGAACACGCCATCATGAATGGACACAAACACTTTCTGCGGGGTGTCAAACAGGGATTGGGTACCGTGCTCGACTTGCTCGTTGGTGATGCGGTCGGAAACGAGTGGGTCGAACAGATCGCAAGGCGGAGGGAAGGACTCCGGGACCTCATCCAAATGCGGACGGGAAAGTCGCCGTCGGCAGGCACGCCACCGGAGGGTGACGTGGAGCAGTTTCAAGGCGAAGAATGGCTGTATTCTGAGGTGCTGAGCCACATGGAGTCGCAAGTGGGTGACCGAGATGATTGATCGCCTGAAGTGGCGGATTCGCAACGTGCTGAACGGTCGGCCGACGTCAAACCAGTTGGCCTACATCGAGGATCTTGGAGGAGACGCCGACGCCGTCAACAGCTTCCAGGAGGCCAGCGATACAATCGAGTGGCTGCGGAGACAGGGACGATCCGGATTTCACGCACGAACTGACGCTCATGGCCAGCCCCCCGCTGAATTCCTACACCGAATGCGCTACGAGCGGGATCTGCAGGAAATGCTCGGAATCGCTCGGGGAATCATCATGGACGGGGTGGTCACTGACAGCGAGGCGGTCTCCCTGCAGAAGTGGTTCGGCCAACACCCGGATATCGTGGGCCGGTGGCCGGGGAACCAAGTCGCTCGCCGTCTTGATCGGATACTCGAGGACGGAGTGATAGACGACGAGGAACGACAGGAATTGACCGAAATCATGCTGGGGCTCTCTGGCCAGACAATTGGAGTCAAGGCAAAGCATGCTCCCTCATCGCTGCCCTTCGATTCGCCGCTGCCATCGGTGGAGATTCCCGGCCGGCTCTTCGTGTTCTCTGGCCGGTTCGCCTACGGCCCGCGAGCGGCCTGCCGCGATACCGTGGACGACCTTGGCGGTGCGTGGAAGAACAACATCACGCTCAAGACAGACTATCTGGTGATTGGTACTTTCGCCAGCCGCGATTGGAAGCATGGATCGTTCGGACGGAAGATCGAAAAGGTGGTGGAGTACCGGGACCGAACCGGCTTGGCCATCATACCAGAAGACCATTGGGCGGAGGCCGTCCCGTGAGTCGCACGATCGTCGATCGGGCCAAGGGGATCAACGGATAACCCCAGATGTCCGCGCCCGCCGCCTCGTCGACTGTCCCTCAGGTTGTTCGTGACCACCTGGCCAAGGCTCGAGAGGCCTGCGTTGCGGCTGTCGAGAACTACAACAAGCCGGGCCGTAACTTTCGGACTCGTACATACGCAATGCTCATGGTGGTTGCTTGGACTGCCCTTTTCCACGCGATCTTCCATCGGCGCGGTCAGAAGCCCTGGTACGTTGATGACGATACCGGGTCTCGGATCAAATACAAGAAGATCGACGGTGACCCGTGGCACTGGGATTTGGCCGAATGCGTTCGCCGCTACTACCTCGGCGACAACCCACCTCAGCGCGCGAATCTGGAGTTCATGGTACGCCTGCGGAACAAGATCGAGCATCGTGATCACCCGGAACTCGATCCGGCACTGTACGGTGAGTGCCAGGCGATGCTCATGAACTTTGAGGAGCTTCTTACCTCCGAGTTTGGTGAAGACCACGCGATCTCGGGGCAACTCGCGGTGGCGCTTCAGTTTTCCGTCCTCCGCCCCGACGCTCAGGAAGAGGCACTCCGCCGGCTTCAGTCTTCGTCAGCCACCGATCTACTCGACTTCATTCGTCAGTTTCGAGGTGGTCTACTTCGGGAGGTGGTGGAGAGCTCATCATTCTCCCTCCGGGTATTCCTGGTGCCGAAGCTGGCAAACCGGGAAGAGTCTGCTGACTTGGCTGTCGAATTCGTACGGTATGATCCGACGCGCCCGGAGGAGATGGAGGGAATGAGACGAGTAGCGGCTCTCATCAAGGACCGGCAGGTACCGGTAGCGAGTTCGGGGCTGATGAAGCCGAGCGAAGTCCGCGCACGAATTGCAGAGTGCTTGCCGTTTCGGGTCACGATGCACACGCATATACAAGCCTGGAAGACCTATAGAGTGCGGCCGGGATCAGATTCGAGGAGCCCAGAGAAGACGGATTCCCGGTACTGCCTCTACGATGACCTTTCCAAGAGCTACGGCTACACGCAGGCTTGGGTGGATTACCTCTGCGAGAAGCTCGCGGACTCCCGAGAGTACGAACGGGTGACCGGCGCACCGCCATTGTTGAAGGATCCGGGCGGAACGGAAGAGGCTAATTCCGAGTTAGCCCGCACCGCCGAGTGATCTGCGTCCAGCTCCACCCAAGGGATGACAGGTTGAGCCGGACAACCTGGCTAGGAACTCGTGGCCAGCTTAGCTCGGAATCGGTGGTCGCCATCGCTGGAATACGGCACTCTACTGCCGACACAACGAACCGGGCTGACGGTGTCCCACGTGAATCCTGCTATTCTTACCTGCGCCTGGGAGACCGCAAGAGGGGTACTTTTCTCCGAATGCTCCTTCGTTACCTTGGTGCGAAGCGCTTCTGCAGTTATCGTTTATTCTCCGTAACACCTCCGCCAAAGTACCCGACCCATGTCAAGCGCCCTTACGTACCCTCAACCCCAGGATAGCTGAAGATGCCACAGCTCACGCCAAAGCACGTGCCCCCCGATCAACTGCTCCTCGACCCAAACAACCTCCGGTTCCAGGATTCATCCGGTTTTCTTCGCGCCGAGGAAGACAGATTCGCTGAGCCCGGTGTCCAAGCCAGTGCATATAGGCGCCTCAAGGAAAGCGAGGGACTCGTTGACCTAAAGCGTTCGATAATGCGGAATGGATACACGCCCGTCGAGCAGATAGTGGTCCGCCCATATCCCCCAAATCCTCAGAAGTACATCGTGATCGAAGGGAATCGTCGAACCGCGGCCGTCCGATGGATTCTAGATGACTATGGTGCAGGAGTTGGCGTAGCACCCGAAGTATTGCTAAGTCTACAAGAACTGCCCACCGTCGTAGCGGAGCAAAGTGGCGCAGACGAAGCGTTTCGTGCCAGCCTAATGGGCATTCGTCACGTATCGGGTATCAAACAGTGGGGTGGCTATCAGCGTGCCAGTCTAATTGTCATGATGCGGGATGAACTCGGCCTCGAGGCCTCCAATGTGGCGGATCGTCTAGGCCTGAGTACGCACGAGGTCAACCGACGCTACAGAGCCTTCAAAGCGCTCCGACAATTGGAAGGAGACGAGGAGTTTGGAGAATTCGCCAAGGCTACGATGTATCCGCTGTTCCATGAAGCAGTGTCGCTACCAGTAGTCCGCGAATGGCTAGAATGGAAGGAAGAGACCGCCGCCTTTGAAGGCGACGACCTTCACGTGTTCTACGAACTGATTACACCGTCTCAGGATGACGAAGGGAATCGCATGGAACCCAAATTGGTGGGATTTGCACAAGTGCGAGAATTACGTAAAATCCTGCCAAAACCCGAGGCTCGGAGAATCCTACTGGATGCCCATAGAAGCCTACAGGAAGCAATCACTATCGCGCACCAAGACGAACTGGCTCGGTCTTGGATGAGCGACGTGAGTACTGCAGTAACTGCTCTAGAGCGCATGGGAATCAATGAGCTGAAGAAACTGAGCCAAGATGATCAGGCGATTCTTGAGAAGCTGCGTGCCCTAGCCGACGAACGGCTACGCGACCGAGCGTTGTTGGCTGGTGGAGCGAGCGCGGAGTAGCCAATTGCAACAGGGTCCCGCCACGCTCGTCAGCGATTTGCTCGTGACATATCCACTGGACCTCGAGCCCAAGCGTCTTCGTGATGTTATCGCGTCGTTTGTTGTCGACCGTGGATGGGCCAGTCATCCCAACTTCGCCGCAGAGAGGGGAGAGGAATGGGAACGGCGTGTAGAGAGAATGCTTTGCAAGGCATTGAATGAGCTTAAGGGGAACGGACGGCCAACGCGTATTGCGTTCAATTCCTCTGATTCTTCGCTTGTTCAGGGCGCGTGTTTTATAGAACCCAACGACTCTGCCTCGGTGGCGGAACAGAAGCGCCGCCGGATCAGAAGTGACAGTCTTGTCCATATGATTCGCCAACTGTCACCAGCAGAGTTTGAGCTGCTTTGTCGGCGTCTGCTCGCTATTCTTGGGGTGAGTACGCCTTACCTCACACGTCGAACGGCAGATGAAGGTATAGACTTCTACGGTCGGTTGGACGGCGAGATTGTTTTTTTTCCGCGAGACTCGGAGCCAACGCTGCAGCGACAGTTGTCGATCTGGGTAGTCGGTCAAGCGAAGCATTTTGTGGGCGGTCAAGTTGGCACTCGGGAGGTTCGCGACCTAGTAGGTGCAATAGCCTTGGTACGCTCCGGGGTATACTCGACCAACACTCCGGCTTTTGCCGAATTGCGGCTTCGACCCCATGATGCCGTCTTTGCAGTGCTGGTCACGGGCGGCACGCTGAGCGCCAGAGCTTGGACCTTGTTGAGGAGATCGGGTGTTGTTGGGGTGGATGGGGCATTGCTGGCGGCGTTTCTGGCGGACCGAGGCGCTCCTGTGGGCAGTACCGATTTGCTTCGGTTTCGAAGGTGGCTCCGCGAGCCTTTGGGAGCGGAACAGAGCAATGAGCAGTGATTGTGCGAGCGATCAGCAAAAGGGTCGATCTTGGCATAGACCGGTGCCGAGTATGTCTGGGACGAGTTGACGGCGCTCGATCGGAGGCGAATCTGATGACGGAAAGAGAGACTAGAGATGTTCGCTGAGTTGACCGTTAGGGGGAGGCCTGTTCATGTGAACCCAGCGGCCGTGGCCTACCTAGCTCCGTTCGGGGGAAAGAACCGCACGGAAATCTACTTCAATGCGGCGTCAGAAACTAAGCTCCAGAGTGTCATTGTCGACGAGCCGATCAACTCGGTGCGGGACAAGCTGGTTCAAGCCGAGATGATCCGGCGACGCTACTCTCATCCAGTCGCGCGTTGACGGATTCGACTACTGCATCGGTTCCCATCAACCGCCTCCGTCGCATCACCTCTCATCACGCTCCAAATGGGCCAAGTTGTAGACGGGTTCCGAACCCCTTCTGGAATCCCCAATATTGTAGGTACGGTAATCACCTGACAGTAGGCCAGAAGAAAGGACGGTGGCCAGACCGTCCTCGTCAGCGGTGCAACCGGATCGGGAAAGTCCTATCTCGCTTGTGCGCTCGGCCACCAGGCCTGCCGCCTCGGCATCTCGACCCGCTACTACCGCGTCTCCCGCCTGCTCGACGAACTCGCTCTCGCCCGCGGCGACGGATCGTATCCCAAACTCATCCAGCGGCTCGCCCGGACCTGGCTCCTCGTCCTCGACGACTGGGGCCTCGCCTCACTCTCAGGCCAGGGACGCCACGACCTCCTCGAGGTCCTCGACGACCGTTACGCCCGCCGCGGCACGCTGCTCGCCAGCTAGGTCCCCGTCGACCACTGGCACGACGTCGTCGGTGATCCGACCTTCGGCGACGCCATCCTCGACCGGCTCCTTAACAACGCTCACCGCATCACCCTCAAAGGCGCTTCGATGAGACGGCTCTACGACTCGACGAAAGTCCGACTCCACACCCTAAACTTCAACCCTCACACCCCAACCCAGCGCCCCTATGGACCTCCGCTCATCCACGGTGATCGGCATCGCCTGGAACATGCGATCGGCTTGGCGGAATCGGTGGTCGGCATCGACGGAATACGGAGGGGGTGGGAATGGTCTACATCCAGACCGTGCTCGACTGCTTCAGCCGCTTCGTCTGGGCACGGCTCTACACCTCGAAGATGCCGGTGACCGCCGTTCAGACCCTGAACAACCACGCGCTGCCGTTCTTCGAGAAGCATCGCGTGAAAGTCCAGACGATCCTGAGCGACAACGGCCGCGAGTACTGCGGCCGGCAGGACACGCACCCCTATGAGCTCTTCCTACAGCTCGAGGAGATCGAACACCGCACCACGAAGGTCGGCAGGCCCCAGTCGAACGGCTTCATCGAACGGTTCCACCGGACGCTCCTGGAAGAGCATCTCCGGATCAAGGGCCGGACGACCTGGTACGAGGCGTTGGAGGAGATACAGAAGGACCTCGACGGCTATCTTGAGACCTACAACACCCGCAGGCCCCACCGCGGCCGCGGGATGGAGGGCCTGACACCCTACGAGGTCTTCAAGGCCGGGATCCCGCGGAAGCCGCGCACCCGGAAGCCCGCGGCCAGAAAGGAGGTCAAGACCGCAGCGTAGACCTGACCTCGGCGAGGCCGGGTGTCAGGTGAATGCCGTACTTGTACACCCAGTCGAACGGCAAGCGCTTCAGCTCACAATCCGTTAGACAAGACGTGCGGTTGCAGAATCGCCGACATTTCCGCATGTTCGCTGTCCACTTTTCTCACATCGGGCGACTGAGCGTGGCTCCTGCCTCACGCCACCTCTCACCCGGTTTTGGGATTGCTAGAAGCTATGAGACAACGATCCATCCCGGTTTGGCAGCTTGCCAGAGAGATCGATTCGGATGTTGACAGTGTTCTCCTAGCAACCTGGGACCTAGCCCACATCGATGGCCGGGCGCTGGATGTGCTAAATAGCAGGGACAGGATACCGGCTCGACTGGTCAACAGTGTGCGTAGGTCCCTCGGCGTCGCGACACGACGAGAGCTTAAGAGCGTCGCCTACTGGTGTAACCTCCTACGGACGACCCCGTCCGAATTGCGCACAACGCTGTCGGAAGAGGGGTATCCCCTCGGCACGAACCAACGGAAGCTGCCTCCCGGAGCGCGCAAGTTCCTCGTCCGACTAGCCCGGGCGCGCCAGATAGACCCCCTTACTGGCGAGACTGCCGCGATACCACCAACACAACATGTATCGGCTCGGAGGCGAAGAACCCGACGTCCCCCTCCTTCTTTCGGCCAGGTCGGCAGACGCCCACAAACGTTTCGATGGCTAAGTGTAGAGGAAGTGTTGAGTATTCACGACGCACTCGTCGTCGATTTTGCCCGTTCCGGCGATCCAATTGCTCCACCTGGCTTCCGTAGCCGACATCTGGTGGAGTCAGCCGTCTTCCGGCCTCAGACTGGTTTGGAGGGGATTCTCAAGTACCCCACTATAGAGACGTCCGCAGCCGCACTGCTATGCGCACTAATCAACAATCATCCGTTTCACAACGGCAATAAGCGCACGGCGCTTGTATCCGTACTAGCATTCTTAGATCAGAACGGCCTTGTTTTGACATGCACTGCGGACGAGTTATTTCAGTTTGTGTTCTTGATTGCAATGCACAACCTCGATCGGGGGCACCACGGCGTCGATGACGACTACGAGATGCTAGCTGCTGCGAACAAGATACATAAGTGGTCCCGTGTCGTGAGGCCGGTTGGCGTTGCGCCTTCAATGCCATTCCGAAAGCTACAGAGTATCCTCGAGAGACGTGGTTGCCGAGTGCGGATTGTCGGTAGTCGAGCACTCATCGAGCGGAAAAGGCCAGCGAGTCTCCGATCTCCCTTTGCCCGGCCGCTGCGTTCACGGATCCCATACCGAGACGATGGTACTGAAGTCCCAAGCGATCAAGTGAAGAGGATCAGGCTGGATCTCGACTTGACTCCCGACCACGGGCACGACGACAGTGACTTCTTCTTCAGCAGGAAGCCTACCCCCATTGATGGGTTCATAGTGAAGTACAGGAAGATACTCGAGCGACTCGCTGCGCATTAGCGGCAACCGGCTACAGTCTTGGATCGCCTCTGCGCCTCCCGTCGGGTGATGGCTCCAACGGCCGAACTACTTCACGCGTCCCGTCCGCGCAGAACAGATGGCCTGTGCGCGTGTTTTCCTCCAGGACATGGATTTGCGCCCACCGTCCCGCGACGGCCGAAGCTACCGCGGCTAGGTGATGAAGCGCTCTGCGGGGATCATAGCCGGTCTCGACACCGAGCGTAGCCGATAGGAAAGCGACGAGCTTTCCGTGTCTGTCCTCCCCGGGCATCTGGGCGACCAGCTTTCGGATGTCCTCTGTCACAGCTCGGACGAACTTATCGTCCATTCTCTACTCCTTGGTGCGCGTCGCGGCGGCCCGGCGTTCAGCCAAGAAACCGGGCCTTGTGGCATACTCCCGCTAAAGGTGCTAACCGATCATCATTGTTCGGTCAACGCCAAGTACAGCCACAGCGTCGCGGGACGACAAGCGCCAGTGATTCAGCCGATATGAGGCCCACCGCGTCGGAGGACCAAGTAGCATCTGATCCGGCAGTGAGGAGATGGTACCTTGAGGAGACGCTGGAGACACATCCGCCACGACCGTCGGCTGCAGAACGGATTATATACCTAACTTGACAAAGGGATTCCTGTTAACTTCATGGTATGAAAATGACCGACCGGAGGACAGGAATGAAGGGGCCGGGAAAGAGCCATCGGAAGGGAATCTCGCTACTCCAACTGGCCGAGATGTTCCCTACGGAGGAGGCCGCTACGAAGTGGTTCGAGAAGCAGATGTGGCCGACCGAGCGGGGTTGCCCGAAGTGCGGTAGCGTCAAGACCAGCGAGGTTCCGAACGCCAGGCCGATGCCCTACTGGTGCACCGACTGCCGGTCGTACTTCTCGGTGCGGACGGGTACGGCGCTGGAGCGGTCCAAGGTTCCCCTTCGGAAGTGGGCCTTCGCGGTCTACATTGTGGCGACGAACCTCAAGGGCGTGTCGTCCATGAAGCTCCACCGGGACATTGGCGTGACGCAGAAAACGGCCTGGTTCATGCTCCACCGGCTCCGGGAAGCGTGGGCCGCGGAAGGGCCGGAAACGTTCGGCGGGCCGGTCGAGGTGGACGAGACGTACATCGGCGGGCTGGAGAAGAACAAGCCCAAGAGCAAGCGGTTGGGTATCCGGGGCGGTACTGGCGGCAAGATGGCGGTTGTCGGGGCTAAGGACCGAGAGACCAACCGGATCACCGCACGGGTCGTGGACCGGACCGACCGGGACACCCTACAGGGCTTCGTCGAGTCACACCGGGAGGACGGCGCGACGGCCTACACGGACGAGCACCGGGCCTATCGGGGCCTACCGAACCACCAGACGGTCAAGCACTCGGTGGGCGAGTACGTGAACGGCCAGGCCCACACCCAAGGCGTCGAATCATTCTGGTCGCTACTCAAGCGGGGATACCACGGAGTCTTCCACCGGATGAGCGCGAAGCACCTACAGCGGTATGTGGACGAGTTCGCCGGACGGCACAACGTTCGGGACCGGGACACCATCGACCAAATGACCGATCTGGTCTGCGGACTGGTCGGACGGCGGCTGATGTACCGGGACCTGATCCAGCCTACTGGGGGACGGTCGGCGGTGGCATCATGAACGTCATCTCGGGTCTGCTTCAACTCGGCGCGGTCGTTGTCGGCATTGTGGGCCTCATCGTGTTGACCCGGGCCGCGAATCAAGCCAAACGGGACCGCGAGGCCGCACTTCCGAAACTCGATCTGTCCGACGTGCCCCCGTTCCTGCCCGACGACGAGCAGTGAGGGTGCGGGAACCCCCTTCGGGTTGGGCCGAGCACGAACCCGCCGAAGTCTGGCTGAAGGCGCGGGCGCGCGGCGGCTGGACGATGGCCAAGGTGGGCCGTTACGAGTGGCGGGGACCATGCCCGTGCTGTCGCGGCGAGGGCCGTCTGCGTATCCTACGCGGCCCTGACGGCTACCTCAGCGGCTCGACCAAAACGGCCCACACGAAGCCGCTGGACGTGCGCTGTCTGGATGGCTGCGACCTGCTGGAGACCGCCCGCACCCTCTACCCGTTCCAGAAACGAAGCCGCGTTACCTGATCCGGCCTACAGGCCGGTCCCGGGTGGCGGGGTAGGGGCACCTCCCACCAGATCTAGAATCACTCTGAGCCAGTTGGCTGCGGCCCCCAAAGCTAGAATCCCGACGACAGCGACCGCTAGAAGCAACCGCCAAACCCACGACTTGGTTGGTAAATCACCAAGCCTTTCCTTCAGTTCTTTCACATTACCGGTCAATTCCCCGTGCTCTCGGTACAATTTCAGAGCCTCACCCGAGAACCCCTGCTCTTCCTCCTCCGCTCGGTCGGTTTCCAACTCCTCTTCTAGCGCCTCTACTTGCGCCTTGAGGGCTCGGATCAACTCCGCTTTGTTGGCCACTTACTTACTGGAAGGCAACATCGAGGAGTAGTGTTCCCTAATGAGAGAAGTGGGGATCACAGCGTTGGTAAGACCGTGTTTCTTGACCGTGATATCCCAAGGGCTGCCCTCCTGGTGAGTCATGGCAGAAAGCTGGACGGCGGTGAAACGGCGATACCCCTGTTCCACGAGGTCTACCAGTTCCTGGTGGTCCTCGCTCATGTCTCCTTTTCGAGATTTGGTGGGGAGGTTTATGTGAAACCCTCCAAATGGCTTATATCGATGGTAGACTGCGGGAATCACTGGGCCATATTTCCACGCTTCGACGGCTTCCCGAATCAGCGGTTCCCCGTAGAGCCCCAGCGTCCATCCATGAGCGATGTAAACCAGCTTCACGAGGTGGAGAGGAGTGGTCGGTTCTCCCTCTTCCGTTCTCAGCCACCGAATATGCTCTGCCACCACCTGAGCGGGCACGCCGGTGTCCACCGCCGTGGGTTCTGCTTTGGCTGTGTTCATCGTTCGTCTCCGTTCGGGGGGAACCCATCGTAAGCGGGGTGAGTCATCTCGTCAAACCCCCGCGACCTCTGTATATACTCATGACGATCACAGAGTCATCAGCGTTGCAGGACGGGGTCACGGCGCGACCCCAATCAGAACCGGCGGTACGGCCGGAACGCCCCGGCGCTCATTCGCAGTGAGAGTCATCGCCGGGGTACCCCCAAATGCAGTTGCCGGTCCGCAATGCGGCGACGAGCCAACTGCACATACTCGGGGTCGATCTCCACGCCCACGCTACTTCTGCCGGTCCGCATTGCAGCTATCGTGGTAGTTCCGGTCCCGAGGAACGGATCAAGTACCGTGTCGCCCACGAACGAGAACATCTGAATCAGGCGGAGCGCGAGTTCCAAAGGATAGGGCGCCGGGTGACTGCGGGTGGACGCGCCTGGAATCGTCCAAACCTGCCGGAACCATTTCCGGTGATCCTCAGCGGAAATTAGGCTCAGCGTTCGTGCTGCCGCCGATGGGCGACGATAACCTCCAGGCTTTCGCTGCATCAGGATGAACTCGATGTCGTTCTTGATTATCGCGTTCGGTTCGTAGGGCTTTCCGAAGAAGCCGCCCCCACCGGCTTCATATGTGGCGTTTGCGATCTTGTGCCAGATGATGGGGGCCAGATTGTCGAACCCTAGCTGGCGGCATGATTCCTGGATGCTCGCGTGTAGCGGCATGACGACATGCCGGCCGTAACGACGCCTCGACAGGCATACGTCGCCGACTACAATGACGAGCCGCCCACCGGGAACCAAGATGCGGTGGCACTCTTTCCAGCACCGGGCGAGTTCAGAGACGAACTGGTCATAGTCCCCGATCGCCCCCAATTGGTCCGCGGTGTCGTTGTACCGCTTTAGTGTCCAGTACGGCGGAGAGGTCACGATGAGATGAACCGACTGGTTCGGAAGCAAGGAAAGGTCGCGGGCGTCACCTTGCAGGACCTTGTGTTCGGACACCACGTCATGGACTGCCGCTGCCACCTTTGACGACTCTTCCGTGCTTCTTGCCATACTGGGGAGGGCAGTCTTCAGAGAAGCGTCCGAGAGCGTCAGGTCCGGCAGATGCTCCCGCACGATTCGCTCCAACGTAGCCGGGGTCATACGCCCAACCCCTTCAGTGCCGGATTGCGTTCACAAACATCGGCGACGAGTCGGTCGAAGAATGGAGCAACCTCATCCTCGCCAGTCACAATTCTGGGTCCGCTCGAAAAATCAACCGAGACGACGAGTAGGGCCTCGATCATTCCCATGCCCCAAGAAGGAGCTCGGCGGTCCGTGACCCGACCGAGACGACGCCTCAGCAGTTCTTCCCACGAGCCGCCATGCTTCTTGCTGTGCGCGTCCTGGGATGAATCGAATATCATGATGTACCCCGTAACGATCTCGGGCGAGTACATCTGCGCGTTCGTAACCTCGCCGATCATGTCGTCGACTCGGTTCGGAACGGTTCCCGGGATATTCCGCAGGAGCGATTTGAGGGAGATGCCCAGCCGGAACTTGTCGCCCAACTCCCAAGCTACATCCCAATTCTTCTGCCGCCCGCCTCCCGGCATGTCTACGTCAGCAACCGCTCCGCGAAGTCCGCGCCTTCCGAGTTCAGAAATGCAGAGGCTGGCCAGTCCATCAAGCCGCTTGGGCGAAGTATACTTGCCCTCCGTCACGGCGATACGGTAGAGGACATCGACAGCCTCCTGAAGTGTGGCGGTTGCCACCGCCTAATCCTCTCGCTGCACGGACTTCCGCAACGACGGATCAGGGGGCTGGATGGGCCGGAGCAGCGCCTTGGCCAAGGCTTCAGGGGTGGCAGTGTGGAGTGGTGGGCGCTTCGTCGAGACCGCACCACTGGGAGGGGGTCGCTTCTCGGTGCGCGTCATCTCGCCAACCTCGTGGTGGGGTGAGTGTCAGGTCGTTGTGTACTACGAGGTAGACCCCACATAATACCACATTGTCCCACAGATCTCCACGCTTTCACCACGTTTTCCCGGGCTGTCACACCGTCCAAATGGTCGCGGAAGTGGCGGGGTATGTCTAGCCAAGTATATAATCCCTGCTGCAGAGTACGTTGATGTAGGCAAGAATCTGTAAACCCCGGGTCCGGTACTCCACTCTAGCGTCGCATATGGGTCCCCAACCCAATCGCCAACAGCCCCCCTCACGACACCACCCTCACCACCACCTCATCCGCCACGATCTCCTCCATTCCGAGATCGCGCAGCACCTCATTCACTTCCCCCAACTCCCTCAGCACGGCACTCACCTCACGCATCGCCAGATCCCCCCTCCCCCGCACTCACCGGCACCCCACCCAGCGAGATCTCCTCCAACCCCACCCTCCTCAGCTCGGCATTCAATTCCACCAACTCCGCCCCCCAAACCCCCTCCATCCTCGCAATCAACCCCCCCAACCTCTCCACCATGATCTCAAACACCGCGTACATCCCGCTCCCCGGCCGCCCATCCCCCCGCTCCGACATCGACAGCAGATTCGCCAGCCGGTTATTCACCTTGATCGGAAAATTCAGCGGGTCCTGGTTAGACCGGTTCCGCACCTGGTAGATCTCGCCCTCCACGGCCGACGCGGCCGTCCGCAGGCGCTCCGCCGCCGCGATCAGCGTTTCATCATCGTCCGCTGCGGCCAGGCGCTCGTCCAGCTGCGCCTTCACGTCGCGGATCGCGATCACCGCCGAGTTCGCCGCATCCACCTGGTCGCGGATCCGGACCCCGAACTCGTACTGGGCCTGCAGGTCCTCGACCGTCACGTCGGTGATCCAGGGATGCGGCAGCACCACCACCTGGGACCGGCTCACGTGGTCGCCGATCGTCAGTCGCACAGTGTACACCCCCGGCGGCACCGCGGGCGCCATCGTGCGCACGCCCCACAGGATCATGCCGGGGAACGTCACGGCGGGGTCGGTGCGCAGATCCCACCGCACCCGTTGCAGTCCGGACCCGGTGGGGAGCGCCGGCCCGGCCCACCGGTCGCGCTCCTCGCCCTCTGCCGCAGGCTCGAAGGTGCGCACCACCTCGCCGTCCGCGTCGATGATTTCCAGCCTGGCATCGGCCGCGCTCCCGCCCCCATCCCCCACCCACCAGGACAGGACCACGCCATTCGCGGACCGGTACGCCGGGGCCGGGGTGAACAGGACCAGGTCGCGGAGGGTCGTGGTCGCGTCGAGCTGGCGCAGCGGGGCGATGTTGTCGAGCGACCAGAAGCCGCGGCCGTGGCTGGCCATGGCCAGTTCGTCGTGCTCGGGGATGACGTCGGTGATGGGGATGTCGGGAAGGCCGGGGTTGAGCTCCTGCCACGAGGCGCCGTCGTCGAACGAGATGTAGACGCCATGGTTGGTTCCGGCGTAGAGAAGCCCCTCGCGGGCGGGGTCCTCGCGGATCGAGTTGACGTAGGCGTCGTCGCGCATGCCGTTCGTGATCCGGGTCCAGCTCTGGCCGAAGTCCTGCGTTTTCCAGATGTGCGGGCGGAAGTCGTCGAGCAGGGCGCGGCGGGCCGACACGTAGGCTTTGGCATCGTTGAAGGACGAGGCGTCGATCAGGCTGACGCGGCCGAAGTCGGGCATGTCGGGGGGCGTCACGTTGGTCCAGTTGGCGCCGCCGTCGGTGGTGACGTGCACGAGTCCGTCGTCCGATCCGGTCCAGATGATGTCGGTGTCGCGCTTGCCGGGCCCGACCGAGAAGATGGTCGCGTAGACCTCGGGGCCGTTCATGTCGCCGGTGATGGGGCCGCCGGAGTGGCCGAGCGTCATGGGGTCGGCGCGGGTGAGGTCGGGGCTCAGCGCCTCCCAGTTGGTGCCGCCGTCGGTGGTGCGCCAGAGCCGGTTGGACGAGGCGTAAAGGATATTCGGATCGACGGGCGAGAAAATGATCGGAAAGGTCCATTGCCAGCGCTCGACCATGTCGATGGCGGGCTCGCCGGAGTAGAACCAGGGGTAGGGATTGACCTCGCGCGAGGTGCCCAGGCGGCGGTTGAACCTGTCGAGGTAGCGGCCGTTGTTGGTGCCCGAGAAGAAGACGTCGAGGTCCTTCGGATCGGGCGCGATGTAGCCGGGCTCGCCGCCGCCGGCCCGGTAGTGGACGTCCATGGAGCCTGCGGTGATTGCGGGGGCGCGGGCGCGGGTGGGGACGCCGGCGTGGTAGTGGGCGTCAGAGGGGTCGCGGTCGGCCGCGTCGGCGGGGTCGGCGCCGTCGTTGGTGTCCCCGTTGTCCGTGGCGGAGGCGGCCCAGGCCTGCTCGAAGCGCTGCGCATTCCAGTCGGACGGCAGGCAGAGCGTGCTGTTGTCCTGCTGCGAGCCGCAGATGTGCCACGGGATGTGCGCGGTCGTGACGCCGTGGTAGAACTGCGCGGTGGAAAACTCCTGGTCGGTCCACTCGCTGCCGGTGGTGAAGCTGACCGCGCCGCCGCCGTCGTTGGCGACCACGACGTGCGCGGGGTCGTCGGGGTCGATCCAGAAGTCGTGGAAGTCGCCGTGCGTGCCGTTGTTGATGACTTCGTACGTCGCGCCGCCGTCGGTCGAGCGGAAGAACGACGTGTTCTGCACGTAGACGACGTCCTCGTCGTGATGGTCGGCGTACACGTGCGTGTAGTAGAACGCGCGCTGCCGGATCCGCCGCTCGTCGTTGATCAGCTCCCAGGTGTCGCCCCCGTCGTCGCTTCGGAAGAGCCCGCCGTCGTCGTGCTCGAAGAGGGCGTAGACGCGGTTGGAGTTCGCGGTGGACACCGCCAGGCCGATCTTGCCGACGACGCCTTCGGCCGGCATGCCGGGGTTGCGGGTGATCTCGGTCCACGTGTCCCCGCCGTCGACCGATTTGAACATGCCGCTGCCCGGCCCGCCGGAGGACATCGTGTACTCCTTGCGGAAGGCCTCCCACAGCGCCGCGTAGAGGATGTCCGGGTTGTTGCGGTCGATCGCGATGTCGATCGCGCCGGTGCGCTCGTCGCGGAAGAGGATTTTGGTCCAGGTGTCGCCCCCGTCGGTGGACTTGAAGACGCCGCGCTCCTCGCTGGGGACCCCGTATTTCCCGAACGACGCGACGTAGACTATGGCCGGATCGGTCGGATGGACGCGGATCGTGGAGATGCCGTGGGACTCGGAGAAGCCGACGTGCTCCCAGGTCGCGCCCGCGTCGCGGCTCCGGTAGACCCCGTCGCCGGGCAGGATGTTGCCGCGGATGCAGGTCTCGCCGGTGCCGATGAAGACGAGGTCGGGGTCGGTCTCGGCCACCGCGACCGCGCCGATCGACGCCGAGCTGATCTGGAAGTCGGTGACGGGGAACCAGTCGTTGCCGCCGTTGGTGGTTTTCCAGAGCCCGCCGCCGGTGGCGCCGAAGTAGGCTTCGTTCGGGCGGCCGACGACGCCGGAGGTGGCGATGGAGCGGCCGCCGCGGTCGGGCCCGAGGTTGCGCCACGAGTAGCCGGCGAGGAAGGCGGAGTCGAGGGTGACCTGTTGGGCGGCGAGGGGGGCCGGGCCGGCGAGGGCCAAGAGGCCGGCCAGGGCGTGGGCGGCGGGCTCCGGCGACGCCTGGCGGGCGATCATCGTTTGATCATCGCCGGGCGGCGCAATGGCCAGAAGGGTCGCGGCGAGGGCAAGCGGCTTGACTGAAGAGCGGTTCACGGGAGGGAATCCTGTGGGTGGGGACGGCGAATCGGCGGGGGTCAAGCTATGGGGAGGGCGGAGGGGGGGACAAGCGGAGGGGGGACGATGATGGAAACCCTGATAGCCGTCTGCTACGTTTACGCGCGCCATGCCAACCGCAGGCTTGGTAGTCGATTTTGACGGAAAGGAGTGGCCGGATGGCAGACCAACTGGCTGTGGAGCGTGAATACCTGAAGGAAAACCAGGAGGAACTTCGTCAGAAATACCCTGGGAAGTACCTACTCATCAAGGGAACGGAGGTGCACGGTGCCTACGAGACCCGCGATCAGGGCCCTCTCACTCCCCCCCGCGTTCCACCAACCGATGGACCGCCACCATCGGCACATCCAGCTCACCGCGCTGGCCGAGGACCACCCAGTCCGGACCCGCGTCGAGGACGGTCGAACCGGCAGGCATCGTGGCGCGGCGAATCCACACGCCATCCGCGTCAAGCAGGTGCAGTTCCTGCTCCGGTGACCGCGAGCCGTAGGTCGTCACCCACATGCTGCCGTCCGGCAGGGTCACCAGAGCTTCGTACGCCGGAAACTGCTCCGGCAACGCGTCCCTGATGTCGGGCCACCGCCTTTCGAAGCGCCGCCGGTCTGCGGGATCTTCGTAGCGGGCCAGCCGAGAGTCCAGGTATCTGTCCAGGTGCTCGCGCGTGACCGTCAAGTCCGGCCCGGCCCAGCGCGCGATGCCGGTCACGCGGCCGGTCCAGTCCACATGCTCGAGTTCATAGTCGTCGCCCGACCCATACCAGACACCGGTCGGCGCGACCGCGAACACCATGGTCCGTCCCCACGTTCTGGGAGCCTCGCCGCCGCGAGACCGGGTGCGCTCCGCCCCGGCGATCCCGGAACGCAGGCCGACGTGGCCCCCGTCCCGCGCCAAACGCAACTCCATTTGCCAGCGGTGATGCTCACCCGGGGCCACCGTCCGGTCGAAGTCCGGCCACGGGGTGAAAACCAGATCCCCGTCAGGCGTACATGCGGGTAGGCTGTAGGGGCTCACTCCTTCCGAGATGAGCGGCCGCGTGTCCGTCACTTCCCCGTCCTGATCCAGTTGGGTGATCCGGTCCAGGTGCCAGTCGAACACCGTGATCGCCGCCCCCGGACAGCCCCGCAGCAGCCGGAGTCCCCCGTACTCGCCGGGCCCCTCACCGTGCCGTCCGCTGGTCCACATGTGCCGGCCGCTCGAGTCGTACCTGCGGACGTTGTAACTCTGCTCGTCCACAACAACGACGCTCCCGTCGTCCAGGCGGACCGCGCCGGTCACGTTGCCGAAGATGTACTCGAGGTCGCCGTCGATGACGCCGATCCGCACAAGCGGTTCGTCGGCCAGGATCAGGTCGGGATCGCGAGGGCCGTCACTCTCGACCACAGTCTGGAATGCGAGCGGGCTGGCCGGCGAGGCGAGGGCTGGGCTGGCGGCGAGGAGCATCGCGGCGCAAGCGATTACCGGGATTGAAATACTGCGCATGGGTTGTCCAAAGTGAGCCGGGAAGGGCGAATCAGCCGGGTCAAGCTATGGGGCGATTTCACGGATTGCTAATTCCCCTCAGTCTGCGGTACCCCATGACCGTGCGTCTCGAACTCAATGGTCAGAGCGCACTGCACGGGTTCCTGCGGCATCGGCCCGCCTGCCGCCTTGACGGACCATTCAGCGCGGGTAAAGGCCGCCATGAGCTCCGTGAAGACGTGCATCACCGTGTCTCGGCCAGCCACGCCCGTCACGTTGAGGTTCTTCAGATTGGCATTCGATTTCCCCCACGCATCCATCGCCAACTGCGTCGCTCCCTCGACCCCGGGGATTGGCTCGGCATCGCATCGGGTGATTTCCGTCTCCAAAGCCAGCCGCACCGTAATCGGATGGACGTGCCGCTGTACCCCACCGGAAGCGATCGCTTCGATGGTGATCACGGCAGTGCCCGGTTTGTGACCAGTGAGGACGAGTATGTTGTCTTCGTACGGCGCTGATCCGGGATCCGGGATCTTGTTGGTCACGGTAACGACCGTCGTATCAGAGCTATGCCCGCGATGGCGGACACCGGCGTCGTCCCAGGCGTACGGGTGATCGAAGCACGAGAGGTAGGTCATCGAATGCTGGCTGATCGCCCAGATCGGCTGCGGCGAACCACAAAGCGGCGGCGTGGTATCGATGAGGTCAGTACAACCGGCAACCGCCACCAGCGCAAGCGCGAGACCACGGATACCCCGGAACATGGCGACCTCCTTCCCCAACCGGAATTACCCGGATCCGCGGGTCAGATCGGGAAGTTCAGCGGCATCAGCGACTGCGACATGTCGATCTTCACCTCGTGGCCGCACACCGACCCGTGGAAATAGCCCGTTGCCGAGTTGTCGCGGTCGGGAACCACACTCGCCGTCGCCTCTACCAGGCCGTCGATCTGACAGCTTCCTGAACGCAGGTTCAGTTGCCAGCCCAGGCCACCGGTGATCGAGCCCTGGATCCTGACGACCTCCCCGAATCCTGGCGTGCCGGTCTCCAAGTGCAGGTCGGAGCGGAGGCTCGGATCACCGTCCACCAGGAACGCGTAGCCCTGATTGCTCATCCGGCACGCGATCGGCACGATCGTGAGGCTTACGTCCGCCCCCTCCGCATCGCCTTCCGCCTGAAACTCATCGATAGTCTCGATCACTTCGACCTCTCCCCCCTGCGGACACTGGACCATGACGCTGCCGGGGTGGATGGGGTTGGCTTCGTCGTTGAGCGACAGCCGGGTGATTCCGCGGAACAGTGCCACGGCCTCGTCCTGCGTGAGTGCCTGAGCGGGCTCGTCCGGGGGCTGGTAAGCTGGTGCGGCCGGGTCCTCGGCGCAGGCCGCCACCAGAGCGAGCGTGAGAACGATTGCGGGAACGGTGCGTGCGGACATGGTGTGCCTCCTTGTTTCCGGGCCGAATCGTCATCGCGCGGCCCGTCTCAGTCGGCCGGACCGGGGCGTCCGATCCGGCATACACCAATTCTCGGCAACGCATTTCGGGCTCATTAGCGGGAAAACCCTGCATTTCATGAGGGAAAACCCTCAAGCCGTGGGGGTGTTTTCCCTTAACCGGCGAGTCACCGAGGGGACGGCGGGCGGGTTCCGAGCGGAGTGGGCGTTCAGAAAGGGTTGACGACTCGAATCCCGCCGTATTCCTGCTCGGAGCTCATGTCCTCGGAGTAGACGGCGTCGCAGCCGAGCGCCCGGGCGGCAGCGAGAATGGCCGCATCCCAATAGGAAAGGCCGAAGCGCCGCCGTATCGAAACCGCATCCCGGAACACGCCGAGCGTCACGTTCTGGACTCGCATCTCCAACACCGGCTCGAGGAAGCGCATGGCGTCGTTGTCGGAGAGTCGACCGGGTCGGGTGGCGCGGGTCGCCTGGTGGTAGAACTCCTGGAGAACCTGCACCGATACGGCAAGATTCGGCTCGCTCAGGAGCTCCCGCGCTCGAATACGCCTGGCCTCTTCTTCAGGGAGAACGCTCGCCGCATAGAGCAGCACGTTCGTGTCGACGAAGCGCACCCTGGTTGATCAGCCGTCGTGTTGGGGACGACTGGCCGGATCTGCCGCGGGACCGGTCGCGGAACGGTCGTGGACGGCCTCGCGCGGGAGATTGTCGGCCATGCGCAGCCCAACCCCACGCGCGTCAAAGTCCGCGAAGACCTCGTCAAACAGCCTGCGCCTGCGCTCGAGCGCGGATTCGAGGGGTTGAGACTTCAGTCTCTCGCTCCGGCGGCCGCGGGGCGCGAGACGCCGCAGGAACTCCCGCACCAGCGCCGACACCGACGTATCCAGTTCCGCCGCCCGGACGCGGGCGCGGCGATGGGTCTCCTCGTCAACGGCTACGGTGATGTTTCGCACGAATACAGTCTCACAGTTTCTGTGTTACACAGTGTAGCGGCCCAGGCCCACTCCGTGCAACTATTCCGTCACCAACGTTGTCCTACGAGTTGTCCGCATCGATCCCCATGGGAAAACTACACCTGCCGAAGGAGGATCTGGTGAGTACGAATCCCGAACGACTGACACGCGCGGTCCGTTGGCTCCAGGCATATGCCGTCCTGATGACCGTTGCGCTGGTCGTCCTGTTTTTCAGGAGCGGCCCGACCACGGACGGTGTGCTGCGCACCCGCGGGCTGATCATCGAGGACGAAGCCGGGCGCGAACGGATCCTCCTCGGCGCGCCGATACCCGAGGCAGCCAACCGTGTTCGCACCGATCCAGCTCGACTGCGTGAGTTGTGGGGACCTCAGCACCCGGACATAGACGCCTATATGGACGCCTACCAGGAATACGAACATGGGACCAACGGACTGGTCATTCTCAACGAGAACGGTTTTGACCGGCTCATTCTCGGTGAAGAGACTCCCGATCCGCACGTAGGCAAGCGCATCGCGCCGTCCACGGGTCTGGTGGTCCATGATCGCATCGGATTCGAACGGGGGGGCTTTGGCGTGCTCAGCCGCGAGGACAGCGATTACGTCGCTTTGGGCCTCGATTCGAGTCATGGCGAGGCTGTTTCCCTTATCGCGTACGACGAGGGGATGGTCGGTGTCTACCTGAACGAAGGCGGAGACTTCATGTTTCTAGGCAAGGGACCTGAGGGCTCCATGCCATACCACGACGAGCCGTTTCTCGGTCTGACGTTTTGGCGGGGCGGGGAGGTCATTCACGATCTGAATGTCGAAGGGGGCAACTGAGGCACCTGGAGGCCCAACCATGTCACAAAGTCGCCCCTCCCTCCGAGGCCGCACGGCCGCTTTGACCCTGGCCTTCGCCGCCATCCTCACCCTGTCCACCACCCCCCACGCCCTCTCCCCCCAGCCGCCCTCCACCGTCACCGACAGCGCTGGTGTCCTCATCGTCGAGACCACCAGCCCGGCCTGGCCCCCCGGCACCGGCTGGCGCCTCGCCAGCGAACCCGCCCTGACCATCGGCGATGAGTCCGGCGACCTCAACTACATGTTCCAGGGCGTCTCGCAAGCGTTTCGCATGGACGACGGGACGATCGTCGCGGTCGACCGGCTCGCCAGCCAGATCAGCCTTTTCGACGCCGCCGGCGTGTTCGTCCGGAGTTTCGGAGGCCGGGGCGAGGGTCCCGGCGAGTTCCAAATCCTGCAGTACGTGTGGGCGAGCGGCGACACCATTCGGGCTTCCGACAACCTGCTTAGCCGGATCTCTGTGTTCGACCGCGATGGGAACGTGCTGGAGACCATTCCGGTGGAGGTGGCGCCGGGCATGGGGTCTGCGACCGCCCACACCCAGTTCGCCGATGGAGCGATCCTCGTGTTGAATACATCGTCCGGCGGTGTGCGCCTGGGCACGGGCGACGTAATCGAAGGCGGCGTCTGGACGCTCAGCCGGTATTCCCCCGGCGGCCGGTTCATGAACGCGATCTCCGGCCTGCGCGGGTCCTCCAGATGGGAACACGGCATTCAGGGTCTGTCTCCAGGCATGTATTTGCCGTTTTCCGTCGGAATCCCCGCGTACGCGAGCGGCGAGGACCACATCTACGCCGGAAGGGGAATCGAGCCGGGCATCGGAAGATGGAATCACGACGGCACGCTGTCCCGCTTGGTCCGCTGGGCGGCTCCGGAGCGTCCGGTGTCCGATCAGGACAGGAGGCGGTTCCGCGAGGCCAGTTCCGCCGCACCCCGCTATGTCGAGCCCACGGCCTGGAACCGCTACCTGCGCGAGGTCCCGTTCCCTGCGCGAATCCCCGTGTACCGGCGCCTCATTCTCGACGCGGACCGGAATCTCTGGGCCGAGCGCTACCGAGCCCCCTGGGAGGTGGAGCCTTCCTGGTACGTGTTCGATGAGCAGGGCGTGTGGCTGGGCGAGGTCGCCACGCCGCCCGGCCTCCACGTCTTCGAGATCGGCACCGATTACGTGCTCGGGCGCTACCGGGACGAATTCGACGTGCAGTCGGTGGTCATGATCCCGCTGGATCGGGGGGGCGATCCGGGCCGGTAGTAAGCGTTTCTGTCCCCTTCTTGTTGCGTTTGACGCTCTCGCGCGACAGGTTGGGCACATGGGAACGGGTATGTCGTGATGAGGCGGGGTCGGGTTTCCATCCCCCTCTTCGCGGTACTCGCGGTCCTCGCCTGGGCCGCCAGTTGCGGCGACGGTGCCACGGCGCCACCGCCCCGACCGCCGCCCGATCCTCCCCGGCCCACGACCGTGACCGTGAGCCCGGCCACGTCGCAGCTGACCGCATTGGGCGAGACCGTTCAGCTGACGGCCAGCGTGCGCGACCAGAACGGTCAGGCAATGGCTGGGGCCACGGTGACTTGGGCGTCCAGCGACGCGGCGGTGGCAACAATAGACGCCTCGGGTCTGGTGACAGCCGTCGGCAACGGCACGGCAACGATCACGGCTGCGGCCGGAAGCGCGTCGGGGATGGCGGTCGTGACGGTGATGCAGACGGCCGACTCGGTGGTGGTAGAACCGGACGAAGCGACGCTTGCGGTTCTGGGAGACACGGTCAGGCTGGCGGCCAGGGCGTTCGACGCGAACGGGTACGAGCTGACCGACGCGCAATTCTCCTGGTCGTCGAGCGACGCGTCCGTGGCAACCGTGGACGGCTCGGGGTTGGTCACCGCCGTCGGCAACGGCACGGCAACGATCACGGCCTCTGCCGGCAGCGCTTCAGCAACCGCCGAGATCACTGTAGCCACTTCGTCCGATTCCCCGGATCGGCGCACTCTGGAAACGCTTTACGAGACGACGTTGGGGGCAGACTGGACGAACGCCACCAACTGGCTTGGCAGCGCCCCGGTCGGCGAATGGCACGGCGTCGAAGCCGATGCGTCAGGCCGCGTGATCGGGCTGGCGCTCTCACGCAACAATCTCACGGGCCGGATCCCACCCGAGGTCGGCGACCTCGATCGGCTGCAGTACCTTCACGTCGATCACAACACACTGACCGGCCCGCTCCCGCCGGAACTCGCCGGCGCTACCGGGCTCACCTCGCTCAGGATCAGCGACAACACGCTTTCCGGCCCGCTGCCGCGGTCGCTTCTGGACCTGTCGCTCACAGAGTTTCGCTACGCCGACACCGGGTTGTGCGTCCCGCCCTACGAAAGGTTCCGGGACTGGCTCTCCGGAATCGCGTCCCACGCCGGCACTGGCGCGGAATGTGGTCAGCTCACTGATCGCGAGATCCTGGTGCGGCTGTACGAAGCCACCGACGGACCGAACTGGAACAACAACACGAACTGGCTCACCGAAACGCCTCTCAACCAATGGTACGGCGTCACGACCGATGCCGGTGGACGGGTGCAGCGTCTGGACCTGGGGTTCAACGGACTGCACGGTGTTGTGCCGCTGGAACTCGGTGGTTTGTCGCACCTGCAGCACCTTGAATTGGTGACTGACGACAGAGGGTTGACCGGACCAATTCCGCCCGAGCTGGGGCAACTACGTCAACTACGATACCTGTCGCTCGCCCACAATGGGTTGGTCGGTCCCATTCCGCCGGAGATCAGCAATGTATCGAGCCTGCGATACCTGGCACTCGAAAACAATCACCTGACGGGCGCGATCCCGCGAGACCTCGGGCAGCTCACACAGCTGGAATCACTGAGCCTGCAGTTGAATACCCTCAGCGGCGAGCTTCCGCCCGAGCTTGGCAACCTGACCGGCCTGAGGTATCTCGGACTCCACCGCAACCTCCTGCTGGGCCCGGTCCCCGCCAGTCTGCTGCGGCTCGATTTGAGACGGTTCTACTTTGAAGACAATCTGGGTCTCTGCGCGCCGGGGACGACGCGTTTCGTGTCGTGGCTGGGCCGTATCGACGACACGAAGGGAGGCTACTGTAACGCAGGCGATGCTGCGGTGCTCGAGCGGCTCCACGAGTCTGCCGGTGGCACCGGCTGGACCAGATCCGACGGTTGGCTGGCCGGCCAGCCGCTCGATGGGTGGTACGGAGTCGTCACGGACTCTCTTGGTTACGTCCAGGAACTCGATCTGCGCCGCAACGGGTTGTCAGGCACGCTTCCGTCAACGCTTGGCGATCTTTCCCGCCTGACCACGCTCCGGATCGGTGGTAACACGCTCTCCGGTCCTCTGCCGCTGTCGCTCACCCAGGTCACCCTGAGGGCACTCCACTACGCCAACACCAGCCTGTGTGCGCCGGTCGACGGGGGGTTTCAGGAATGGCTGAATACGGTGTCGTCTCACGAGGGCAGCGGTCTGGAGTGCGAGGCGCGCGACGATCGCGCGGTTCTGGAATCGCTGTACCGAGCCCTCGGCGGACCGAACTGGAATCGCAGCACCGGCTGGTTGACGGACGCGGCACTCGGTGACTGGCACGGCGTCGGGGTGGACGGCGCAGGGAGGGTCGTGGAGCTGCGGTTGGTATCCAACAATCTTTCGGGGCGCATTCCTGTAGAACTGGGCAATTTGTCCCGGCTGCGGGAACTGGACCTGGCGGCCAACGCGCTCGTCGGTTCAATCCCGGCCGCCATCGGCAATCTGTCCCAACTGGAGGAGCTGCGCCTCACGTTCAATCCCCTCACCGGCGAGATTCCGCCCGAAATCGGGAGGCTCACCAACCTCAGAAGACTCAATCTTGCGAGTACCGACGGACTGGGGGGATCGATCCCTGCCGAACTCGGCACACATGTTCCAGTGTAATCCACCAAGGTCTACTGAGTAGGCC